>JBBPIH010000055.1:0-54011 GCA_038040455.1 Acidobacteriota bacterium
TGGACCTTGGACCTTGGACCTTGGACCTTGGACCTTGGACCTTGGACCTTGGACCCTGGACCCTGGACCCTGGACCCTGGACTTTGGACCTTGGACCTGGACCTTGGACTTTGGACCCTGGACCTTGGACTTTGGATTTGGTTTTATGTATCGAAAGCCGAGATTCCTGGAAGAAATTCACGCCATCCGAGAAGAGATGTCGCGCGAGTGCGACTACGATGTCGACTTGTTCGCGGAGATGGTGCGCTCAGGGCAGCGGCCTCGATACGGACCCTCTCGAAACGTTCGAGGTGTGCGTTCCCGCGCTCCCGCTTCAGATAAAAGCGACCAAAAGACTAGCTCAGGCCAAGGTAATGACTAAACAATTGAAAGCAACATCGCTCGCGCTGTTGGCGGTTGTGGCAGCGTGCTCATCGTTATCGGTGCGCGCTCACGCCGACAGAAGTCAGGCGCCGCGAGCCGGCGATCAACAGCTAAGCTCCGCGCCGGCGCCTCATGGCAAGACCATACTGCTCGACGTTCCTTCGATCGCTGAACGGGTTAACGAAGTGGTGGTCAACGTCCGCTCGAGTGCTGAGAGCGGCGAGAACCTCGGCAGCGGTTTCATCATCGACCGGCGCGGGTTCATTGCCACCAACTTTCACCTGATCTCGAACGCCGAGCCAAGGCGCGGTTTGGGGCAGCGCGGCCCTGAAACAAAGGGTCCTTCGAAGCTGGTCAATAGTGTCACGGTCACCCTGCACGATGGCCGCCAATTTCCTGCTTCGATCAAAGGCTACGATGAAGCGACCGACATCGCTTTGCTCGAGATCGTGCCGCATGGCGCGCAGCTTCCAGTAGCCGATCTGGGCGACAGCGATTCACTGCGCGTAGGTGAGTGGGTCATCGCCATCGGCAATCCGCTCGGACTCGATCACACGGTTACGCTTGGGATCGTTAGCGCGAAAGGACGGACGGGATTCGGAGGACAGTTCGATGACTTTTTGCAGACAGACGCGGCGATAAATCCCGGGAACTCAGGCGGTCCGCTTCTGAATGCTCTAGGCAAAATCGTCGGCATCAACACGCTCGTTCTGGAGCGCACACAAGGGTTGAGCTTTGCGATACCGATCAACACTCTCAAATCAATCTTGTCCCAACTGATCGACCGCGGGCGGGTCACACGTGGGTTCCTCGGCGTCGACACCCAGGACGTCGATGCTGATATTCGTGGCGTGCTGAAGCTGGCGGCCGACGCTCGGGGTGTGCGCGTCATTCGCGCGGAGCGAGCCACTCCAGCCGCGCGCGCCGGTCTGAGGAAGGACGATCTGATCACCACCATCGACGGCCAGTCAATCACGTCATCCGTGCAGTTCAATCGAATCATCGCGAGCAAGCTTCCCGGCACTAAGGTCGCCATTCGGATTCTACGCGACGGGCGTGAGTACACTTTGAATGCCGAAATAGGCGAAGAGTCGAAGAAATGAAGGGAGTAGCATAGCCTTTAGTCTATGTTAGTGCACTGAGACGCGGGTCATCTAGTTCGAAGCCGCTCCACACAGACTGAAGTCTATGCTACCTTTTGCCTTCCCCGCCATGAGTAAGCCAATCAGCGAAGAACCTCTCGAACAAGAACCGACAGACGGCGCTGTGATGGCCGAATTGTTTCAGGCGATCGGCTTTGAAATTGCCGACGAGCATTCGTACAACTTGCTGGTGGAATACGTCGAGACAAATGGCCATCGGACTCGCGCGCAACGCGGAGAGGCGGCGTTGCACGGAAGGTGTTGGAAGCTCGGCGATGGGCTGGAGGTCTGGTCCATCCTCTACGAACGCGGCGCCGACTTTTACTATGCGGATTGCCGCCCCGCCTTTCGCAGCCGCTATGTTCGCGCCATTCTGCCGTGGGAGCTTGTCGAGTACGACGAAGACGGCGAAGCGATAGTGCACGGCGGTGTGCGTGGCGCGCCCGACGTCGTCTTCGAGCTTCAAAACCTGACCGAGCTTGATGAAGCCGTCTTTCGCGAATCACAATTGCACGTTGCGCTGGCGGGAATCGCTTATGCTGCCAGCGTGCGGCCGTATCCAGTGTCCAAACGATTGACCGCTCCCCCTGCTCACCGCTTCGAGCTAGCTGAGGGGCTCGAGGGATTCGCCGACAAGGCGTGTGAAAACGACTACGTGATTAGCGGCCGCGTGCTCTCCTGGCGAGACATCCGCAATCCTGTTACGGCAGCCGACCTCGTTTGGATTTATGTTGATGCGGCGTCGATTCGCCTCGAGGTACTTGCCAATCGGCGAGCCTTGCGCGGGCAACTCAAGATCGGAGCGGAGATCACTGCGAACATATGGCTCCAGGGACACGTCCTTGAAGAGAGCGACATATCGGCCCGCTACGAAGGCGTGGATCGAGAGTACGAACAGTCAGACTTCTGGGCCGCGCTTCGCCGGGGAAACTGAAGTAGCATAGACTTCATCAGTCTGTGTCAGTTGTTCTGCCTCGTATTGCAACACACAGACTAGAGTCTATGCTACTTCTTCTGACACAATGCGCAAAAGACTGCTCATACTTCTCAGCGTATGTTTGTTAGCCGCTGTTGGCGTGTTGGTAGCCCGGCGCTATTGGACGACCAGGTATGACAAGCTAATCGCGGCCGCCGCCCAGCAGCACGGCCTCGATCCTGCGCTGGTTAAAGCAATCGTGTACGAAGAGTCATTTTTCAGCCCCCGAGCTCGCAGCTCACAAAGCGCAGTAGGGTTGATGCAGGTGACGCCGGTTGTCGCTCAGGAGTGGGTCGAAGCCACGCGCTCGCGTTCGCTGTCGGAAGCTGCTGCTGCGATAACAAGCAAAGCACCCCCGCTGGGACATGAGCCGGGATTCGAAGAGACGTTCGGCGATCCCGCGGTCAGCTTACACGTCGGCTGCTGGTATCTTCAGTCCCTGCTCAAACGCTACAGAGAGGAGACCGATCCCCTCTCCTTTGCTCTTGCCGCCTACAACGCCGGCCCGTCTAATGTGGAGCGTTGGACATCAGATGCAGAGCGCTCTAAGATCACGCGTGACGAGTTCATCGCGCGCATAGATTTCCCAGTCACACGCGGCTACGTTCAGAAGATCATTCAGCGATACGACGACTACAAGCGCGACGGCGAACTAACGCGTCAATAGAAGCATGCCTCGGTTCGCCGAGTGTCTTTTCCTCACAAATTCCTCCAGTCATACTGAATGAACAAGATGGATATGATCGCCAGTTTGACTGTGGCTGGTTACTATATGACAACCCGGCCCCTAGCTGATTACTCCTAATTACAACATCCAAAAGTCCTTCAAAAGTATGGCGGCAACCGGTGCCAGCGGCACGAGCATTGAATGGTGTTGACTGCGCCGAGGGGGAGGCCAGTGCCTCGTGAAGCGGTTGTCCCGCGCAAGATCAACGAAAGAGTGCAGTCCAGCGATCGGCCCGATTCAAACAATCGCGCGGTTAACGTTGTTGAGTGTTTGAGGTGAACGTGACGCAAGCGGCCAATTTGAAGACTAAGTTGTTCACCGTGAGCGTCTCTGTCACAGGAACCCTCGCGCTTTTCTATTCAATCTACCGCTTGTGCCTGGAGCCGGTGCGGCTCGACTGGATGCTGGTGCTTGCGTTCACAATGTTGTTGAGCTGGCGGGCCGAGGTTTGGATTCCTGGCGTGCGCAGCAAGATCACTTTGAGCGACACCTTCATCTGCATCGCGATCCTGATGCTAGGGCCGTGGGCAGCGGCTGTGCTGGCGTCGATTGACGGGCTGGCAAGGTCGCCGCGTGGCAACAAGACGAATCTCGGATCCACCGCTCTCATTAACATGGGTTCGATGAATATTGCGGTACTGAGCGCTTCGCTGCTCGCGGTAAACCTCTTTGGACCGCTCGATCAATTGTTGTACAGCCACGATCGACTTGACCAGCTAACGCTGGCAATTGGCGTGATCGCGTTGACGAATTATCTGACTAACAGCAGCATCGCGGCGATAGCCATCGCGCTGTTTAGCGGCCGCAAGGTGATCAACACCTGGACTGATAACTATCTGTGGGCTTCGCCGGCTTTCTACATCGGCGCGGTAGCGGCCGGCGTGATATGCAAGGCGATAACGATCTTCGGATTTTACTCGTTCGTCATGTCGCTTCCGATCCTCCTTTTGACCTATATCGCGTACAGAAGTTATCTGGGGCGAGTCGAAACATCGAACCAGCACATCGAAGGGCTGACCAAACTGCACCTGGCGACCGTTGAGTCGCTGACCATGGCAATCGACGCGAAAGATGAATTGTCGCGCGGGCATATACAACGAGTGCGGATGCTGGCCGAAGGGCTCGCCCGCGCGGTGGGCTACCCCGAAGACCAGATGGAAGGGTTGAAGGCTGCCGCATTGCTTCACGACATAGGCAAGCTGGCCGTTCCCGAGTACATCTTGAGCAAACCCGGCAAGCTCAGCGCCGCCGAATACTCCAAAGTCATGATCCACCCGGTTGTTGGCGCCGACATTCTGAGCAATGTCGAGTTTCCCTACGAAGTCGTTCCCATAGTGAAACACCATCATGAAAAGTATGACGGCACAGGATACCCGAGCGGTTTGAAGGGCGAGGAGATTCCGTTCGGCGCGCGGATACTCACAATCGTCGATTGTTACGAGGCTTTGACAACCAACCGCCCGCATCGCTCGCGCTACACACGCGAGCAAGCACTAGAGATGATGCGCGGCGAAGACGCGCGATCGTTCGATCCACCGCTGCTCGAAGTATTCTTTAATATCATCGATTCACTCGAAGACAACTTGCCCGCGCTCAGCGCGCGTCCGGTCTCCCTGCTGGGCGTCGAACCCATTGCGACAGCCAGACTCTTCGAGCCCAGCTTTAGTCCCGCGCCAAGAACGCCTACTGAAAAAGCGCTGCGGGATATCGCCGCCGCGCAGCGAGAGGTGCTCTCGCTGTATGAAATCTCGCAGACGCTTGGTTCCACTCTGAAACTGTCCGAAGTGTTACCGATCGTCGCGGCCAAGCTCGACAACATCGCCAACTTCACCACCCTGGTCATATATATGAAGGAGGGAAACCGGCTGCGTGCCGCTTATGTGATAGGCAGGAACGCCGAGGCGCTAAAGGGCATGGAGATGCCAGTGGGTGAGGGTGGCGCTGGATGGGTTGCCGAACACCGGCAGGTGTTGATCGGCGGAAGCCCGCTCGCCGACCTTCAGCGGCCGCTGGGTCTGGCTGCGGCCGCGTATCGGTCCACTGCGATATTCCCTCTCGAGCACCACGATTCGCTGGTCGGGACGCTTGCGCTCTACTGCGAAGAAGATCGCGGATACTCGGCCGACGAAGTCAGATTGCTGGAAACCATTTCGCATCACACAGCCACCGCGGTCCACAACGCGCTGGCTTTTGAGCGGACTCAGGAATCCGCCCTTACGGACAATCTCACCGGGCTTCCAAACTCCCGCTACATGTACAGCTTCTTCGATCAAGAACGAAGCAGGTCCGAGCGTCACGGTTATCCGCTGGTGTTGATGATGATGGACCTGGACGGTTTCAAGAGAATCAACGACACCTATGGCCATCACGTCGGCGACGAGATACTGCGGCGTGTTGCGCAAGTTTCACGCGGGCAGGTTCGTACGGGAGACACACTCATCCGGTATGCCGGTGACGAATTCGTGGCGGTGCTGCATCGCGTTACACCCGACCTGGTGTACGAGATGAAGACGCGACTTCAGACAGCGGTTGATAGCTTCGTATACGAGGTAAGGCCGGGCCGCGTAGCGCGCGTTGGCATTTCGATTGGCTACGCGACCTACGGGCAGGACGGCACGGCCATAGACGAGCTGATGGAAGTCGCCGATCAGCGCATGTATCAAGACAAGATCGCTCGCCGCCGCAATGGATCGGCGCTGCGAGTTGTGACTTTCCCGGCGCGATCGGCGGCAATATAGAAGGAGAAGATTATGACGGTTCTTACTGAACCCAAGGTACCCGCCAGCGGCCTGATCTCGCCGCGTCGAGTGAAGATGAGGATGCTGACACAAATGGCTGAAGCGCTCGAAGACGAGGCCGCGGGACTTTACCGGCGCGCCGCGGCCGTCGAAGAAGAAGAGTTTTTGCTCAATCGTGAAATCGAAGAGCGGCAGACCGAAATTAACCGATTGGTGCTCAAGCTGGAGACGATGCGAGCCGAGCGCGACCGGGTGATGGAGAGAATCGAGTCGATTTCCCACGAAGCTACCGCCATGAGGGAAGAAGTCTTCAATGGCGAAGAAGAGTTCGCCCTTGCCGCGATTGAAAGCTCCCAGGCAGCAGCCGCGGCAGGATGTGACAGCGGCCAACCGGTCTGCACTAGCGCGGATTCAGGGCGCGGTGCCAAGTTTTTCCGACGCATGATGCTGTCTGAACAGATGCCTCATTAATAGCCGATGCGGCAAAGTCACACTCGATTATTTTGACGGAAAGCTGAAAAAGCGACGTTAATAGGTCTTTTAGTATTACAGGGCGGCGCGCTCGGGCTTCGAGCGAGCGCCGCGGACTCGCGGTCCGGCAAGAGGCGATTGATGTCTTCAGGGAAAAGCGTTGAGAGACGCAACAGCAATGAGCGCCGCCAGCAGGAACGCAGGCGTTCGATTCGCTATACGGCGGAGACCTTGATAGTGATCGGGGGAGTAACCTGGATCGACAACGAAGGTACTGACCGCCGCCGAAAGGTCCGCCGCAAGGACGACCGAGAACGAATCGCAAGAAGGATCCTGGACGACGCTCTGCTATCCGAGGGCAGAACGTAATCCGTCTGCACGTATAGCTCATCCGGCTAGTTTCCACCGAATCAGTACCCTTCTTTCCTCCCGGTTGCTTATCGGCACCGAACGTTGACAATCAGCAATCAAAGCCCGAAACTTCGGAGTACATACCGCGCTTCTCTGGAGGTGATATGAGACCACTGTCTTCCTTGATCCGTGTTGCCGTCGCGATTGTCATCTTCGCATCATCGATGGTTGCGCCGGGAGCCGAAACCTTTCGCCCGGTCGTACGGGGCAAGCGAGGGGCAGTTGCCGCCGGCCATCCGCTGTCCGCTGAAGCAGGAATGCGCTTGCTTCAGCAGGGAGGCAACGCCGTCGATGCCGGCTGCGCTGCGATATTAGCCGCGTCGGTCATCGAGTTCTCACACTTCTCATTCGGCGGCGAAGTTCCGATCATCATTAAGCTCTCCCGCGGCCGGGTGTCGGTGATCAACGGCCAGGGCATCGCGCCGCAGCTCGCTACGCGCCAGTTCTTCCTTAATCAAGCGAAGAAAGGTGACCGCGAGAAGGGCCCGAGTTTCATTCCATCATCCGGAATTCTTCCCGCGACGGTTCCCGCAGTGCTCGATGCGGTAGTGACGGCGCTCGATCGCTTCGGGACGAAATCGCTTGCCGCAGTCATGCAACCGGCTGTTGAGCTGGCGGACGGATTCCCAATCGATGAGCTGCGTGTCAGCTATATCGAAAGAACTCGAAAGGTATACGAGCAGTGGCCCACGAGCGCGAAGTTATTCTTGCCGGAAGGCCGCGTGCCGAAACCGGGTGACCTCTTTTCGCAACCCGACCTTGCACGCACGCTCCGCGAGATAGTCAAGGCCGAGCGCGCGGCGGCTTCGCGAGGGCGTCACGCCGCACTAACGGCTGCGCGAGATTATTTCTACAAGAGCGTCATCGCTAAGCGCATCTCAGACTTCTGCGCAGCGAATGGTGGGTTGCTACGGGCGGGGGACTTCGCCGCGTTTCACGCGAATGTCGAGGAGCCGACCCATTCTTCGTATCGCGGCTATGAAGTCTACAAGACCGGATTCTGGGCGCAGGGGCCAGCGATGCTCGAGATGTTGAACGTGCTCGAGGGCTACGACCTGCGAGCGATGAAGCACAACTCGGCAGACTACATTCACACGCTGACCGAAGCGATGAAGCTGGGATTCGCCGATCGCGACCGCTATTACGGCGATCCTGATTTCGTGCGCGTGCCTGCGACCGAGCTTCTATCGAAGGACTACGCGGCCATGCGCAGGTCTTTGATCGACGAAAAGCGGGCCTCGCTCGAACAACGTCCGGGCGATCCGGTCAATAAGAAACCGCTCGTCAACGGCACTCCGCATCCTGCGCTCACCGGGCAGTCAGCGGTGCCTGAAGCCGAGCGCGCTAACGACACGACTTGTGTGAACGTGATCGATAAAGACGGCAATCTGTTCAGCGCGACTCCATCGGGTGCGTGGCTGCCGACCGTGGTGGCGGGCAACACGGGTGTAATGCTAGGCCAGCGCATGCAATCATTCCTGCTTGAGGAAGGACATCCGAACGTGATTCAGCCCGGCAAGCGGCCGAGGATAACGCTAACCCCTACGCTGGTGTTGAAAGACGGCAAGCCGTTCCTGGTGCTCTCAACGCCAGGCGGTGACAATCAAGACCAATCGCTCATTCAAGTGCTGCTAAACATCGTCGAGTTCGGGATGAATGTGCAAGAAGCGGTCGAGGCTTCGCGCTTCCAGACCTTGCACCTGGTGAGTTCCTTTGACGATCATCGCTTCAACGCTGGCGTTTTGAACCTCGAAGACCGAATCCAAAAGCAGGTAGGAGACGAACTTGGGACGCGCGGGCACAAAGTCGAAACGCAATCAGCGTGGGGCAATCCTTCGGCGCCTACGGTGATTCGGTTTTACAGTGAGTCGGGAGTGATCGAGGCGGGCGCTGATCCGAGGCGCGGCAGGTACGCCATTGCATGGTAAGTCGGATCGGCTTGCGGGCAGGTAAGCTCGTTAGGTTAAGGCAAGGAATCGGTTATATGGCAGCTAAGCTTGAGCCCATTCTGACAATAGCGGACCTTGAGTCAATGCCCGAAGACGGAAACCGCTACGAAGTCATTGAGGGGGAACTATTCGTGTCTCGCGCACCGAGCCTAACACATCAAGATGTTGTGGTGAATCTCTTATTTGCTTTCAAGGAGTATCTCCGCAAGAACCCGATAGGAAAGGTCTGGCCGGGGCCAGGAGTGATCTTCAGCGACTTCAGCGGAGTAATACCCGATGTCGTCTATATAAGCAATGAGCGGCGAAGCCAGATAGCCACTGGCGCTAGAGTTTCAGGGGCGCCGGATTTGATCATTGAAATACTTTCTCCTGGAACTGAGAACGAGCGCCGCGACCGGCACGCTAAGCGACAGCTTTATCGGAAGTACGGCGTAAAAGAGTACTGGATCGTTGACCCGGAGCGCTCAGCAATCGCCATCTACCGCACAAGCAAACTGAAGCTAGTTGCCAAGCTGGGAATTCGGGACCAGGTAACCACACCATTGCTGCCAGGCTTTCGCTGCTCGGTAAGAGACATCCTGCAGTAAACGGCGCGTTAGACCGCGGCGACCAAGGTCGTGTGTCGATTCTGAGTTCCGCTTTTGTGTATCTTGCGCGTCTGGCCACGAACGAATCTCACACCTGTCGTCTATGTCGCCGATTCAAATCCTCAAGCTTGTCGGATTCGCCACAGGCGCAACGCTTCATCTCTACATCGCGTGGCTGATCTGGAACCGAAGGCTCGGTTCGCGTGAAAAGCTCACACAGCCAGTTCGATTGATCACCATCCTCAACCTCTGCCTTGGGGTATGGTTCCTCGGCAATCTGTTCATCACTTTTCACGAGTTGCTGCTTGGGCCCGAGCGTCTCACCGTGCTGCTGCGCGCCTGGGATACGCTGGCGATGACAGGAGTCGCGCTGCTTCCTGCAGCTTTGCTTCACGCACACATCGGCTTCTGGGCTTCGCTTGGCGGGTATCGCACGCTCAAGCCGCGCGCGGTCAGGCTCATCGGCGCGGCGCTTTATCTGCCAATGATTGTCCTGCCTTATGCGATCTACCGGATCAACGTGGGCGACTATAAGCCGTATCTAATCGAGCTGCGCGTCCTGCTGATTCCGTATTCGATTTGGTATTTGCTTGCAATGATCTCGTCGGCGCTACTGGACTGGTCGATGAAGGATCGTCTCGACCCGCGCGCCGTGCGCGAGCGAGCGTTCTTCAAACGCCTTGCAGTATTGCTGGTGTTGAACGGCGTATTCGAGTTCGTGGTCGTCGCGATCTTGCGCTCAGGCCCCAACGACGTTCCGTGGATACTGTTCATCCTTTCGTCGCTGTTCCCGGTCTTCTTCGTCGCTTATCACGTCTATCGCTACAAGCTGGTGGATGTAGCCGTCAAAGACAGCCTCGTATACGCGATGTTCGCAGTGGTGTTTATCGCAGTGTACACCTACGGAGTGAGACGGCTTGATCAGTTTCTGGTCGATCGATTCGAGATCACACCCGGCGTGGTCGAGGTAATCCTCATCCTCGGAATGGTCGCTCTTGCCAGCCCGTTAGTGCGAGTGATCGACCGAATGGTTCGCCGGCTGTTCGCCAGTGAGATCGGGCTGTATCGCGACGTGGTGCGACAGGTCTCTTCCGGCGCTGAAGGCTTTGGAGAGTTGGCTTCGCTTGTGCGCTACACAGAAGAAACGATCAAGCGAGGGCTCGATCTCACCGACGTTCGCGTTTTACCTTTTGCGGCGATGACCGCAGGCAGTCCCGAGCGGCGGCTCGCTGAAAAGATGATCGAGTGGAACGCGGACGTAATCGAAACGGACGACGACCTTGAAGCGATCGGCGCGACAATCGCCTATGCGTTGAGGCGCGAGACGGAGCTTGTCGGATTGATGTTGATCACTGTGGAAGTTCCTGCGCTCACATCTGAGAAGCGAGCGATCCTCGACGTGCTTGCGGCGCAAGTCGCGGTTGAAGTCGAAGGTTGCAGGCTGGTAGAAGAGAAAGTACAACTCGAACGCGAGCTTGCGAATCGAGAACATCTCGCGACGCTCGGGCAAATGGCGGCTCAGGTCGCGCACGAAGTGAAGAACCCGCTGTCGTCGATCAAGTCCATAGCCCAGGTGATGCGCGAAGAGGAAGCGCTCTCAGGTTACGACAAGGACCTGAGCTTGATCGTCAGCGAGATTGACCGACTCAACCGAACAGTCTCGCAACTGTTAGCATTCTCGCGACCTAGTCATGCTGACTCGCAGCCGGTCCAGCTTTCTGATTTGGTGAACGCGACCGTAACGCTGGCGGGCGGCGAAGCCAAAGAGCGTGGGGTGGATTTGAAGGTTGAATCGATCGCCGACGTGACACTGACAGGCGCCCAAGGCGGCGCATTGCGCGAAGCGTTAAGCAATCTTGTGCTGAACGCCTTGCAGGCGATTGAGGTTGGCGGGCAAGTGAAGATCGAGGCCGCCTTAGAGCCCGTCGGGGCGGACCGGCGTGTCCGCCCGCTTGATCCGACAAGCACGACCTTGATTCTAACGGTCACCGACACCGGACCTGGGATCCCAGTAGACGCGCAGCAGCGAGTGTTCGAACCATTCTACTCAACGAAGTCGCGCGGAACAGGTCTTGGGCTGGCGATCGTTCGACGACGCGCGGTCGAGCTTGGCGGAAACGTCGCACTTACGAGCCCACTAAATAACGACCGCGGCACGAGATTCCGCTTGATCATTCCGATCGCGTTGATTACCGAGAAGGCCTGACGTGAAGGGCAGAACTAGATAGCTTCCAAGCTTAGTGTTTTACGTTGTCCTCATGCGCTGCGCCGCCGGAAGAAGCGCATCGTGAACATCGCTGTGCACCAGATCAGCCCCGAGGTTGCCATGATCGCCCAACCGAAGTCTTCGACGATCGATGAGAATCGCCCGGCGATGCCCCCTACCAGCCACGCGCTGAAGAAGGTCATCGCCGCAAGCCGTCTGGCCCATCTGACCTGATTCGATATGCGTATGCGGTGAAGCTCGGCTTCCAGAAAATCGTCATCATCCATCAAGCGGCCATAGTAGCGAGCTTCGCGTCCAGCCATTCTAGCCAGCGCTAGGTCACCGCTTGACGCGGCCGCATTGTAGAAGTGAGCCACATGGGCGAGCTTACCGTCACGAAGCGCGATCTCAGCCAGCCCTACGTTCGCGCGAAAGCGCGCGGGATCGAGCGCCAGCGCGCGGCGAAAACAGTCGGACGCTCGTTTAAAGTCCAGCCGCTCGAAGAACGCCTCGCCGATTCGCTCCAGCAGGTCCGGCGCATCGCCCGCAAGCCGCGACGCAAGCCTCAAACAAGCGTCGGACCGTTGAAGCAATCGAGCGTCTTCCCTCTGCGCAGACGAGTGAAAGAAGCGGGAC
This sequence comes from Acidobacteriota bacterium, assembly GCA_038040455.1. Classification (GTDB taxonomy): domain Bacteria; phylum Acidobacteriota; class Blastocatellia; order UBA7656; family UBA7656; genus Onstottus_A. The sequence continues at coordinate 12,207 of JBBPIH010000055.1, forward strand.
ATCTCGTAAAGAAGCTGCGGATTGCGCGGCTCCTTTTCGTAGGCGACACGGAAATAGCTGGACGCCTGGGCGAGCTTGCCCGCGAGTCTCAACGAGTTGCCTATGCGGCGCAGTAGCGGCGCAGGCATCGCCGCAATGTCGCTCTTGAGCACAGGCGAGCCTTTGAGCGCGTTCCCTGTTTCGAAGTACTCGAAGATCTCGGACGAGCGCGGGTCGAGCTTGTGCGGGCCGGCCGCGCGGAACAGCCCCTTGATGAACTGCGCGTACGTCGAGCGGTGCGAGCGAACAACTATGTCGACGCCCGCTCCGGTGATGCGAGTGTGATAGCTGATTCGCGCATCGCCGGTTGCGAAGCTGACTCGAGTTGTCTCGGTCGTGATGGCTTCGATGTCGGATATCGATAGCTCGCGGCGAATGCGGAAGAGGTGAGTCAGCAGAAAAGCCAACGGACCACGATGTCGGATTGAGTGGCCGTCAAACTCGATTCGGTCGAAAGCGGCGGTCACTACTATTGGCGCCAGCAAGGCCCAACAGGCAAGCGCCGCGATTAGCCAACCCTGTTTGAGCAGAGTCGACCCAACGGTCATCACAACTGCGGCAGACAGCGTGTAGGGGACGAGTCCGGGGCGTATGCGGATGATCTCCATCTAGTGGCTTCAATTCTATTGTGCGGTGAATGGAGAGGCAACACTAATACGTGAAGTGGCGCAGACTTTAGTCTGTGGGTGGTCTAGAAAGTAAGCGAACTGTTTCTTTCGAGCAGGCACCCACAGACTAAAGTCCGCGCCACTTCAGAACCATTGCACTTCTGCAGATGTTACCGTCTTGTCTTGATCAAGCTCTGCACGCATCCGCAAGTCAAAGCGAAGATCGCGCAACTCCACGAGCGTGGTCCCGTCGGGTAGTTCCTCGACGCGGGCAGTGCCGTAGCGCACAAAGTCCAGAAAGACTCGCGCCTGGTTTGACCGGCGCAATGCATCCGCGAGCTTCTGATCCAGCGCCGGCAACTCGCGCCACTGCTCCTTACGATTCCTCAGGTCGATGTTGCGAATATAGACTGCGTCGCTTGTCTTCGCGACCGCCCGCCACGCCAACGGGTTCGCAGGCGCAGGCCAAACAGCCATCGAAGTCACTCCTTCGACCTCCAGGGAATTCTGAGCTTCTTTCATTGCCGACTGATGAGCCATCCACATTCCGCAGTAATAGAGGGCAAGCAGCAGGAGCGAATACCTGGCAAGCCGCTCGCCTGCGCGGCCCCAGCGAAACAAGCTACCTGCGACGACGGCGGCTAGTCCGAAGAACCAGATCAATCGCACGGCAGTTGGGATGGCCAGCGCCTGCGAGTCGGATGGGTGCCCAAGCGCAAGCCCGACTACCAGGACCAAAATAATTCCTATCACAAGCCAGAGAAAAATCCGCGCCGCATCCGTCGTCGTCAACCACACTGCAGCGGATCCGAGTATGAGCCAGATCCATGGATCGACGACAAATGCAACGTCGCCATAAAACCACCGCTTGCTGAACGGCAAAAGCGGCCGCACGCCGTAAACGTTCGTGAAGTCCATGAACGCGTGCCCAAGCCCGCCCAGATACGCAAGCAAAAAGATCCTCACTGGCCGTAGCGGCCTTCTGAAGGGGTCGCGGCGCAAACGAATCCTGCGATCGATAAACATCAGCGTTAGCGTCAGCGCCGCCGCCACCAGCAGCAACCCGATGAATCCGTGAGTGAAGCCGCGATGGTATTCAAGATAGGAGACTGTGCCGCCTTCGACGCGACCGAGCACATCGATGTCGGGAAGATTCGACGAAATCACGAGCGCTGTTGTTGCTAGTGGCGTGACGCGCTCGAGTCCTGCTTTTGCAAACGAGAGCCCGAGGAGTGTGTGCGCCAGGTTTTCCATCTAGAGAAAGAGTCCGGGTCGGTAGAGATGCTGGTTGCCTGCGCAACCTGCTTAGGGTTCGACGGGTAGAGTGGACGGGGGAGGCAAGTCCTTAAGCCGGTCAGGCGCCAATGCTTGGAGCCGCTTCTCGGCTTCCGCTCCGGCCCCTGAAGAGCGGTCGGGTTTGGCCGCCTCCAAATAGGCTTCCACAGCCTTTTCTATGTCACCGGTCTTTTCGTAGACACGCCCGACGCCCACTTCGATCGCCGGTTTCAAATTCCTGGCGGTAATCAGAAGTTGCTCGTAAAGCGAAATGGCTTTCTCATAGTCGCCGTTGATTGCGTAGTTTTCGGCTAGCGCAAGCCGCGCAAGGTCGGAGGCCGGCGGATCGTTTTTGGTGCCCACCTGCTCGAGCAAGCTTATGCCCTTGTCTCGATCGAAGTGGAGGTAGCAAACCCCCGCATAGTAACGGCCGATTGCGCTGTAGTAGCTGGAGTAATCATTGGCCAGACGCTCGAACGCTTCGGCTGACTCTCGCCACTTTGTTTGTTCGTCGGTGTAGAACTTGCCGGTCGGCGGTGGAGTTGTCGACGTTGAATCGTGAACTGGCGCGTTGAACTTCTCGAGGGCTTCGGAAAAAGCGGTCTGGGCTTTGGTCTTCCGGTACTCAAAGAAATAGCTCCCGGCGACGTAGAGCAGAATCGCTCCCGCGATGACTCCCACTGCAATCACTACCGGGCGGCCCCTCTCCTGGAGCCAGTCCTGCATCTTCTCGTAGAACCGGATCATCGGATCGTGTTTGAACTTCATCTCCTTGACGGAGACCTTCTTCTTCTTTCTGACTGTGTTCGCCAAAGCTGTGAGCCTCCTTGGGTCTGTGACTGGAGCAAAGCCGGAAGGACGCCTGCGCCGTCTGGTAAAGCAAACAAGAACATAGCGGCCAGCCTCGCACGCTGTCAAGAAACACGAGGGCGTTGCCATTAGCTTGGGTTGCATCTGAAATTGTGCTTTTGACGGCGCCGCCTGCTGTGATCAACCCCTCGGCTCGCCTAACATGGGCGCAAAGGAACACCTGTAGATAACCGGTGATCGCCCGCATGGTTTGTGCTAAAGTTTTCAAGCCGGAACATTCTGGCCGGACAAGGTGTCTAAGCTAGCGACAAGTGAGGTGAAGGGCCACTGCCCGTTCCGCTTGGAGCTACACGGCGCTCGGCTTCATAAGGCCGGGCGGTGGTCCACTCCGGTCAGCCGTTAACCGAAGGAGTGCCACTCAATGTCAGCCGGAGACATGGCCGCACTGGAGCAAACCACTCTCGCCGGGCTCGAGCTCGACGCCAGAGCGATAGAGCACCTCCCTGAGGCGAGGTTGATCTCCAGGTTGCGCGCCCGCGATCTGAGTGCATTCGAAGAACTGGTGGCTCACTTCGAGCGGCCGGTCTACGCGCTTTGCCTCCGCTTGCTGGGCGATGCTGAGGAAGCGCGGGACGCAGCGCAGGAGACATTCTTGAAGGTCTACCGGGGACTGGGCGGCTTTCGTGGCGAAGCGGGACTGAAGACCTGGATCTATCGCATCGCGATAAACCAGGCGATGAATCAGAAACGCTGGTGGCGGCGGCGCCATCGCGAGGAGACGATATCGCTGGACATCGCGCGGGGCCAAAGCGATACGACGCTTGGCAACTTGCTTCCCGGCCGCGGCGCCTCGCCCGAAGCGCAGGCGATATCCAGCGAACGCGAGCGCCACATAATGCGCGCGCTGGGTGAGATCAAGGAGGAGTATCGGATCGCGCTGATGCTCCGCGAGATTGAAGAGCTATCTTACGATGAGATCGCTCAGACGCTATCAATTTCGATTGGAACGGTGAAGTCACGCATTGCGCGCGGACGCGAAGCGCTCCGCCGCCGCGTGAAGGACCTTTTGTAGTATTGCGGATTTCGGATTGCGGATTAACAGACGCAGAATTTGATTCAATCCACAATCCGAATTCCGCAATCCGCAATCGAATGTGTGTTTTATGGAATGCAAGAAGTTTGAACTGACAGCCTCGGCTTACGTAGACCGGCAGCTCCACGAGGATGAAGCGGCCGATTACCGGGAACACCTTGCGGCGTGTGACGCTTGCCGCTTGCGTCTCGCCGAGACACAAGCCGTATCGCTCACTCTAAGGAGTGCTGATCGGCCCGCTGTCCCGCGCGAGCTTCGCAGCTACATCATGATTGAAGCGACGAGACGTGCGCGAAAAGAGATCAGCGTGTCCGAGAGCCTGCTTGCATGGCTGTTGAAGCTGAACCCTCGCCCAGTGGCTTATGCCACCGGGCTGGTGATTTCGCTGTTGTCGTTTTCGGCTTTATTCTCGAGTTTCAGACCGATTCCATTCGGCGAGACCCAGAGCCAGCAGGCGGCGATATACCCGATCATCAGCGGTTCGGACCGCGAGTATCACAGCTACAACAATCTGCCCCCCGACCGGGGTTCAACTGATACCGAGCACTACTACCAACTACCGCGCGTACTCGACAACAGCGCACTGGTCAGCTTCAGCCATATTGCGTACCAGGAGCGCGGCAATCAGGGTATGTCGGCGCTGGTCGAAGTTGATTCGGATGGACGCGGAAGGCTGGTGGATGTTATCGATGCGCCGAAGGACCCGTACATGATTGAGCAGTTGTGGTGGTCGCTGCGCAATCGCACCTTTCAACCGGCAACTGTTTCGGGCCGCCCCGTCTCTACTCACATAGTCCTGCTTGTAGAGAAGGTCGATGTGAGTGGATGAAATCTGTCAGTAGTCAGTTGTCAGCTGCTCGCTTTTGAGAACTGACGACAACCCCTGACAACGAGCCCTTACCGAAGAGCACCTACCTTTCCGTTTCTCGAGAGCGCCTCAACAATTCAACAGAGCGCCTGCGCGGCTTCGTGTCTGATAGAGAGCGATCAGCAAAGGCGGCCAAGGAAGAATGATCATGTTTGATAAGCTAGTTGTGTCTAGTGTTCAGAGGCGTACCACAAGAACGTCGAGGTTCTTCATCTGCACGTCGATCACATATTTGTCCGTCGTCGCGTCGGCGTTTGCTCTTTCGATCTGCTTCGCGGAACCGAAGATGGCGGATGCGAATGATCGCACAGTCTTGATTGCTCCTAGACCACCGGCTCCTCCGCCTCCCAGAGTCGGACCGGCGCAAGTGAACTCGGAGGAGACGTCGCGCCAGGATTTCACTAGCGTTCTAAAATATGACGAGATCGTCGGCCACCAGACCGCCCCGCCGCGAATCAGTCTACGTGCCGGCTTGCCGAACACCGGTAAATTTGATGGCGTTACCGACGGAGATCTAAACCGTGTGCCGGACGGCACAGGTAATAACGTTGGAGTAGTAGGCCTCGACGGAAAAGCGAGCGATGCTCCGCCGCAGCCGCCCGACCCGCCGCGGCCTACGCCGCGCTCAGTTGACCCCGGCACCAAACCTCTGCGCGTCACCTCGACGGTCCTTCAGGGCAAAGTGATCGAGCGCCGCGTGCCAGTCTATCCTGAATTGGTACGACGGATGGGACTACAGGGCAATGTAGCAGTCGAGGTAATGATCTCGCCTGAAGGCCGAGTTGAATCCGCGCGCGCAATGAGCGGGCATCCGATGCTCATAGCTCTCGCGGTTGATGCCGCGCGCGGCTGGCGGTTCGGGCCAACGTTGCTCAACGGTGTGCCGGTGCGGGTGACCGGGTGATTACCTTCGTGTTCAAGCTGAGCGAGTAAACACTGAACGGCGCAGGTTTGAGTCAGGAAACGCTGGTCATGGAGGTATACAGGCATAGGAGCATCGAGGCTAATCGTCGGTTCTGAGCACAGCGAGAAAGGCTTCTTGAGGGATCTCTACTTTCCCTACTCGTTTCATGCGCTTCTTGCCCTCTTTCTGTTTTTCGAGCAGCTTGCGCTTGCGAGTGATGTCTCCGCCATAGCATTTGGCAATAACGTTCTTGCCGAGCGCCTTCACCGTCTCACGAGCGATTACCTTGTTGCCGACCGCGGCTTGAATAGCCACTTCGAATAACTGCCGCGGGATCAGCTTGCGCATTTTCTCGACGAGCGATCGGCCACGCACGTAAGCGATCTCCCGATGAACGATCAGCGATAGCGCATCGACGGGCTCCTCTGCGACCAGTACATCGAGCTTTACCAGATCGCCTTCGCGATAGCCGGTCAACTCATAGTCGAATGACGCGTAGCCGCGAGAGAGAGATTTCAGTCGATCGTAAAAATCGAGCATGATCTCAGCCAGCGGCAATTCGTAAGTGAGCAGCACCCGCTTTCGAGTCAGATACTCGAAGCCAAGCTGAGTGCCGCGCTTCTCTTCGAGCAGCGCGAACAGCGGCCCGACGTAGTCGTCGTTGCTCATTATCATCGCGCGGATGATTGGCTCTTCGATCGACGCGATCTTGCCGGGGTCGGGAAGCTTCGCTGGACTGTCTATTTCCATCACTTCGCCGGCGGTCGTGGTCACCCGATAGCGCACGGTGGGAGCAGTAGTTATCAGCTCGAGATCGAACTCGCGCTCGAGCCGCTCTTGAACTATCTCCATGTGCAACAGCCCCAGGAAGCCGCAGCGATATCCGAACCCCAGCGCGGCGGATGCCTCAGGCTCGTAGAAAAATGACGAGTCGTTCAAGCGCAGTTTGTCCAAAGCGTCGCGCAGTTCTTCGTACTTGTTCGACTCGATCGGGTAGAGGCCGGCGAAGACCATCGGCTTGATACGTTTGAAGCCGGGGAAAGGCGTAAGGGTCTGACGCGCGGCCTCGGTGACAGTGTCGCCGATCTCGACGTCGCTGACGGTCTTGATCTGAGCGGTGAAGAATCCTACTTCGCCCGCGCCAAGCTCGTCGATCACACGCGGCTTGGGGGTGAGCACTCCGAGCGCATCGACTTCGTATTCTTTCTCCGCGTCGATCAAGCGAACTCGCATACCTGGCCGGATGACTCCGTCGATCACGCGCATCAACACAACCACGCCTCGATAACTGTCAAACCAGGAGTCGAAGATCAACGCTTTGAGCGGCTCGGACTTATCTCCTGCGGGTGGAGGGATCTCGCGCACGACTGCTTCCAGGACTTCGTCGATTCCCGTCCCCATCTTGGCTGAGATCATCAAAGCGTTAGCGGTATCGAGTCCAATCGTCTGCTCGATCTCTTCGCGCACGCGTTCGGGTTCCGCGCCAGGCAGGTCAATCTTGTTAATTACAGGAATCAAGTGAAGATTGTGATCGAGGGCCAGGTAGGTATTTGCCAGGGTCTGGGCTTCGACTCCCTGCGACGCATCGACAACCAGAAGCGCGCCCTCGCATGCCGAGAGCGACCGCGATACTTCGTAAGAGAAATCCACATGGCCAGGCGTGTCGATCAAGTTGAGTACGTACTGTTGGCCGTCGCGCGCCTTGTAGTCGAGCCTGACTGCGTGGGCTTTGATGGTGATGCCACGCTCGCGTTCGAGATCCATCGCGTCAAGCACCTGCTCGGACATCTCGCGCTCCGAGAGCGCTCCGGTGACTTCAAGTAAGCGGTCTGCCAGCGTGCTCTTGCCGTGGTCGATATGCGCGATGATCGAGAAGTTTCGGATGTGCAGGCAATCAATCATGGGAATTCAGTCAATCTCGAGTTTCAGAAAGGAAGTATACCAGTAGTTCGCCGAATGCGCCGATGCAGTGCTACAAGGCTCTACGGAGGGCAAGGCTCTGGCATCCAGGGCAACTCGGAGCACCGGAAGCAATTCGCCCAGATCCACGACCTTCCATGTTCGATGTCAAGAATTCAATGATTGCCGTTGCTATCTACTGCCATTCCGTAGGGACTGCGCAAGCTGGCGCTGGTCGCTGCACCGGCAACCGTGTCAATAATTTGTGAACTGGCGCTCGTAGCAATTGGCAGAACTGCGAGAATAAAGGTCAGGATGCGAAGCATGACTACTTCCTGAAATGTTTCCTCATCATTTCGTCATTCCTCCTTATATTGTTCCGGCCAGCGCTTTGTGATATGTTCACCGCCGACATCGCGTGGCGGATCTTTCAATCGCCGGCAAAGCAACTGCCTTTCCAGGAGCGGGATTGGGTGCTCATCACAAGCTTTTGAGCGCCATCAGCCGCAGCGTATCCTGGACTTCTTCTCCAGAGTGGACGCAATATAGACGAAGCATGATTTCTGGCGGCAAGGCAGTGCTTAAGGTCGTAGTCCCGCCTACAGGCGTAAGTGTATATCTGATGACGAACTTCCGCCTGAAGGCCGGATTACGAACTTGGGTCGCGGAGGGGCGCCCGCAGAGGCACGCCCGTACAGGACACCGAACGGTTAGGTGAAGCAGATGATCGTCGCACTGGGCGTTACTGGATGCATAGCCGCCTATAAAGCGGTGGAAATTCTGCGCGGGCTTCAGAAACGCGGAGCTGGTGTCAGAGTCGTGATGACCCGGCACGCGACTGAGTTCGTTGGCCCGCTGACATTTCAGTCCATCTCCGGGTTTCCTGTGATAACTGACATGTTCGCGCCGACAGATGACCCCGAGATCAAGCACATCCAGTTGGCGCAGTCGATCGATCTTTTGCTGGTCGCGCCGGCGACAGCTAACGCGCTCGCAAAGTTCGCCAACGGCATTGCCGACGATTTTCTTTCCACGCTCTATATATCCACCACCGCGCCCATGCTTGTGGCGCCGGCAATGAACGTCGAGATGTGGGCCCATCCCGCGACCCGTGAGAATGTTCGCCGGTTGCGCGAGCGAGGCGTTCAGTTCATTGACCCTGAAGAAGGCTACCTCGCATGTCGCACGGTGGGAGCGGGCCGTTTGGCTGACCCTGCTGAAATCGTCAACCGGGCGTGCGAGATCATTGGCGATCAGTCCAAAGTCCAAAGTCCGAAGTCCGAAGTCGAAAGGCCGGGTGCCGGTGTGGAGAGTCGAGAATCGAACGCTCCGCCGGCAACTAAGGATAATCAGATTGGGACCTTGGACCTTGGACCCGGGACTTTGGACTTAACGGGCGAGCACGTGTTGATAACGGCCGGACCGACGCAGGAAGCCCTCGATCCAGTTCGGTTCTTGAGCAATCGCTCGTCTGGAAAGATGGGCTATGCGGTGGTCGAAGCCGCGCTTGCACGAGGTGCTGCCGTCACGTTAATAACCGGGCCCGTGTCGATTGCTCCACCAGAAGGCGCGCGCACGATTTCGGTTCGCTCCGCTGCCGAGATGTACAAAGCTGTGAAGGACAACCTTGCGGCGGCGACTATCGTTGTGATGGCGGCGGCAGTATCCGACTATCGCCCGGCAAGCGTTCATCAGCAGAAGATCAAGAAGAACGGAAATGCGCTGGTTCTCGACCTCGAGCAGACCGAGGACATCCTCGCCGCGGCTGCCCTCGAGCGAGGCTCTCGCGTTGTCATCGGTTTTGCGGCCGAAACAGAGAACGTCATTGAGAACGCCAGGAAGAAGCTCGAGGAGAAGGGCGCGGATTTGATCGTAGCCAACGACGTGTCGGCTTCGGATTCAGGATTTGACGTAGACACGAATCGAATCGCGCTTGTGTCTTCAGAAGGCGTGGTGGAGCTTCCGCTGCTGTCGAAACTGGAGGCGGCCTCGCGAATCATAGACGTGGCAATGAAGATGAGGGCCTCAAGGCCTCTCTCGTTGGCATAGCGCTCGGTCTCACCCCGTAGGGGTGCAATGTTTATAGAGGTGGTGGTTGCCAGAGCCGCACCCCAGCGGGGTGCCATGTGCCGGATCAACTCTCGTAAAATGAGCGCGACCGACATAGCACCCCGCTGGGGTGCGCCAGGCAGAGCGACGCCCTGCTATAAACATGCAACTCCTGGCGGAGTTGGGAAGGCCGCGATCTGAGGTGGAATGTCCAAACTCGAGGGCACGCCGTAGGGTGCAAGACCGGAGGTTGAAATTGATCTCAATCCAAACTCGCAAGTCCCTCGCCACGGCGATCGCGTTTCTAATTTCTTTTGTCTGCCAGCCGTTTCCTCTTCGCTCGCACGCAGACACGCGACCCACAGAAGACCGCGGCGCGATGGCATTGGGCCAGGCAATCAAGCGGCTCGGAGTGGTCGGCAGCGTCCTTCACACAGGCGCTCACCCAGATGACGAAGACAGCGGGTTGTTAGCTTATCTGGCGCGAGGCCGGCAGGCGCGCACTGCTTACCTTTCGCTCACTCGCGGAGACGGCGGACAGAATGTCATCGGGCCTGAGTTGTACGAGCCGCTCGGCGTGATTCGAACTGAGGAGCTGCTCGCAGCAAGGAGACTGGACGGCGCTTCTCAGTTTTTCTCTCGCGCTTTCGACTTCGGGTTCTCCAAGTCGCGAACCGAGACTCTGACGAAATGGGACCGAGAGCAAGTGCTTGCTGACATGGTTCGCGTGATTCGAACGTTTCGACCTCTGGTCATCGTTTCGGCCTGGTCGGGCACTCCTAACGACGGGCACGGCCATCATCAGGCTTCGGGGCTGCTGACCCAAGAAGCCTATCGCGCGGCTGCCGACCCTAACCGCTTTCCCAATCAGATTAGGGAAGGCTTGAGACCCTGGCAGGCGAAGAAGCTCTACCTCCGCTCGTTTGACGGCGCCGCGAGTCCCCGGGAGTTCTTGCCATCCCTTGCGACGCTTTCCCTGAACACCGGCGAGTTCGATCCGTTGCTTGGCTGCAGCTACTACGAGATCGCGGCGCGAGGCCGCAGCCAGCATCGCTCGCAAGATCAGGGAACAATCGAAGCTCGAGGTCCACGCTTCTCGCGACTGCGATTGATCGATTCGAAGCTCGGCCCGGTTAAGAATGAGAAAGACATCTTCGAGGACATCGACTCGCGATTGACAGGTATTGCTGGCTACGCGGGAGCAGCGGCGGCAAAACTTAGGGAGCAGCTTGCGGAGGTTCAGGCGGCTGCCGACGAAGCGAAGGCCAAATACAGTCCGCTAGCGAAGGGGCCGGTCACTGATGTAATCGCGCGAGGCTTGAAGAAGCTGAGGGAGATCAGCAGCGGGCTCGCTGCTCTTGGCTTGAGCGAGTCGGAACTGTTTGAAACCAACTTTCTGCTGAAACAGAAAGAGGCGGACTTTGCCGACGCGCTGCTAAAGTCCGAAGGCGTAGTCGTCGATTGCCTGGCTGATGACGAAATCGTCACTCCAGGTCAGACGTTCAACCTCACTTTGAGCGCGTACGCGAACTCTACGGCAAAGCTTGCGGAGTTCGGGTTAGTGTCGCCTCCAGGTTGGACGCTGGTTGAAAAGACCAAAAAAACTTCCGAAGCTGACGGCAGGCTGCTGCTGCAAGTTGATTACACCGTCACCGTCGGCGTCGGAGATGATGTAGAACCAACCCGGCCCTACTGGCTGAACAGCCCTCGCCAGGGCGATATGTTCACAGTTAATAGACTTGAGAAAGGCGCAACCGGGATCGAGCCCGTTTCTCCTTCCGCTGTGGAGGGGTTCGTAGGCTTCACAATTGCCGGCGCGTACTTAAAAACCAGCCAGGGGGCTGAGTATCGTTACGCCGATCGCGCGCTTGGTGAGATTCGCCACGAGCTTAAGGCCGCTCCCGCTGTGTCGGTCAATGTCTCGCCGGATATTCTCGTTTATCCGAAATCCGCGACGGCCCGCGAACGTGAAGTGATCGTATCGGTGACTAATAATCAGAAGGCCGGCGCCCGCGGCTCGGTGGCGCTTCAGAAACCAGAAGGTTGGCAAGTGACCCCAGCATCTTCCAACTTTGATCTGAAACGCGAAGGCGAGCGCGCGTCCTTCACCTTCGCAGTGAAAGCGCCGGGGGGAAGCACGGAGACTCGGCGAGCGGTTTCGGCAGTCGCCACCGTCGACGGGCGCTCGCATAGCGAAGGCTATCAGATCGTCGCATATCCTCACATCCAGCCGCGATTCGTCTATCACGAAGCCCGAGCCGCAACCGAGGTGATTGACGTCAAAGTAGCGGCGGGTTTGAAGATCGGCTACATCGAAGGCGCGGGCGACGACTTCGCTGCGGCGCTGAGACGCATCGACCTCGACGTTAAGACGATCGATTCGAAAGAACTCGCGTCCGGAGACTTGAGCGGCTATGACGCCATCGTCGCAGGCGTTCGAGTCTACGAGGTTCGGCCCGACGTGATCGCGAACAACGCGCGATTGATGGAATACGTCAATCGCGGCGGCACCTACATCGTGCAATACAGCAGGGGCAGCTTCGAGACTGGCGGCTTTGCGCCTTATCGGATGGGAAGAGAAGCGCCCGCGCAAAGGGACCGGCAAACGGATCGCGAGCCTCGGCTGCTCTATCTTAGCGAGGGCGACATTCCTTCCGCCTTCGCTTCGAAGTCAGCGGCAAAGCCGAAGGTTGGGTACATCGGAGCATCGGGCGATAAGGTGCTTGAATCGATGCGCAGCGCGGGACTCGACGCACGAGCTATCGGCGCAAACGAGCTCGCTGGCGATCTGTCGCAGCTCGATATCATTGTTGTTGGCTCTGGCGCATCCGCACGGCCGGAGTTGGCAGAGTACAACTCACGTTTGCTCGAATACTCGCGAAGGAAGCTGGTCATAGTGACTTACACACAAGCGCAGTTCATCAGCGGCGGCTTCCCGTCTTATCCCAAGCCGGAAGCGCGGCCGTTTCGCGTAACCGACGAGTCGGCGAAGGTGACCATACTCGAACCGGGTCATCCGCGTTTCAACTTTCCAAACAAGATCACCGAGCGCGACTTCGATGGCTGGGTGCAAGAGCGCGGGGCTTATTTCCTGAGCGATTGGGATTTGCATTTCAAACCGCTAATGGCATGTCACGACCCGGGCGAACCTGACTTGAAGGGAGGGGAAGTGATCGCCGAGTACGGCAAGGGGCTGTATGTTTACTCGGCGTACGCGTGGTTCAGGCAATTGCCGAAAGGAGTGCCCGGGGCGTATCGGTTAATAGCTAATCTTGTAAGTTTGCCAAAAGCTAAGGGGGCTCGCGGACAGTCGGCGCGCTAGGTTACTCGGTGCGAGATCGAGGTAATGATTTGTAACAGCCGTTTCGCTAGCGATCAAATGGGTACGAAATCAGTGCGAATCCGTCAAACCCGTGTCATCGGTGGTCTATGAGTTCGCAAGAATCGCATTGTCAGCGCTGCAATAGACCACGGATGACACTGATTCGGCCGATTTGCGCGGATACCCCCTTCATTAGTGAAGTGCATGTTGCAGGCCACTAGTTTCGGGTTCATTTTCAACAAACGCTCCGCTTCCTCGAGTGCGGCATCACGTTGCTGCTGAAGATCGGATATCTTCAGCTCCACCGTCTTGTCCGGAGTCACTCCCGCTCCTTCGAAAGTGTTTCCTGCGGGGGAGCGGTATCCGTATTCACTCACCGCAAGCTCACCCTTGCCTTTCACGCTTCTGAACTTCGATATGCCGAGCACGCATCCGCAGCTCCGGCGGCCGATCACCACAGCGCGACCGTTCTCCTGCATCACTCCGGCGAACAACTCCGAGCCGCTGCCCGAGCCTTCGTTCACCAGGATCGCGAGAGGACCCTTGTAGACCTGCTCATCGTCATCGGTGCGCAGGTAGACCGCTTTCCCCGCGCGGGTGCTGAACTTGCCAAATGCGACCTTTGAGTTGAAAAAGTAGCTTGCGATCTTCGCCACTTCTTCTGCCTCACCGCCGGGGTTGCCGCGAATGTCGATCACGATGCCCGGCGCATCCTTGAGTTGTTCGAGCGCTCTCTTGAATCGTTTTCGGATTGGCGATTTCCAAAGCGTCAGCCTGATGTAGCCGTAGCCGGATGGCAAGCGGCGTGACCTGACCACAGCCGTATCGGCGACGATGCGTCGCGTCAATGCTACATCCAGCACTGAACCGTCTGCTCGCCCGAGGCTCATTCGAAGAGTTGTGCCAGGGGCTCCGTCAACAATCATCCGGTACAGCCTGAGCCGAACGGCCCGATCCGTGGACGAGCCTGCTACGCGGGCGCCCGCGTCGGCCAATTGTTGGGAGACGGGCTTGCCGTCGATGGCAAGCACGATCATTCCTTCCTCGACGCCCGCGCGAGCGGCGTCTGAAACCGGCTCCACGCTTACGACGACCGGTTTGCCTTCAACCTCGTATATAGAGACGCCGGCGCTGACGGCTTGCAAGCGTTCGCGCTCGCGGCGCTCTTCGGGTATGTGAAAGCGTGTGTGGGCATCGTGCAGCTCGCCGACCATGCGCTTGAGGAGTCCGTAGAATTCGTCCTCGGTGTTTGCCCGTTCGATGAGCGGGCGATAACGCTCGCGCACAGCATGCCAGTTGACCCCGTTGAATGAAGGGTCATAGTACTTCTCGTTGATGGTTTCCCAAACCTCCTCGAAAACCTCAACCCGGTCCTTGGGCGACAATGGATCCGATGATTCGCGGGCGGCGATCGTAGTGGCGCGACGGTCGGGTGGACTCCCGCTGTGCGCCGCACTCGAGAGGAGCGCCAGCGCGACGAGGACAAGAGTCGTGTAGCGTTTGAACAGCGGCATATTCTCTAGAAGATCACAATCGCCTTTGATCTAGCAGACCACATCCTGGCGCTCGTACGTTGGAGGAGCGTCAACACATGCACTATAACAACCAGGTTTTGGTGCTACAACGAAGTTGACTGGTGTTGGGAATCAGCTTTCAGGTTGCCGCTTATCGATCAGCTGAGGCTTGAACTGTGAACTACTAGGGTGCGATCAAACCGGGTTTGAAGTCAGTCGCGTTGCTAGTGCGGCTTGGGGGGTTAACGCCGTAGGAGCGTCCTATCTCAGGGTGCGCGCCAGGTTTTCGCGCATACCCACCTCGTCAGAGGTGGGTCCTGATGTTACAGCCTACCAGAACGGCCCGCCGACGCTGCGATGCCCACGTGCGAAGCAGTGGGTCGCTCACGTTATGGCCTTCCTGGTAGCCTCGCCCCCCGGTCAGATCCAGCGAGAAGCTACCACGTGAAACCTCCCACTGCTGACGCACGTCGGCATCTCGGCCGCGGCGGGCTATTGTAGGCTGTAACATCAGGAACCCACCTCTGACGAGGTGGGTATGCGCGAAAACCTGACGCACCCCCCGATCTCAGTTGACCGTAGTTCCACGGGGTTGATAACTTCTAAGCCATTTGAATTGAGGCTCAAAAAGAGAAAGGAACTCATAATATGCTTCCGCCATTTCAAAACGAACCATTCACCGACTTCACAGTCGAGCGCAACGCCGCCGCGATGCGCGAAGCCATCGCCAACGTCGAATCCCAATTCGGACGCGAGTACCCGCTGATCATCGGGGGGAAGCGCTACACGACCGGCGACATGCTCGCTTCGGTGAACCCATCGAACTACGACGAGGTAATCGGGCTTGTCCATAAAGCCAGCGTCGAGCTCGCGGATAAAGCCGTTGAAGCCGCAACCGCCGCCTTCCAGGAGTGGAAGAATGTGGCGCCTGAAGTTCGAGCGCGCTATTTGTTGAAGGTCGCAGCACTGCTCCGCAAGCACAAGGCTGAGTTCAACGCATTGCTCGTTCTCGAAGTCGGCAAGTCATGGGCAGAAGCTGATGGAGACGTCGCCGAGGCCATCGACTTCGCCGAGTTCTATTCGCGCGAGATGATCCGCTACAGCCAAGAGCAACCGCTCACTCCGCTTGCCGGGGAGCAGAACGAGCTCTACTACATTTCGATGGGAGTGGGCGTGGTGATTCCGCCGTGGAACTTTCCTCTCGCGATCCTGGCGGGAATGACGCTCGCGTCCGTGGTGACGGGCAATACCGTCGTGCTTAAACCTTCCAGCGAGAGCCCGGTAGTCGCGGCTAGATTTGTCGAGCTGCTCGAAGAAGCATCGCTTCCACCGGGCGTGGTGAACTTCCTGCCGGGCAGCGGCGGAAAGATCGGCAATTATCTTGTGGGCAATCCGCGCACTCGCTTCATCGCCTTCACCGGTTCGAAGGAAGTCGGGCTTCACATCAACGAGCTTGCGGCAAAGACCGCCGAAGGTCAGTTATGGATCAAACGCGTAGTGTCCGAGATGGGAGGCAAAGATACGATCGTCGTCGATGAGACTGCGGACCTGGATGCCGCGGTTGATGGAGTCTTTACGTCCGCGTTTGGCTACTCAGGTCAGAAGTGCTCGGCGTGCTCGAGGGTCGTCGTTGTGGATAAGGTTTACGACGAAGTTGTTGGCCGCGTCGCCGATCGTGTCAGCAAGTTGAAAATAGGACCGGTCAAGGAACAGGAGAATTGGACGGGGCCGGTTTCGAGCAAGGACGCATATGAGTCGATCCTGAAGTACATCGACATCGGAAAGGGAGAGGGCAAATTGATGAGCGGGGGAGGCCCGCTCGAGGAACGGCAGCGCGGATGGTTCATCAAGCCTACGGTGATTGGCGACGTCGATCCGATGGCGCGCATTTCGCAGGAAGAGATCTTCGGTCCCGTGCTTGCGGCGTTCCGCGCGCGAGACTTCGACGCGGCGATCGAGATCGCTAACAACACGCAATACGGGTTGACCGGGGCGGTGTTCAGCCGGGACCGCGGAAGGCTCGAGCAGGCGCGGCGTGATTTCCACGTCGGGAATCTATACTTGAATCGTAAGTGCACAGGGGCTTTTGTTGACGTGCATCCGTTTGGCGGGTTCAACATGTCGGGCACCGACTCAAAGGGCGGGGGCCGCGATTACCTGTTGTTGTTCCTGCAGGCGAAGTCGGTATCTGAGAAGCTGTGAAGAGCCCTGTAGGGGCTTTCCGTGGCCGTCCCTGCCTGCACCGCCCAACTCTGTCTAAGCAGAGGGGCGCGGCCACGGAGGCCCTCCCAACAGGCATCGAGTTGACCACTCTTTCATCACACCGCTATCTTTAATCTTATGCTGAGAGCAAGTTTTATCTGTCTACTCGCCGCCTGCCTGGCTGTATCCACTACGGCGCAGCAAACGAAACCGGAAACGAAGCCCGGTGTCCAAGCACAGCCGGGGCGTACGCGCGCCGGGTTCATCACTCCTTCCGATGTGAACGTGCGCATTCAGCCCGATGTCAGGACCTTTGTCGTGATGGCCGCGTTGAACGTCGCCGGCTTTGACTATGAGACTGGCGGTCAGCCCTTGTCGCCCGCGCGCGCCGAGTTAAGAAGGGACCTTGCCAGGCTTGATGCGCAGGTGAAAGAAAAGCTCGCGGCATTTTACAAGGCGCACAGGCGGCAGGGCGTGGAGGAAACCGCTGATGCAGCGAGGTATGCCGCACTAAGCGTGATGATGACACAGCCTCCCGGCTTTACGATCTATCAGTCAACACTCCACGCGATCCCGGAAGACCTGGCGCCTCTGCTCGATTTTGTCCCTCTAGTTCGAGAGTTCTACGTGAAGAGCGGGATAAGAGAACTCATCCCGAAATACATGGCGGTTGGAGACGCATACGCGGCGGCCTATCGCGTGCCGGTTGGCACGGTGATTTTCGACGTGCTCGATTACTTTCACACCAAACCGGAAACGGTGATCAGCATGCGCCCTCTGGTCGTGACGACAGGCACGACGGATTCCAAAAGAGAAAAACAAACCGTGATCACTCGTACGCGCACAAGACAGGTCTTTGTCATCTCCGACCCGCTCTCCGCAATGGATACCTCGACAGTTCGCGGCGACATCCTGAATCAGAAGGAAGATTTTTTAGCGCGCAAGATTGGCGACGACTACATCGTGATTGTGGGGCCTTCGCGAGCGACAACTGCGGACCCGGTGCGCCAGGCAATGATACGATTCGTCATCGACCCAATGGTTGAGCGGCACCTGAAGGCTTCCCTCGAGTACAAGGACCAGATCTTGAAGGTGGTTGCTTCAGTGCCGACTGCGGCGAAGCAGTACTCCAACAGTGTCTACCTTGTCGTGCGGGAATCGCTTGCGCAGGCCACCGAGGCGAGGATGCGGCGGCTAAATGCGATCGCAACTCGCGGAACTTACAGCGAGGATGACGCGGTGTTCGACGTGGCCCAGGCATATCTGCGGGGCGCGGTGCTCAGCTTTCACTTCTATGATTCGCTGGTCGGCTTAGAGAAGGTCGGCATCAGCATGGAGGTCTTCTTCGATCAGATGGTTGCGACCGCGAAGTTCGACCGCGAAGCCACACGCGCCAGGGAATTCGAGCCCGTAGTGGCACGCGTGTCGGCGCGACGCTCTAAACCGTCGAAGAGCACCGGCGGTGAAGGCGCCGCTGCCGAAGCGGCAATGGGTGCCATGGCAGCGAAGATCGTAATGTCGGATGATCTGATCAGGGAGAAGCGATTTAAGGACGCGCGTTCGATCCTTGAAGAAGTGCTGGCGGTGGAGCCTAACAACGCGAGAGCGCTATACGGGCTGGCGCAGGTGATGACTCAAACGGCGTCGGCCGTCGAGCTCGACCCAAAGGCCGACGAGAACGACAAGATTCAAATGCAGCACGATCGACTTGAGCAGGCAATCAAGCTCTATCGGAAAGCGATCGACAATGCATCAAAGGATTCCGAACGCTGGCTGATCCAATGGAGTCACGTGTTTCTCGCCCGCATATTCGATTTCCAGGAATTCCGAGCGGATGCGATCGGAGAGTACGAGAAGGCAATCGCCTTGGGTCCCAATGTTCCAAACGGCGCCTATAAGGAGGCACTGGAAGGAAAGCAGCGCGCGCTCGGACAAAAATAAACCCGAAGACGGTTCCGAGTTCAGGGTTTCGGGTTCGGGGTTTAAACCCGGAACCCGGAACTGTGAACCCTGAACATTGAAGCGAAGCGATCGACTCTTGACGCCTCTCATTTTGATGGTTATTATCCTCGCCGAATAAGAGTAACTAGAAGAGACCGTACGGACCTGCCCTGAGTACTGAATAATCCTCACACGACCTTATACCCAAGGAGAAGGTGAAGATATGTCTGTGAGTCTGGGGATAAACGGTTCTGCGGATGTTCGCGTAGTCGCAGGTGAAAGCCTGGTGCTCCGAATCGCGGCGTACGATCCTAGCGGGATCAGCAGGATATTCGTCCAGTGTTTTCAGTTCAGCATGGCGAGCTCCAGCAAAGCGAAGTTGGCTTTGGGTGAGTTATCAATTCCACTTGAGCAGAGCTACGCGCAGACAAGCTTCGACATAACGATTCCAATCCCTGAAAACACTGCTCTCGGGAAGTGGGGCGTCCAGTTGATCGAGTTCACGAATCAGCGTGGGTACAAGTCATCCTTCTATCGAGGCCACGGAAAGTTCGACAACGTTGTATTCGAGGTGGTACCGCCTAAGAGCAAAGAGGACGAGCTGCTGCGCTTCGACGGAGTTGAGATTGCAGGACGCGGACGTTGCGCGTGAAGCTCGTTCCTGGGAGCGCAGGCATCCCTGCCTGCCTGCTTTCGCAACTCGCTTCTTTCCTTTTGTGAGGGGTTCCTTCCGTGAGGCCGGCAGGCAGGGATGCCTGTGCTCCCAGGCTATGGATGGGTTCCCGGTTTATCCTTGTCGAAGCTTTGAAGCAACTCGTAAGCGACCTTGATCGGCACGCCAAAGTTCGATCCGCCAAAGCTCTGATTCCCGTCTACAGTGGCAAGTATCGCAGAGTTGATCGCGATTACTCGGGCGTCGCGATCGAATATAGGGCTGCCCGATCCGCCTTCGGTCGTCTGAGCGCTGTGGACAATGCGGCCTGGGAGCGCATCGCTGATAGTGCCAGTGGTCGTCAGCGGTCTTATCAAACCGAGGGAGGCCAGCCCCGCAGCTACTTCAACCGCGCTCTGCCCGTGAGTCCGCAATATCTCACGCCTCTGGGTTTCTTCAATACGCTGAAGCAACCCGTCAACTCCGGTCGGGTAGCCCAACAGCACAACCGGCTCGCCGATTATCGAGTTGGGATCTTCATTGCTAAGGGGGAAGATCGGCAGCGCCGCATCCCGCTGATCGAACCTGCAAAGCGCGATGTCATATCGAGGTGAAGTCGCTGCCACTTTCAAGTCGAAGGGTGCCTGCCTGGAAGGGAAGAAAGCTTCAAGCGTCTCCAGCCTTGGAGCGAGTCCGCCGCCCTGTTGCAAGATGATCTCGGCCATCTGGTCGGTCGCCCACGGCTGAACTACGTGTTTGTTTGTTGCGATCACGCCTTTCTCAACCACGAAGCCCGTGCCGGTGTAATCGATCTGCACCGGGGGTCCTACGCCGTCAACAGAAGCCTGCAGATTGCCGCTCTTGTCCACGGGCATCTCGCTTACGCGGTCCGCCGTTTCGTATCGGAGCACGCGCCCGGTGCCGCGCTCGACGAATGTGTAGCTGCCGACTATCAGACATACCCCCGGGCTGTACCACTCAGCGATCTTCTGAGTGAACCGCCGCATCTGGTCGCTGACTTCGCGAAGCCTCTCGATCTCCTCTTGCTGTTTTCGAATCAGTTCCTGGTCCTGTTCGCGGCGGGCCTGAACCCCTGCAATCTGCTCTCCGATCCGATCCGTTTTGTTTGTGCTTCGGATGAGAGTGATGAGGCTGAACGCGGTTACCCCCAGGATGAGTAACAAAAGCGCCGTTACCAAGGTCAGGCCGGTCAACTTTGCCTTGCGTGGGATCTCAGCCCAGAGGCTGGCGGTAAGCTCTTTTACGAAGAGCGTGGCCGTAAGCGGATGAACAGACTGTCCCGATATCCTGTCGACCTCGGCTACGTTACGGCGAACGGGATGGGTGGCCGAGAAGTTCTCCGGCATCACCTGAAACAGAACGCTCGCGCTCGCCAGACCGTGACCAAAATGAATAGTGTCGCCGTCGTGCAACGTGTGGCCGGCGCCCGATTGATCGCTTCCGAGTTCTTCGCCGTTGATTGTTATCTCAAAGTGGTTCTGCTCAACATGAGGAACTAAATGAAAAGTGGATTCGTCGTCGTAGATGTCGGCGAGCACACCCTCTGGCAGAGAACCACCTTCCTCGGGGACGAGCTTCAAGTCGCAGGAGTCCGAGGTGCCCAGCGTCACGTGTTCCTGTGTGAAGATTCTGGTCTTACCCTTCTCGGTTCCCGATAGGTAAACAAACATCAACCGGCTCATTCGTTATGCGCCTCGCTGAGTGAATCATAGCATCTGTGATTTAAACTTGCAGCGAAAAGATTCGGGGGTAGTGTCCTAATCTTATGTTGGTCTTTCTGAAATTCCCTTCGCGCCCGAGATGCGCTTACGGATTTGCACAAGTGATATCGAGAGACAGACCGTCACCGTGCGTCTGTCTATGCGCCGAATGGCCTATCGTCCGGAATTCTCATTAACACATCACTTCAGTGAGGTGGGGCCGGGCGCAGAGTTACGCCCGAACTGTTTTAACAGTTTCGTTCCGCCGAGTGTGGACAAACCGTTGAAACGGTTATCCTAGACGTGATGCGCGCAGCCCACCTCACTGAAAAGTGAGGTGTTAATCAGATTCTGAGTGTGTCCGACGAAACGTTCGTTATCAGCGGTATTGGTGGTCAAGTCCCAATCAACACAAGATTAGGACACTACGGATTCGGGAGCGCCCGGATGCGGATTCTTAGTTTACTGAATCGCCGTCGAGGTTGCTTGGGGCGTCAGCCGAGTCTTTCCAGATTGCAACGCGGCTCGACGACGATCGTCTTGAACGAAGAGAGTCGGACCAGACCGGGCTTCGAACGCGGCGGCTTTGATACGAACTTCTTTTGAGTGTAGTGTACGGCGGCTTTGCCTTCGCCCTTGGCTTGCGAGTAGAAGGCCGCCAGCTCAGCAGCTTCAGTGATTGTCCGGTGTGGCGGAGCGTCTCGTCCCAGGTTGCGAATGATCGCGTGCGAGCCTGGATAGTCTGCAGCGTGAAGCCAGATGTCATGCGGCTTGGCGACGCGGAATGTGAGCGCGTCGTTGTCGCGATCGTTTCTGCCTACCACTATTTCATACCCGTCGCTCGACCTAAACCTGCGCCCAAAGGCATAGCCGCCTTTGACCCTCGAGCGTTTGTCCGAGCCGCGCCGGGCGGCGCGTGTCGTGCCAAGCAGTCGCTCCGTTTCTTTGCCGACTTCGGCGATGCTATCTGCTGTTGGCTCCTGGTCCAACATGAGCAACAGGCGCTTAAGCGGCTCGAGGTTGTGCGAGACCTCGCGCTCCCGCGAGGCGATTGCCGCGAGAGCGCGACGCGCTTTCTGATACCTCGCGAAGTAATCGGCCGCCGATTCTTTCAACGTGAAGCCCTCGGGTATCTCGATCTGGATCTCTGCCTGATCAGGGTCGTAATAGTCGACAACGGTGACTCTGGTGCCTTGGGTTCGAGCGTTGGCCAGGTTGGCTAGAATCAGGTCGCCGAAGCGTTTCAGCCTGTCGGGTTGTTCGAACCGGGTGCGGTCAGATTCAATCGCCCTGATCGCCGACTCTCGCTTGCCGACCTCGCGCGCGAGCGTTTGTTTCAACCTGGTATGCTCCGCGCGAAGCGACATCGCGCGGGCGCGCGCGCTGTAGTATTGGTCAGCGGCTTCCGATAGCGACGAGAATTGATGGCGTCGCATTCCGCCGGCTTGAGCGAGTTCGATATGCGAGAGCAGCAGATCTGTCTTGGGATTGATGACCTTTTCCTCGACCTCATCAAGAGGCAACCGCGAATAGAGCAGAGGCAGCGGGTCGCAATCGAACAAGTCTTTCACTACGGATTTGAAAGCCGCAGCGGGACTCGCATTGTGGCAGCGAGCCAAAAACTCATTTCTTAATTGGGGACCAAAGATCGAGCCAGCTCCAAAGAAACGTTCCAGCACTTCGGATTGCATGAGTGACTCATTCAGTTCCGTCGTCAAACTTACCGAGTCGAGGGTATCGATCGATGAGGCCGGACGAGCGGATTGCTCCGCCGCGTCGTGCTCGAACAGCGTCCCAATGACTTTGCCATCGACCTCTCCTAGATAGGCATTAGCCGAGCGGCCAGTGAGCGCCAACAGCAGCGAGGTGTGGACCTTATTATCACCGGCGTC
The DNA here is from genome assembly GCA_038040455.1 of Acidobacteriota bacterium. Lineage (GTDB taxonomy): Bacteria > Acidobacteriota > Blastocatellia > UBA7656 > UBA7656 > Onstottus_A. Next base: position 34,996 of record JBBPIH010000055.1, read on the forward strand.
CAGTTTCTCGAAATCGATTTGGACGATTCGATCCAGAGGCTCCTTCCAGAGCTTTACCAGCCTCGCGTCAACAAGATGTTTGCGCAGCAGTGAAAGAAAAAAAGTCGACGTGTGTTTTCCCGTTAAGGCTTGAGTCGCGATCTCGGTTGAAAGGTAAAGCGCCGGCGTGGTTCGATCCAGCGAAGCCACCAATTGACGGCCGGCCGTGAGGCGCAGATCTATGAGCAGGATTGAATTGGCGAGTGATGCTCGAACGACAGTCCGTCCCAGCACCTCCGGCTCTACTTCTCGCACCAGCGCCGACAGGTAGAAATTATCCACTCAGTAATATTACTTGAGGAGCACAGGAGAAGAAATAAACGCACGGGCAAATGTTCCAGCCTCTGGAGCGGGTACCTTGTTAGAAATCCCGAACGACCACAGTTCCCGAGAGAAAATCTTGCCACCCTCGATGCCGGCGATTCAACGCGGCCCAGAAGATTCCGGCCAAGGCCGGCGCGGCGGCAACGAAGTATCCGGCCGTTCTCACCAAGGCTTGGGATGGGGACGGAGCGTCAAAAGTAAGCGCGTCCACTACTCTGGTGTTCGTAAGCATCATACCGAAAGTTCTGCCGCAAAGGCACTGCGTCAATGCAAGATAGAAAAATGATATCAGCGCGACAATTGCTGCAGAAGCAAGCCTCGTCTGTGTTGTGGAAAAGCTCCCATCGGCGATCCTGATAAAGGCGAGGAACAGCGAGCAGGTAAGTGTCAGGGCGAGCAGATCGACGACTCCTATCACAGCGTGGGTGAAGATCGATGGACTCTCATTTCGGAGAAACTCAGCGCCAAGCGCTTTATCGACCTTTCGAACCTCAGCCTCCAGATAGTCCAGAGGCTCAATCTCGTCGAGGACGAACTTTGGCGCCGGCTCGGGCGCATTCGCGATAATCGATGTCTGCGATTTGGTTGAGTCAGCGATAACGGTCGGTTCTACGCGCCGCTTTTCGCGGAACGAGGTCTCGACGCGTACGGGCTTGACGATCGGAGATTGAACAACCTCAGGCCTGGGCGCTGGCGTGAAATCGGCTCTTGATTCTATTTCCGGCGCGGGATCCAAAGCCCTGGCGGTTGCCTGGCGATCGACTGCCAGTGAGACTTGCGTGGTGGCTTGAACGGACCGTGCGGGTTCAATCTTGGGTAGCGCGGCGCGGCTGGCGTTTTCGCTAGCGCGCTTCACGCGCGTTAGCGCCGCTTCGACGATGTTATTGCTGGACCGACGAGTAGGAGTCGCAGACGATTCCGATTGTTGGTCTCTGTTCAACTCGGGTCGAGTGATCGGGGCGCGAAAGCTCGCGTCCCTGCCGTAGGAGATTTGGGCCTCATCCTGTCGCGCCCTGGTGCCATCGATAAGAGAGTCGGCGTCGAAAAACTTCACCGGCTGTTCGCCGCGCGCCTCAGCTTGCGAGTTGCTGCGATTGGCCCTGATTGCGCGGACCTTCTCATTAAGTTCGACGCGCCAGGCTGGAAGCGGGGGCGTTGCCGCTTCAGCGGGCTGTGAGACGCGAGCCCTTCTCGGAAATTCTAACAGTCTTGAATCGGTGGACGTTCGGCCCTGCCTGGATGTGGAGCGATGACAACGTGGACAGCGCGTAGATGTGTTCGGAAACTCATGTCCGCAACCATGACATTTCATGCTTAAGATCACCTCGGTTATTGGGGGGCATCCTGATGAGTCGCGCGCGATACTATCAGAAACTTCTCGGCAAGGTCAACAGCAAATGTTGGGCAAAAGGCACATCCAGCCACACCATGCTGAGTAGGGGGCCCCGATAAAGCCCAGAGCCAGGCGAAAGCCTGCTCCGGGCCCCGGTAAACTAAAGTCTACTCTTTCGAGGCGGCCTTTCTTGATGACCCAGTAGTTACCCCAGGCGTGCTTGCAGCGGGCTCTTCTTCAGAAGCTGCGGGGGCGAGTCCAAGCGCAATGCGGACCTCGGCTTCTATACGACCGGCCATACCGTGGTCTGACTTGATCACGTTCTTGGCATTCTCGCGTCCTTGCCCCAGCCGGTCACCCCTGAAGCTAAACCACGCGCCGCTCTTTTCAACTATCCTGTTTTCAACTGCAAGATCCAGCAGGTCCCCCTCCCGCGAAATGCCTTCGCCGTACATTATGTCGAACTCGGCTTCTTTAAACGGGGGAGCGACTTTGTTCTTAACCACCTTCACCTTTGTGCGATTGCCAACCATAGAATCGCCATCCTTGATCGTGCTGGTGCGTCGGATTTCGAGCCTGACTGAGGAGTAGAACTTCAGCGCGCGGCCTCCGCTGGTCGTCTCGGGATTACCGAACATCACACCGATTTTTTCGCGAATCTGATTGATGAAGATCAAGCATGTGTTTGAGCGCGCAACCACGGCCGTAAGCTTTCTGAGAGCCTGTGACATCAGGCGCGCTTGAAGTCCCGGCAGCGAGTCTCCCATCTCCCCTTCCAATTCAGCACGAGGCACGAGCGCTGCAACCGAGTCGATCACAAGCACGTCAACGCCGTTCGACCTGACTAATGCTTCAGCAATCTCGAGCGCCTGCTCGCCCGAATCGGGCTGCGAGATGAAGAGATCGTTCACGTTGACGCCGAGCTTTCCAACATACTGCGCATCCATAGCGTGCTCGGCGTCTATGTAAGCGGCCACTCCGCCGGCCTTCTGGGCTTGCGCAACGATGTGAAGCGCGAGCGTGGTTTTCCCACCCGACTCCGGCCCGTAGATTTCCACGATTCGTCCGCGAGGCACACCGCCGATTCCGATTGCAGCGTCAAGACTCAAGCAAGAAGTGGATATCGCTGGGATATCCAGTACCTTTTTTTCGCCCAGGCGCATTATTGACCCTTTGCCAAACTGCTTCTCTATACCTGCAATCGCTATGTCTATGGCGCGGTTACGCTCGGTTCGATCATCTCCCATTTTATGATTCCTTTCTGTCTTGAGGTGGCCCAGGAAGGCTCACTATACCACATTCAAAAACCAACTTCACAAATCAAATATGAGGCTTGGTTGATCAAGCTGGTTCTCTTGGAGGACATTCGCCGGGAACATTCCAAACCTCTGTCATCTCGACTCGTCAGACCACATTTCGGGTAAATTTCGCCTACGCGCAAGAGTGCAGGCAACCTGTTGGCACGGAGGTTGCACAAATGCTGTGCGACCGCTCATAAAACGGCGTTCGCTGAGTTGCTTCACCGTGCACGAGCAATTCGGAAGTTTCTTGAAACAAAAGAATCCGGGTCGCGTTTGACGGATGGATATCGCGCGCTTGAAGAATCGAGGGAGCGCGATATCTAGAATCAGGATGATACAGTTACGAACGGGTTCAGAACAGACGAACGCGGGAGAAAAAGAAATGGCTAGAAACATTCACGCAAGACGAATACAAAGCAAGACTGCGACAGCGCCGGCAAAATGGTCTGCCGTTGACGCCGACGAGCTCAAAGCCGTCGTTCGCGATGGGTTGGTTGGGATGAACATGACGGAACGCGAAGAGTTCATCGGAACGCTTGAGGCTGAATTGAGGCGCACAGGGCTCAACATGCGCGGATACCTTGTACCGCTTGGGATCCCTGGGCGCAGCACAGAAGACCTCACGCCAACTGAGGTTGCTCATCTCATAAGATTTCTGAAGCTCAACGTTTCCCAGGCCATGCCAGCTATCGAGCGGGCGCTGGGTCGTTACGACAGTTTCTCGGCCGACGATGGCGGGAAAGGCCACAAGATCGCGGCATAGAAAGCACTGATGAAAATTGGTTCTCCGAATGCCCGCCTGGCTGCGCCCTGTAGCTAGGCGGGCATCATAGTGTCCAGGTGTTCAGGCCTCGTGGCAATGGACCGCGAGGCTTGCTGCGCAGGGATGCCTCAGTTGGTACGTCGTTTGTGGCTGTCTTGTCAACGCCTCTACTTCCTTCACTTTCTAAACGGCTCATATCTACTGTAGTATTCCTGCTGCAAGCCGACGATGACACTCGGTTGCTTCCCTTCCGTAGACGACTAGGAGAGATGAGACGGACCTTTCTCGCAATCGAAGTGATTCTGATCGCGTGGCTAACTCCAGCGAATGCTTTTGCACAGCAAGCCGCCGAGTCCAAGGAAAGCGGTCCCAGCCCTCCTTTAGCACGTGCACAGCAACTCATTGGGCTATTAAGCTCCAAGCAAACCGACGCGCCCGCCAAGCTCAAGCAAGCTCTTTCGGATGAGCACTGGTACGTTAGAGGCGAGGCAGCCAGGGTTCTGGCCAGGCTCGGAGATAAATCAGCCGGCCCGCTCTTATTGCCTTTGCTTCGAGATCAAAGCTGGTTTGTCCGATGTGCGGCCCTCGAAGCAATCGCCGCGCTCGGCGCATCATCGGACATCGCGCAGCTGCGCGATTTGATGAATTCGCCTGACGCTTACGTCCGAGCACGCGCCGCGGCGACATCGACGGATGGCAACTCCGCCGCTGCCGATTCGCTGATTCAAGCGCTAGGCGACCGCGACTCGCTCGTTCGGCGCGCGGCCGCAATCGCGCTGGGTCAGATGAAAGCATCAAACGCTGTCGAGGCTCTCCTCACGCTTTTGAAGGATGATGATCTAAGCGTGCGAAAGGCATCGGCAATAGCGCTCGGCCGAATCGGTGACAAGAGGGCGGCAAGCGCGGTTCAAGGCGCTGCTGCCGAAGCTGCTGCGGACCAATGGGAATACTTCGCCGCGCTTTATCGACTGGGGAATCGCGATTCTCTCGACCGAATAACGGCGGCCCTGCGAAGCGAATACGCGGATATCCGCCAGAGTGCTTTCAAGACACTCCTGGAGTTCGGAGACAATCGTACTCTGCCGGCGCTCCTATCGTTTGCTGGCAACGCCACGCCTTCTTCCAAAAAAGAAGCGGTTTCGACTCGCTTCGCGTTGGCCCATGGTCTCGCCGTATTCGAGGAAGAAGAGTCGAGGACCGCCCTGATCAATATGCTCAGCGATCCTGAAGCCGATGTACGCGCGGCATCTGTGGCTTCGCTGGTGAGAGTCAGCCGTCTCGCTCCAAAAAGCGATTCGTCGGCTCGTTCACTCCTCGCGCTTGTCGGCGTGCTGAAGAAAGAGAATTCGCCGATCGTGATAGATGCGATCAGCGAAGGTCTGTCGTCGTTCGATCGGGCCCGTGTTGCTGATCTGTTGCTCGACTCCCGAACAGCCGACGGGAAGCTAAGCTCTAATATCCTGAAGGCGCTGGCTGCGGCCGGCGTGACCGCAGAGAGCGAGGCCTCGCAGTTGAGCGCGGGAGATGTCATCGGGCGAGTGCGTGCTGCCGAAAGGCTGGCTCGACTGGGCGACACGAAAGCGGTCGGGCCTTTGATCGAAGCTCTCACCGGTGCGAAGGAGATTCAGGTTAGAGTCAAAGCGGCTGAAGCTCTGGGCGCGCTTCGGGACCGCCGTGCCGTGGAGTCTTTAGTGAACACCTCGCACGCTCCGGAACCCGAAGTCAGAGCCGCTGCCGTCACCGCGCTGGGCTTGATTGCCGATCACACCGCCGCCGAAGCGCTTTTTCTCGCGGCCCGAGACAACGAGGCCACTGTTCGAGAAGCTGCGGTCCGCTCGTTGTCGGCTTTAGGGATATCGGTTGAGAAAGTTTCACCCGACCTTTCCTCTTCAAACTGGCAGGTGAGGGCCGCCGCCGTCACAACATTGGCGCGTCTCGGCGACCGAAGCGCGGTGCCCATGATCATTTTCGCTTTAAGAGACAGTGATAGCCGCGTCCGCTCAGAGGCTGCGCGGACGCTCGGCGCGTTGGGTGATCCGAGGGCGACCGATGCGTTAACGGGCGCACTAAGTGACCAGAGCGCGGATGTGAGAATCGAAGTTACCTTCGCCCTCGGAAGAATCAAAGACAGCCGCGCGGTTGGACCGCTAACGTCACTCCTGAGCGATCGAGACCCGCGCGTGAGCCTGGCTGCAGCCGAGTCATTAGCGCGATTGCATGACCCACGCGCGACTCGAGTGCTGATCGACTCACTGTCTAGCGCTGATTGGCGAGTGCGTTCTCGGGCGACGCAGGTGTTAGCGCGTGTTGCCGGGGAAGGCTCGCTTGATCAGGCGATCGGGCCGCTTGCAGCGGCGCTCGCTGATAAGGACCCGGTGGTGCGCTACTACGCCGCGGAGGCGCTGGCCGGTATCGGCGCTAAGGCGGTTCCGGCTCTCATCGAAGGGCTGCGCTCGCATCGGGATAGCGACCGTGATCGAGCTGCGCGTGTTTTGTGGCGTATCGGTGCTCCAGCGGTCGATCCGCTAATGGCTGTCTTGCAGGACAGAAGCTCAACACCTGAAATCCGCGCTGCTTCAGCGCGCACACTTGGAATGATCGGCGACAAGCGCTCGATCAAGGGGCTCGCCCTGCTGCTCAAGGACGATCGTTACTTTGTCCGGCAGCAGGCGGCGCTGGCGTTAGGGCAGATGGGCGAGCCGGCCGTCGATCTCCTTCTGGAGATGGCTAGCTCATCGACGCCGGCTACCAGAGAAGCGGCTATCGAAGCTTTGGGCAGCACCAGTTCTACCCGCGCAGTGAACCGAGTCATCGAATCGCTTTCGGATTCGAACCCAAACGTTCGATCGGCCGCTGTGAGAGCTCTCGGTGAAAGCTCAAGCGAACGCGCTGTGCCTCATCTGATGGCGCTGCTGCGAGACGACTCGAGCGCGCTCCGTGCGCAGGCAGCCGCGTCGCTCGCGCGGCTCGGGCAGGTCGCACTACCCAGTTTGATTTCCGCACTGAAGGATTCAAGACCTTCTATTCGCCAGCTCGCGGCGTCTGCCCTTGGGGATATCGGGTCGAAAGACGCAGTCGCGCCGCTGATCGACCTGCTCACAACAGACCAATCAGGCGCGCGGCCAGAAGCAATCGAAGCGCTCGGCAAGATAGGCGACCCCGCAGCAATCGCTCCCATCCTTTCCATCCTTCGAACAGCGTCGGTGGCGGTTAGAAAGCGAGCCGTCGGCGCGCTGGGTAGGTTCCGCGACGACCGCGCGATCGATGCGTTAACAGATGCGCTGATAGATCAGAACGAAGAGGTGAGACAGTCGGCAGCGGCCGGGCTCGGCGAAATTGGGGATGAACGCGCTACTGAAAAACTCGAGCGATTGGCTGACAAGGATGCAAGCGCCGATGTACGCGCGGCGGCGGTGCAAGCTATCGAACGCATTCGACAGGAGCAGCGGCCGCGTACGAAGCCTGAGCAGCAAAAGCTGTCTCGACCGTGATCCAGGAATTTGATAGAAGGATCGAATAGCGGAAAATGACAAGCGCACACGTTACTTCGTCGATTGTCCTCGCAGTGTTTATGTTCTTGCTAACCGGCTGCAAGGCTAAGGAGACAGCTTCCAATACCGCGGCCAAGTCAACGCCGTCTGCTGTTTCGAACGCGAGTTCCACGGACAATTCCAACCAGCCAGTTCAGCCGCCCGACGCCAATCGCAACGCAGACGTAACGAAGAAGAGCGAAACCTCTGACAGCGCGAAGACAAAAGCATCGCCGCAACTGCTCGGCACCTATGAATCGCGGGAAGTCCAGAACGAGGGTGTCGTGACCGTGATCAGTGAGCTTAAGACCATCTGGGTGTTCTTTGCCGATGGAAAGTATTCGCGCGTGTCGCAGGTCAAGGGGAAAACCTATCACAGCGATAGCGGCATGTTTCGCATCGAGCCGCCGGATAAGCTCGTGCTGACCATCCAGACGACCGGCCAAAGGGCTAAGCAGAAGATACAGAACCCGCCGGTGGAAAAGTCGCACATATTCAGCCTGTCTCCCGATGGCGACGAGTTAAGACTGACTTCCACCAAGGGCTCGATTGGCATCTTTCGGAGAGTGCCGAACCCGTCCTAAGCAGGCTGCTGAAAAAGGGCGCTCGCCACTAAGACACAAAGACACTAAGCTGCACCAAGTCAGTGAATGCAGTATGATGTGGGCTTTGTGCTCCTTTGTGCCCTCGTGCCTTAGTGGTTAGTTTTTCAGCAGCCTGCTAGGAGTACGACTTTCATCAATGCAGTGTTGGAGATCAGTAGAAAAGCTGTCACTGCTCGGAGTGACACCAAGACAAAACAAGACGCGGTGAGGGGAGAATCCCTCACCGCGTCGCAAGTTAATAGACGGGCTCGCCTAACCTAAAACTGAAGCCGAGCCGCCAACTGGAATGCGCGAGGACCGCCCGTACCGAACGTTCCACCCGCGCGGGTGCTCGGGACGCCGTAGTTGGCTGCGTTGAGGACGCCGCTGTAGCCAGCGAGGTTCGAGATGTTGAGTATATTGAATCCCTCGCCGATCAACTGCAACCTCACCCTCTCGCCGATCCCGATATTCCGCGTCAGCCGCACGTCCTGCGAGATGAACGTGTCGCCGTTATCGATCTTGGCCGGCAGCGTGATTAACGGAGCGATCTGGCCGGGGCGCCCTGTGGGCTTGCCCCCAATAGACGCGTTGTATTGATTCACCAACAAGCGCAACTCGTCCACGCCGTACCGCGTGCCAAAGCCGTAGAGCGTCCCGCCCGGCAGGATTAGGGAGTTAATCCCGTCGCCGTCGAGATCCGTCTGGCTGATCACGTTGGAGAGCGGCGGCGAGCTGACTATCGGCATGATCAGACCGAACTGCCAGCCATTCAAAGCCCCACGCGTGAATTTGTTGTCGCCTTTGTAGGTCGGCAGATCGACGAAGCCGCTGAAGGTGAGGCGGTGGCGTCGATCCGAAGCTTGATAATCCTCGCCCACTTTGAAATCGTCAATGCTGAACGGGCCGTTAGTTCCCGGGATGTCGTTGTATCCTGTGAACTTCGACAGCGCGTATGAGGAGGTGAAGGAATAGCGGTTACTGAACCGCTTGTTCACCTTGATGTGGAGCCCCGTGTAGCGGAAGTTGGCTGCGCTGTGCGAGACGGCGATCGCCCCGCTCGAGCAGATCGCCTTCGGGTCCGCGGCCTGGGCGCCAACACAGAGGGGGATGACCGGCGTCCGCACGCCGTTGATGAACCGGTCGAAGCGGTTCTGATCGACGATCAGCGTGTTGTGCAATCCGCCGAAATGGAGCGAGCGCCGCATCACGAAGTCAGCCGTTACAACCAAATTCGACGCCAGCTCGCGTTGGACACCGAGGCTGAAGTTAATCGCGTAGGGACTTACCGTATCGGGGTCGAAGATACCGCCGAAGGCCTTATTGCCGGTCGTCTTGATTAGTTCGACGCCACGAATCGAGAGGTCTTTCCCGTTGCCCAACCCCGCCAGCGTCGCGGCACGCAACGCCGGGAGGATCGCATTGAGGCCGTTTAGGGTGAGGACATTGTTGGCTAGAATCCTTCCAAGGAGCGTCTTTTGATCAAAGGGGTTGAGTGGGTTATTGAACACGCTGAAATCAAGCCCGTAGAACGAGGAGGGAAGGATCAAGCGTCCGTTGCCCGCCGGCCCCGTGTAGGCCCGTTCGTTCAGCCGCGTCCAGAAGAGGTTCGCGTCGTGATAGATGCCCGCGCCGCCGCGAATCACCGTCTTGCCATCGCCCTTCACGTCCCACGCAAAGCCGGCACTTGGATCCCAATTGTTCTTGTCACGATGCGGCGCGCTTAGATCGCCGCCCAGCAGCGCTGACAGAATCTTTGGCCGGTCGAGGTCGTGATTGAGAATGTTGGTCTCGATCGAGTAAGCGATCCCGTAATTCAGCGTGAAGCGCGGCGAGACACGCCATTGATCGGCGAAGAACGCGCGGATGCGGTTGTTGTGCGACGCAGTCTTCAGGTTGAAAGGCTGCGGCTGGCCCGCTTCGCCGATGCCGGTGAAGAATTGGAAGAGGGGGAGTTGCTGAATCTCCTGCAAGGTCGGCACGGTATCATTCAGCGGCCCCGTGCCAGTCGCGTTTAGCCTTATGCTGGCCGGCAAGCCGTTGTACAACCCCGCCACCGCCGCTTTAACCGCGGCGGGCGTCGTCGGGCTCGCTGCGACGCCCGCGACTATTGCCAACAGGTGAAGCGGGTCGTAAGGCACGTTCAGCGACGGCTCCAAAAACGCCCACTTTCCGACGCCGTAGAAATGCTCCCACTCGCCGCCGACGCGCAGCCGGTGCGAGCCCTTCTGCCAACTCAACGTGTCGGTCATCTGATAGGTGCGCAGCACGCGGTTTTGAGGCACGTTGACGTTGTTGCCGATGACGAATTGAGGCGCCAGGGTGGTGAAGGTCTGCGGCCCACCCAGACCGATGCAGGACACCGGGTCGGGGCAATCCGCGGTCGTGGGAATTCTCAGCCGTCCGCTGTAGAAGCTATAGGAGTAGCGGAAGTCGTTGACCAAATTCGGGGTAAACACCGAGGTCACGCCGCCGAGCGCCTGCGTCGAGACGTTGCGGGTCGGAACCCAGAACGACGGCATTGTGTTGCCGGTCGCTACGCCTGCATCGCCGCTGAAGCTGTGATTGTTGTCCGTGCTGAAGCGCACAAAAGCGTTGTGCTTATCATTCACCTTGAAATCGACCTTGAGGTTAGTCTGTTTAAAGGTAAGCGGTTGCGGGAACGAGCCATCAAACTTCGACCAGATCGGGTGGTTGTTGCTCACCAGCAGTACGCTGTCCTGGTTGTTATATTCGCCGTTGAAGAAGAAGAATGCCCGGTCCTTCTTGATCGGGCCGCCGAGGCTGCCGCCCATCTGCCGCCGCGCGAAGAACGGATCCTTAGTGCGCGGATCACGTTTCAGCAGCGGGTACGCCGAGAGGTTGTGATCCCGATAGTACATGAAGGCCGATCCGTGAAAGGCGTTCGAGCCGCTGCGCGAGACGACGTTGACCGAACCGACGCTGGTTGTGCTCGTCGAAAGATCGAATTGGAAGGTCGAGATCTGGAACTCCTCCACCGTCTCCAGCGAGAAGTTCTGCGAGGTCCCTCCGGTGACTCGGTCATTGATCGACGCGCCGTCCACCGAGATGCGCGTCAACGCTTGCGAAGCGCCGGCGATCGATACGCGGAAGAAGTTGTTCGGCGAAGACCCCGGATTATCGACGGACGTGACGCTCACGCCCGGTTCGATCGAGGCGAGTTGCAGGAAGTTGCGCCCGTTTAGCGGCATCCCTTCAACCTGGCGACGGTTAATTATGCCGTCAATCTTATAGTTCAGTTTGTCGATGATCGGGGCTTCGGCCACCACATCAACGACCTCGCCTTTAGCGCCTGCGCGCAAGCTAGCGTCGCCAGAGGTGGTGCGGCCGATGTTAACGACCGCCGTGATGTTCTGAGTGGCGAACCCCTGTGCTTCTATCTTTACCTCATACTCACCGGCCGGAAGGTTCTCAACTGCGTAGATACCGTCGCCGCTGGTGTTGGCCGTTCTCACAGCGCCCGTCGCCTTATTGGTGACGGTGACGCTGGCGTTTTGTATTACGGCGCCCTGCTGATCCTTAACTACACCACTGATCGAACCAGTTGGGTTTTGCGCCATGACAGGAAGGGTTGTCCTCGCCACTAGCGTCAATAACGCGACGGTCAGCAGCAAGAGCTTAAACTTAATGTGCATACTTGTCTCCTTTCAATTCCTATGAGCGGGTAAGGTCTCGTTTCAATCAAACTCCGTTCAATGAGCGGAGCGAGCTACGCTTCACGATGACCTGTCGACTCGTGGCACGGGAGGACACCAGTCGCTCAGTATCGGTCGTGCGCATAAGGCCAGTTATGATCCAATCCGAATGGCGATCCTACAACGCAGCCGTCAATCTGTGAAAAAGACTATGATTTATAAAGCTAGAAAGCCTGTAGACGCACATATGATTATTTTTTCGCGCCGGATTGTCAAGCTGATTTGGGCAACACGACCACGCGCGTCCTGGGCAGCAATTGGACCCTCGGCGGCCACGAGGCGTCGATCAAGCCTGCACCTCGACTTGGACACGTCTCGGCCGAAAGTTGACTGTCAAAGCTTTCGGCCTATACAATCCGGCAATCATTCAACCTGATCGCGACGAATCACAAAGGAGGACTAATCTGTGGACGAGCTCTATAGCAAGGAAAACTTGCACTACCGCGACCTGGCGCGCAGCATCGCCCAGAAGCACGTCAAGCCCATCGCCGCCGCGCTCGACCGTTCTGGCGAATATCCATGGACCGTCATAAAGGCGCTTCAGGAAGAGGGGCTGATGGGCGTTTGGATACCCAAAGACTACGGCGGCGCAGGCGCGGGCTTGCTGAACCTTTGCATCGTGGTAGAGGAAATATCTCGCGTCTGCGGCGGGATCGGTTGTACCTACGTAGTCAACGCACTCGGCTCGCTGCCAATCGTCCTGGCCGGAACCGAAGAGCAAAAGAAAAAGTACCTCCCCGATATTGCGGCAGGCAAAAAGCTGATCGCCTTCTGTCTCTCGGAAAAGGACGCCGGCTCGGACGCGGGAAGTCTGAAGGCTCGCGCTGAGCGCGACGGCGATGGCTACGTCATCAACGGCGACAAGAAGTGGACGACCAACGGAGCGGCAGCGAGCATCTACAGTGTCTTTGCCACTGTGAATCCCGAGCGCGGCACTCGTGGCGTGACCGCTTTCATAGTCGAACGCGACACGCCGGGGTTTGAGCTGGGCAAGCGCGAAGATTTGATGGGAATACGATGCGTGCCGGTGAACGAGACCCACTTTCGAAACTGCCGCGTGCCTGCTTCTGAACTGCTGGGCGGCGCCGAAGGCCGCGGCTTCAAGCACGCGATGATGACCCTCGACGTCGCGCGGCCATTCGTCGCTGCGCAAGGATTGGGTATCGCACAGGGCGCGCTCGACCTGGCGCTCGAGTATACGAAAGGCCGGCAACAGTTCGGACAGTCGATCGCTTCATTCCAGGGGATTCAGTTCATGCTCGCCGACATGGCCAACCAGGTAGAAGCGGCGCGCCACCTGGTATACACCGCAGCGCGAGCGGTTGACGCCGGCGTGAAGGACGTTTCGAAGATATCGGCGATGTCCAAGGTGTTCGCAACAGATACGGCGATGAAAGTGGCAACCGATGCCGTGCAGTTGTTCGGCGGGTATGGCTACTGCCGCGACTATCCGATTGAGAAGTTCATGCGCGACGCGAAGATCACGCAGATCTACGAAGGCACTAATCAGATTCAGCGAATGGTGATCGGCCGCGCGCTCATCAGGGAAGGCGCTTCAAGCTAGTCGTCAGTGAGGGTCGCTCTAGCTTGTGCGTGTAAGGTTGGCGCCAAGCACATTTTTTGCCGCTTCGAGGCAGGCCTCGTCTGAGCACTCGACCGCTAAAACCACAGAACCATCTGCAACCGCTTCGTCGTAGTCAGCCAACGCGCTGCGCCTTGCGAGTCGGGCTTCGAAGATCATTCTGCCAAGGGTTGCCAGTATCGCGCCGAGCGCGGCCAATTCAAAAATGATTATGCCAAATGCCCACGGAGTCACGATGGGCATGCCCCCGGTAACCAGATCGACGCGCCGGGATGTCACCACCGTAAGCAACACCGCCGCAATCGCGCCGATTACTCCGCCGGCAATTGCGAACCCGGCTATACGACTCTTAGTTTGATCGCTCTCGAACGGCGCGCCGTGTATCGGCTCGGCCGACATTATCGTGATCGCCGCGCGCGAGAACCCCTGGCGGCGTAGCGATTCAACGGCGCTTAACGCCTGGTCTACCCCATCAAGCACTGCGATGATTCGTTCTGACATAGCTCTTCAATCAGGTGCTCTCTGTCAACGGGCTGGAAACCGAACTGCTCGAAGTCGAAGGCTCGCGCGCAACTGCCAACCCTTCCTTGTACTCCCATATCGCGATGATCGGAAACAGCCTCGTAAAGATCGAGTACAACAAAACGAAGTAAGCAAACGTTCCCGCCGTCAACATGATCTCGACCCACGTCGGACTGTAGGTGCCCCAGTTGAAAGTGAAACGCGGCCGGGCGAGCGTAGGCACGATGATCAGGAATCGCTCAAACCACATTCCAACCACGACCAGCATCGAAGCGATCACCGTTCCTTTGATCGTCCTGAAGCGCTTGATCGCAAGCAGCGGCGCCGGAACAGCGAAGCAGCAGATGACCGTTCCCCAGAAGAACGGCGAATACACCCCGCTCACCTTCGAGTCGAACACTGCCATCTCATCGGGCAGGTTTCCGTACCAGGTCGTCAGGTACTCGCCGAACGTGAAGTAGAACCAGATCAGGCTCATCGTCAGCAGCAACAGCCCCAGATTGTTGAAGTGAATCGGCTGCAGATAATCCTCCAGGTGAAACACCCGCCTGATCACTGCCATCGCGATAATCAGCGCGGCGATGCCTGAGAAGATTGCGCCCGCAACGAAGTAGGGTCCGAACATCGTCGAGTGCCACATCGGGCGAATCGTCATCGCGAAATCCCAAGAGACGATCGTGTGTACAGAAACGGCTACCGGAATGATCACGACTGCCATCACTCGCACAGCACGTTCGAGCCGGTCCCACTGAAGCTGGGTTCCTTTCCATCCAAGACTGAGCGCGCCGTAGAAGCGCCGCCACAGCCCGCGCGATTTGTCTCTCAACAAGGCGAGATCAGGAATCAGCGGCAGATACAAGTAGATGATCGAGCCAAGCAGGTAGGTGTTGATTGCGAAGAAATCCCATGCTAACGGCGAGCGAAAGTTCGGCCACAGACCGCGCTCGTTCGGATAAGGCACCAGCCAGTAAAACAACTGCGGGCGGCCCAAATGAATGATCGGAAACAATGCACCGATCATGAGAGCGAATACCGTGATTGCTTCTGCGCATCGAGTGACCGGTCTGCGCCACTCGGCTCCGGTGACTCGCAGGATCGCCGAGATCAACGTGCCCGCGTGCGAGATGCCGATCCAGAAGACGAAGTTGGTAATATCGAGCGCCCAGAAGACTGGACGATTGATTCCCCAAACCCCCAAGCCGCGCGAGAACTGGTAGGCAAGCGCTCCGGCTGCGGCAAGCACGACGAGCCCGCTCACGGTGACAGTCGCGTACCAGCCGCGTCCGGGCTTGTTTACCGGCCCCAGCAGGTCGGAATTGATCTTCGCGGTTGTGGGTTGCCTTTCTGACATCAGCTTCTAACCGTAGAGATCAATCACCCTTATTCAAATAAATAACTCTCGGCTTCGTACCCAACTCCTCGAGCAGGCGCGTTGCTCGGTTGCTTTTTGATAAGCGCGAGACTTCACTCTCCGGATCGGCGATGTTGCCGAAGTACATCGCCTTGGTCTGACAAGTCTGAACGCATGCAGGCACGACATCGCCGTCGCGGACCTCGCGGTCTTCGTCTTTAGCCTTCTCTTGGCCTTTGCGAATGCGCTGGATGCAGAAGGTGCACTTCTCCATCACGCCCCGGGTGCGCACCGACACTTCAGGGTTCAAGGCTTTGTCCAGCGGCGCGTCCCACACCGGATCAAAGAAGTTGAAGAAGCGCACCGTGTACGGACAGTTGTTCGCGCAGTAGCGTGTTCCCACGCAGCGGTTGTACACCTGGGCGTTCAAGCCTTCGTCGGTGCGATAAGTGGCATAGACCGGGCACACCGGCTCGCACGGAGCTTCTTCGCAGTGCTGGCAGAGCACGGGCATGAACTTGACCTTCACGTCGGGATATTCGCCTTCGAAGTACCGCTCGACTCGAATCCAGTTGATCGAGCGTCCCTTGGCGGCTTCTTCGGGTCCGACGGTGGGGATGTTGTTCTCGACCCTGCAAGCGACTACGCACGCTTCACAGCCCGTGCAGCGGTCGAGGTCGATCACCATCGCCCACTGGGGTTTCTTCTCTTTGGCTTCTTCGGTCATCTCGTTTCCGTTTCAGAGTTCAGAGTTCAGAGTTCAGAGTTCAAGCTTTAGCTTGCCGATCGTTGCCACGCGAGCAACCTGAAGCTTGAACTCTGAACGTCACCGTCTTTTCTCCATTCGCTCTTGAAGCTCGGTTCCGAATCGAATCAGTTCTGCTTTGCCTCCGACCTTAGTAACCCTTGCGCGAACCGACTCGCCCGGCATGCCAAACGGATTCAATACGAAGACATTTGGGCCACGTCCGTTTGCATATCTGCCGTACGAAGTGTGTCCCTGACCGTACGGCATCGCAATGACTTCCGGCCTTATCGGAGGATAAAGCACTGCAGGCGCGCGCACCGAGCCGTGCTCGGTAGCTACCTCGACCAGATCGCCATCGTTTACGCCAAGCGACGCAGCGGTCTTCGGGTTTATCTCAACCCAACTTCCCCACACCACCGATGTTAGCGGGTCGGGCAGTTCCTGAAGCGCCGGTAGATTCGCCGCGTCGCCTGACCCAAGCGACGCGTGCTCGTAGCACAGCAACGTGAGCGGATACGAATCATTCGTTGCTTCTGTTTGGCTCAAGAGCGCTGAAAAGTCGAATGGCTGGAACTCAAAACTGAAGCCTTTTCTAGGCGCATCTCTTACACAGACACCGGCTTCCAAAAAACTTTTCAGTGGCTCACCTTCGGCATCACTACTGTGGTCAGGAGACTTCAACCGTTGGGCGGCGTATTTCACCATTGCCTCTGCCGACTGGTACGCTTCTGAGTCCGCTTCTTTGAACTCGAGGTCACGGCAAACAGCGAGCAAGACATCTGCGGTTTGCATAGTGTTGTGCTGAGGCGCGACAACGGGTTGTACAAGCGAGACAGCGGCCGTCGATCCAGCCATCAGCATTGAATGTAGGTCCCACCTTTCGAGATCCGTGTGGTCCGGCATTATGAGATCAGCTAACTGAGTCGTCTCGTCCATGAACGACGAGAAACTAGCGATGAAAGGCAACCCCTCAATCCACTCTACTGACCTGGGCGCAACTAGCACAGGGTTGACCTGATGGACGAGTAGTGCCGGCAAACCCGCTGGCTTGGAATTGTTTATTCTTATCGACAGCTCGTTTATTGACCACCATCCTGTCCCGCGGACTTCTGCTGGGGGCAGAGCATCAAACGCATCGAATCTGTCACTGGCAGGCAACAACACGCCACCCGACTTGTTGATATTTCCACTCAAGGTGTTTAGAAAATGGATCGCTACATCATCCATCTCACCGAGCTCTTGAGAGGAGCCTGCGCCTGGTCCAATTGCGAGCGGGCGTTCGGATGCCGCAAACTCGCGAGCAACGCGGACAATGGTTTCAGCCGCGATGCCAGTTAGAGTAGCGGTCTGTTCTGGCGCATACTCATCGAGCGGTTCAATCGGGAACTTAAGAGATGTTGCGTCCTTGATTAGCTTTTCACGGATGATAACCTGCGCGATGGCTAAGGCGATCAGACCTTCACTTCCAACGGCCGCGGGGAGCCACTCATCAGCGTTCGCTCCGGTCATCGACATGCGCGGTTCCACCTGCACAAACTTGCCGCGGGCCTTACCGCGGGATCGGCGAAACTCTCCGAACGCGAGCGAGTACATGACAGGCGAATGCCAGGTCTCAAGGAACCGCGCTCCGAATGACAATAAGTACGTTGCGTTAGATATGTCGAAGATCGGCGTGGCGGCGCGCCCGTAGCTCAGAGGGTACCCCCGAGCCAATTCGCGGCTCGACGACTCCCGAGTGGTCCAAAACTTTGCATCAAGGGCAGAACTCAGAAAGTCTATGGCAATCCCGATCACTCCACGGGAGCTAAGAGTAGCGAACACAATGCCGCTTGCATCCCCCTGTAATTTAATCTCGCGCAGCTTCTCCGCGAGCGTCTTGATCGCTTCGTCCCAAGTGATCTCTTCCCACTTGCCTTCCCCGCGTTCGCCGATGCGCTTCATCGGTCCCTTGATTCGGTCCGGGTTATACAGCACCTCAAGCCCAGCTTGTCCGCGCGCGCACAACGCTCCACGGTTCACCGGATGAAGCGGGTTGCCTTCGATCTTGTTGGCTTTGTGCTCCCGAGTTCTAACAATGATGCCGCAACCCGCCGAGCACATCCCGCAGGTGCTCGCTTTCCAGTAGTCGATCCCCGGGACGTATTCGTCGTCGGGAATCAATGCGGGGATCAGCTTTTCTTCAGGATGTCCGCAAGCAGAAAGCAGCGAAGCGCTAGTAGCTCCGATGCCGCTCAGGATTATGAACTCGCGACGTTTCATAAAATTCGGTTCAGGGTTCAGGGTTCCGAGTTCAGGGTTCCGAGTTCAGGGTTTAACCCGGAACCACGAACCCGGAACCCGGAACTTATCTTTCATCGATGACAGATGTAGCAATCCACACTCACGCTTCGCGACTGGTGGCAGTCGATACACCATCCCATCGTCTGTTCTACTTCTCGCCGCACTCGATGCATCTGGCCGATCTGCCCGTGACACGTTGTGCAATCGATTCCCGCGCGAATGTGCGGCTTGTGCGTGTAGTACGCGTTCGCTTCTGGTTCCAGCCAGTACACGCGCTTCCAAGGCGGCTGCTCTTTTCGCTCGAAGAACGCCGCGAGCTTCTGAACCTCGGGGCTTTCGGTCTTGATCGACTCGTGGCAACCCATACAGGTGGTGATGTTGGGAATAGTCGCGTGAGCAGACTTATCCACGTTCTCGTGGCAGAACGTGCATTCAAGCTGTGGAGTATCTTCCCCTTCTTTCGTAACGTGCTGCCAGTGATCGAATTCGATCGGCTGTAGCGGTGCTTCGGGTCTGGCGGTGGCTCGCAACAGAAAAAAACCGCCTAGTGCGATCACCGCGACTGCCAACAGTATGAGTTTCGTCAGTCTTCTCATCCGAATGGCTGAGCTGCTGGGCTGAAATTTGTTGATGCTCGGTCGCGCAGACGGCTTGGCGCGACGCCAGATTATACAGACGATGTCGATGAATCAAAAATCAGATCGGTGAGTTGACCGAGCGGCGCCACGAGAAAGGTTAGAGCCGCTAATGGTGTTGCGCCAGCGCAGGGTTTGCATAGCCAATGCGTTTAGAACCCGTGTCAAAACTCCCCGAATCCCACCCAGGGCAGAGACTGTGCGTAAAAAGTGCGTCGGATTCCATCGGCTAAAGCACGATGGTATCTTGGACTCGCAAGTCGTCTGTTAGGCTAAAGCTGAACCTCCATCGGCTAAAGCGCGATGGT
>JBBPIH010000056.1:0-48865 GCA_038040455.1 Acidobacteriota bacterium
AACGGGTCACCTCGCTGTTGCCAATGCTCGAAGCGGTTCTGACGGGGTTTGGCTCTCACCCGTCCCTTACTGGTTCGGACCGGAGCCCGGACGGAGTGAACAATCAGTCGGCCGACACGAGCGGCTGCGCGCTTTGACAACCGAGACCAGCCAAAGAAGACTGCCGGTATTGCAGGGAAACTGACGCCGGCCGCGGATGTACATAGACTGTCTCTACGTGCATACTTCTCACAACTTTCTCACTGATTACTCACTTATTTAGGCGCCGAATCTCGTAGAGTACAGGCTCAGTTCTGTATTTTCGCCGCCCGATAGAATCTAATGGATGGGAATTCAAAGGGTATTGCCGCCACCGCCGGGATCGTAATGGCCATCGGCCTCTCGCTGCTGGAGGCCAAGTGAGTAAAGAACCAGAGGGTTCGCAGGACACACCACGCGGCTTGGGTCAGCTCAAATCTCTGATCGCCGCTCTGCCGATCCGCCTTGCGGCGATTTCACGCGAGCGCGCCGCCGCGAAGCCCGCGCCTGATTCCTGGTCCGCGAAACAAGAACTCGGACATCTCATAGATTCCGCTGCCAACAATCATCAGCGAATCGTGCGCGCGCAAATGGAAGACTACCTCGAGCTGCCTGGCTACGATGGCGATCGATGGGTTGAGATGCACGGATACCAGAATCGTGAGTGGAACGATTTGATCGCATTGTGGAGAGCTGGAAACTCGCAGTTGCTTTGCGCCGCTGAAGCCGCGCCGCAAAATGCGTGGACTCACACGCTGACCGTCGGCGGCTCAGAAGCGATGTCGCTTGGGTTCGTGCTTGATGACTACGTCGCACATATGGCGAGTCACCTTCGGCATATCGGGGTCGATGTTGATGACATCCTGGCGTCTCCGTCACCGGACGCGCCGGCGGCATATCCAGAGAAACCTGCGCAAACGGATTATCCGATCAACGCGGTGATGCGCCGGCGCTGGAGCCCGCGTGCGTTTGAAGAAGGCCGTGCTGTCGAGCGAGAAAAGATAATGACTCTACTCGAAGCCGCGCGCTGGGCGCCGTCATGTTTCAACGATCAGCCGAGGCGCTTCCTGGTGTTCGATGGTTCAGACGCGCAGGCACTGGACCGAGCACGGGCGTGTTTGACTTCGGGAAATGCCTGGGCGCTCAAGGCGGCGGTGCTGATGCTGTCCGTTGCGCGCGAGACGTTTGAGCAAAACGGTAAGCCGAATCGGTGGGCGCAGAACGATACAGGACTCGCGACCGAGAACCTGTTGCTCGAAGCCGTAGAGCTCGGACTGGCGGCGCATCCGATGGCCGGCTACGATGCCGACCGCGCGCGAAGTGAGTTTGGAATTCCAGAAGGCTTCACTCCAATTGCGATGATAGCGATTGGGTATCCGTACCGAGGCAAGCTTGAAGATCTGGATGAGAAGCTTAAAGCGAAGGAACTCGCCTCGCCCGAGCGCAAGTCGATTGGCGAGATTGCCTTCGCTGGAATGTGGAACGCGCCTTATGGGGATTAGCCAACGGAGGGATGGCAGCGGTGCAGTTTGCTATTTCTGTTTATCCAGACGCAACCGTGACTCGTCGTGAATTTCGGCGATGCTAGCATCGGCCCAACGGTCGTTATCTCTTCAACCGAATTTCTACTTATTGTTCTTCGGGTAGCAACTCATCCACCGCCATTGACCATCCGGGCACTGCTTCACCTGCATCGGCCACATCACCTCGGCCGAAGACAATCGGATTGTCTGGATTGCCAGCGTGATAAGACCTGATGAGATCGGGGCTGAGTACGTCCACGTCCCACACACAAAGTGTTACCGCAGCGAAGTAGTCTCGTCGTTTTGCAGCCATCTTTTGCTCGGCGAGTGGGCCGTAATCGCCTTCGCTTCGGACTTCAACCGCTAAGATGGGCGCTCCTTCTAAGAACCGCATCCGCGTTGGTCTCCCTGAATACCACGCGGCATCAGGGCTGAATGAAGCACGGTTAGGCAGACTAACTGTGAAGCCGGCATTGTCGGAGAAGGCATAGCCGGACTTTGTTTTGCGTTCATGCTCGTAAAGGCTTCGGTAGATCGCGCTTGCTGCGCGACTTGGCCAGAATCCGGTTGGGGCCATTAGCACCAGTTCTCCGTCGACAATTTCAGCTTTACCATTCCCAGGAACGTGATAAAGGTCTTCGATAGTTGCTTGAGTCTTAGTAGTCATGGTTAAACTCCGCAGACGAATTCTAGCACACGTTAGCGGCGATACCGCTGCGACCATTACCGTCATTCGTCTATCCGCGACGGAATCATCTAGTCTTGTAGACTTGCCCAGCCTTCATTACAAACACCACTCGAGTGAGCGCCTTGATGTCATCGACAGGATTGCCTTCGACGGCGATTATGTCGGCTAGCTTGCCAGCTTCGATTGAGCCGATCTGCTTTTCCATTCTCAACAACTCAGCCGCACGCGTAGTCGCTGAACGAATTGCCTCAATCGGCTTCATCCCGTACTCCACCATCCTCAGGAACTCGCGCGCTGAAGTCCCGTGCTCGAAGGCACCCACATCCGTGCCGAAACAAATCTTCACGCCCATCTTCATCGCCTTCTGAAAGACTTCCTTGTGATGAGCGATTATTCGACGACGGAACTCAGTGTTGTCCTCTGCGGATTCTGGAAAGTAAACTGACAGCGTCGGGCACCAGAACGTTCCATGATCGACCATAAGCTTCAACGTTTCGTCATCCATCAACATGCCGTGCTCGATCGAGCGCACGCCGCCGCGAATCGCGTTGTTCGCGCCGTCGCCTCCATAAGCATGAGCCGCTACATCGCGATGCCAGCGCGCGGCTTCGGCGACTACCGCCTTCACGTCTTCAAGCGAGACCTGGCTGAGCGATTCAAGCGTGACGGGATTAACGTGTCGAAGCGTGCCTGTCGCGTAAAGCTTGATCCAGTCGGCGCCGTACTTCACCTCGCGGCGAATCTCGGCGATCATAGCGTCCCGCGAGTCCGTCAGCGTCGCAGGCTCGGGAATCGCGATGTCCGGGTTCAGCCCAGCGTTGTTCATGTGACCGCCCGTTATGGTGAGAGCATAGGTTGAAACGAAGAGACGAGGTCCGGGGATGATTCCTCGATTGATGCCGTCTCGAATAGCCACGTCGGCGAAGCCAGCGCCTTCGCTGTCGAGGTCGCGCATAGTCGTGAAACCGGCTTCCAGATCCCGTTTCGCGGCGGCGACTGCTTGCACGGTGCGAAACGCTTGCGACTTGGTGACAACCGGCGGCGCGCCCCGCTCGTCTTCAGGCTGAAGCAAAACATGGGTGTGCGCGTCGATTAGGCCGGGCAGAACACTGTAGTTCGAGAGGTCGATGACCTTCGCGCCATCGGGAATTCTGAGGCTTACGCCAACCTGTTCGATACGTTCGCCTCGAACGATGATGACGGCGTTCCGCGTGACTGAGCCGTCAACAGGATTAATGAGGCGCCCGCATTTTATCGCAACGACGGTGTTCGATTGAGCAAACGCGAATGAGGATATAAGAAGAATCAATGCCGAGAGTAGAGCCTTCGAAGCGCGCGCGTTGAGCATAGTCGTTTCACCTTTGACTGAGTATTGAGAGCAGGCGTCTTGATTATCCGAAAGCTAGCCGAGAGTCAAGCGCGAACTAACCGCTGATTTTCGCTGCATTGCGGCCCGCTGATATTCGCTGATCTGCGAGAATCAGCGTCACACACGTCAGCGTCCATCAGCGGTTAATTGCTATTCCGTTTGAATCAACACTCGTGGGATGGATATACTTGCCATCCAATTCAGGAGGATCACCATGCTCAGTCATACGCTCAAGACAACCACCGGCATAGTTGTGTCTTTCATGGTCGCTCTCAACGGTCTGGCCTCAGTTGCTCTCGCTCAAGCGGACGGAAAGTCTCGATCGCTTCGCGGGTTCACGGACGCCAATGCGGCAGCCGAGATCAACTGGGAAGAAAAGATGCGCGCGGTCCCCAAGCCCGAGCTTCTGCGCGAGTACATGAAGCATCTTTCGGCCGAGCCTCATCACACCGGCTCGGCTTACGACAAGCAGAACGCTGAATGGATACGCGACAAGTTCAAGTCGTGGGGACTCAACGCGAAGCTCGAAGAGTTCGAGGTCCTGTTCCCGACTCCCACCGAGCGCGTGCTCGAGATGATCGAACCCACTCGCTTTAGCGCACTGCTCAAAGAACCCGCGATAGCCGAAGACCCAGACTCGGGAGACGCGAATCAACTGCCGACCTACAACGCTTATTCCATAGACGGCGATGTGACCGGCCAGCTTGTTTACGTCAACTACGGCGTGCCCGCGGACTACGAAGAGCTTGCGAAGCTCGGCGTCGACGTCAAAGGCAAGATAGTCATCGCGCGCTACGGCGGGAGCTGGCGCGGCATCAAGCCCAAGGTGGCAGCCGAGCACGGCGCCATTGGCTGTTTGATTTATTCCGACCCTAAAGACGACGGCTACTATCAAGGAGACGTTTTCCCTAAAGGCCCTTATCGACCGGAGCAGGGCGCGCAGCGTGGCTCGGTGATGGATATGCCAATTCATCCCGGCGACCCGTTGACGCCTGGCTGGGGCGCGGTGAAGGGCGCGCGTCGAATCTCACGCGACCAGGCCGAGGTATTCACGAAGATCCCTGTGCTGCCGATTTCCTATGGCGATGCGTTGCCGCTGCTTCGCGAGTTGCGCGGCCCGGTTGCTCCCGATTCGTGGCGCGGCGCGTTGGGCATCACTTATCACATCGGCGGCGGACCTGCGCGTGTGCGCTTGAAAGTCTCCTTCGATTGGTCGATGAAAACACTGTACAACGTGATCGCCCGAATCGACGGGGCTGAGTATCCCGATCAATGGATCGTTTACGGCAATCATCACGACGCGTGGGTGAACGGCGCGGAGGACCCCATCAGCGGAATGGTCACAGTGATGGAAGCGGGTCGCGCCCTGGGCGAGTTGCTAAAGCAAGGGTGGAAGCCCAAACGCACGATCATCATTTGCGCGTGGGACGGCGAAGAGCAAGGACTGCTGGGCTCGACTGAATGGGTTGAGACTCACGCCGACGAGCTCAAGCAAAAGGCAGTGGCATATCTCAACTCGGACAGCACCGGCAAGGGGCGTCTGAATGTTGGTGGGTCGCATTCGCTTGAGCGCTTCATCAACGAAGTCGCGCGCGATGTGCGGCAACCCGGCGTGAAGGGCTCTGTTTGGGACGCGATGAAGGAGCGCCGGTTGGAGCAAGCGCGTACGGACGAAGACAAGAAAGAACTAAGAGAGCGAGCGGACCTTCGCATCAGCGCGCTGGGATCGGGTTCCGACTACACGCCGTTCCTTCAGCACCTGGGCATCGCTTCGATGAACACAGGTTTCGGCGGAGATGGCGGAGGCGGCATTTATCATTCGATCTACGATTCGTTCGCCTGGTACACGAAGTATGGAGACCCGACTTTTGAGCACGGCCGTGCGTTGTCTCAAGTGAACGGAACGATCGTGATGCGGCTCGCGAACGCTGACGTGTTGCCATTTGAGTTTACCGGTCTCGCCGACACGCTAAGCGGCTACGTCGATGAGATCGACAAGCTCACGATGAGAGAAAAGCGACAGAGAGATATCGACCTCGCGCCTCTGAAGTCGGCAGTGAAATCACTTGCTGAGTCAGCTCGTAGATACGAAGACTCGCTTACCAGAGTCAACGCGAAGAACTTTCAGCAGGTCAAGCTGAAGGCGCTGAACCAACTTCTTTATCAATCCGAGAGAAAGCTCACCAGCGAGCGAGGGCTCCCTCGCCGGCCGTGGTTCAAGCATCAGATGTACGCCCCCGGCTTCTACACCGGATATGGAGTGAAGACGATTCCGGGAGTGCGGGAAGCGATCGAGGAGAAGAATTGGAACGAGGTCGAGCCGGAGGTCAAGAATGCGAGCGCGGCAATTCAGGCGCTCGTGTCTCAAGTCGATGCGGCGGCTCGGTTGTTGGAGGGCAAGTAAGAAGGGACGCCGCTTGCCACGTGTTTGCGAGTGCTTCGCATGCTAGGATTCGTTGAGGAGTAACGATTGAAGAAGCAGAACTGCTCAAACGCATAACGGTGAACCCCAAAATCTTCAGCGGCAAACCGATCATTCGCGGACGACGGCTTGCCGTCGAGCACGTGCTGGGGATGCTCGCTGCCGGCGACACGCAAGAAACCATCCTTGAAGGCTACCCGTGGCTTGAAGCTGAGGACATTCAGGCCTGTCTGGCTTATTATGCGGGCACCGGTTGGTTGGTCACGAACGCATAGAGCCACTTCTTGTCGAGTCGGGTGCATGTAAGACTTGATCTCATCTCTAGAAACGCGAGGTATCAATTGCGATATAAGAATCTTGTTCGATCAACTGCGATGTTCCTGCTTGCGGTGGTTCTCACACAACCTGGTTTTGTAGTTTCCGCCCAGGAGCACAAAGCTCCACCCGCGACCCGAGTAGATAACGTCACCGAAACTCTTCATGGCGTTACCATAACCGATCCCTATCGATGGCTCGAAGACCAGGACAGCCCCGATACGCGAGCCTGGATCAAATCGCAAAACCACTACAGCGCCTCCGTGCTCGGGACGCTTCCGTTTCGGAACCGGATACGTGAACGGCTCACCCAGTTGCTGAAGATCGACACCATCAGCGCTCCCTTTGCGCGAGGCGGGCGGTACTTTCTCTCCAAGCGCCGCGCCGATCAGAATCAATCGGTCATCTATGTGAGAAACGGACTCAACGGTAAAGACGAGGTCTTGCTTGATCCAAACACGATGAGCACCGATCAATCTACATCGGTTCAAATCCAGGACGTTTCGGCCGATGGCAAGCTGATGGTCTACGGAGTGCGCCACGGCGGCGAAGACGAAGTGACCATTTCGCTTCTCGATGTCGACACGCGCAACGAGCTAGCCGACCGACTGCCAAAAGGCCGCATCGGAGTCTCGCTCAAGCCTGACAAGACAGGCTTCTATTATTCGCGGTTCACGAACAATGTCGGCGGACGGATTTACTACCACGCGATTGGTACGGATCCGTCCAAGGACACCGAGCTGTTCGGTAAGGGCTACGGCCCTCAATTCTTCGTTGGCGCGAAAGTCTCGCCCGATGGTCGCTACCTCTTTCTCGTCGCGAGTCACGGTTCAGCAGGCGACAAAACAGAACTCTACTTTCAAGACCTCAGAACCAACAGTCCGATTACGACGATCGTCAACGACATCAACGCAGGCTTCACGACGTACATTGCGGGCGATCACCTGTACTTGCTCACGAATTGGAACGCGCCGAATCGTCACATCCTGGATGTCGATCTGAAAAAGCCGCAGCGCGCGAATTGGCGCGAGGTCGTTCCCGAAGGTCAGTCAGTCATAACCGGCTTCTCGGTAGTCGGCGGCAAGATATTTGTCAACTATCTCGAGAACGCTGCGACGCGCACCAAGATCTTTGAGACCTCGGGCAAATACGCGCGTGACATCGCTTATCCAACGATGGGCAGCACAAGCGGAATGATTGGCGACTGGGATCGCGACGAAGGCTTCTACACCTTCAGTTCTTTCGCACAGCCGGCAACGATTTATCGCTATCAGGTCGCCTCGGGAAAACAGGAAGTATTCGCGCGACTGAACGTCCCGGTCCAAAGCGACCAGATCGAAGTGAAGCAAGTGTGGTACGAATCTAAGGACAAAACGAAGATTCCGATGTTCCTCGTTTATAAGAAGGGTCTGAACCTGGATGGCAACACCCCAGTGTTCCTGACCGGCTACGGGGGATTCAACTTGAACCGCACGCCGGGCTTCTCGTCGCTGGCGGCTTATTGGGCCGAGAGTGGCGGTGTCTACGCGCTGCCAAATCTGCGAGGCGGCGGTGAGTTCGGTGAGAAGTGGCACAAAGCCGGGATGCTCGCGAACAAGCAGAACGTGTTTGACGATTTCATCAGCGCGGCGGAATGGCTGATCAAGAACAAGTACACCAATCCTTCGAAGCTCGCGATATCGGGCGGCTCGAATGGCGGCTTGTTGGTGGGCGCAGCGATGACTCAGCGGCCCGATCTGTTTCAAGCGGTGGTGTGCTCTTACCCGCTGCTGGACATGATTCGCTATCAGAGTTTTCTTGTCGCGCGGTTCTGGGTGCCCGAGTACGGCTCGTCGGAAAACGCTGAGCAGTTCAAGTACATTCACGCGTACTCGCCTTACCATCACGTGCAGAAGGGCGAGAAGTATCCGGCGGTATTGTTCGTCACCGGCGACGCGGACACGCGAGTGGCGCCGCTTCACGCGCGCAAGATGACGGCGTTGGTTCAGGCTTCGACTGGATCAGACAGGCCGGTGCTTTTGCACTACAACACTAAGGCGGGTCATTCAGGCGGTCTGCCAGTCAGTCAGATAATTGAGGATCAGACGGATGAGTTGAGCTTCTTGTTTTGGCAGCTCGGGGTGATCGGTAAATAGGATGGAGATACCGGGTGCCCGAGAAACGCCGCAACCTAGAGGCAACTCCGAAAAACAGATAAGACCGTATGTCGGTGGGCAACTGACTCAAAGAGGTCCTGCGGTGCAGACACGCTTTAATCGAATGAGTACTGCGATTTCGCTTCTAGCGGGAATTCTGACAATACTGCAAGTGATTTGGGCGGGGAGGCAGATGCTTACCGCTGGCCTTGTTGCATCAGTACCCGCGTGGCTTTTAGTCGCGACTGCGTTTAGTGCGTTCTTGCTTGGATGGTTTCTAAAGCGAAACAAGTCGAACATAGGCATTTCCCCGGAGAATCGACGTTTGAGACGAATTGGTCAAATCGATTTCGAGTACCTTCCAGATCCACCAAACTCTAATGGCTGGCAAATGGGTATCGAGAATGAGGCCAAACAAGCGCCGACCTTCTCGTCGGCTACGGACGGGCCGATAACCGGCTGTCTTAAGATCGAAAGCAAAGGGCAGTACTATGCGGACTATGACGTCGACCCATCCGGCAGGCTCTGCGATGTTGTGGCCCTAGCAATCAAGGTCAAAACCCACGCCAGGATATATCTGAGAATCAAAGTTGCGAGTAGAAATGGGCAGAAATCACAGCACGTCTGGTTAGCACAATCGATCGGAAATCGGCATCCCAAGCGCTTCAACGCAAATGAATGGGAGGTCTTCGTATCGGGGGAAGCTCTAGATAATGGTTGGACTCGACTCGAGATATCGATACCCGAACAGGTGGAAAAGACATTTGGTAACGAGGGGTGGGTTTACAAGGAGTTGCTGGGATTCCGGCTTCGAGGATCCTTATCCATATCGCCACTAACGCTATTGCAGAGTGGTCGCTAAGCGCATACGAGCATCAAATAAAGCTGGCTCACTCTCCGTAGATGGCATCCTTCCATCCTTCAGGAACGCGCCCGTCGAGCTCAGGCAAAGGCTTTAGCACAACTTCCGGGCTAATCACCACTGCCCCACCTTCTTCAAGTACTACGGTAAGAGACTCCTTGCTCCTCACAACTTCATAGAGCAGGTCCTCAAGAGTGTGCCCCTTCAATTCGTCCAGAGTCGTGACTCTTTGAACCATGGTTTTTTCTCCGCTGCAATTATAAGCTATGGCGCAAGCACCGACAGGCGCGTTGCTTTTCAGCACCCTTACGATCACTGCAGCAGAATGTGAGCGATCTCCCTGGAAAGAGTCGCCAGCCCGCCGCCGATTCCTTCAAGGTTCGTCATCAATACCACCGCGAGGCCCTTTTCAGGAATCGTGTACAGAAAAGTGCTCACTCGCTGCTGAGCGCCGCCGTGATGAACTTCCTTAATCCCCATCCTTTCACTCACGCCCCATCCCAGTCCGTAGCCAGTGCCCTTGCCGTCGCGAGTCTTCTGCTCAGTCCACATTTGATCGAGTGTCTCTTTTTTCATAAGCGCGCCGGTCTGCATCGCGATGGCGAACTTAGCGAGGTCTCCGACGGTCGAAATGAATCCGCCGCCCGGGATCTTGTAGCTCGTATCGGCCAGGCCCGAGTTTCGCAACTCTCCGCTTTGGGTCTTCTGATAGCCCTGCGCTCGATTAGGAATGATGTCCGCGACGGTGTCTACTCGAATGCGATCCATCGCCGCCGGCTTGAAGACGTTCTCGCGAACATAGTCCTCGAACCTCATGCCGGATGCGCCTTCCACCGCGCAACCGAGCACCGCGTATCCGTGCGTGGTGTAGCTGTACTTCGTCCCAGGCTCGAAAAGCAGCGGATCGTTCTTGAACATATCGAGCCCCTCGACGACGCTGTTGTAGTGCCGCGTGCTCGCGAACTCGGCGTCGCTGTTGTAGTGCCGAACGCCGCTCAGGTGACCAAGGAGAAGCCGAGCGGTGTCGGGCCATTGCTTTGCGGGAAACGCCGGGCAGTACTTTTGAATCGGCGCATCAAGATCGAGCTTGCCACGCTCAGCCAGTTGCATCACCGCAGCCGCAGTGATCGGCTTTGATATCGAGCCCAGCCTGTAAGCCGTCGCGGCTTTAGACGGAACGAAGTTCTCGACGTCCGCGAGTCCATAGCCGTTCGACCATCGAAGCTTGTGATCGACGACGACAGCAACTGAGAGGCTTGGGATGCCTTGCCGCGACATCTGCGCCGTGATCGCCTTCTCGATCTTGTCGAGCTTGTCGGCAGGAAGGCCTTGAGTCTGTTGCGCTGGTGCCGCTACAGCCAACATGGTAAGAACTGCAATCAGCGAAGCGGCGCGTCGGATACGGTTCGGCATCGTTCACCCTCCTAAGTCAGAGTTACCGCGAGTAAGTAGCGACGTTATTGGTTGGGACTACAGGTGTCAAGTCGGCAAACTATTCGCGTCGCATCAGTAGGCTGACATCTTTTCGGGGGGACTCGAGGGCGAAGGAGAGGTATCGGGAAATAGAGGATCAAGAATTATCAGAATAGAAGATAGAGTACGCTGTGAAGGGGTCACAGCTCTGGAAGGGTGGCTTGCCCCCGCTCTCCGTGCCGGGATGCCGGTTCTTCTGCTTTCAACCTTCGAGAGCGGGGGCAAGCCACCCTTCCCGACCTGGATCCCTTCATCGACATGTGATCCTTCAGACTCCTTAAAGGGGACGGTACGCTGCGCCCTTCCGATCACCGACCTGTGATCTTCAACGGACGCTGAATAGTTAGAACCTGTCCGTGCAATAGTCTTCACACGCTCAAGACCCCAATCGGCGGCGAGCTTGGACAACCCAGATAGCACGCGCTGCGAGAGCTGTGCTATCTTCACCGTTCCATCGAAAGAGTCGATGCCAAAACAGCTATCGCTCCTAACTCAGAAACAGAAGAGGATCTCCTATGTATTTGTATTCGAGCGCCAGTGTGATGAGAATGCGATTCCGCTCACGTCTCATCGTTGCGACGCTGATTTGCGTGGCAACGATTGCTTCAGGTAGTGCGCAAACTCCTAAGCCAGTTCCTACCTTACGCGAACAGGCAGAGATCCAGCAGCAATGGTTGAAGCTCAGGCTCGAGCGCGTGTTGCCGAAGCTGATGCGCAAGCACGGCGTACAGATGTGGCTGGTCATCTGCCGCGAGTATAACGAAGACCCAGTCTTCTTCTCGCTTGTCTCGCCGACGATGTTCGCAGCGCGCCGCCGAACGATCTATGTCTTCTTCGATCGAGGCGAAGAGAAAGGCGTCGAGCGGTTGGCGCTCGGCGGAGGCTCGAACGGCGGGCTGTACAGCGTCTATCGCGACCCCGAAGTCGAAGGCCGCGAGATTTACGGCGAAGGTCAATGGGTGCTTCTCAAGAAGCTGATCGAGCAGCGCAAGCCTGCGACGATCGCGATCAACACCTCGCACACTCACGCGTTCTCGGATGGCTTGTCTGCAGGCGAGCGCGAAAAACTTGAGAGCACCCTCGGCCCTGAGTACTTGAAGCGAATCGTCCGAGCCGAAAACCTCGCGCTTGAATACGTCGAGTTGCGCTTGCCTGAGATGCTGCCCGTCTATCGCCAGATGATGGAGACGGTCCACTCTTTGATCGGCCGGGCATTCTCAAACGAAGTCATCACGGCGGGGAAGACTACTGATCAAGACGTCGTGTGGTGGCTGCGGCAACAGGTGAACAACCTCGGACTCGGAACGTGGTTTCAGCCTTCGGTGCGAGTTCAAAAATCATCGAGAACCGGAGTCAATCTACTCGCAGAAGACGCACCGACCGTGATCGAGCGAGGCGACGTGTTGCACGTCGACTTCGGGATTACTGCGATGCGATTGAACACTGACACTCAGCACATGGGTTATGTGCTTCGGCAGGGTGAGACGGATGTTCCGCCCGGAATCAAGCGCGCGCTTGCGAATGCGAACCGGCTTCAGGATCTGTTGATGGAGCGAATGAAGCCGGGCCGCTCAGGCAACGAAGTGCTGATGGACACGCTTGCCGCTATGAAGGCTGAAGGAATCAACGGAACGATCTACACTCACCCGATCGGCGATCACGGACACGGCGCGGGTCCGCTGATAGGCTTATGGGATCGTCAGCAAGGCGTGCCAGGCCGCGGCGATGTTTTGGTGCTTCCCGGCACGTGGTTTTCGATCGAGCTTTCCGCGACTACTCCCGTCAGCGAATGGGGTAACAAGGAGCTGTGGGTTGGCGCAGAAGAAGAAGCAGTCATAGATGAGTCGGGCCGCGCATCGTGGGTGCTGAAGCGTCAGACCGAATACCACTTGATCAAGTAGAGCGGGTCCTTTCCGGCCGACGTCGCATGATCGAGCTATTCATTTGGTGAAAACGGTTGAAGGCTAATCGAGGATTGGAAAACGAAGTAGCGAAGAAGGTCTCTTCTCATACCCACATACCAAAGACCGCTTCGAACCCCGAGCGGTCTTTGGTGTTAAGGGGGAGACTCTGCTAACGACTGATACTTGTGGAGCCTGACGACACCTCGATCGACTTGAGGTGTCCGTAGTAGTCCTTTACATAATCTTTCAGCGCGCCGTGACCCCAGCGACTATAGAAGTCGTATTGCTTCATTTCACCGTACGCCTGATCGAAAGACCAGCCGTACTTATTCATGCGATATACAGCGCCCACCACCCCGGTGCGATGACGGCCCCCGATGCAATGAACAAAGAACTTTCCGGTAGACGGGTCGTTCACCAGCTTCATGAACTGCTCGATCTGATCATTGCCAGGCTTGCGTGAATCGCTCATCGGAATGCTGACATAGCGGATGCCTGCTGCCTCGGCGTTGCGCTTTTCGTAGCTGGTGGGATCATCGGTTAAGTCAATAATCGTATTGATTCCAAGCTCGGCGAGACCCACATAGTCGCCTTCGCCCGGCTGAGCACCCCGGAAGAATCGCTCGTCCATCTGACCAAAGTTATCGATCTTGATGCTTGAAGACTTACTGCCACGTTGCGCTCCAGCATTTGCGGCGTCGGCCAAAACAAAAAATGATAGCAGCGCAAGGGCACTTGTCGTCTGCCACCTTCCGAACTCGAAGTTGTGAAACACGCGCTTGATCCCCATCTGTCACCCCTTGTCTTACCCAAGAAGTACAAACCTAGGATTCGTCAGTGCGGCTCTCAGTTGCCGTCGTTTTCATAACAGCTTAGGTTTGCTGTCTTAATTATACTCCCTGCTACGGTTATGACAAATTGTAAATTCCTTGCGGACGCGGAACGCGAGATACGAAACTGCGATTTTCAGCGTTATTGCGGGCGATTCTGTTCCATAGCCTCGAAAAACCGAGCGAACAGATAAGCTGCGTCGTGCGGGCCGGGGGCGGCTTCTGGGTGATATTGCACCGAATAGACCGGCAGAGTGCGATGACGGAGCCCTTCAACCGTGTTGTCGTTCAGGTTGATATGGGTCACTTCGCAATCTGCCGGCAATGAGTCGGCGTCGACAGCGAAGCCGTGATTCTGCGCGGTGATTTCGACCCGGCCCGTGGTCAGATCTTTCACAGGCTGATTCCCGCCGTGATGCCCGAACGGCAATTTATAAGTTCGTCCGCCGAGTGCGAGGCCCATCAATTGATGGCCAAGACAGATTCCAAAGATCGGGTATCGGCCGATCAGCTTTTTCAGATTAGTCACAACGCCCGTCAGGGGCTCGGGGTCGCCAGGGCCATTGGACAGCCACACGCCGTCGGGCTTGAGCGCCGTCACGTCTTCAGCAGAAGTGTGAGCGGGAATGACTGTGACTCGACAGCCGAGCGCCGCGAGGTTGCGAAGGCTGTTGTGCTTCAATCCGAAATCGTACGCGACGACGTGAAAGCGCGCGGCGTTCTTCGCGTCGGCGCTGTAGTTGGGATGCAGCAGGCGCGGCGAGCCATAAGCAGCGGAGTGATCGTCGATCCAAACATATGGCTCGCGGCATGTGACTACAGAGGCGAGATCCGACCCGATCATCTTGGGAGCGCTGCGTGCTCGCTCGATAACGGCGTGTTCGTCAGTCTGCCGAGTAGAAAGGCATCCGCGCATCGAGCCACGCTCTCGGATGTGCCGCACGAGCGAACGCGTGTCGATGTCCGAAATGCCGGGTACGCTTGCTTTCTTAAGATAGGCATCCAGCGAGTCGCCGGCACGCCAGTTCGAATAAGTGCGCGACAGCTCGCGCACGATGAAGCCTTCCGCAAACACTCGGCGGGACTCAGGGTCTTCGTCGTTCACACCGTAGTTGCCGATAAGCGGATAAGTCATCGTCACGATTTGCCCGCAGTAAGAAGGATCGGTGAGTATTTCTTGATAGCCGGTCATCGAAGTGTTGAATACGACTTCGCCGACAACTTCGGCTGCCGCGCCGAAGCCGCGGCCTCTCCACACCCTCCCGTCTTCAAGCGCTAAGATCGCTTCCAAATGAGCTCCCTCCTTGACGTGAATGCATCAGCCTCGAGCACTTCGCTCCTTAGACTTCCTATGACTTAGCCACTGTTGTGAGTACACTTTCCTGTTTGCTGCTCATCACTCAGGACTCGACTCAAAATCATCCAACGGCCAACACACCTCCAACTCCGGCTACCCTCCACTCGCCACCACGCCCTGCGAGCGCAAAAACGACTGCGCTTCACTCGCCCAATGTTTCTCTGCTCGGTACTTGTAGGCCGGCGAAGTTCGCACAGCTTCGATGCAGGCTCGCATCTCATTGGCCGCTTCATCCATCCTGCCCAGTCGATGCAGCGTCAGCCCGTAGCGATAACGCCCTTCCGCGTCCGAGGGCCGCTTATCGATAAATCGCTCAAAAGCGGCGCGCGAGTCTTCGTACTGCGCGGCTTGAAAATAAGTATGCCCGATCTCGCGCCACGCTTCGTTCTGGCTGTGCTCCGGGTTTCGGCTCACCGCGGCATCGAAATGGCTGATCGCGTCGGCGAGCCTGCCGTCCTCTCGCGCAATGCGGCCGAGTTGATAGTGCGCATCGGTTTCCTCCGCGTCTATTTCGATCGCGCGAGCGAAGCTCGTCTTGGCTTCTTCATACTGGCGGCGCTGCTGGTAGATCAGCCCGAGGTTGTAATGCGCCGAAGCGTCGGCCGGATTCAATGTTGAGGCCTCGAGGTTCCGCTTGAAGTCTTCACGCGCTCGCTGCGCGCTCACCATGTCGCCCAACAGATTCCTGAGCAGGATGATGACAAGGATGAGCAGAAACGGAGACGTCAGTATGAAAAGCAATTTGGGAAGGAGCGGAAGAGCGAGCAGCGACAGCGACCCAAGCACTACGACCCCCGCTGATTGCCCGTAGCCCGCTCGCAGCACAACGCGCACGCCGATCAACATTAGAAAGACGAAGTAAGGCAGCGGCACCAACCGGAGCGCGGCTTCAAGAGCAGTGGCGTCTGGTCCGCCGGGCTTAAACATCCAGATCGCCGGAATCAGCATGATCGAGTGCGCGGCCGTCCACGCGAACAGCGCGCAACTCGCCAGCGGGGCGTACTCTTGACGCAGCAGCACGCTGAAGCTCGCTCGTCGATGGATCAGGCTTGCAGCTAATAAGCACGCGGGAACGAACACAACAATCAGGAATAACACGGGCGCGGCGTGGCCAATCATACCCAGGACGACACGGTAGATAAAGAGGATGAATGTCGCGAACAACCCCATTGAACGCTCGCGGGAGAGGGCGCCGATGATTCTA
This sequence comes from Acidobacteriota bacterium, assembly GCA_038040455.1. Taxonomy (GTDB): domain Bacteria; phylum Acidobacteriota; class Blastocatellia; order UBA7656; family UBA7656; genus Onstottus_A. Next base: position 16,101 of record JBBPIH010000056.1, read on the forward strand.
AGAAGGCTTCCGCTGAGCACTTCGTAATAAGCGAAGGTGGCCAGTAGCGCGAGCACAGCGCCTACGAGGTAGGGCGCCCCGGCCGAGATTTCAGACATCGCTTGAAGCGGATTGTAGAAGAGTTTGATTAGGGGCGTCAGTCTGGAGCGCATTTAGAAGAGATGTAGCACGGACTTTAGTCTGTTTGCATTCGCGTATTCGAGACCCGCAGACACAGACTAAAAGTCTATGCTACCGTTCGTCGTTGACGTCAACTGTGCCGTTCAGCGTTCCTATGCGTGGAAGCGGCCAGTACCGAAACATTGCCTTGCCGTAGATGTATTTTTCGGGCACCAGCCCCCACGAGCGGCTATCGTTCGAGGCATCGCGATTGTCGCCCATCACAAAATAATAGTGAGGCTTAACGAACTTGAAGCCAGCGGGAACCTGATTCCAGCGCGAGCGAGCAGCCTGGTTGCGTTGGGGCGCCAGATAAGGCTCTTCTATCGAGTGGCCGTTGATCGTGACGTGGCCCAACTGGTCCATATCGATGCTCTCGCCCGGTAAGCCGATTACACGCTTGATAAAGGATTTCGTAGGATCTTCAGGATACCAGAACACGACAATGTCGCCGCGCTCGATGGGCGTGAAGTTGTATTCAAACTTGTTGACGAAGATGCGTTCGTCGTTTTCAAGCCGCGGTTGCATCGAGGTGCCTTCGACCTTAACGGGCTGAACGACGAAGACGACAATCAACACAGCCATCACGGCAGCGAAGATAATGTCGCGGGTGATCGACTTGACCTCGGCCCACAGCCCTGCCGAAGTGGAAGGCTCTTCCGGATAGGTGACTTCAATGTCGGGATCGTCCTCCGGAGCAATGCCAGGGTAGATTGCTTGCTTCATAGTGGCGAACAGTTAAACGGATATCAGGAGAAGAACGTTCAATCAAAAGGTTACTTTTGGGTTGAAGGTTTGTCAATGAATCGGGTTCGTCCAAAAGAAACTGCTCCACGAAACAACCACGCATCATCCGCGATCCAACGCTGCCCGCTGAAGAATGTCGCGCCAATCTCGAGATGCGATCAAGAGCTACGGCTATAAATGAGTGCGCGAGCCCAGGTGTGCTGAGCGCCCTCTGTGTGCAAAGGCGAGTAGTACTTGCAAAAGATTTTGCGGCAATCATAAAAGAGACGTACACTCTCATTCTCAGTTTCAATTGGCAAGAAGGTGATCCCGGGATGACTAGAAGGGCAAACCATAAGGGTGCTGAAACCTCTCGGATGAACGAAGGTATCTCGAGGATCAGCGTGTGTGGTTACAAGTCCATTAGTACTCCAACGGAGATAGAGATCAAGCCATTGACCATTCTGGCCGGAGCGAATAGCTCTGGGAAGTCCAGCATAATGCAACCCCTTTTGCTCCTCAAGCAGACGCTAGACGCTACTTATGATCCAGGTCCGCTGTTGCTCGATGGTCCGAACATAAGATTTAGTTCCGCTGATCAAATGTTCTCTCGGACCGGGAAGCGCGCGGGCGCTAACTCGTTCTGGGTTGGGTTTGAGGTGGAGCCAGAAAGAAACTTTAGAGTTCATTTCGGCAGGGAACGTAACAAGGGCATCAGAATTGAGCGAATGGTGTACGAAAATCAAAAAGAAAAGACCACCCTCCGCCCTGAGATGACACAGGGCGAAATTGCCACCGTCTTGCCATTCAGTGTAACAGGACTAGCCGATGTATCGAGAAAGGAGGATTGGAAGTGGGTTGTTGTTCGGAATCGGTGCTTCCTCGAACTGGAACTGCGCAACACGGCAGATACTGTGCGGGCGAAGGGAATGCTAGGCGTTTCACCAAGCGGAGGGATGGAAAGCTTTGTTCGGGAGGCAATTCACCTGCCTGGATTGAGAGGAAACCCTGAGAGGGCTTATCCCGTTACTGCGGTTGGCCCAACGTTTCCGGGCACCTTTGAGAATTACGCGGCGAGCGTAATATCGAAGTGGCAGGCAGAGCCAGACGAGGAGAAATTAGAGAAGTTGGGTAAGAATCTTGAGAGGCTTGGCTTGACATGGAAAGTCGCTGCCACGCCAGTAAACGACACCCAGGTCGAGCTGCAGGTAGGTCGGCTGCCGCATGCGATTCGAGGTGGGGCGCGCGACTTGGTAAACATTGCCGATGTCGGTTTTGGGATGTCCCAGACTCTTCCAGTGCTTGTAGCGCTCTTAGCTGCACAGCCAGGACAATTGGTTTACTTAGAACAACCGGAGATTCACCTTCATCCGCGAGCACAGTTTCTAATGGCGGAGATCTTAGCCGATGCCGCGATTCGTGGTGTTCGAGTGGTTGCAGAGACGCACAGTTCGCTCCTGCTGCTTGGCGTACAGACTCTAGTCGCTGAGGCTAGCCGCAAGCTCGACCCGGACATGGTGAAACTTCATTGGTTCACACGACGCGCCGATGGCAGTACGCAGATATCGAGCAATGATCTCGACGCGTCGGGCGCCTTCGGAGACTGGCCAGAAGACTTCGGTGAAGTCTTCCTCGAAGCCGAAAGCCGCTATCTCAACGCCGGAGATATGAAATCTACGAACAACTAGATGCCCCGACGAAGAGTGTCCCGACTCCTTGTTATCGACGCTTCCGTTGCCAGCGCCTCCGGTGACAAAGCGGCTGTGCACCCCGCTGCTGTCGGCTGTCGAGATTTTCTGCGAGCCGTTCTTAAGATTTGTCACCGAGCAGTGATGACGCCGGATGTCAAAAGGGAATGGGATGATCATCAGTCACGCTTTGCTCGCGGATGGCGAGTACAAATGCGGAGTAAGAATAAGCTCTTTGATCCCGGGGTTAGCTCGAGTAACAAGCTACGGAAGAAGATGGAACGCACGGCCGTCAACAACAGAGATCGCGAAGCAATCCTCAAAGACGCTCACCTCATCGAAGCCGCGATCGCAACAGACTCGATTGTGATCTCTCTCGACGAAACTGCAAGAAGGCTCTTTGTCGAGGCGACAAAGACAGTCGATGCCTTGAGGGATTTAGTTTGGGTAAACCCGGAGAACTCAGATGAGGGGTCTATTGACTGGCTAGTGAAAGGCGCCAACGTTGAGAACAAGCGCCGACTCGGGCAAAGGATTTGACAGAGCGGCTTTCCTTTAATAGGGAGAAAGGCAAATGCCAATTGTTGATCAGATAAATCGCGACCTAACCGAAGCCATGAAAGCCAGAGAAGCCGAGCGGCTCAGCGCGCTTCGAATGGTTAAGACCGCGCTAACGCTCCGCGAGACTGAATTGCCGGGAGCAGTCGACGACAGCGAAGCGATGAAGGTGCTCAACACTCTGCTCAAGCAGCGTCGTGACGCGGCCGACCAGTTCCGAGCAGGTGGCCGCGAAGAGCTCGCTCTGAAGGAAGAGAACGAAGCGCGAATCATTCAGACTTACTTGCCAGCAGCCGCCTCCGAAGAAGACATATCGCGGGCAGTTGAAGAAACAATCGCAGAGCTGGGAGCTTCCTCGATGAAGGACATGGGCGCGGTGATGAAGGCCGTGCGTCCGAAGCTCGAAGGCAAGACGGTTGATGGAAAGGCGCTCAGCGACCTGGTCAAAGCGAAGCTGTCGGCCGTCAGTGGTCAGTAGTCAGTCAAACAACTCGCCCGGACAACCGACTACTGGCTTACTTCCTTTTACGATTTATCAAACTCGCGACGAAGCCCGCTCCGAATCCATTATCGATGTTCACCACCGTCACATTCGAAGCGCACGAGTTGAGCATTCCAAGCAACGCCGCAAGTCCATCGAACGAAGCTCCGTAGCCGATGCTCGTGGGCACGGCGATCACTGGAACTGAAACCATGCCCCCGACCACCGAGGGCAGCGCGCCTTCCATGCCTGCAACAACAATGATCACTCGAGCCGACTCGAAATCCGGCCGAGCTCCGAACAGCCGGTGGATGCCCGCTACGCCTACGTCGTAGATGCGTGAAACTCGGTTCCCCATCGCAGTTGCGGTGACTGCGGCTTCTTCGGCGACCGGAATGTCAGACGTTCCAGCGGATATGATAGCGATGCCACCGTCGCCGCGTTCAGTTCGATCTCGCTGGACAGAAATCATTCGCGCTTCACTATGAAATTCCGCATCGGGTGCGATCTCGCGAATGGCAGCAAAAACTTCTTCGGTCGTTCGAGAGATAAGGAGGTTCGAGCTGTTGGTCAGTATCCGCTCGGCGATCTGAGTGATCTGTTCAGCGGTTTTGCCCTGTCCGAGAATGACTTCAGGAAACCCGAGCCTGAGGTCGCGATGGTGGTCGACTCGCGCGAAGGAGATGTCTTCGTAGGGCAGGCTCCCCATCTTGTCCACAGCTTCGTCGACGTCAACGCGCCCCGCACGCACTTGCTCGAGCAGCTTCTTGATTCGCTCTCTGTTCACTCGCGTGATTGTAGCATGGCATGTAAGCGCAGCTCACCACGTAGGCTGCTGAAACTCTTTGCCACTAAGACACCAAGGCACGAAGGACCACGAAGGCGCTTGCCGTGGTGCGCTTTTGACTTAGTGCGGCTTTGTGTCTTCGAGTCTTCGTGGCGGATCGGGTTCTTAACAAGCAAGTGGCCAATCTTCTGATGCGAGTAGGTCGTCTGAGAATGCTCCTAGTTTGATAGGCCTCGCGCGCGGGTGCTAGAATCGGAGCGAACCCAACATCGCGCCCTATCGCGGTTCTCTTATGAACAATGAGCCAAGGATAACAGTAATCGGCGGAGGACTAGCCGGCTCTGAAGCGGCCTGGCAAGCCGCCCAACGCGGCGTCAAAGTTCGCCTGTACGAGATGCGCCCGGTACGCCCGACCCCGGCTCACGAAACCGCGAACCTCGGTGAGATTGTGTGCTCGAATTCACTGAAGACGGATGAGCCCGGCACCGCGCCCTATCTTCTCAAAGAAGAACTAAGGCGCGGCGGATCGTTGCTCATCAGCGTAGCTCACCAAACCTCAGTTCCCGCCGGCTCAGCGCTCGCGGTTGATCGCGAACGGTTTGCTGTAGAGGTCACTCGCCGAATCGCTTCGCATCCGAACATCGAAGTTATGCGTGAAGAAGTCCAAGCTCTTCCGACGGAGGCGCCGGTTGTTATTGCGACCGGGCCGCTGACATCGCCCGCGCTTACTGAAGAGATCAGTAAACTGACGGGCGCCGGGCAGCTTTACTTCTACGATGCGATATCTCCGGTCGTCGACGCAGCGACGGTCAATTGCGAAATCGCGTTTCGCGCGGCGCGCTACGGAAAGGGCGGAGACGATTACCTGAACTGCCCGTTCAATGAAGAGGAGTACGATCGCTTCTACGTTGCGCTGCTTGCCGCAGAGTCAGTCGCTCTGCACGAGTTCGAGAAGACTATGTACTTCGAAGGCTGCTTGCCAATCGAGGAGATCGCTCGTCGCGGCCGGGACACGTTGCGCTATGGACCGATGAAGCCTGTCGGCCTTCGCGATCCACGCACCGATCGGCAGCCCTTCGCGGTGGTACAGCTACGGCAAGAGAACTTGATGGCCGACAGCTACAACCTGGTCGGGTTTCAGAACCATCTGAAGTTCGGCGAGCAAAAGCGAGTGCTTCGGTTGATTCCCGGACTTGAGCGAGCTGAAGTCATTCGCTACGGCCAGATTCACCGCAACACGTTCATCTGCGCGCCGGCCGTGCTCACCCAGACACTGCAAATGCGCGCGCACCCGCGCGTTCTTTTCGCGGGGCAGATTTCCGGGGTCGAAGGATACATCGAAGCGATGGCGACGGGATTCATGGCAGGCGTGCACGCGGCCGAGCTCGCGCGCGGGCACACGCCGCAGCCGCCGCCGCGCCGGACCGCGATGGGGAGTCTGACAAACTACATTGCGAACGCAGACGCTAAGAACTTTCAGCCGATGAACATAACGTTCGCGCTTTTGCTACCGTTGGACGAAGCAGACCGGCGGCGGCTCAGGCGCAAAATCGACCGGCGCCATCTCCAGGTCGAGCTTGCATTGAAAGACTTTGAAGAATGGCGCGCGGCGTATCTGGCGAAAGCGGCGGCTTCGGAAGCGAGGATATGAAGAGTCCAAAGTCCAAGGTCCAAAGTCCAAAGTCGAACGCCGGCGGAGCGCGCGGCAATCTTTCGTTGAGACGGTCATTAGTTCTAATTGCTGTTACGGGTTTTGTGGCTGCTTCTGTGACTTTGGACTTTGGACCTTGGACTTTGGACTCCGCGCTGGCCCAGTCGGGCAGACAAGCGCCGCCGGCCCCGAAACCGCAACCGCCTTCGCAAGGACGCCGGCCCGTCCCGCCGCCCACCGACGAAACTCGCCCCCGACGCGCCGCCGAAGAGCCGCAGGAAGACAAACCTATCAAGCTGAAAGCAGATCTGGTCACCGTCATTACTTCGGTGACCGACTCGGCAGGCAATCAAATCAACGATCTAACCGAAAAGGATTTCGAATTATTCGAGGACAACTCGCCTCAAGACATAGCGGGCTTCTATCGCCAAGGGCAGACCCCGCTGCGGCTGATCTTTTTGTTCGATACGTCAAGCTCGATACGCCATCGCTTTGATTTCGAGCAGCGAGCCGCGGCCCAGTTCTTTCGGAACGTGATGCGCCGCGGCGATCAGGCGGCGCTGATGAGCGTGTCGACTGAACCAAGGCTCGAGCTGCAATTCACTTCCGAGGTCGATCAGCTTGTCAACGGGCTTGCGCAGCTAAAACCGCAGGGCGCGACTGCGCTGTATGACGCAATGATAGCAGCGGCGAGATATCTGCGCCCCGCCGAAGGCCGCCACGTCATGGTGGTCCTCTCCGACGGCACCGATACGGTGTCGACCTCGACCCTGGCGCAAGCGCTCAACGAAGCGCAGAAGTCGGATGCGGTCATCTACGGCGTGCACTCGACGGGCGTCGCGCCTTCAGTTAACGTTCAGGACCTCGCTGGTGAGTTCGTATTGAAGGCAATGTGCGAAGACACCGGCGGCCGCGCGTTCTTTCCGCCCATCTACGAAGACCAGAAAAAGGAAACGCGCGATCTGGACGAAATATACAAACGGCTGGCTGCGGAGGTCCGAGCGCAGTTTGTGTTGACTTACTACAGCAAGATCGACCCGCGCCCTGGCACCTTCAGAACAATTCGCGTAGAGGTCAAGCGGCCAGGGCTTCACGTACGCGCCCGGCGTGGGTACTACGCCGCGAAGTAGGCGGATCAGTCCCACAACTTCCAAAGAAAAGGATGCCCACACTTATGCGCACATCGCTTCTGAGACTCTCGGTAGCATTCTGCCTGGCCGCGACGCTCGCGGCTGGAGGTTTCGCGACGGCTGCTGATGCTTGTTCGACTGGGAATGACACGCAGTCAAGAACGACCACATCCCAGAGACGTAAGGCTCAGAGCCGGCCGGCTGCTTCATCCCAATCGAATGAGGACTCCGCTCTGCGAGCGCGAGCTATCAAGCTCCATCGTCAATCGATCGTCATCGACACTCACAACGACATCACTTCCCCGCTTATCGACGACGGATTCGATTTGGCGATGAGTGGCGATGATCCAAACGCGAAGGTCAAAACGCACACCGACCTGAGGCGAATGAAAGCCGGCGGGCTCGGGGCGGAGTTCTTCGCCGTCTACGTCGGAAAAGAGTTCGTCAACAAGAAACCTTCTGAAGGCGGGGGCGCGGCCCGGCGAGCGCTCGACGTGATCGCCGTTGTCCACGAACAGATTCGCCGTCACCCTGAGTCGCTTGAGGCGGCTTCAACCGCAGTCGACATTCGACGCATCGTAAAGAGCGGAAAGATCGCTGCGCTTATGGGGATCGAAGGCGGCCACGCGATCGAAGATAGCCTTCACGCGCTGCGGATGTTTTACAAGCTGGGCGTTCGCTATATGACGCTCACGCACACGAACACAAACGATTGGGCGGACTCCGAGGCCGATCTGAACAATCCGAGCGTGAAGCATCACAACGGCCTAACGGACTTCGGACGCGACGTTGTCCGCGAGATGAACCGCATCGGAATGATGGTGGACATTTCGCACGTCGCCGATAAGACCTTCTACGACGTGATCGCGACGACTCGAGCGCCGGTGATTGCTTCGCATTCTTGTGCGCGAGCCATTGCCAACCACCCCCGCAACATGAGCGACGATATGCTGAGAGCTTTAGCTAAGAACGGCGGCGTGGTCATGGTGAATTTCTACGATGGCTTCCTGGATACACGAAAAGCCGAACTGACGCTGCGCTCGCGGAGTATGGAAGACGAACTGAAGGTTAAATTTCCAAACGACCCGAAGCGCGTGCAAGGCGAGATCGACAAGTGGCGCGCGGCGAACGACCCGGGAAGAACTCCGCTGTCGGTACTCATGGATCACATAGACCACATTGCCAAAGTTGCAGGCATTGATCACGTCGGCATCGGCTCAGACTTCGACGGAGTTCCTTTGACTGGACTGCCCGTGGGAATGGAAGACATTTCCAAGCTGCCGACGATCACATATGAGCTTATGAAGCGCGGCTACTCGGACGCGGATATCAAGAAGGTTCTCGGTGAGAATCTGCTGAGGGTGATGACAGAAGTGGAGCGCATTGCTGGCGGTATGACATCGGCGAAGAAGTGACACTACCGTACTTAGCCGCCTAGACCAGGCTTCCCGAGCCCCGTGATAATACACTGTAGGCGATGCTCGTCAGAATGATGCTGTCCGAGGAAGAGGCATCGAGGATGTTCAATTGGTGGTCCATCAAACTCAAGGACCGGACTGAGCATGACGCAACGTTGGGTACAGATTCCAGATTGGGTCACTGAACTTACAGGTGAGAACTTCCTAGCCCTGTTTGATGTTGCTCTCGACATCAGGCAGGAACTCCAAATGTCGGAGGATCCCGTCATCCCGTTGTGGCAGCCGATCGTAAAGTTCCGACCGCTCTTACCCCTCGACAGTATTGGGATGCGCAACCGTTACTGCGAGTTCCGGTGGAAAGCAACGCGTTTACTCAAAAGCAAGGGGGTCATTCGGGGCTGCGAACTTCTGAAGGGCTTGCATCGATGGGAGAGTCGGCTTCGGGTGTCGGTGACGCGGTCGGAATTTGAATTTTTTTTGACGCTCTTAGAGGCGGAGTACAGGCACCGCAAGGAAGAAGAGACCGAGCTGCTGGAAGGCATCGCTCAAGCCAAGAGCCCAGATACACTCGATAATCTGCGCAACGTGCTTCTTCGCTTTCACGCAGTAGCAATTCAGATGCGGCAACGGCACGACCGGCGCACCACGCTCGACGTTAACGACGAATATGACGTGCAGGATCTCCTTCATGCTCTCTTGTGCCTGCACTTCGACGACATCCGACCTGAGGAGTGGACGCCCAGTTATGCGGGCAAATCCTCGCGTGTTGACTTCCTTCTGAAGCCGGAAGCGATTGTGGTTGAAGTCAAGAAGACAAGACCCGGTCTGACGGAAAGGGAAATCGGCGACCAGCTAATAATGGACATAGCACGATATTCAAAGATGCGTGACTGCAAGACGCTTGTTTGTTTTGTGTACGATCCGGAGAATCGTGTACTGAACCCTGGCGGTCTTGAGGGGGATCTCAGCGGCGAACGAGAAGGTCTGACGGTCGAGGTTCTCGTTCTTCCAAAGCGATACTGAGTTGGCTTGTGTCTAACCTCTGGGCCAGCCGACCCGATGGGGGCAGCTGATTCAGTCAGGTGAGCTGGGTTGCTACGCTTTCGATCTCCGGCTGCTTCGCGCTTTTGGCGGTTCTTCCTTTCTCACTTGATTTCTGTCATTGCGGCCCAGCTTTGTCATCCAACTCTTTGACCCGAACTCCCCGGCCAAGAGGTTCGGCAAGCTGAAGTCGGCATCAAGATTGGGCCAGCGAAGCCCGGCGCCCGAAGGCGTTACCTGCACCTCGGCAAGTTCTTTCGGCGATGCTCCCGCCAGCCTCTGCGCTAGCTCGGGCGGAAAGATGAATGTTGCCCCGTTTCGCAGTTCGACGACTATTCGGTTCGTTTGGCGATCATAGCGCGCGGACTTCGCGCGCGGCTCAATCCGATCGGCTCTTGCGGCTGCCCGTTTCGCCCTCTCATATTCTTGATCGAACCGTCTATCTTCCATGGGATCACCACGCCACCTTTCTTCCTTCGCCCATACCTGCTTGCCAGGCGGTGATGCCGCCTTGATGGACGCGGACTATTCGCCCCATTCGTTGAGCTTGCGTGCGAAAGCTGCGATGTCGCAAGAAACGGCGAATAAACTCCGCCGCCTCATCGGGTCTGACGTCAAGGTAGACTAGGCAATAGCCAGGATGGCTCAGCCATCGACGGTAAAAATCTTGATCGCGGGTGAAGAAGGTCGGACGGCGAAAGGAGTGAAGGAGGCGGATGATCTCGTCGCAATCGTCCATTCCAAAGCGTCCGATTTCGCCACCAATGCGCCGAAAATGAATGCCCCATCTATCAAGCTGCCGCCGCTGCGGGACGTCCAAGTTTTCGTCGAGGACGATCACGCTGCCCGCCGCCGCTTCTCGGTGCTTGCGACCAACGCCTCCCGCGCCAGCTCAACGGCTTCAGCAATCGCCTCGTGACTGAGCCTTCCATCGTAGCCTTTGGAAATCCAATCCCAATCCTTGCCCTTTGCGACGTAGTAAAGAACATCCTTCACCAGCACACGCGTACCCTTGAAGGTTAAGTCCCCGCCGCAGATCTTCGAGTCTGAGACGATGTACTCGCCGTACTCTTTTCGTTTGCGTGCCGCCATAGCTTGCTCCTCGTTTGATGATCGCGCTGAATAATTTAGCACTCAGCAGCCAGCCGAACAACGGATCCGTCCGTTCATTCCCCCAGTCTCAACCAATCTCGTGGACGGAAGAACTCCCACGCTTCGGCTTCTCGTGTGCCCGGTTCGGGATGATAGTCGTATTGCCAGCGCACAAGCGGAGGCAGTGACATCAGGATCGACTCGGTGCGCCCCCCTGTTTGTAAGCCAAAGTGGGTGCCGCGATCATAGACCAGATTGAATTCAACGTAGCGTCCACGCCGGCGCAACTGAAATTGTCGCTCGCGCTCGCCGTACTGCTCGTCTTTGCGGCGCTCCGCTATCGGAAGGTAGGCGGGCAAAAATGAATGTGCCATTCGTTGAACGAACTCAAATATTGTTTCGATGCCTAGCCCAACTCTCGCCTGTTCTTCGTCTGCCACTGTCTGTTCGCGCGCTGAATCGTCTGTGAGGTAGTCAAAAAAGATGCCGCCAACCCCGCGCGTTTCATTGCGATGCTTGAGAAAGAAATACTCGTCGCACCACTTCTTGAACCTCGGATAAAACGCGAGATCGAACTCATCGCAAGCGGCCTTCAACGTGCGGTGGAAATGAACCGCGTCTTCGATATACGGATAATAGGGCGTGAGGTCAGTACCGCCGCCAAACCAGCTTCCAGAGCCTCGTTCGAGGTAACGAAAATTCGCGTGAACGGTGGGGACGAACGGATTGGATGGATGCAACACGAGCGAGATTCCGGTTGCGAAGAACTCGGTACCGTCACCGATTGGAAGCCGCTGGGCGAACGCTTCGTCAAACTCTCCAAACACCTCTGAGAAATTAACGCCCGCCTTCTCAAATACCCCGCCGTTCTCCATAACGCGAGTGCGGCCGCCGCCCCCTTCGTCTCGCGTCCAGAGGTCCTCGCGAAAGCGACCCTCGCCGTCAAGCAGCTCAAGCGCCGAGCATATCTGGCCTTGAAGTTCGGCGAAGAAAGTCTTGGCTCGTTCTCTGAGAACAGGCGGTTCGCTCACGTCCCTACGGCCTCCCGGCACTTGATTGTGAAACGGTTTGAAAGATGATGAGCCTGTACGGGCGTCCCTCCGAGGGCGCCCCTCCTCGCTCCACCCCACTTCGATATTGAGGAGAGAGGGGGGCGCCCCACGGAGGGGGGACGCCCGTACACGTTGACTGCGCATTTAGGGCTTCGCGCGCGCAAATCATACGAAGTTGTTGCGAAGGAGGTTTTTCGTTGCTGGCTCACGAGGGTCAAGGTACCATAATTATACAAGCTGGAGAATCGAACAAAGGGTTTTGGGTGGTTCTTAGGAAGGAAAAACCATAGCAATCCTCAGAGAGAGAACGGTGTTTCGCGGCCACGAGCGGTCACCCGCTCCACTCCCACAATCCGACCACCCTCCACTAGCACCGCGTGATCAAAATTGTTAACCGTTGGACAAATGTGTCTGGGCACAAGATAGAGCACATCGCCTATGGCGGGCGCTGGCGAGCCTTCAAAGGTATCAATCGGAAGATGTTCCTCGCTCGGTTTGGATGGCAAGAAATCCGGATGGCCGATGACTGCGCACGTGGGACTACCCGCGTCAGCCGAAACAGTTTTGTGCCCCGCGTCGCAGGTGAAGCGGCCGGGGGATGGATGAGAGACAACGGTTGTCACAACAACCGCTGCCGGAGAATAGGCGAATTCCACGGGCAGTTGTGCGAGGCTCGAGCAGTCGTTGTAGACAATGGTTCCCGGCGATGCGCGATGAATAAACGGCGGGCTGGCGAAAGGCGCATAAGAAAGCGTGCAAGGAAAGGCCGGGGTCCCCGCGGTTATGATTTCTGCGATATCAATGTGCGAGCGCTCGAAGGCGGCGATGACTTTCATCAAGCGATCGTAACCTCGATGCGCGACACTCTCGCGTTCCGGCAGAGCGAGCGAGGAGAGATGGCCGTCATAATAATGCAGCCCTCGAAAGACCTGACCGGCATTCTGAATCGCTCGCGCGAGCTGAATCATTTCATCTACTCGATCTTGCTCGATGCCCGTTCGATTCATTCCGGGATTCACATCAATGAAGAGTCCGACGCGGCTTCCTTGCCACGGTTCGATGTGCTCGCGACATTCGACGAGCGCCGACACCTGGGTCTCAGGAAACCGCTCTGCGAGATCTCGCACGCGCCGCGCGTTGGCGCCTGCCATCGGATAAGCAACCACGGCATCCGCGGCGCCGTTCTCACAGACGGTCAGCAGCTCGAGCGAGGTTGAGCACTTGAAGTTGGCGATGCCCTGCTCGACCAGTCGCCGCATCATAAAACCAAGCTTTGCCGTTTTCACATGAGGCCGCCAGCGATTTGCCTCGCCGTCGAGCAACCGCAATGTCGCCCTTATGTTTGCGTCGACGATCTCGGGATAGATCGCAAGCGCGGGCGTCAGGACTTGCTCGATGCCCTCAATCCGGTATGCATCGAGAAGGAGGTTGGGTAGTGAAAGCCCTTGCGCCGGAGTCGTCATAAGACCTGACTGGTAGTTTCTGTTTGTTCGGCCCTAATCCGTTATGCCCTGGGGTGGGCTTTGTCGTAGACCTGCATCAATTGATCGATGGACACGTGAGTGTATATCTGCGTAGTCGACAGCCGCGCGTGGCCGAGCAACTCTTGAATCGCGCGAAGGTCCGCGCCCGCCGATAACAGATGAGTCGCAAACGAGTGCCGCAACGAGTGTGGGCTGATGTCGTTAGTCAGGGCGCACTCCTTCACGTACTTGTCGACGAGTCTCCCTATCGATCGAGTTGTGATGCGCGTACCTTGATAATTCAGGAACACCGCCTTCGCTTCGCGCTTATGCTCCGGCGCTTCCGCAAGCAACGCACCGCGCACTTCGATGTAATTCCCGAGTGCTTCTTTCGCTTTCGAACCGAACGGCACGAAGCGTTCCTTGCGGCCTTTGCCTCGCACCCGGATTGTTTCGCGCTTGAAGTCGATGTCGTCGAGATTCATTCCCGCGATTTCCGAAACCCGACAGCCCGTGGCGTACAACAGTTCTAGTATCGCGCGATCGCGCTTTCCGAGCACAGTCTCGGTGTCAGGCGTTTCTATGAACTGAATGACCTCGTCGATTGAGATTACTTTTGGAAGCCTCTTTTCAAGCCGCGGGCTCGAGACTAGTCTTGCAGGGTTCAGCTCGAGCACCTGTTCGCGGCATAGGAACTTGAAAAATGTCCGCAGCGTCGCCAGCTTCCGCGCTATTGAAGTCTTCTTTCGCTTCGCCTGGTAAAGCGTCGCCATGTACTCTCGAATCGTGATGTGATCGATCTGGCTTATGTTGAGATCTCCCCGCGCGCCGCCGGAGTTTCTGGGGCAAAGATAATCGTAGAACTGATCAAGATCGCTGATGTAGTTTCGTAGAGTATGCGCGGACGCATTGCGTTGATACTTCAGATAATCCGAGAAGCGATCGATGTACTCTTGCATGGCTCACTTGGATCGATGAGCTTCTTATACTCCAGGCGCTTACCCTGTATCAAGGGAACGAGATCAATAGACCGCGGCTATCTGTATCTTTGCGATTGTCGTAACGGAAGGATTGGTGGTCATGTCAGCGTTCGAATCCGTCCACCGATTTCGTTCCCCTCAAGCGCGTCCTCCAAGTTTGTAGACTTCTCGAAGCGCTTTGATCATCATCTGCTCAGTCACATATCTGGGATCAGCAAGCCACCGCTCCACGGCCGTGGCCAAAGCTTCAAGCCTCGCAATGCGCTCTTCTTGATTCTGACCGGCTGGTTTTGACACTCGTCTCTCGTAAGGCGATGCCTCACACCGCGCTTCGCCGCAAAAACGAAACCTTGCGATCCATCATCGAGCGAGATCTGTCTATCCTGAACACCGCGGAGCCAACAGGGAGCTCGCCTGCCTGCGTAACCAGCCAATCGACATTGTGCCCCGGAACGAATCCACTCGACGCAATGGTCACTATCTCCGTGCGGCTCCGGGCCCGCCTCGTCTGAATCTTTCCGATCTCGTATCCATCCAGCAGAACCCTGTCTCGCCTGCACCAGCCTCCAAACGTGTTTACTTTTCGGCCCGGTTCTATTCTCAATCTCGCTCGCATAGCTTGCTGTATAGTCATCGCGAATCACCTTTGAGTTGGTTTTCCTGCTCAGAGGGTCTCGAAAATATACGAAAATCTCTGACCATTGTCAAGAACTATTTTCGACTGGCTCTTCTCCGCTTTTTCCTTGACAATACTGAGCTCTTGTTCGACAATCTTCGATGGATTTTCACAGGCCGGCGAAAGTAGCATCACTTTAGTCTTTTGTTTATTGGCGCGGAGGAATTTCAGCCCGCGAAGTGTGATACAGACTGAAGTCTGTGCTACGGCTCAAGGAGTTTAAATGGTCACACCGAGACAGCGACAGATCTACGACTATCTTTCTCGCTACGCCGACGCGCACGGTTATGCGCCGACGATGGCGGAAATCGGAAAACAGTTCAAGCTCAGGTCTCCCGCAAGCGTTCACCACATTCTTTCCGGACTCGAACGCGAGGGGCTGATCCGTCGCATCCCGAACGTAAGCCGCGGCATCGAGGTGGTGAGAGAAGAGTCTTCAGAGCATGAGTTTGAGATCCCCTTGCTCGGCGTGGTCGCTGCCGGCCAACCGATTGAAGCCATCCTGAGCCACGAGACTATCTGTGTGCCGCGCGATTTCATGGGCCGTGAACGCCTGTTCGCTCTTCGCGTGCGAGGCGATTCGATGATCGGCGAGCAGATACGCGAGGGCGACTGCATAGTCGTCGAGTCGCGCCAGACGGCGAACAACGGCGAGATGGTTGTTGCGCTCGTAGATGGGAGCGACGCGACTGTGAAAACTTTTTTCAAGGACCGCGACCAGATAAGACTCGAGCCGGCTAACCCACGTTACAAACCGATCATCATCAGCCCTCCAGATCGCGTGACGATTCAGGGCGTCGTGAAGGGGCTTATCCGCAAGTACAAGCGGTGAGGCTCTTGCTTTCTAGAGGAGTATTCGATCAGTCTGTCGTGATTTCCGTGCTAGAGCGTGCACGAAGTTAGATTGAAAACAGGAAAGAGAATACCTATGATCGTGAACATGCAAACTGGCCCCTGGCCAACGACGATAGCGATACATCCTGGCGATGCTCGTGAGCTTGATTGGTTGCCCGCTGAGTCAATCCATCTCGCTCTGACTTCACCGCCATACTGGACGCTGAAAGAATACCCGGTGAACGATGATCAGTTAGGCAGCATTGCTGCTTACGAACAGTTTCATGACGAACTAGATAAAGTGTGGCGGCACTGCTTTCGTGCTTTAGTCCCTGGTGGCCGCTTGGTCTGCGTTGTAGGTGATGTCTGTTTGTCTCGGAGAAGACACGGAAAGCATTCAGTGATACCGCTTCACGCTGACATCGTCATCCGCGCACGCAAAATCGGATTTGATAATCTCACTCCAATCTTTTGGTATAAGATTGCTAATGCGAACTATGAAGTCGAGAATGGCTCTTCGTTCCTGGGAAAACCTTACGAACCAAACGCAATCATAAAGAATGATGTGGAATTTATTTTGATGCTACGCAAGCCGGGTGGATACCGACAGCCTACGAACGAGCAACGGGACGCGTCCCGGCTCACCAAGGAAGAACATCAAGCATGGTTTCAGCAAATCTGGAATAACCTGCCTGGTGAAACAACTCGCGACCACCCTGCCCCTTATCCAGAGCAACTGGCGTACAGGCTCGTGCGTATGTTTTCATTCGTTGGCGATACCGTTCTCGATCCGTTTATGGGCACTGGCACTACTTTGCTTGCCGCTGCCAAGTGCGGGAGAAACGGCATAGGTGTCGAGATAGAGCAATCATACATCGCACATGCGCGCCGGCGTCTTGAGAGCAGAACAGCAAGCCTATTCGCGGATCAGCCAAAGATCGTTATTTCTGAACCCGCTGTTCATAGAGCGCGCACAGTCGGTTGAGAAAGTTGTCATAGTAAACTGGATCGCTGGTCTCCGGCGCTCGTTCGTCGGTTACCAGCTTACCCGGTTTGACTCCGTTATAATCGACTACGATTATTGCTAGCGCCTCGGGAAGCTCCGTAGGATCGTCTGGCGCGTCCCGTAAGGGAATCTTCGCAAAGATCTCAATGGTATCCTTAACCACCCTATTCATATCGAACTTGGGGCGCTTCAACTCTTTGGCGAACGAATCTGGATTCAGGTATTCCGCTGATACGTTAATTATTACGATTGCTCCTGCCACGCAATTCCGATGATGATTATGCATGTGGTTGCAATACGCTATGATGTCACCATAACGGTTCTTCCTAGCTTTACCGTGCGCGGCCATGATCGTCTTATTTTCAACTGCGACCTGGACTGATACTTGCGGGTTGCCTGCCTCCTCGAAGATCAGGTCGATGTTTCGGGTGGCAAAGCTCGCCTTCACGTTTGCATTCTTTCTCGGACTAAGAAGCTCCTTCGCGATCGCATTGCCGAGCAATGAGGCTGTCTGTGCCAGATCAGCCGTTACTAGGTCCGACAACGCATCCGAGTTTGCTTGGCCGCGCGGATTGAAACCAAGATGGTTATTGACCCACTCGATGTAGGACCCAGGTGCAGACATCCGCCGCATACTAGCAAAGCGGTCAGTTACCAGCAACACAGAGTTACATCCACATGATTTTCGGTATCCATTCATGGCAGAATCCATGCCAGAGACGCGAAGAGTCGAGTGGAGCCCTCAATCTCCGCTCTTCAAGCATATTCAGGACAAGACAGGACAACAGCTCGACGACGCGCTCGGCTATTCTCCGCGGCTCTCGTCTGAATAGAGTCCGACAACTACAGTTGGGATCTGGTCACTATGACAATCGCTACTCATTCATTTATTGAACGCGTGCGAAGGATCTCTCTGTGGCTCGTTCTTCTGGCCGTGGCGAGTTCTTCTCCGTACACCGGAGTTGGTCAGAGGCGTGCGACCAATCAAATAAACCGCGGAGGCAGACCATTGCGCTTGAGGGAGCCGAGAATCAAGCCTGTCGAAGAAAAGGACTGGACACCAGTGGAGCGTGAGCTTTTAGCGCCGATCAAAGCAGAGCGCGGGTCTGTGCCGAATATCTACGCAACACTGGCGCGCCATCCGAAGCTGTTCACACCGCGCCTTAATTTCGGCCGCTACATCCAACGCGGCTCGACGCTCCCGGCGCGCGATCGTGAGATTCTCATCCTGCGAATTGCCTGGCTCTCGAGCGGGGAGTACGAATGGTCGGCGCACACCACTATCGGAATCCAAAACGGGCTTACCAAAGAAGACATCCAGCGCATAGGCAGAGGGCCGCAAGCCCCTGGATGGAATGCCTTCGACGCTTCGCTCGTGCGGGCAGCGGACGATCTGTATCAAAGTATGTTCATCGGCGATGCGACGTGGAACAAGCTGGCGAAGCGCTACGACACTCATCAGATGATGGATCTTGTGATGACCGTAGGCGGTTATCACATGTTGGCGATGGCACTCAATAGCTTCGGAGTTCAGCTCGAGCAGGGCGGGGCTGGTTTTCCAACTCGAGGCGGCGCGGTCCAAGCGGGGCCGACCCGCACTGTTGGTATTCCAATTCGGCTGGCAAGGCCGAGGATCCCGCCGACCGCCGAAGCTAACTGGTCCAGCGACGAGCGTGAGCTCTTGTCAGGCTTCAAACAGCAGCGGGGCTACGTCATGAACGTTTACGGTACGCTGACGCGCCACCCGCGGATGTACAGACCGTGGCTGGGGTTTGCGCGATACATCTTGCGAGAGTCCTCGCTGCCCGCGAGAGAAAGAGAAATGCTGATCTGTCGGATAGCCTGGCTTACGAGCGGCGAGTATGAGTGGGCGGCACATAAGGGAATTGGGAAGGATGCGGGTCTAACGGAGGCGGAAATCACTCGACTGTCAGAAGGATCGGACGCCAAAGGGTGGGCTCCGATCGATTCAGCGATCGTGCGTGGTGTCGATGAGCTGCACTATGACGCGTTCATCAGCGATGCGACGTGGACCGCGCTGGCGACGCGCTTCGACACACGGCAACTCATGGACCTGGTGTTTACGGTCGGCGCGTACAAAATGCTGGCGATGGCCCTCAATAGCTTTGGTGCGCAGTTGGACAAAGGAATGATCGGCTTCGAAACCCCAGGGAATCGAAATTGAAGAGCGCTCCGATCCACTTGAGCGATCTGATGCTTGCGATCCCTTCCTCGCTGCGGCAGGCGCGCCGCGCTTGACTCTCTCATAAGCCTTCGCGAGTCCGCCGTTCCGCCGATGATGTCTAGGATGCCAAAGAGACCGTGAAACCTGAACCGCCGATGAGCGATTTCCCCTAACCCAGGCGTTCACGCCTGGGGTCGTTTTCCATCAGCAAGCGTTCACGCTTGGGGTCGGTTTCCATTAGCCCAGGCGTTCACGCCTGGGTTGCGTGTGGGGATTGATTGGGTTAGCCCCGCTCACGGGGCTTCCCACGCAGCTTTAGCTTATGAATGTCAAATCCTGACACGAAGAACTGCCTGAAGGCCAAATCAAAGGCCGGTGAACCGGGCTATCTGGGCGGTCGGCCCGCTCGCGACCCAGGCGTGAACCTCTGCGCTAATCGAAAAACTGCCGCCCCGGCTAGTGGAAACTCCCCATCGTTGTCGTTAAGGTTTCACAAGTCAAGCCGATGGGTATCGACCTGACTCTTCAACGCGCTCTGGTCGGAGTATTCCCAAGCGTTGGCTAATGACCTGCAGCTTCGGACATGCCTGTTTGGCTCGGGGTGATGTACCATAATGTTTCGGGTTGCACAGACGCCCGCTTAAGAACTTTGAGGAGACCGTGAAGATGGCCGATGAGTTTCATAGCGATGAGGATTTCGCGCTCGGAGTCGAGGATTTCCCTTCCGAGCGCGACTACAAGCTGCACTGCCTGCGCCATTCGACCTCGCACATAATGGCGTCGGCTGTTCAGCAAATCTTCCCGGACGCCAAGTTCGGGATCGGTCCGCCGATCAAGAACGGCTTCTACTACGACATGATGCTGCCGCGCCCGCTCACTCCAGAGGACCTGGTAGAAATCGAGCGGCGCATGCGCGAGATCGTCAAAGAGGGCCGTGAGTTCAAACGTGAGAATTGGGATAAGCCGAAGGCGCTCGCCTTTTTTGGCTCCCACGACCAGGAGTTCAAAACCGAATTGATCAACGGTATTCCCGGCGACACGGTTTCGACTTATGCGATCGGCGACTTCACCGACTTATGCGCCGGGCCGCACGTTCGGCGAACAAGCGAGTGCAAGCACTTCAAGCTCACATCGATTGCCGGTGCGTACTGGCGGGGCAGTGAGAAGAACCCGATGCTCCAGCGCATCTACGGGACGGTGTGGCCAACCAAGGACGAGCTTGAAGAGTATTTGCACAACATCGAAGAAGCGAAGCGTCGCGACCATCGCAAGCTGGGCCGTGAGCTTGAACTCTTCATGACCCACGAGTGGGCGCCGGGCGCGCCGTTCTGGTTGCCGAAGGGTACGGTCATCTACCACACGCTTCAGGAGACCATAAGACGGCTGCTCGCGCACAATGGCTACGTTGAGGTCAAAGCGCCGCTGCTGTTCAGCGAGAACCTGTTCAAGACGTCGGGGCACTGGGTGCACTACAAAGAGAACATGTTCATCGTCCACGAAGAGGGACAGGACTTCGCGCTGAAGCCTATGAATTGCCCGGGACACATGCTGATCTTCGGGTCGAAGCGGCGCAGCTATCGCGAGCTTCCGTTGAGACTCTCCGAACATAGCGTGCTTCATCGCAACGAGCGCGCCGGCGTGTTAGCGGGACTCACCCGCGTGCGCCAGTTCCAGCAGGACGACGCGCACCTGTTCATCACCGAAGATCAGATCGGCGAAGAAGTAAACCGGCTGCTCGCCCTGGTCGCCCGGGTCTACAATGCGTTCAGCATGAGCTATCGCTTTGTGCTGAGCGAGCGCGGCGATGATATGTCGAAGTACATGGGGGATCCGGCGGTGTGGGACCGGGCTGAAAAACTGCTCGCCGAGGCGCTCGAGGAGAACCATCTCGAATACACCGTCGAGAAAGGCGAGGCGAACTTTTACGGGCCGAAGATCGATCAGATGGTTCAGGACTCTTTGAAACGCGAGCACCAGCTCGGCACAATCCAGTTGGACTTTCAGCTTCCACGGAACTTCGGGCTGAGCTACGTAAACGAGCACAACGCCGAATCGATCCCGGTGGTGATTCATCGAGCCATCTACGGCTCGCTCGAGCGGTTCGTCGGCATCTTGATCGAGCACTACGCCGGAGCGTTCCCGGTTTGGCTCGCGCCGGTGCAAGCGAAAATACTGTCGATATCGGAAAAGACCGCCGACTATGCGCGCGAAGTTTATGAACGGCTGCTAGCGGAAGAGCTGCGAGTCGAGCTGGACGTGCGCGACGACAAGATCGGGGCGAAGATTCGCGACGCGCAGCTCGAGAAGGTGCCGTACATGCTCGTCACTGGCGCGAAGGAAGCCGAGGCGCGCACGGTGGCCGTTCGCTCGCGTGAGAAGGGCGACGAGGGCGCAGTTTCGCTTGATGAGTTCGCCGCTCGCGTAAAGGCGCAAGCGCATTTTGACTATTAGCGGGTTGACCGCGGAGAGCAGAGCGGCGCAGAGCACTCTGCGGAATCTCTGCGTCCTCCGAATCACCGCGGTAAACCACGGGCCGACCTTCACGCAATGACCCAGGTCATCCATCTAGACCCGGAGCGCCCGCAGCAAGAAGCAATCGAACGTGCAGCGTCGATAATTAGCAACGGGGGTCTCGTCGCCTTCCCCACCGAAACCGTGTACGGCCTGGGCGCCGATGCGATGAACGAGAGCGCTGTTGAGAAGATCTTCGAAGCGAAGGGCAGACCCGCCGATAATCCGCTGATCGTTCACGTCTGCAGCCGGGAGATGCTTGACGTCGTCGCAAGCGGTGTAAGCAAAGCCGCCGAGCGGCTGGTCGAGAAGTTCTGGCCCGGTCCGCTAACTTTAGTGCTCGAGCGAAAGCCGGAGGTCGCACCGTCTGTGTCAGCGGGCCTGGCGACGGTCGCAGTTCGAATGCCCAGGAACTCGATCGCCCTCGCGCTGATTCGCTCTTCGCGCACTCCCATCGCGGCCCCGAGCGCGAACGCCTCTGGAAGGCCGAGCCCCACCACTGCCGCTCACGTCCTCGACGATCTTGGCGGACGATTCGATATGATTCTCGACGGCGGAACTACGAAGATTGGAATCGAATCAACGGTGCTTGATATGACCACCGATCCGCCGATGATCTTGCGGCCGGGATGGGTAACTCGCGAGATGTTAATGGGGGTCATTGGACCGGTAGAGCGCGCGGCGTCTGGCGAAGAGCTGCGACGCTCGCCGGGCACTCGGCATCGGCACTACAGCCCTCGCGCTCAAGTGATCCTGATCGAGCACGGCTCGCCGGCGGTCATACAGCGGGTTTGCAGAGAGCACCTGAAGACCGGCGGTGTTGGCTTCGCAGGTCATTCTGCTGTGGAGATCGATGATCCGAATTTTTCCGCGATTAGACTGGGAAGCAATGCGAAAGATTATGCTCACTCGATCTATGCAACGCTGCGGCAACTCGATAAGAAGGACCCTCGCGTGATCATAGTTGAAGGCATCAGCGAAGCCGGTGAAGGGGCGGCCGTTATGGATCGCTTGCGAAGGGCGGCTACTGCGATCGGTTAGCTACTAACGTCAGTTCGAGGGTCGAGGTTCTTGTGATAAGATGATCGCAGTTAGTCGCTCGCTCACACTAATACGGAGGTCTTATGACCACGCAGATTCAACCAGTGCTCACCATCGACGATCTAGATTGCACTCCGGACGATGGGAATAAGTACGAACTGATCGAGGGGGAGATCTACATGTCCCGTGCGCCGAGTTTGACACATCAGATCGTCCTACGGAACTTTCTGATGGCCATGGGTTTGTATCTCACCGATAACCCGATTGGAGTTGTTGTGCCGGGTCCCGGCGTGATCTTTGATGATTTTAACGGCGCGATTCCTGACATCGTCTTCTTTCGCAATGAACGCCGCACTGAGATCGCGTCCGGGGACCGATTGAGCGGAGCCCCAGATCTGGCTATCGAGATCATTTCGCCCGGAGCGGAGAACGAGCGCAGAGATCGGGTGCTCAAGCGGCGCCTCTACGGACGTTTCGGGGTAAAGGAGTATTTGCTTGTGGACCTGGAGAGCCGTACGGTCGAAGTTTACCAGCTTCGTGGAGAAGGGCTGGAGCTGGCCGCAAGTTTCAGCGGCGATGATGAAATGACCTCGTCGGTACTCTCCGGATTCCATTTGAAGCTGCCTGACTTGTTCAGAATCTAGAGAACGGCCCGGAGCCCCCTGCGCGCACATCCTCGTGATGGACCTCGACTCGATCCGAAACTACTGCCTCTCTCTTCCGCACGCTACCGAAGACATTCAATGGGGCAACGATCTGCTGTTTCGCATTTCGGGGAAGATATTCACCGGGATAAGCCTCGATCCGCCTCACTCTCTCTCGTTCAAGTGCACCCCGGAGAAGTTTGACGAGCTGATCGAACTTGATGGTGTGATCCCCGCGCCCTACGTGGCTCGGAACAAGTGGGTGATGCTTGAACGCCTGGATGCGCTTAACGATTCGGAAATCAAACGCCTCATCAAGAATTCTTATGAAATGATCTTTGGAAAGCTAACCAAGAAGGCGCAAGCAGAGCTTGGCGCAAGCAAGAAAGCCGCCGGGAAGCCGCAATCGCCCCGGCGGAAGTAGAGACGGTTGGCAACTTTGGGGTCTTCACGGTTAGCATCAACACGAGAGCACGAATGAAAGCACTCAAGAAACAGAGCCTCACCGAAGACGGGCTCGAGTTCGTCACTGATCAGCCCGAGCCTGGTGTTGGACATGTGGACGTGAAGATTCGCGTCGAAGCGGCATCAATCTGCGGCACAGACCAGAGTATCTATCAGATCACGTCGAAGCCGGGGATGCGCGACGAGATGCTGGCCTACAACGGCGGAGACATCTCGCGTTATCAGCCGATTGTGGTCGGCCACGAGTTCTGCGGCGAGGTTGTTGAAGTCGGCGAAGACGTGCCGGCCGGCATCGCCAAGCCCGGCGATTATGTTACCAGCGAAATGCACATATTCTGCGGTCACTGTCAACAGTGCCGCACTGGCCGGCAGCACATCTGCAAAAACATCCGCGTCAAAGGGCTGCATCTGGACGGCGCCTTCGCCGAGTACGTGGTGGTCCCCGCCAGTAACGTCGTCAACCTCGGGCGTTTCGGGGGACGAGCCGTCATCCCGCCCCGCTTTGGAGCTTTTCTTGACGCGCTGGGAAATGCGGTGCACACCGTGATGGAAGGCGATGTCGAAGGCAAGACCGTCGCGATACTAGGATGCGGCGCTCAAGGACTGATGGCCACCGCAGTCGCGCGGACGCTCGGCGCGACCAGAATATACGTTACAGACTTTTCCGATCCTCGCGGGAGCTTCAATGCGAGCCGGCTCGCCGGAAGATTTCAGACCGCGAAAGAGCTTGGCGCAGACTTCTGCTTCGACACTAACGAAGAAGCAGTGCCGGGTCAGAAACAGGAACTGATGCAGCGGGCGCGTGACGAGCACGGTGGCGGCATCGACGTAGTGCTCGAGATGAGCGGCGCCGAATCAGCCTATAACGACGCGGGAGCGATGGTGAAAAACGGTGGACAAATTCTGCTGCTTGGGATTCCCGCCCGTCCGCTGAGGTCTTTTGATTTTGGAAAGTACGCCGTATGGAAAGGCGTGACGATTCGAGGCATATTCGGCAGACGACTGTTCGAAACCTGGTACGCGATGCTCGACCTTCTTGCTTCCGAAAAGTCGGGATTGAAGGCGAGACTCGAAAAGATCATCGCGCCTGGGACGGTGCCGCTTTCAGACTTCGAGCGTGGCTTCGAGCTTGTCCGCAATCACGAGGCGGTCAAACTTCTTCTTACACCAGACGGGAAGAGCGAGTGACAGCTTTGGTCAAACACTTCGCCGATTCTGCTTCCGATTGAGAATTAGGAGACCTGAATGAATCCCAGTGAGCTTTACTCGACCCTGGATCGCGAACTTGAAAACATCAAAGAGGCAAAGACCTTCAAGTATGAGGTGCCGCTCGAGAGCGAGCAGGGCGGCAAGGTCATGGTCGAAGGCCACAAGGTGGTGATGCTCGCGTCCAACAACTACCTCGGCCTTGCGAATCATCCTCGCATCAAAGAGGCCGCGCACCGCGGAATCGATGAGTGGGGCTACGGGCTTTCGTCGGTGCGATTCCTTTGCGGGACGGAACCGATTCACCTCGAGCTCGAACGCCGTATCGCGCAGTTCGTCGGTTGCGAAGCCGCGATCCTTCACTCATCGTGCTTCGCGGCGAACGAAGCCTTTTTCACTGCTTTGCTCGCGAACGATTTTGGGCAGAGCGACTATCAGGACGTCATCTACAGCGATCAGCTTAATCATGCGAGCATCATCGACGGCGTTCGCCTCTGCCGAGCGGTGGCCAAACAAACGGTGTCTAGGCTCTATAGAAACGGAGACGTGAATCATCTGCGCGAGATGCTCGAAGAGGACCGCGGCAAGAACTATCGCATCAAAATCATTGCGTCCGATGGGGTGTTCTCGATGGAAGGTTTGCTCGCGCCGTTGCCTGAACTTGTTGCCCTCGCCAGACAGCATGATGCGTTGCTGTTTGTTGACGAATCTCACGCGACGGGGGCGTTGGGAAAGACCGGTCGCGGCACCATCGAAGAACTTGGCGTGTACGGCAAGGTCGATGTCATTACCGGCACTTTTGGAAAAGCGCTGGGCGGCGCGTCTGGCGGTTTCATCGCGGGACGCACTCCGCTGATCGAATTCCTACGCCAGAAGTCGCGGCCTTACACATTCTCGAACACGATGCCGCCATCCGTAGTCGTAGCGTCAATCGAAGCACTCGACTTGATCGAGAATAACCCCTCGATCGTCGAGCAACTGCGCGAGAACACCGAATACTTCCGGCGCGAGATCGTGCGGCTGGGCTTCAAGATCATCGAGGGCCGGCATCCGATCGTACCCGTGATGCTGGGCGAGGCGGCACTGGCCCAAGACATGAGCGAGGAGTTGTTGAAGCAAGGTGTATACATCAAAGGCCTTTGGTATCCCGTCGTGCCCAAAGGCGAAGCTCGCTTGCGGGCGCAGATCTCAGCGGCTCACAGTCGCGAGGACCTCGACCGGTCGCTTGAGGCGTTCGATAAGGTGGGCCGGCGGCTCGGGGTGATCTAGCAGGACCGGGCCGTGCGATAGAGAAGGATCTGCGATTTGCATCGAGGAGGAAGATGAAGCGCTCAGAACCTCCACAAGAACATTTAACACGACAGTTTGACCCTCGTGAGGCTGACGCTCGGTACCGGCGCTTTCCACCGTTCGAGGAATGGTTGGCCAAGTCCGCCGTCGACTCGGAGAGGTGGGAGCACTACGCCGAGGTTATTCATAAGCTGCGACGCACCTCGCCTGATCTTCTCCCGCGCGCCCTTGAGGTGGTTAAGAGGGCTGCCGCTTGGGACACGGGGGCGATCGAAGGACTTTACTCAACTGACCGGGGATTCACGTTGACTGTGGCAATGGCAGTAACTGCCTGGGAGAGCCTGGTCGAGCAGAAAGGAGCCAACGCGCGCGCGTTGTTTGAATCGCAACTGAAGGCGTATGACCACGTTTTGGATTTTGCAACGCAACGGATCCCAATCGCGGAGGCCTGGATTCGTGAACTTCACGACGTCGTATGCGAGTCACAGGATACTTATGAGGTTCAAACGCCGATAGGTAAGCAACATCAGCCGCTTCCTAAGGGTGAATACAAACGCAATCCAAACCATGTCGTGCAGCGTGACGGCTCGATTCACTCGTGGTCACCGGTCGACCTCACGCCAGCGGAGATGCACAGGCTCTGCGAAGAGCTTCGCACTGAGGCCTTCAATGCGGCGCACCCCATTATGCAGTCGGCTTACGCACACTATGCGTTCGTTTCAGTGCACCCGTTTGTCGATGGCAATGGAAGAGTCGCGCGGGCGCGGGCGTCAGTCTTTACGTACCGAGCAGAGTCAATCCCCTTGTTGATTCTAAAGGGGGATGTCGAGTACTTGCCTGCCTTGGAAGCTGCTGACAGCGGCAACGTCCAAAGATTCGTGGACTTCATCCTTGAAAAGGCGATCGACACCATTCGGCTCACCGAGGACAGCTTCAAAGCCGCAAAGGCGCCGAGTTTGGAGGCTGCGTTAATTGAGCTCACCGGGTTGTACATATTAGGGGAAGCAGATTCCCGTAACCTGACGGACAAGGCCGGAAGCAAGCTCTTCAAAGTCTTCAAGGACCTTACAAATGAGAGATTCAACTTGGTTGATTTGCCAAATGTTGTGAGCCTTGAGACGGTTACTTCCGGAACACGGGGCGTTCGGATGGGTCATCGCGCGGTGGGTAAGGCATCTGGTTTTGCAGTTTCTTCAGCGGAGCCATTTGCAGTTAAGGTTCACCGCTTATTCCAGGTTGAGGTGCCGAATGACGCAGAGGACTACGTACGTATCCGGTGCTGGGATCCACCTGACATTTTTGAAGCCACGCTATCAGAGTTGACGCCCGAGCCAACTGCCGCAGTCCGTCTGAGACTCTCAGTTTGGAGCGACAAGCTGATCGCGGAAGCGCTGAATGAGTTATCCACTCGCGCCGCAGCCTTACTGAATCGGCAGAAGTAGACGTTGCTATTCAAGCACGGTTGGCAGGAATCACGCGGCTCCCAAGTTCAAAGAATTGAATCAATCGCAGCGGCTATGAAGATCGCCCTTGATTCAGCGTTTCGGCGGCTTTCACAACTCATCTCTCTAGAAACTTCGTCCCTTTTCTTGTCGTTTAAATCAAAGTCATCCGTTTAGATATCAACAAACCGACTTCGATGTCGGATTTGAAGTGTGCCCCAACAACAGTTTCCTCTAAAAGGAGTAAAGGATGAAACCCACCTACTCGCGCAGTATCTTTGCCGTTTTGATTCTAGTTTTGTTCGCTGCTTCCAGCGCCTTCGGGTCGAAAGCAACTGGCAGTAGCAAGAAGATCGAGTTCACAACCAGCTCCAAAGAAGCGAAAGACTACGTCGCGCAGATCGTTAACAAGGTCGAGACGTTTCAATTTGGGCCTGACGTAAACGCCCTTGCCAAGAAATCGGTCGAGGCCGATCCCAAATTCGCGTTTGGCTACTATTTGCTTGCCACGACCAGTGCTACGCCCGCCGAGGTGAAGGAAAACAGCGACAAGGCGGTCGAGTTCGCAAAGAGCGCTTCGGACGGCGAGCGCCGCTACATCGAGGCCGTGCTGCTCACTCGCGCGCAGAAGCCGAACGAGGCGCTTCCGATCTTCCTCGACCTCGCGAAGCAGTATCCTGAGGAGCGCATGGTGCAGATGCTGTTAGGACAGGTGTACATCAATCTTGGAAAACCTGACGAAGCGAAAGCGGCTTTTGAGAAAGCGCTCAAACTGGATGGCAGCACGCCCCGCGTTTACACCTTCCTGGGCAACATTGAACTGCTGAAGGGCAACTCCGCCAGGGCCCGCGAGCTTTTCAACGCGTCGCTGGCCAAGCAGGTGAAAGGCAGCGCGCCGTTCGGCCCCAACTACGGGCTCGCGTACGCGCACATCTATCAGGGCGACATCAAGTCAGCGGTTAAGACGCTCGAGGGTTACGCCGCCGACTACCAGACCTCGACACAACAGCAAAACTTCCCTGCGGTGTTCATCTGGAATTCAATCGCGCGATTGCATCTGGAGGGGGGCAAAGCCGAGGATGCGATGGTGGCTTACGGTAAGGGCTACGAAACGATAACAGGCAGCACCCTTGACGAGACCCAGAAGAAGATCTGGCTGGGGCGCCTTCATCACGGCAAGGCTCGCGCGCTCGCGAAGATGGGCAAGCGGGAAGAAGCCTGGAAAGAAGCCGAACTGATCAAGAAGATGATCGAAGACGGCGGCAAGGAAGGCGAGCAGTTCTGGCCGTCGTACTATTATCTCGCCGGCTACTTGAAGCTTGAAGCGGGCGAATACGCGAAAGCGGTCGAAGAGCTGAAGCAGACCGACCAGACCGATCCTTTTCAAAAGCTGCTGTTGGCTCGCGCTTATGAGAAGAGCGGCGATAGCGCCAGCGCTCAGAAGCTCTACAAAGAGATCACCGAGTTCAACCAGCTAACGTTGGAAAGAGCGCTCGCGTACCCGGAGGCTAAGAAGAAGCTCAAGGCCTGAAGCAAATGCGGTGAGAAAGGTGGTTTTGGAAGGGCGGCGCGGGCCGCCCTTCGCTTTTAGCGCGATGTTGTGAGAACTGGCAGCTTGCCCTATGGATTGGCGACCCTGAATGGTTGATATGAAGTGGCGGAGGGGACAGGACTCGAACCTGCATGGGCTTTCGCCCGGCGGTTTTCAAGACCGCTTCCTTACCATTAGGATACCCCTCCCGCCGGACGCATAAGTATAAGGAGCGGTCCAGTTCATTTCAAGACAGAGCAAAGTCGTTAGCGGGTCAGGTTCAGAGTTCAGCCTTTAGGCTGCGCATTGCAAAAGCGCAAGCTAAAGCTTGAACTCTGAACGGGTGCTAAGGCTTGAACTCTATACGGGACTCCAGCTCACAAGTTGCTATCCCTTGGTGGATGGGCGGCCGGCATTCAACGCTGACAAGAGTGGGCGGATTGAGAATCTCAGACCACAAAAAAATAACGGAAGAGAGACTCGGGCGAGTGTCCCTTCCGTTTTCTGCGTCCCTTCAATGGTTGTGTCCCTCAACCAGAGAAGAAGAGGAGGTTATTTGACAGCCACAATCCAAATTCCCTCATGGTTGCCGAGTTGCGCGCCACTATATCAAAGCTCCCTATAGCTGAGAATCACGCTCTCTGGAAAAGCAAAGAAAAGTACTCCAGTTGCAGGCAGCCAAACTTCGGTTTCCACCTTCACCTAATTATTCAAGCTATTACCACTTAATTAGACGGTCCGACTTGCGGAACGGAGACTCGCCTTGCACGTTTCAACCGTCTCAATGAACAATCGAATCTCAGTCTGTTGATGTACGACTGTTAACACTCGTCCGCCAGTTCGCGTCTTAATGGCCGAACAAAGGTAAGGATGTACAAGATTGAGAGTAACGGCTTACTCCTCGTGGCTAGACAACCTCAGCCGGCGGCCCGGGCTCGCGTGACTGAAATCTCCGAAGAAGCCGTGTTGGTGAAGGCTGTGCGTCACGGCGAGCAAGAGGCCTTCGCCAGGCTATACAGCCTCTATGCGCCGATGGTGCATGGAATCGTGCTGGCACGCGTGCCGTGGAGCGAGGTCGACGATCTTGTCCAAGACGTCTTCCTTGTAGCTCTCAAGAAGCTTAATACGCTCCGCGATGATGCCGCGTTTGGAGGCTGGCTGGCGATGATCGCGCGTAACCGG
Organism: Acidobacteriota bacterium; assembly: GCA_038040455.1. Taxonomy (GTDB): domain Bacteria; phylum Acidobacteriota; class Blastocatellia; order UBA7656; family UBA7656; genus Onstottus_A. Next base: position 46,340 of record JBBPIH010000056.1, read on the forward strand.
GCGATGGATTTCCACCGGCGAAGACGAGAGACCGAAGAGTTGAACGAAGACCTCGCATCGCACAGCCGCCGCGGGACTCCAAGGCGAGCAGGCGCGTCAAGGAAGCGGCGGTCAGCCTTCTGGGCCAGCACCACACCAAAGCGGCTTCAGACTTGCTCTTGGGAATCGTCCGTAACGAAACAGACTCGCAGCTACGCAAGGCTGCGATCTTTTGGCTGGGACAGACTCGTGACGAAGGAGTGCTCGACCTGCTGAAAGAACTGGCGACAAGCTCTACGGATAATGAAGTAAATAAAGCGGCGGTGTTCGCGATATCTCAACACGGAAGCCCGCGAGCCGCCGCGCTCCTGAGCGAACTCGCCCGCAGCGCAACCTCACGCAGAGTTCGAGAGGAAGCAATCTTCTGGTTAGGCCAGCGCGGGGGCGCCTCGGCTGACGAGGAGCTGATCAAGATTTTCGATTCGGATCCAGACGCGCAGATTCGAAAGAAGGTTGTGTTCGCGCTCTCACAGCGAAGCACTGCGGTAGCGAGGACAAAGCTCAGCGAGATCGCCCGCTCTGGGGCCGATCCCGATGTGCGCAAGGAAGCGATCTTCTGGCTCGGTCAACGCGGCGATGAACAGAGCGCCGATGAGCTGATGAAGGTCTACGACGCGGACACCAACGTCGAGATTCGCAAGAAGGTCATTTTCTCGATGTCGCAGATGAATAACGCGCGAGCAAAGACGAAGCTCTTCGACATCGCGCGCACCGGAGACAATCCCTCAGTTCGTAGTGAGGCGGTGTTCTGGATCGGGCAGACCGGTGGCGAGCAGGGCGTTGATTTTCTGATTCAGTTGTACGACTCGGAGAAGAGCGACGAAGTCAAGAAGAAACTCGTCTTCGCTCTGTCGCAAACCCGTAAGAAGCGCGCATTGCAGAAGCTCATGGCTATCGCGAAGAGCGACTCGTCGCTCCAGGCGCGCAAGGACGCGATTTTCTGGCTGGGCCAGAGCGGCGACCCGGACGCGGTGAAGTTTCTCGAGGAGATTCTCAAGTAAGCAACGGTTTCTGGTTTGTGGTTCCGGGTTCAGGGTTCAGGGTTCCGCGTCCAAACGCCCAACAACATTGGTGAAGCCTAAACTCTGAACTCTGAACTCTGAACTCTGAACTCTGAACTCTGAACTCTGAACTCTGAACCCGGAACCAGAAACCAGAAACTAGAAACTAGAAACCAGAAACTAAGGAGTCACTGAAATGCTCAAGACAATTTGTATGCTCTCACTGTTGATCGGATTGGTGCTGATGGGCTCTGGCAGCTCGCGGGCTCAACGAGAAGGCTTCATACCGGTAGAAGGAACAAACCTGAGGTCAAAGCTGGACCTCGCTGTTAGACAGGGCCGCGCGAAACAAACGCGCTTCTGGACAGCTTATTCGTTTGATGTGAGGCCCGGAGTCGCCGTCGACGTCGAAATCCGCAACGGCAACGGAAGCACTACCATATTTGGTGGCACAAGCATTTCAGTCGGCTCAAACCTTGAAACTCGCAATTTGGGTGTCTTCGCGCTTCATGAAGCGAGCGATGGTTCAATCACGAGAGTCGAAGTCTACAACCTGGACCGCCGACGCGAATACAGCGGCTACCCCGTTTATTGGCTAGGCCGCGCCGCAAATGAAGAGAGCTTGAGTTTCCTCAAAGGCTTTGTCGAATCAAATCAAATCAGCGACGCGCCCAAGCATTCGATCGTAGCCATAGCACTTCACGACGATCCGCGTGTGGGCGGGATGCTTGAAGATTTCGTCCGCAATTCTAAGGTCGAAAAGGTCCGGACGAGCGCGGTCTTCTGGCTGGGTCAGACGCCTGGACACAATCCTTTTCTTCTCGACCTGGTGCGCAACGAACAGGAGAGTGCGAAGCTTCGCAAGGAGGCAGCCTTCGCCATCGGGGTCAGCAGAGAACAAGGCGCGATCGCGGCGCTCGAAGGTCTGTATCCGACGATCAACAGTCGCGAGGTCAAGAAGCAAATCCTCTTCGCCGCCTCGATACATAACAGCGACACGATGTCCACTTCGTCAAACAAGAACAATGATGAGGGCGTCAACTTCTTGATCAAGGTTGCAGAAAGCGACCCCGACCGCGAGCTGAGGAAGCAAGCTCTCTTCTGGCTCGGGCAAACCGCGGGCAGGCGCGGCCTCGAGGTATTGGGCAACGTAGTCGAGAAGTCCGACGATGACACCGAAGTGCAAAAACAGGCGGTCTTCGCTATTAGCCAGAGGCCGAAAGACGAGGCGGTACCTCTTCTGATCAAGATCGCAAAGACCCATCCCAAACCCGCAGTGCGCAAGCAAGCGATGTTCTGGCTCGGACAGACTGGCGATGAACGCGCGCTGGAGTTTTTCAAAGAGATACTGGCTAAGTGAGTAAGGAGCTGGGCTAGCGGGTTCGGTTCGGACCAAGCGGTGCCCGCGAGAATCGCAAATTGAAAACTGAAAATTGAAGAGCCTCTTGCAAAACCCATTCAACCTGATGGTTTTTGTAAAAGGCAA
>JBBPIH010000057.1:0-48146 GCA_038040455.1 Acidobacteriota bacterium
TAGGCCGGCACGCGTGACCCAGGCGTGAACGCCTGGGCTAATGGAAAAACTGCCGTCGGTATCATTCAGGTTTTGGCACGGTCTTGAGCAGGGCGTATAATCGGGCAACGATGATAGGTTCAGAGTTCAAGCTTCAGCTTGCATTCCTTGTGGCTCGGGAGCCTTAAGCTTGACTGTGAACTTCGGAGGCGAAATGTTCTGTCCAAAGTGTGGTAGTGGTTCACTTGAAACTCAGCGGTTTTGCAAGGGCTGTGGGACTAATCTTCAACTGATCAATGACGCGCTTCGAACCGGGGACACTCCGCAGGGGCCGTTCGGAATCAACGTCGATGAGCTGACCAAGAATGCCGTTGACTTCGCGAAGAGCTGGAAGACCAGTTGGAGCGGCGTCGGCGGCGACGCGAAGGATCAGCACCGAGTCACTCGCGAAGTAAGAAAGCAAGCGCGAGAAGAAGCACGCCGCCAAAACCTTCCAAAGCCAAAGGAATATATGTCCTACTCGTGGCAGCATAACCTCAGAAATGGCCTGGTGAGCCTGTTCTGGGGCGCAGGCCTGGGGGTAGTCCTCTACTACCTTGGCCAGACTGCGATCGATGAAGGAATGATCAGACGTTTAGAAGAGACCTCGAACGGACACGTGCAGGGGCTTGAGCCGATCGTGAGGATCATCTGGCTGATCGCGTTGCTACCGGTGCTGAAGGGCCTGGCGCACATCATCTACGCGGCGTTCTTTGGAGAGTCGATGGCTACACTAGCAGCGCGTTTCACGCCACCGCCTTTGTTGGAAGAACCGAAGCCTTTTCTCAGTCAGGACACCGCTCCGGTGGTAGAGCGAGAGCCGGTCGCAACAAGCTACGAACCTTCAATCGAGCCGCCCCCGAGCGTCACCGAACACACGACTCATATTTTCGACGAGCCTCAGCGTCAGCCGAAGCGCGAGACGCATTGACACATCAAATGCTGAATAACGCGATACCAATGGAGGTGCCGAGCAAGACAGGAAGAGAATGATGTATTGCCCTAACTGTGCAACGACCCTCTCTGACGATCAAAAGTTTTGCCGGACCTGTGGGCTCGACTTGCAGGTGATATCTCAGATACTGGACAGCGATTCCCAGGCGCTTCAAGTCGAGTCGTCCGTCGCTGAGGTTAGCAAAACAGCTCGAAAGCGAAAGGCGAAATGGCATCGCACTGGCCTCTTCACTGTCTTGCTCAGCTTGTTGGTTGGGTGTCTGATTCCGATCAGCTTGGGACTTCTGCCCAACTATGAGGGTCTCAACCAATTGATATTAGTGTTAGCCGGAATTTGCGGACTTCTACTTTTTTTGGGAAGTATCCTGATTATCTACTCTGAGACATTGTCAGAAACCCACGACGAGGCTTCTCAGTGGATGAGGCCCAGGCAAAAAGCGCGGACCAAGAAATTGCCGCCCACTGATCGTTCCGAATCAATACCAAGTGTCACTGAAAGCACAACCGATCTGCTTGAAGTTACCAGAATCAAAGTTCCTCGTGAACGCGCCTAAACAACCCGATGGAACGCTGCCGACTATCTGCTAAAGACCGGCTCGAAGCTGAACTTGCTCGCGACGAAGTCTCTCACCTTCGCGTAGATTCCATCCGCATCGAGGCCATACTTCGCAAGCAACAGGCTCTGGCTGGCGTGCTCGATGATCTTGTCTGGGAAGCCGAGACGCAACACGCGAACCTCACTCAGGCGGTTTTCTTCAAGCAACTCCATCACCGCGCTGCCGAAGCCGCCCATCAAGTAGTGATCTTCAGCGGTCACTATCGAACCGTGTGATCGCGCCAGCGCCAGTATCAACTCCGAGTCCAGCGGCTTCACGAAACGCGCGTTAACGACCGTAACATTGATGCCTTCAAGCGCGAGCCTCTCGGCGGCCTTCTCGCAGTAGCTCACCTCTGAGCCAATTCCGAGAATCGCGACATCCGAGCCTTCGCGCAGAATCTCAGCCTTGCCAATCTCGATCGCCTCGATCGTTTCATCCATCGGGACGCCGACGCCGCTGCCGCGCGGATAACGCACAGACGCGGGACCGTCGTACAAGACGCCAGTCTTGAGCATGTGCCTAAGCTCGTTCTCATCCTTAGGCGCCATAATCACGAACCCGGGCATCGGCCGCAGATAAGCGAAGTCCATCAGCCCGTGATGAGTCGGTCCGTCGGCTCCAGCCACACCCGCTCGATCGAGCGCGAATGTCACATCGAGTCCCATCAACACGACATCGTGGAATATCTGATCGTAGGCTCGCTGCAAGAACGTCGAGTAAATCGCCGCGATTGGTTTTAAGCCTTCCGTGGCCATGCCGGCGGCGAAGGTCACCGCGTGTTGCTCGGCTATTGCGGTGTCGAAGGTGCGAGTGGGAAACTCCTTCATCACCTTGCTGAGCCCCGTTCCGTCGGGCATCGCGGCCGTCAGGGCTACGATCCGTTCGTCTTCCTTCATCAAGTCGATTGTGGCCTGCGCGAACACGGCAGTGTATGCCGGGGCGGTCGCCGGCTCCTTGATAAACTTGCCGGTTGCGATTTCAAAAGCCGACGTGCCGTGCCATGCCGCCTTGTCGCGCTCGGCCGGCTCGTACCCTTTGCCCTTCACCGTCAGCGCGTGAATCAGCACCGGGCCCGCTTCGCTCTTCGCTTCCTCCAGGGTTTGAAGAATTGAGTTGATATCGTGACCGTTGATTGGGCCCAGATACTTTAGCCCCAGCTCTTCCCACAGCGCGCCTGGGATGAACGCTCGCGCGAGCGTGTCCTTCACCGCTTTCGCGCTCGACAGCATGAGCTCGCCGAAGGCAGGAATAACTTTCAGCCACTCTTCGACTTCGTGCTTGAACTCGTTGTAGGGCCGTGCGCCGCGAATCCGGTTCAGGTACCCGGAAAGTGCGCCGACATTGGGCGAGATCGACATCTCGTTGTCGTTTAGCAGGATAATCATCCGCTTCTTGAGATGCCCAACTTGATTGATGCCCTCAAGCGCCATCCCCGCCGTCAATCCAGCATCACCAATGAACGCGACTACGTTGAAGTCTTCGTTCTTCAGATCGCGCGCCGCCGCGATGCCCAGCGCTGAAGAGATTGACGTGCCCGCGTGAGCAGCGTTGAACACGTCATATTCAGATTCCTCTCGCCGCAGAAAGCCGCTCAGCCCGTTGTATTGTCGAATGGTGGGGAACTGATCGCGCCGGCCGGTGAGGATCTTATGCGCGTAGGCCTGATGACCTATGTCGATCACGAGCTTGTCGTGGGGCGTGTCGAGTGCGTAGTGCAGCGCGATAATCAACTCGACCGGGCCCAGGCTCGCACCGGTGTGGCCGCCGATCTTTGACAGTGTTTCGATCATGTACTCGCGTATTTCGTCGGCGAGCGATTGCAGCTTCGATTGCGGAAGTTTCCTCAAGTCCGCAGGATCGTTGATTTGTGAGAGCAGCTTCATAATAGTGCGTATTCTCCTGAAATGTTTGTTAGGGCCGAATCGAATACAAAGATAGCGGTCTCACGAGCTTCTGGCAATGATGAATCTGGCAATGTCTTCCAGCGCGCGGGTCTTCAGACCGAGACTGGAAACAACCTCGACTGCCTCGTCAACAAGCTCCCGTGCGCGCGCTTGGGAGGTTGCGATCCCGTGGATCGCGGGGTAGGTGGCTTTATTTGCGGCCTGGTCTTTGCCTGGGGTCTTGCCGAGCTGCTCGCTCGTAGAAGTGACATCGAGAATATCATCCGCTATCTGAAACGCGAGACCGATGCGCCGACCATACGCGCGAAGCTTCTCGATCTGGTCTTCGGTCGCGCCCGCGATGAGGCCGCCCACGACGACCGATGCCGAGATCATCGCCCCGGTCTTCGAGCGGTGAATGTATTCAAGCGCCGGCGCGTCAACCTTATTGCCTTCGCTTTCGATGTCCGCCATCTGCCCGCCTATCAGAGCCTCGACTGTTCCAGCGGCAGTTGCCACTTCGCGGATGACTCGCACCTGGCGTTCGGCATCGCGCTTCGGAGCGTCTGACGCCAAGACGCGGAACGCCTGCGTCAACAGCGCGTCGCCGGCGAGTATGGCGATGGCTTCGCCAAAAGCCTTGTGACAGGTCGGGCGGCCGCGCCGCAAGTCGTCGTTGTCCATCGCCGGCAGATCGTCGTGGATCAGCGAGTACGTGTGGATCATTTCAATCGCGCAAGCGGCCGGCATCAAGTCGTCGGTGTCGGCGTCGAAGGCTTCACCGGCGGCAAGCACTAAAGCAGGTCTGAGCCGCTTCCCGCCTGCGAGCAAGCTGTAGCGCATTGCCTGATGAAGTTGCTCGGGTGGTGTTGTCTCGGAGGGCACAAGCCGGTCGAGCCATTCGTTCACTTCTGCTGCTCGCCGGGCCAGGTAATTCGTGATCGTTTCAGGTGCCGTCATTCTTCCTCATAGCAGGCGAATCAATCTATTGCCACTAAGCCCCAAAGGCACAAAGGAACACAAAGGATGCATTTGCTGACTTGGTGCAGCTTCGTGTCTTTGTGGCTTAGTGGCGAACCCCTTTTTGGGGCAGCTCGCTAGATCTCCTGGGAGCGCGTGCTTCCAGCACGCTATTCTTCCGCGGGCTCTTCGAACGGCGTCGCCTTGAAAGCCCCATCGTTGCCGCGAAGCAGGATCTCGACTTTGCGCTCTGCTTCGTCCAGGCGCTTCTGGCACTCGCGCGACAGGCGCACGCCCTGCTCGAACAATTCGAGCGAACGATCGAGCGGCAGATCGCCCGCCTCGAGATGGCGGACAATCTGCTCAAGCTCTTCAAGCGATGCCTCGAAATTTTTTTCTGGTGTCATCTTTCACTTCCACATCCTGTAGTGACCTATGATCTTCCAACTCATGAGCACGTCCTCGATCTTTGCGCCTGCGCCGATGTTGTGCACCATTAGATAACTCTGTGTTCCGCCGGCGATGGCGTCGCTGACAAGCCCAATGTGAAGCAGGTGGTTATCGAGTTCCCAGGCTACCACATCGCCGGGAAAGTAATCGGATGGCTTCTTAGTGATGGGGACAGACCTGGTCCTTCTCTCAAAGAAGGTCATGAGATTGGGCACCCGGCGATGGTCGATGTTCGAATCGGGCTTGCGGGCACCCCATTTGTCGGGATATGCGCCAAAGTGCCGCGCCATGTCTTCGTGAACTTCTTTCTGCAGATCGACTCCCGCACTGCGGAACGCCCTGACAATCACGTCGGCGCAGACTCCGCGCGCGAGCGGCACATCGCCGTTCGGGTAATCGAGCTTCACGTACGAGGGGTCATATTCAAACGTATACCCGGTCTGTTCGATTGCCGAATCGACTACCTTCTTTATCTGCGGAATGTCGGAAATCGGCCTGCGAGTCAACCCTTGATCTGTAGCCCGTTGCACCGGCGTCGGTTGCCCCGATGCTCCAACGTCGCCGGCACGAGACGCCCAGGCAGAGGTTGCAGTCACAACGACGATTGCTCCAGCCAGTAGAGCGCCGGTTCGCAGAAGATGGTTGATTTCTGGTTTCTGGTTTGGGGTTTCTGGTTTGGGGTTTCTGGTTTCTGGCTTATGGTTTCTAGCTGCTAAGAGTTTGTACATGCTTTCCTCCAGCCACAGCCCCAGGTCAACCACCTATCCACGACGGGAAACGAAAAACCAGATCCAGAAACTAGCGGCCTGTAACGTGCGCTTCACTAGTGAAGGAGTGGGTATCCGCGCAAATCGGCCGAATCAGTGTCATCCGTGATGGTATGCGGCGCTGGCAATGCGATTCTTACGAACTCATAGACCACCGATGGCACGGATCTGACGGATTCTCACGGATTACGCACCATTTGATCGCTAGCGAAACGGCTGTTACGAGTCACTAGAAACCACTTCAAACTAATTCTTCGTGCAATCCATCTCGCCTTCAGACACGCGGACTCGAACTTTCTCGCCGGAACTGACCTCGCCGGCGCGTTTGATCACTCGCCCCTGTGAGTCAAATGCGATCGCGTATCCGCGCGCAAGCACGCCAAGCGGCGACAGCGAATCAAGCTTGCCCGCGGCCAGCGAAACTCGTTCGCTTGCACTCTCGAGCCCAACCCGGGCGCTTGCCTGAAGCCGCCCGCTCAGCTCAGCGAGTCTGCCGCGCCGCTCAATCACCCGGCGCCGCAGATCGCTTTCGCTCAAGCGCAGCTCCAGCGCCGCGTGGCGGGCGCGCCCTATCTTCAAAGCGGTCCTCAGAGCCGATTCCATCGAGTATCCTGCATCGTCCACTCTTTGGGCGAACCCGCGTATGCGCGATTGGACTTCAGGAAATGCCCGGCTCGATTCAAGCTCTGATAAGTTGCTGCGCAAGGCGAGCAGCCGGTAGCGAACGGCTTTCCTTATGTCCTCGCCGAGACCGGCTATTCGAGCGCACATTTCATCACGCGCGCTGGCTACCATCTCCGCGGCCGCCGACGGAGTCGAGGCGCGCAAGTCGGCTACCATGTCCGCGATCGTGAAGTCAGTCTCGTGGCCCACAGCCGATATGACCGGCACTCGCGAGTTGTAAATCGCGCGGGCGACTGTCTCGTCGTTAAAGCTCGACAGGTCTTCCGTCGAGCCGCCGCCTCTGCCGACGATAATCGCGTCAACTTCTTTTCGCGAGTTCAACAGCCGGACGGCTCGCGCGATGTCTGACGCCGCGCCTTCGCCTTGAACCCGAACCGGCGCGATCAATACGCTCACCGCTCCATTGCGCCGTTTCAAAACTCGAAGTATGTCTCGCACGGCAGCGCCAGTCGGAGAGGTGATCACGCCGATGCACCGCGGCAAGATCGGCAGCGGCCGCTTGCGTTCCACCGCGAAAAGCCCGTCGGCAGCCAGGCGCTTCTTCAATTGCTCAAGCGCAAGCTGCAAGGCTCCAGCTCCGACCGGCTCCATGTATTCGACGATCAGTTGATACTCGCCGCGTGTGTCGTAGATCGAAAGCCTGCCTCGCGCAATGACGTGCAGCCCATCATCGGGAATGAAGCGAATCATTCGATTCTGCATTCTGAAGCTGGCGCATCGCAGCGAAGCGGCTTCATCCTTGAGCGAGAAATACCAGTGCCCCGAGGAGTGGCGGCGGAAGTTTGACACCTCACCTTCGACATAAACGTCGATGAACTCGCGTTCGACAACCGTCTTTAGCCGCGCGGTCAGCTCGGACACCGACACCGCGCGACGTTGTTCCATGAGTTGTTCGAGGAAGGTCAGTTGAGACATTCAGATTCCCGCGAGCAGCGTCGTGAGAGAGATCAATCTTCTTCTTCGATGCCCAATCTCTCGAGCTCGGTTTGGAGCTTTTTCCAATCAAACGGCTTGAGGCTGAAGACGGTCCCGTCTACGTCGAACGTAGGCACGATGCGCTTGCCGTGGTTGGCTTTCTCAACCAGGCGCGCGCCCTCGACTGATTCTTCGATATCAACTTCCTCGTAGAACACTCCTTCGTCGTCGAGGAACTGCTTGGCCTTATTGCAGTCTGCGCTCCAACTCGTCGTGTAGATTTTGACTTCGGGCATATCGGCCCTCCGAAGCTGAGCTACTCAAGGAAGAACCGATTCTACTACGAACAGATTCTGGTTTGAAAGTTTTTGATACAGCGTTGTACCGTAGACTGTCCAGTCTGGCGTAGAATTTTGCTTCTCGATGAATACCAACTGGCCGCAGACTGGACAGTCTACGGTATTTTATTTGAGGGCAGCACCCTGCACTTGCGTTGTTGGTAGCTTGCGAGACATGCGCTATAATTGCGCTCCGAGGTGGCGACATGTCGTATAAGAGATCTTTCCTCACTGCATTTTCTTGCTTGACCATTCTCGCTGTTCTGCTGGTCGTTGCTTTGCCGGCGGGCAGTCTAGCTCAAGACCCGTCTGGGCGGCCTCCTAACCGGAACTCCAAGAAACCTCCCCCAAAGGTAAAGCCACCCAAGACTATCGAGCCGCAACCCATCACGGTCACGCTGACGGTGTTGACTGATCCGCCTGAATGCGCGGTGTTCGTCAACGGCGAAGCGCGCGGAGTGACAAACGCCGAAGGCAAGGTCCAGTTTGAAAAACTTGCGGTGGGTCACTATAGCATCGAAGTGCGCAAGGACGGATTCAACACGATAACTCGCGGATTCGAGGCGGGAACTGAAGCTCCAACGCTGGTCTTCAAACTCGAACCAAAGCTGGATGACTACATCAAAGAGTTCAACGCGTTGCTTGGAGCCGGAAAACTCGCCGGCCCTGAAAGCCCTAACGCGTTCGAGCTTGTCACCAAGCTGGCGACTGCCTACGCCGGGCGGCCCGAAGTGACAACGCTCAAGAGCGTGCTTGCTGCAAAGCTCGTGGAAGGCATGCCGGCGGTGATCGTTCAGACGGCTACGAACTGGCGAGCCGTGACCCGCGAACAGATGGTGCGCGCGCTCGATGCGACAACCAACTCGCTTGCGCTGAAGAAGGACGACGTTCGAACCCAGGCCCAGGCGGCATACTTCAGAGGCGCGATAGCCCTGCGCGACTGGCAAACTGCGGGCGCTGCAGCATCGCCGAAGACTGATGGAGGCGCGCAAGGTGATGCTGGGGGAAGCGTAGCCGGCCCGGCTGCGGCGCGCGCCGAATTCGAGAACGCATTGAAGCTTGACGACACACTGGTCGCCGCGTGGTATCAGCTCGCAGTTGTGTTAATTGCTACAGGTGACGCGGGCAGCGCCGAAGCGACTCTCGTAAAGGTCACGACTGCCGAGCCTCGGTGGGCTTCGGCCTACATGGCGCTCGGCTCGGTTTATTACGCCGGAGGTAAGTTCGCAGAAGCGATTGCTGCTTACCGCAGGGCGAGCGAGATCGAACCCAACAATGCCTCGGCGATCGCAGGGATAGGGCTGGCGCGTTTCGGCAAGGGCGAAAAGGACGCGGTCAAAGATATCGAACGCGCGATCAAGCTAGATGCAACCAGCGCGCTTCCTCATCTGAACCTTGCGATTGTTTATTCACAGTCGAAGGGCAAGAAAGACTGGTCTAAGGCTGAAGAAGAGTTCAAGAAAGCAATTCAAATGAACTCGCAGAATCTTGAGTTCCAGAATAGCTCCGCAGAACGGATGCTGGCGGAGGTGCAGAAGCGGAAGAAGTAACTTAATAGCCCCGCTTGTTTTGGGCTAACGGCTGTGCTGGCCCTGTCGGCCCGCGTCGATTATGTTGAGCGACTGCCAGCGCTCACGTCCATTGTCGAGAAATCGATCAATAAGAATTCCCGGTGTGCAATCTCTTTCAAGCACTGTTGGATCGGAACCCGCAGTGGTGACTGCGAAGCGCGCGAAGCCGGCATTAGTTAGAGCCTGCTTGAGTTCCAGAGCCGAAGCGAATCGCAGACAAAAGCGATCTAGGACTTCTGGCGTGCCTGGCCCTTCCCATCGATATTGATCGCAGACAAATCCTTCCCTGGTCTCGCGATCTGGCCGAATGTAAATCCACGCAGTCATTTCATTGATCCTCATCATTGAGTTCAGAAGCTGATACATCTTAATCGCAAAACCTTTCTCTGCTAGCCGTTTTATTCTGACGCGAGATTCTTTCTGCGACAAGGCATGGGCTGATGCATATACACCGATACTACGCTAAACTTCATGCACTGCTGCGAAGTCCAAACGGAGGGATTTCAATGACCGCACTGGAAGCACTGCAATCTGTTCAGTTCGTCAGGGTAAAGGGCAAACGCTTTGCTCTTGTAAGTGCCGACGACTGGGAAGCTCTCATCGAGTGGTTAGAGACGCTGGAAGACGTGGCCATCGCAAAGCAAGCAATGGCCGAATTGAAAGCTGCCGGTGGCGACCGTGAAAAGGCGGGCTGGTTAGAATGGAACTCTGTGGAGGCTGAACTGAAGTGAGCCGCTACAATTACTCCGCAGGCCTTCAAGGAAACTAAGGCTCTGCCGGGAAACATCAGGGTGAGTCGGGGCCAGGCCTGCAATATTGCAATTCGCTCGGAGGTACCCATGCCTATCACCATCAAAGTTCAACTGCGTCACCTGTGAACTCAATGCAGAACATCCGCAACGATCAGTTAGGCGAACCCTTTAGCCGATCGCGCCAGGAGGCGTCATCACGATGCAGGTGGACTATCGCAAATACCACGATGTCAGTCTCCTCAATGCGGTAGAAGACCCCGTAAGGGAACCTGTGCGCTTGAGCCCGCCGAGTTTCGCGGTAGATCGTTTGGTATTGAAGGGGATTCTCGACAATCCGACTCAGCACAGCGTCAATTTCCGCGACAAAATCGCGCCCCAACCCGTTCAATTGTTGCTCGTACCAACGCGTGGCACGCCGCAGGTCGGTCTTGGCCTGCCGTCTGACTAGGAGTCGATAGCTCACAGTTCACTGAGGATGTCGTCTCGAGTCTTTTCCCAGGGTTCCACGTCGGCGGGGTTTTCATCGTGCTGCTGAATCCGCTCATCGAGCAGGCGTTGTTGCGACTCAGTAAGAGGCTCGCTGGCAACTTCCTCGGCGAGTTCGTCCCACAGTTGCTGAAGAACGCGGATCTTCTCACTGGGCGACAGTTTCCGAAAGCTTTCGGTAATGGTCTGAGCCGACATGCGACACCTTCTAGCGTAACTGCCAATAGATTACCGCGCTAGACTCCTCCAGGCAATGCATTGTAGGCCGTAGCCTCTCGGCAGCGGCAAGGTGTCAGTCGCGCAATGCTGATTCGAGGAATTGCGACACTCTGCTGACGTACAGAGTCTCGTTAGCCTGATAAGCATGCGCGTGAATTTCTGACCCTGGGCCATCGATCACTAACAAGTCTCTCTTCGAGCTCGGGCACGCGTCGTAGAGTCTTTGCGCGATCTCGGGCGGCATCCGGCGGTCGTGCGCCGCAGCAATGAACAGAATGGGCCGGTCGCCAATCCGCTTCACCGCGTCGAGCGCGTCAAGTTGCGAACCGTCGAAGCCGGCGCGCCGCTCTATGAAGAATCTCAGTTCGTTGGCGAATGGAAACGACGGAAGGTGCAGGAAAATCTTGATGTGATGATCGACTGTGTCTTTGAACGACAGAAACGAGCTGTCTGAAATCACGGCCGCGACCTCGTGAGTCTCCGCCGCAGCAAGCAGCGCCGCCGTCGCTCCCATGGAAATCCCAAACAAAACTATTCGATCGGTCGAGCGGAGTTCGTCACGCAGGTAACGCACCGCTGCTTCAGCGTCCAGCCGTTCGTGGTACCCCAGACTCACGCGGGCCGGTCCGCTGGCGCCGTGATTACGCGAGTCATACAGCAGTGCGCCGTAGCCCAGCCGCCACAATTCCATCGCGCGCTCAAGAAGCTCTCGCCGAGATCTGAAAAGCCCGTGAGAATAGATGATCGTTGCGTGCTTGTCGCGGCTCGGCATAAGCCATCCACTTATCCTCACGCCATCCGCAGTCTGGAACTCTACATCTTTGAACTGCGCGCCGAAGTCAGCCGGGGTCTCTGTGAGGTTGCGGTCCATCGGGCGGGTCTTAGCGTTGGTCACCAGCATCGCAAAGCCCAATGGAAACACGCCGAAGACCAAAACCAGTGTCAGGACTACGAGCGTAATGATCACGCGCTTCAAAATGCGCCGCCATCGAGGCCGGCTCTTACGTCCGGCCTGGTCAACCGTTTTGGTCTCAGGCGTCATCACGAGGTTTCCTTTTCCGGTTAGACATCGGCCGCTTGTCGCTCATGGGCTGATCGCTCCGGGTCTGGTTCCTTCATCATTAATATGCACACCGCTGCGCCCAACGTGGTGATTGCGCTGAACAGACCGACGGCGCCGTAGCCAAATGATTTGTAGAGCAAGCCGCTAATCGCGGCTGAAACCGCGATACCAATTTGCGATCCCGTATTGCGCACCGCTACGAACGCACCTTGAACTCTCGGCGGCACGAAGCGGGTAGCGAGGGCTTGCAGCGGTCCCTGACGAAATGCAAAGGCAAGGCTCGCGGTGAGGAAGCTTGCGAATAATACCGGTCCCCAGCCGAGCTGGGGTATCAGGAAGAGCATCAGCGCGAGCAAGATGGTGCTGAGTATCGAAACCAATTGTTTGCCGAACCGATCAGATAGCGGGCCGGCTGCAAACGCTCCGATTAGCGACGCCACCCCGACGATGATGAAGAAGAAGCCCACGTCGCGAATCTTCAATCCGAGACTCTCCTGCAGCCACGATCCCAGATATGAGAAGAACCCAACGAATCCCGCCGAGACCAGGAAAGCTGCAGCGATGGCCGCCACTCTTTCGCGCGTTTCAAACACGACCCGAATATTGTCGAATCTGCGAGCAACTCTCCTGGCGAGATCGTGTTCCATCGAGTGCTTGTCTTCGGGCAACAGAAAAAAGACCAGGAGGAAAGCAGCTAGCGCGAGCGTTCCGAAAAAGGCGAAGCTCGTGCGCCAGCCCTGCGATTGCGCGAGCACCGACGCAACCGGGACGCCCACTACAAGCGCGGCGAAGTAGCCCGCTTGAACAACGCTCATCGCGACGCCGCGGCGTTTATATGGAAAGTAGTTCGCGACGTATGCGATCGAGCAGGTTGAGAATGTGCCCGAAGCAAGTCCGGTGAGTATTCTGATCGCTGCCAGCAACCGTACGTCTCGAATCAGGAATACCGACAGGACCGAGACACCAAACAGGATCGACGCGGCCAGCAGAAACCTTCGTCTGCCAAATTTGTCGGAGACCGGACCGACGAGCAGCGCCGCCGTGGCTGCGGCGAGCGCGTAAGCCGGAATCATCAAACTTCCGACCTGTCCCACGTCCAGGTTGAACTCGCGGGCAATCAGAGGAAGCAGAGGCGAGACCATCTGGTTGTCACTGTTGCCGAGAAAAAAGATCAGGAAAAGAATCGCCATCACGACGCCAGATCGCGGGGGAGCACTCGCCGCTGTGGTCGCTGCGGTCTGTCCGCTTTGTGGTGCTGCCATTCGCTCCTTGGTCAATTCTCCACTGGCGTTTGAGACTCGACCGATGCTAGAGGAGCGCCCGTCGATGTGTCAATGAGCGTCTCTCGAAATAAGCCTCTCTCGACTTCCAATGCGCGACTGCTGTACGTGATCCAAGTTGTGCGTGCTAAAATCTTCCCTCAACTTTCGAGCTAAACCGCAATGAAGCTGACTATACTCGGTTCGGGCACGGTTGTTCCCAGTGGGTCGAGGAACTCTGCCGGCTATTTCGTCGAGTTGCCGGACGCGCGAGTCATGATGGACTGCGGTGCGGGGACCGTGCATGCGCTCGCGCGGTACGGTGTGCCGTGGGAGCAGATAACTCACGTGTTCATCAGCCACTTTCACCTCGATCACGTTGGGGAGCTTGCTTCTCTTTTCTTCGCGTTTCGCTACGGAATGAAAGCTGAGCGGACCGAACCACTCATTGTAATCGGCCCGCGTGGGCTCGACCGCGTGATCGACGGCCTCAAGATGGCATTCGGATCGAGGCTCTTTGAGCCTGGGTTTCCGGTGAGCGTGCGAATGGTAGCACCCGGTGAGCGAGTTGAACTTGGACGCGACTCGACGCTTTCGGTTGCAAAGACTGTGCACACGCCTGAAAGCTTGGCGGTCAGGATCGAAAGCGGCAAAAGTCCTGAGCGCGCGCTCTGCTACACCGGTGACACCGGCTACGACGAGGAGCTTGCGTGGTTCTTCAGCGGGGCTGACCTTTTGATTTCAGAGTGCTCGTTTCGCGAACCCCGCGAGGGAGTGCCGCATCTGTCGGTGAGCGAAGCCGCTCGGCTCGCGGAACAGGCGGGCGTCGCGAAACTGATAGTCACGCACTTTTATTTCGATGTGAATGAAGCCGAACTGAAGGAAGAGCTGGAACGCCATTACACCGGCGCGGTGATGATCGGACGAGACGGATTGAGCGTCGAGGTAGTGAAGAAGTCTTACGATTGACGAGGCCCATCAACTATGAGTAATTCAACTCGCTCGCGCACCGCGCTGATTTCAGTCGTCTCGGTGTTGCTGACTTCCATCCTTCTGTTTGCTTCACTCCGGGCCAGTCAGAATCCGCCCGTTCAACCAAGGCGCGATGCGCACCTAATAGTTATCTCGATTGACGGGCTTGTGCCCGATTACTATCTAGAGCCTGCGCGTCTTGGGCTTCGAGTGCCGAATCTGGTGCAGATGAAACTGGGGGGCGCTTATGCGGAAGGAGTCGAGGGCATATTCCCGTCGGTTACCTATCCGGCTCACACGACGATGATCACCGGGGTCCGCCCTTCGGTGCATGGCGTCGTTCAGAACAGGATATTTGAGGCCCCAACGGATCCTCAGACTCGCGAGTGGTATTGGTTCGCAGAGGCTTTGAAAACAGAAACCCTCTGGAGCATGGCGAAGAAAGCGGGGCTCGTAACCGCGAACGTCGGATGGCCTGTGACTGTCGGGGCGGATATCGACTACAACGTCCCGGAGATCGCCGACCCGAACGAGAACCCTCAGACTGGAAAGCGAACGGCTCAGTACTCGACTCCGGGACTGCTCGCGAAGGCGCTCGCCGCAGGGTCGGGAGGTGACAACACGACCGACGGACGGCGCACGACGATCAGCGAATTCGTAATCAACACCTACAAGCCGAACCTCCTGCTGATTCACGTTATTGCGCTTGACGATGCGCATCATAAGAACGGTCCGCGCACGCCGGCTGCCATCCAAGTCGCGGAGCGAATGGATGGCTACGTGGGCCGTATCATCGAAGCTACGCGCAAAGCGGGCACCTTCGACCGGACAACTTTTCTTCTTGTGTCGGATCACGGCTTCGCCGAAGTGAACAAGAAGTTCGAGCCGAACGTGGTCCTGGTCAAAGAGAAACTCATAACTCTGGGGACCGATGGAAAGCCGACGGATTGGAAAGCCGCGGCGTGGCCTGCGGGCGGCTCGTGCGCGATCGTGTTGCGCGATCCGAATGACAAGGAGACTGCCGCTAAGGTGACTTCGATCTTCGGCCGAATCGCTGGGAGCAAAGGTCCGATCAATCGCGTGCTGAATCAAGCCGAGATCAAGCGTCTCGGATCGGTTCCGACCGCGCTGCTTATGCTGGATGCTGCGCCGGGCTTCTCGTTCGGGGAAGAGCTGACGGGGCCGGAGATCCACGATGCGAAAGATTACCGCGGAACGCATGGTCAGTTGCCTACGCGAGCTGATATGCGGTCGTGTTTAATCGTCTACGGCGCGAGGGCGCGAGTCGGCGCGAAGATGGCGCTCGCGCGAATGGTTGATATAGGACCAACGGCAGCAGCGGTCCTGGGATTAAGCTTCTCGGATGCCGAAGGAACGCCAATCGCGGAACTGCTCAAGCCGGGAACCATCCCGCCGCACGACCCAAATCAGAAAAAGAAAAAGACAACTAAGAAATAGACCACTGATCAGACTGATGCGACGGATTTGCACGGATCAGATCAGTGGGAATCCGTTGCATCCGTCTAATCCGTGGTCTATTCGCCGAAGGTTACTCAAATGAGGATCGTCGTCTGCATTAAGCAAGTTCCCGAAGTCGCCGAGATCAGGTTCGACTCTGAAACAAACACCCTCGTCAGAGAAGGCGTGCCCAACTCTGTTAACCCCTTCGACCGGCGCGCGCTCGCCGAAGCGATTCGTCTGCGCGACCTCTGCGGCGGGGAAGTGGTCGTTCTCACGATGGGTCCGCCACAAGCTCGCGAAGCGTTGGTCGAATGTCTCGGGGCCGGCGCTGACCGAGCGCTACATCTGGTCGATAAAGCCTTCGCCGGATCTGATACGCTTGCCACTGCCCGAGCCCTCGCGCTTGCGCTTCGGCGGGAACACTACGACATCATCTTCTGCGGCAAATACAGCGTTGACGCTGAGACAGGGCAAGTCGGTCCGGAGCTTGCCGAGATGCTCGATCTGCCGCAAGTGACCGGGGCGACCAAACTCGAGTTGAGCGAAGACTATAAGCAACTCACGGTCGAGCGCGAGACCGACGACGGCTTTGAGACGATCGAGTGTGATTTGCCTGTGTTACTCACTGCGGCTGAGCGGCTCATCCGTCCGATCAAAGTCAAAGAGCCTCAACTCGAGGCTGCGCGCGCAAAACCCATCGTCGAAGTCACTGCCGCCGAGCTTTGTGCTGATTCGAGCATATTCGGATTTTCAGGCTCGCCGACTTGGGTGCAGGAAATAAGGTCGCTCGCGAGGACCCGGCAGGTCGAGATGATCGAAGGAGCGAACGCGGAAGAGAAAGCGGCAAGGTTGATTGAACGACTCGAAGTGCGCGGCTCTTTAAGAGCTACTAGAGAAGCGCCTGGTGTTGCCGCAGCTTTCAACGCGAATCTTGAACCTGTGAGCGGACGCGAAGTATGGGCTGTCGCGGAGTTGTTAGACGCCAAGCTGCGCCGCGTTAGCTTCGAGTTGCTCGGAAAGGGAATTGAGCTGGCGGGAAGGCTCAACGCGCGGCTCGCAGCGTTCGTAGCCGGAGCTGGTGCGAGCGTTCACGTCAAGGCTCTTGCGGCTCACGGCGCGGATAGGATCTATCTGGCCGAAGATGAACGACTCACCACGTACTCGACTGCAGCGTACACGTCGTTGCTGGTCGACGCGATCAAAACCTACAACCCGGTCGTAGTCCTGCTTCCTTCAACTTCAAATGGGCGCGACCTTGCGCCACGGGTTGCAGCGCGCCTCGCCGTCGGACTCACCGCTGACTGCGTAGACCTCGACGTGAACGAACAGGGAGCGCTGGTTCAGTACAAGCCCGCGTTCGGAGGCAACATAGTCGCGTTGATCTACTCGCGCACGCTTCCGCAAATCGCGACTGTGAAACCAGGAATGCTTCGAGCTGTTGCGCCGAACGAGGCGCGTACGGCTGAAGTGATTCAGGTCGCCATGCCGAAGCTCGATGATCAGCGAGCGCGTCTGATTGAAGTGCGTAAGGAGGTGTCGCTTGAAGTCGCCGAGCTGGATGAAGCCGAGAGAATCGTCTGCGTCGGCACGGGAATCGGCGGCCCTGAAAGCCTGGTCGCGATTGAAGCGTTGGCGCAGGCGCTGGGCGCGCAAATAGGCGCCACCCGTCGCGTCGTTGATCAGGGCTGGCTCCCACGGCATCAGCAAATCGGCCTCACAGGCAGGGTCGTGTCGCCGCTTCTTTACCTCGGCATCGGTGTGCGAGGCGCGCTCAATCACACAATCGGCATCCAGCAAGCCGGCACAATCGTCGCAATCAACATTGACCCGACCGCTGAGATATTTCATACCGCTGATTTTGGCATGGTTGGAGATTGGGCGGACATAGTGTCAGCGCTTACAGCAAAGCTCAAATCTATCGGACGACTGTCTTGACCCGGGCAGATCGAGCTCCTCAATCGTTGAAGGCCGATAATGCAGGTGCTATGATCGACTCCGAGGTATAAGCACAATGCGTCTTCTGGCTTTCGTAGCCTCCGTTATTCTGCTTGTCTTTCCTTCTCGAGTTGCGTTCGCGCAATCGGCCCGCGCCACGTCAGCCGACAGCAAACACAGCGCGGCGGCGGCGTTTGACCAGGGGCAAACTGCTCAGCAGCGGGGTGACCTCAACTCAGCAGTGAAGTTCTATTCAACCGCAATCGTGGCTGACCCCGCGTTATTTCAGGCCTACTACCAGCGAGCAACCGCGTTGATCGGACTCGGCCGCGAAGCCGAAGCCGAAGCCGACCTGAAGAAAGTCACCCAGCTCGAGCCAAACTTCGCGCGGGCGCATCGCGGGCTGGGACGGATCTGGCTTGATCGGGGACAAACGGAAGATGCCAAGCGCGAGCTGTCGCGCGCCATTGAGTTGGAGCCGAAGCTCACCGGCGTTCGCATCTACTATGCGAGTGCCCTTCTCAAGTCGGGCGACCCCGCGCCCGCGATCGAGCACCTGCGGTTCGCTATCGAGCAGCGCGAAGAGGTGCCGCTTGCATATGCGCTGGTCGGAGTTGCCGAGGAGCGGCTCGGTAAATCGGCCGACGCGTTTGCAGATTACTCACGCGCAATCGAGCTGGACGCGAACAATGCCACCGCTCACGAAGGGCGCGCCCGCTTGTTGGAAGCCCGCGGCGATTTCGCGAAGGCGATTGAAGACTACACCGCGGCGTATCGCGCTCAGCCTTCACGTGAACTGGCCGTCAAGCTTGCCGAGCTACACACGCGCACGGGCCAGTTGCAGGCGGCCATTCAGCTCTATCGCAGATTGCTCTTGGAGAAGCCTGACGATTTCGCGGTCCGCGCGGAGATGGCTTGCTTGATGGCCGATAGCGGGCAGGGCGAGGAAGGGGAAAGAGAAATGACACGCGTGGTTGCCGCAAAGCCAGCCGACGCGAAGCTGTTAGCCAAAGCCGGCGACTTCTTTTTCAAAGAGAAGCCTGCGCAGGCGGCGGATTACTACAAGCGATCGCTCCAAGCCAACTCAAACGACAATCGCGCGCGTGTTCAGTTAGGTGCTTCGCTTGTGCGCTCGATACAGTACGAGGCGGCGTTGCCGGTGCTGGTGGAAGCGATAGCTCGAGAGGCTGGTAACTACGCCGCGCACGCCAGCCTGGCCACAGCGTTGTTCAAACTAAAGCGATATCCGGAAGCCGCGCGTGAATTCCTCTGGATCATCCGCGCGCGGCCTGATGTGCCGGCGAGTTATTATTTTCTCGCCATCTCGCTCGACCATCTCGGCGATTGCCCGCAGGCTCTTCGAAGTTACCAGGAATTCGTCCGCAGGGCTGACGGGGCTGCGAACAAAAACGAGGTCGAAGAGGCGAACGCGAGAATGGTCCAGTTGCAGAGGTTGATCAAAGAACGCAAATGCAATTCAGCGGTCAAGGCAAAAGGAAAATGAACCGCCAGCAGAGAGGATTCAGCCAGGCGCGCAGGTGTCCCGTAAGGCTAGTTCGTCTAGTCATAGCCCTTTGTGTGTTCTATGTAACCGCACCAAACTCCCGCGCGCAGCTACCCGAGCCTCCGTTGCCGGTGGACCCGAGACCGCTTTCCCAACTGCTCTCGCCGGTTGAGAAGGCGGCGATGGCCGAGGCCCGCAATCCCAAAAAGCTCGTCGACGCGTATCTGAAGATCGCGGACACACATCTCCAGACAGCACTTGCCCTGATCAAGGCCAACAACCACGGCGCGGCTGAGCGAGAGTTGGACATCTACAACAAGGCTGTGGCTGCAGCGGGGAAAGAAGCGTTTGCCCTTCGAGAAGACAGACGGACCGTTTCAAAAAAGATCGAGCAGACGCTGTACAGGCACATCAAAACGCTCGAGACAATCGAACGATTGTTCCCGAGCGAACGAGAAGCATTCGCGGATGCCGCCTTGAAGAAGACCAAGCAGCTCCGAGTGCAAGCATTGAACGAGGCGTTCGCTTCCGGGGACGTGTTGAAAGACCCCGATGAGGAGAAGAAACCTAAGAGCGAACCCCCGGCTAATGAAGCTCCGATTAGGAGTCCGACGTCTCCGCTTCCGCTCGCATTAGGCGCGGTGACGTTTCAAAGTAACGTTAGGGCAAATTGGGCGGCGCTGCCCGATCGCGGGATGCTGGTGCTCCCAGTTAGAGCCTCTTTCTCCAAAACCGGAAACGCGTCCTGGCAAGTGCCCGGCGACTATTTGACAGAAGAAGAGGATGATCACGTGCGGGAGGCCCAGGCGGCAGATGCGCGCGCCAGGGTCTTCATGAAGATTGCGGATCGGAGGCTCAAAGCGATTTTTGGACCAACGGCTTCGTCCACCGACAAGATGGACCAGAAGAAAGTTGAAGAGGAAGAGCGCGAGTGGGGCGCACTGCCGCGGGTAGGCCGGACTGAATTACTTCGCCACTACGCGCGCGCGATCTCGGAATGCATGGCGAAGCTCGAAGACGCTTACGAACGAAACCCGAAGAGTTCAGCTTTGCCAAAGGCATTAGCGATACTGCGCGCCTCTACCGACAAGCAGTTGGAAGCGCTGCGGACACTTAAGCCGGATATGAAAACTGAAAGCGAGATAGCCGCGATGACCGGAGCGATAGCCGAGGCCGAGACCGCCAACAAAGGCGCTCGCGACGGATTGAAGTGAGGAGAAGCCGCGAGTTTTCTCGCGCTCGGAGCATGTTATGACTCGCATCTTAGGTAGGGTGTTGGTTGTCTCAAACTTGATCGTGGCTTTGGCGGCCGTCGCGGCTGCGCAGCAGAGGCCGCTGCTCACCGAAGACGTCGACATCATTAAGCCCGGCGTCATCCGCATCGAAACCGGTTTTGAGTTCCTACAAAATCAGCGCTTTCCTCTCTCGGGTCTGCGCGGCGACGTCACCAAACTCGGCGACACCCGGCTGAGCTTCGGGCTCGCACCCAACGTCGAGTTTCAGATCGAGTGGACCATTCAGAGTTTTCTTTCCATCAAAAGCCGGGGTCCATCGGCGATCCCGCTGAAGCTTGGAGCCAACGAAGCGGATACTAACGATGTCGGCGATGCCAGGCTCTGGATGAAGATCAAGCTCCGCAACGAGTCGCGCCTCACACCCGCGCTCGGGTTTCGTTTCGGCGTGGAGTTACCGAATTCGAATCAGGCTCGAGGGATCGGCACAAACACCACCAACTTCTACGGCGTGATCACCGCGGGGAAACGTGTTGGCGACAAGCTGAATGTATTTGGGAATCTTGGCCTGGGCATACTGACCGCCCCGCTGGAAGCGACCTCGCAAAACGACGTGCTGTTGTACGGGCTGGCGGGGATGTACGCCGCTTCGGACCGGCTCAACATCTTGAGCGAGGTGAACGGCTTTCACTCGACGCGCAAGACTGCGCCGCTCGGCACCGAAGATTTTTCAGAAGCGCGTCTGGGCGCGCAAATTCGCGCACTCGGCGTGCGCTGGTACGCCGCCGGAATCTTCGGCATATCAAAGCGCGCTCCCAGGACTGGGCTTACGTTCGGCATTACCTACGACTGGGACGCTTTCGACCCGATCAAGTAACACTACACGGCCGTGTCCTCTCAAGCGCCTAGTTCTATTCCTGTTGTTTTGCCTTCTCTGCGTGTTCTCGGCGTACTCTGCGTCTCGGCGGTGAACCGATTTTGTGAGAGATCCAACCGCAGAGACGCAAGGCGCGCGGAGGTTTCGCAAAGAGAACCATTTTCCCGACAGACTCCTAACTAAAGGCGGAGCCTCTAGTCCAATGAAGGCAGCCTCACGCAAGCTGATCAAGCTCATTAGCGGTGGGGACCTCGGCTTTATCGCCGTCGTGCTCGTATCCTATATCTCTGCGATCGCCACCGCAGGGTATGCGCCGCGAGCATTCACACCCTTCCGACTGACGCTTCTGGTCACGGCCGGATTGACATATCTGATCGTTGGCACGTACGGGTTCGCGCGATGCCGGCGCAATCGAGCGTCAAAGACGGCCGCTGTCTACTTTGCGATTCAGATTGTCCTTTCGGTCACAATCATCTATTTGCTGCCAAGCGGGGCGATCTTTCTGATCACGCTGCCGCTTGCTGGACAGAGCGTTGTATTGCTGACGCGCCGATGGGTGGCGGCAGTTTGCTTTGTAATATTCCTGATGATGGTCGCGCCGATCTGGTGGCGCGGCGGGATCGTTCCCGCCTTGATCGTGGGGATGATCTTTCTTGCGGGAATGGTGTTTGTCGTGGTCTTTACTCAGATCGCCGTCAACGAGCGCGAGGCTCGCGCTGAGGTGGAGCGGCTGGCTGCCGAGTTGAGCGAAGCTAATCGAAAACTGCGCGAGTACGCATCTCAAGTCGAAGAGCTGGCCACTGCGCGGGAACGTAACAGGCTGGCGCGTGAAATCCACGACAGCCTCGGCCACTACCTGACAGTCGTAAACGTTCAGATCGAAGCGGCTCGTGCGGTGATCGATGATCGCCACAGAGCGCTTGATGTTCTGCGCAAAGCTCAGTCTCTTACGCAAGAAGGGCTGACGGAAGTGCGACGGTCGGTAGCCGCGCTCCGCTCACCGTCTACCGAAAACCGCCCGCTCACCGAAGCGCTGGCCGCTTTGGTAGCGGAGTGTTGCGCCGCGGACATTCCGGCCGCTCTGATCGTCGACGGCGAGCCGCGCAGTCTTCCGCCTCAAGTTGAACTCACGCTCTATCGGGCCGCGCAAGAGGGCTTGACCAACGTCCGCAAACACGCACGCGCCTCGCACGCGACGGTCACTCTTGATTATCTCGGAGCCGAATCGGTTCGGCTTGTCATTGAAGATGATGGGGTTGGCGGCGACACAAGCAACGGAGGTTTTGGACTGCTTGGTGTTAGAGAGCGAGCGCAGCTTTTGGGAGGCAACGTTCGCGTTCGCGCGAGCGCCAGCCGGGGATTTGTGTTAGAGGTAGAGCTACCTGTTTCGAGTTCGTAGAGCCTTCAGGCGGAAGTTTTGTGGGACCGTCTCTAAGGCGGCTAGGTACTTCCGCCTGAAGGCGGGACTACGAACCTTCTTGATGGAGTTATGACGATCCCGATAACCGTCCTTCTTGTTGACGACCAGGCACTGTTTCGCGAAGCGTTGCGTACGCTGCTTTCGGTTCAGCCGGATATCGAGATCGTCGGAGAAGCGGCCAACGGCGAAGAGGCGATCCGACTCGCGGCAGACTTGCGCCCGGCAGTCGTGTTGATGGATTTGCAAATGCCCGTGCTCGACGGAGTCGCCGCAACTCGCCGGCTGAGATTATTGCAACCGGAGTGCAGGGTGATCGCGCTGACCACGTTTGATGACGACGAATATGTCTTTGAAGGATTGCGCGCCGGAGCGGTGGGTTACCTCCTTAAAGACGCGCCCTCCGAGAAACTCGTTGAAGCCATTCGCGCTACTGCGCGAGGTGAATCGTTCCTTCAGCCTTCAGTCGCGGCCAAAGTAATCGCGGAATTCACCAGGCTTGCCGATAATTCGCGGCAGCGGCGCCAACCGCTGGTCGACCCGCTTTCAGGCCGCGAACTCGAAGTCCTGGCTCTAGTAGCGAACGGCGCGAGTAACAAAGAGATCGCGGCGGCGCTCTTCATCGCAGAAGGCACGGTCAAGAATCATCTCACCAACATTCTCGGCAAGCTCGCCGTACGCGACCGAACGCAAGCTGCTTTGAAAGCCAAAGAACTTGGTGTGATTTAGACACGTGACACCGTGGAAGGGTGGCTCTATTCCGGCATCCCTTTCTTGGTCCGCGGCACCGAGTCTACGCGTATCGATTTTCGCTATCCCGCCTCCCAAAATGTCGAGACTCGAAGTCATACCTTAACGTGACCAGCGGCGTGACTAATGGCACATCCCTTCTTGAGCCGATGATGGTATAAGACTGCAAACACCCGAGGCGGATTGTCGAAGACAAAGCGGACACGGCTGATCGGAGGGCTCCTTGGAATGACTATTAGACAGTTCAAACAGCTAACCGTTGGGATCTGGCTCCTGTTTGCAATCATCGGCTTGCTAAGCGGCTCCCGCGTCACACGCGCCTTTGTCGAAGCCGAGGACGTGATGGGATGGCCGGAGACGGCTCGACAGACAGCCTTCCGAACCGAGCATGAGAACGGGGCGTCGCCTCAGGATAGGCCGGTTCAACCGCAGGAAAAGACCGCAGAAGAAGTCTATAAGAACATACAGATCTTCAAAGGACTCCCAGCTTCAGGAGTGATGCGAGCGATGGCCTTCTTCGCCAGATCGCTCGGCGTTGAATGCACGCATTGCCACGTGGCCGGTGAATTCGAGAAAGACGACAAACCGGCGAAGCTGACCGCGCGGAAGATGTACGCGATGGTTCAGCTAAGCAACAAAGTGCTTGGCACGAATCGAGTCTCTTGCTATGCGTGTCACCGCGGTCGCGTGCAACCTGAATCTCCGCCCGAGTTGTGGAAGGACGAGATGGAAGAGATGCGAAAGAAGGGCGAGCAAGACCAGAGGCCGGCGGAGCAGGTCTACAAAAACGTTCAAACGCTAAAGGGCGTTCCGTCGGGACGCTGGATGTTGTTAATGACGATGTTCTCAAAGGCGTTGGGAGTGGACTGCACGCACTGTCATGTTGCCGGCGAGTTTGAGAAGGATGATAAACCAGCGAAGCAAACGGCTCGCAAGATGCTTGGTTTGACCGGTGCGATCTCAAGAGAGATCTACAAGGGCCCGACTTCGATCAGTTGCTACACGTGTCACAAAGGCCAGCCGCAGCCTGTCTCGTTCCCGCCCGCAAATCCCCCGGCAAGCCCAGGCGCAAAACCAACCGAGACGAAACCGCCCGAGATAACTCGATCCGGGCCGATGCCGACTGTTGACCAGGTGCTTGACAACTACATGCGAGCGATTGGCGGAGCGAACGCCTTCGCGAAGCTGACGACTCGCGAGTTGAAAGGATCTCTTGTGGCACAAGGTGGAATGAACGCGCCGCTCGAGATATACGCAAAGGCGCCAGGTAAGATACTGATGATCATGCACACACCCGGTACACCGGCCACCGTCGCCTTCAACGGGACGACTGCCTGGCAGAAAAATCAGGCTGGCGTGAGCGAAATGGCTGGACCGGAGGCCGGGTTTCTTAAGCGTCAGGCCCACTCATTTGCGGGGGGTCGTCTGCGGGACCTATACGCTAAGCTGGAAGTGAAGGGCAGGACTAAGCTTGGCGAGCGGGAGGCCTTCGTGGTCGACGCGGTTTCCACAGGCGGACCCGATAGATTGTACTTCGATGCGCAGACCGGATTGCTGATACGGCAAGACGTGGAAATGGAGGGTCCTCAAGGGAAGACGAACGTCATCGTGGAGTTTGAGGACTATCGAGAGGTGGACGGCGTAAAGCTGCCTTTCGTTCGGCGCTGGTCGCGCCCGGGTTTCACCTTCACTCAGAAGTTCGATGAGATCAAGCACAACGTTGCGATCGACGATGCCAGGTTCGAGAAACCAACGCCGTGAGACTCAGTGCGGGTAAATAACTATTCGGCGCATCGGCTCCTGCCCTTTGCTTTCGGATTGCAGTCCGCTGCGTTCGATGTAGAGATGTTGCATTCGGCGAATGTGTCTTGGCTGTGGCGTTAGTTCCATCGGACGACGCTGCTCCACTGCTTCGATGACTGCATCTTCTACTTCTTGCATGGCCGCATCTTCATTGCCGGCGCGTGTGGCGGCGCCGAACGTGTCGCGCAAGAAATTCTCCATCTGCGTTAGCGTGTTGCTGCGCAGAGCGAAGACTTCGACCTCGTGGCCGCGCGCTTCTCGGAGCTTTTGAGATTGGCGTTTTGCGTGCGACTTCAACGTGAGCAACACGTCGGCCTCCGGGAGATCATTCGTCACTGCTACCGGTACGCCGAGTACTTCGATCGCTCGTTCCAATCGCTCGCGGCTTATGGCGTAAGGATAGATGCGCAAAAGCTTGCCCTTCCTGGGGCGAGGCTCGCGGGCCGGCTTGCCAACTGCCGCTTCTCCGCGCACTGAGGCTACCGCGGGGCTCTCAGCCGAGATAGGTTGCGTGATTGCGACTTGGCCACCCGCGCGACGCTCGCGGATTTCCGTGCTGGGCAGGAAGCCTCTGAGCATCAGGTCAACTGCTTCGGCGACGTCACAATGAATCGCCAGGCGGTCTTTGTCTTGAATCTCTATGAGTACGTCGAACGTAGGCGGGGCTTTGCGTTCGAGCACAGTCTTTTGAGTGCCGCGCCGCCGGGCTTCTTCATCAGACAGTGTCACCGGCTGTATCCCGCCGACGAGGTCCGACAGTGTCGGATTGATCATCAGATTCTCGAGCGTGTTGCCGTGCACAGTGGCAATCAATTGCACGCCGCGCTCGGCGATCGTGCGGGCGGCGAGCGCTTCCTGAGCGGTCCCGATCTCGTCTATGACGATGACTTCCGGCATGTGATTCTCAACTGCTTCTATCATAACTCCGTGCTGGTGCTCTGGCTCAGGCACCTGCATCCGTCGTGCGCGCCCGATACCAGGATGCGGAACGTCGCCGTCGCCTGCGATTTCGTTTGAGGTGTCGACGACGATCACGCGCTTCTCCAGATCGTCTGCGAGCACGCGCGCGGCTTCGCGTAGCAAAGTCGTCTTGCCAACACCCGGCTTGCCCATCAGCAGAATGCTTTTGCCTGATTCGACTATGTCTCTGATGATATCGACAGTGCCGTAAATGGCGCGGCCCACGCGGCAAGTGAGACCGACGATCTCGCCGAGCCGGTTGCGCATCGCGGAGATGCGATGAAGCGTGCGCTCAATGCCCGCGCGGTTGTCGCGTGTGAACTGACCGACGCGGCTGGCAACGTACTGAAGGTCCTCGCGGGTTATGAGCGAATCGTCGAGGTAAAGAGCGCGCTTCGTGTATCGCGCTTCTGGCTGACGGCCGAGATCGAGGACCACTTCAATGAGCGATTCCATGTTGCCGGCGCGGGCCAGCGCTTCGCGGATCGGCGGCGGCAGCACGCCCAGCATCAAGTCAAGGTTGTCAGTTGAGACGTGTTCTTTGTCGCTTATTGTCGTGACCATTTCGGCTCTTGAAGGTCGAAGATCGTCGTCCTCGACAAGTCTACAAGAAACATCCGTGTGACGCACTAGCAGTCGTTCGAGAATAATCCGTTACGCCCTTCCTCGCGGAATACTGATTGCCTATTCCACGTCGCCTTCGGTCTGTACCCCCAACCAGTCCCCAACACTAAAGCGTCGTTTTCACAGTGGTAGCGGAACTAAACGCCTACTCAGGGGCGCTGTCTGGGAAGAAGTACCGCGAAGTGTAAGTAAGCGTCTGCCATATTTTGTAACCATATGTTTCGACCAACGCTCATCGCCGGTTCAGGGACAAGGCAAGGTCAGCGCGGCTTTTCCGTGATCGAGATGGCGGTAGTTCTCCTCATCATTGCCATCGTCGCGGCGTTCGTCGTGCCTCAGATCATGTCCTATATGCGAATGTACCGGCTGGGCGTGGGCGGTCGCAATGTAGCGACCGCGTTGCAGCGCGCGAGGTACCTGGCGACTTCGAATAACACACTGGCAGGAATATTTGTCGCCGAGTTGCAGCACGTCGACATCGAGCAGTACGACCCTGAGGGAAAAGCAGCGCCGCAGAACAAGGGCGTGGTGAATTTGCCGGCGGGAGTCACCTTCGCCTCAGATGTTCCCAAACAGATCGCCTTCGATGGGCGCGGTGTTATCACGCCGATGCCGAAAGAGAGTCCGACGATTCGGATAAATGGATCGGATGGCTACTACTTGAACGTGACCGTATCACCGACCGGGCAGGTCACGGTTTCGGAGACGATGCGAGACGATCGCACCTAGCGGAAGTGCGAACGGCAGCGACTTAAGACGAGAGTCAAAGATGAAATCAACGAATCAAGCAAGGCAGATATTTGATACCGAGGCGCGGACAAACGGCCTGAGCGCAGAAGGCTTCACAATGATTGAAGCCGTCATCGCCATGATGGTCACCGTCGTCGGGCTCGTCAGCATAGCCGGGATGTTCACTCTGGCAATGAAGACCAACGCCAGCTCACGCAACTTCACTACGGCCACAACATTCGCGCAGGACAGGCTCGAACAGCTCGGCGCCGCTTCTTTTCAACGGCTGGTCGACCCCTCCAGGATGACTGCCAATCCGGGCAGTCACGGGCAGGACGATGCTTACATCGTTGGCAGCCTCGAGTACGATGCCGCAGCCGGCGACGGCTCTTACTACTTCGACAAGATCATCATCGCGGGCCGCGATGACGTCGAGCCCGAAGGCACGGTGACGGTGGTCAATCCAAACGGCACCGCGGAAACTCGCAGACCGGATGGAACGATTGTAGCGGGAAATCCGTTCAGCGATGACCGAGTCTCGTATTCGCGGCGATGGGCGATCATGTCGAGCAGCGAACAGAACCCAGCCGACAGAAGACTGACAATTGCCGTGCGAGTGAAGAGCGAGAATCCAGCGGCCGGTAAGACGCCGGAGCTGGTCGATCTGTATACGGTGATGACGAATCAGTAGAGGAGAGCGGTCTGCAACCAGCAATGCCTAGCGAGGTAACAATTCATGAAGACACGAGCCAACCGGCAACCTGGAATCGGAGATTCACGGATGCAATCTAACGAAGCACGCGAGAACACTTGTTCACACGATGTGCACCTCTTGTCTTGTGAAGAGGAGCACGGATTTACGCTGGCAGAGTTGATGATCGCGATGGGGGTCTTCACTCTGATTATCGGCTCGGTGGTGATGTTGCTCGGCAAAAGCCAGACCATCTTTCGTACTGAGCAAGGCGTATCCGAGATGGACCAGAACGCGCGGCTGCTGATGGACTTTCTCACGCGCGACATCCAACAATCGAAAGAGAATGCTCTTGGCTTGGGTTCGAGGTTCCGCTCGATCTACTCTTACAACGGCCCGGACGGAAAGACAGACGAAGTAACCATTGTTTCATCCGACACCGAATCGAAATTGCCGGCGGCAGCGCTCCCGTTGATTGCGGCTTCGACGAAAAGCTTCTCCACTGGAGATCGCTACGCTGAGCTCCTGCCGAACGGGGCTTCGCGGGTCGAGCCGATGGCGGTAATCAACGCTCTGACGCCCGATGAAGAGTTTATCATCAGCGCTTCGCGTCAGGACGGTTCACTACAGTTCGACTTCATCAAGGTCAAATCGGCGAGACTGACTGCGGAAGGCGCGATTGGCATTAGCTTCGAGCCAGTCGAGCATCGCGGAGTTCAATCCGAAGTTCGCTTTGGCGATACCTACGAAAACGGATCGTTCACCTTGCGGCCGGCTACGATCAAGCGCTACTTCGTCGATCGTAAAACCGATCAAGAACATCCCACATTTGTGCTTTCCGTGAACGATGCCCCGGCCATTCCGATCGCGCGCAACCTCGTCGCGTTTCAGGTTCGCTACCTGGAATTGAAAGACGGCGAAGTCGAGGGCCAGTGGGTTAAGGAACAGAACATCTCGCGGCAATACAAGACGGCGGCCGTTGAAGTCACGATGACCGCGCGCACTGAGATCAAGGACGATCAGCAAGCCGAGCGTCTGGTTACGTTGGCAAGCGTCATTCGGCCCCGCTTCATATCAGGCGGCGCGTTTGGGTCATCGCCCGGCGGCGGCGGCACAAGCTCGCCAGGCGTTCCCGGCGACGGCGGCACAGCGGGAGGCGGCGATGGTCCGGGAGGGTCAGGCGGCGGCTATCCAGGCGGGGGCTATCCGGGTGGCGGGTATCCTGGCGGCTCCGGATCCGATGGCGGAGGTGGTGTCGGCTCCGACCGCGGTGGTGATGGGTCAGGCCGGACGAATGGCGACGGCTACAATCACGAGACCAGAAGGATCGGAAAGCAGCCGCGATTAGGCGAGCGATTGAACCCAAGACCGTAGGTGAACGCTCGAGGGCGAGAAGAATGAAGAACGTTGGTTTGGGAGGTTGTGCGATGCTGAAGAGAGGGAGCAAACACGAAAGACGATTGTCTGGGATGGCTGCGGGTGAGATGGCGCGGGCTTATCGCGCCAATGATGAAAGGGGCATGGCGTTGATCGGTGTTATGCTGATCATGTCGTTGATGCTCATGCTCGCGCTTGCGGTGACCTTCACGTCCCTATCGGACAAGTCCATCACCTCCAACTTCAAGAATTTGACCAGCGGCTTCTATGCGGCAGAGGCGGGAGTGAACAATTTGCATCGCCTTCTTCGCAACGACAGGTTCGTGATGGCCTCGTTGCCGGATCCTCCGCGAGTAGCGCCGGGCAGGGCGACTCTCAACCCTGGCGACTTCATTGCAGCGGCTGAAAAAGCGTTCAACACTACGGAATCATTCCCGAACAACGCCGCGTATCGAACCAAGATCAAAATCACGGACATCCAGGTCCCTTACCCGGTCGGCGACAACAATCCCGCGCATGCGGGCAGCCGCGTTAAGCTGATTAACCCGCTCTATCCGCAACTCGGACAGGTCGAGCCTTACTCAGTCAGTTATCAACTCGAGTCGGTGGGCGAGGGCATCGCCGGACTAAACGGCTCGGTTACTCTGGTCGAAGAAGGCGTGATCAATTTCAAGCTGCTCGTCAGGGCTGAAGGCGGCGGGCTGCGAGTCGGAAGCTTCTCGGAGTTCGCACTCTTCCTGGACCGCTCCGATCCATACAACCCGGAAGGACCGTTCATCTATCAAGGAATGGGCCCGGGCGACAGGTTTGCCGGCCGCGTTCACACAAACGAGCGATTCGGATTTTGGACAGTTGCCGACGGCTCCGATGCCCCGACATTTCGCGGCCACGTATCACAGTCCTACCAGAGCGCGAGCTACTATCGTTACGGTGCGGGTATGCCACCGCCGCCGGTCGATGCCGACTCAGACGTAGTTGGCGGAGTGTTGGTCGCGCCGAAATTCCTGGCCGGGTTCGATCGGGGAGTCGACCCGATTCCACCGACGGGCAACGCATTTGATCAAGCCCGAGCGGTGCTTGACGGCGGGTACGCGCTGTCGGCCGGTCCGCCCACTGATGGCGAGTTGCACACCTCGCTTCGAGCTGCGGGTGATCTGAACACGTCGCTGCCCGAGCCCAAAGATCCAACCTCGACGACTCCGACACTCGCACCCGGCGTTTATCTTCCTTCTGACGGCGAGACCTTTTCCGGCAGCGGAATCTATGTGATGGGCGATGTCGACGAAGTCTTGTTGAGAGCCGATCCTTCCGGCAATCGCCAAGTCATAAAAATCACTCAAGGGAAACAGACGACGACCATTGTGATCGACATCGACGCCGGCACGGTTACGGTCGACGCTGGCAACGGCACGCGCACGCTGAGAGGAGTTCCGAAAGACCGCTCAATTGTAGAGAAGGGCAATCGGTCGGCAGCGTCGCTGTATGTTCGTGGCGATTTGGCGTCGCTTCACGGTCCCGGGCGCGACGGAAAAGGACAACCGATTCCCGCTGTAGACTCTAACTTCGCCGTCACAATCACTGCGGGCGGCTATGCGACTGGCGACGCCAGGCGTCCTATCGTAGGCGGAAACGTGACGTTGACCGGAGACCTCACCTACGAGACGCCGGTGGTGGACTCGGCGGGGAATCCGATCAATCCGGACGCGAAGAACGTTCTTGGAATCTTCGCATCGGGTGGCAATATCAACATTCCAAGCGACGGCCGTGCGCCTGACAACCTGACGGTGAACGCTTCGATGGCGGCATTCGGGCTGACGGATTCGGATGGCAATTCGATTATTGGTCCCAACGGCCGGCCGTTTGGTGGGCGCGTGAGATCAGACGTGCTGGACTTCCACGGCAAGCCTTTTCGAGGGAACTTCAACCTTGTCGGCGGAATGCAGTCGAGCAACTACGACAACCTGGGAGTCTACGACGGACAGTTCCACGGCTACATGTACAAAGGCAAGTGGGATCCGCGCTACGATCAAGGCCAATCGCCGCCGTTCTATCCGGGCTATGTGGTCGACACAGGTGGGCCGACCGGCGCGCCTACGGTGAAGGCCCAGACTAACAGCCCGGTAGTGCTGTCGTATAAGCGAATCTATTACGGAAGGGCGCAGACCCCCGTTACTCGCTGATCCTGAATGGGGCGGCTGGCTAGTGCTGCGATCAGCGTGTGCGCGAACGAAATACTCCGACGGAGTTGAGGATCGCGAGGCAACAGGACCGCTTGATAACAGCAACCTCCTGGGGCGGGCGCGTTGTAGGTATTCTGCTTCACAGCCAACTCTTGGAGCTAAATACCCATCTTTGCCAATGCATCAATCACTTGCCCCATCAGCATTGTCGATCTAGGATGTGAAGCTTCAAATCGTTCGATCCCTTCCCTCAACCCTTCACCAAGCCGATCATAAACATGATGTTGATCACTCTCTTCTGCTTCGACTAGCTTTTTTATGTCGCCCATCAACTTCTGAAGTGCTTGCCGCTCATCCTCATCGACAGACTCAATCTGTTGAAGCTCGCCATGCAATTCCTCAAGCCTGTTGTGGAGTTGCTGCTTATCCATTGTAGACCCCTATGGAGTAAAGAATACCGCAAGGCTTATCAAAGCCTGATCGTAAACGATACTTCTGTAGTGCTTACCAGTCAACGTACAATAATTCAGCGAGCGCATCGCAAGAACCTAATCCGTTCCGCTTTTCAGAGCTTCCTACAGCTCGACCTTGCTGAGCCGCAACGCATTGCCGATGACGGAGACGGAGCTGAAACTCATCGCCGCGCTTGCGATCATTGGGCTCAGCAGTAGCCCGAACACCGGATAGAGCACTCCCGCAGCTAAGGGGACTCCAAGAGCATTATAGACAAACGCAAAGAAAAGGTTCTGCCTGATGTTGCTCATTGTGGCCCGGCTCAGCTTGCGTGCGCGCACAATCCCGCGCAAATCGCCTTTCACTAACGTGACACCGGAGCTCTCGATGGCCACGTCTGTTCCAGTGCCCATTGCAATTCCAACGTGCGCCTGAGCCAGGGCTGGAGCATCGTTGACCCCATCGCCTGCCATCGCCACTATTCGGCCTTCGGCTTGCAGGCGCTTTACTACCTCGCCCTTCTGCTCGGGCAGAACGCCGGCCTCGATCTCATCTATGCCTAACTGTCGCGCCACCGCCTGAGCAGTTGTGCGATTATCGCCGGTAAGCATGACTATGCGAATTCGATCCTCGCGCAGCGCTCTGATCGCCTCCGCTGCAGACTCTTTGAGCGGATCGGCAACGCCGAGTAAACCAACGAGTCGGCCATCAACGGCTACCAACATCACCGTCTCGCCTTCCTTGCGCAGAGCCTCTGTTCGCTCAATCAAGCTGCCTGCGTCGATGTTCAGTTGCTCAAAAAGTTTGCTGTTGCCAAGAGCAACTTTGCGATGATCAACTTTGCCGACCACGCCCATTCCCGTGATGGATCGAAACTCTTCGGCTTCGGAGAGCCGGACGTTTCTCTGCTGTGCGCCGGCTACGATCGCTGCGGCCAGAGGATGCTCGCTTCCGCGTTCGACGCTGGCAGCAAAGCGCAATAGCTCTGATTCGGTGGTCCCATTCAACGGCACTACTGACGTAAGGCGGGGCTTGCCCTCGGTAAGCGTTCCAGTTTTGTCCACAATTAGAGTGTCGACCTTTTCCAGGACCTCAAGCGCTTCAGCATTCTTGAAGAGCACGCCGGCTGCGGCTCCCCGACCTGTGCCCACCATAATGGACATCGGCGTTGCAAGCCCCAACGCGCAAGGGCACGCGATTATCAGCACCGCGACCGCATTGACGATCGCGTGGGCCAGGCGCGGCTCAGGACCGATGAGACCCCACACAGCGAACGTGATGACCGCAGCTACGATTACGGCCGGAACGAAGTATGAAGAGACTGTATCGGCCAACCGCTGAATGGGAGCGCGGCTGCGTTGAGCTTCGCTCACCATACGAACGATCTGCGCGAGCAGCGTTTCACTGCCGACGCGCTCGGCCTGCAGGATGAAACTGCCCGTCCCATTCACGGTGCCGCCCGTGACTTTGTCACCCTTGCTTTTCTCCATTGGAACAGGCTCACCGGTGACCATGGACTCATCAACTGCGCTTGTCCCTTCGAGGACCACTCCGTCCACGGGGACCTTTTCTCCTGGGCGAACCCGGAGCCTGTCCCCGGGTTTGATGAGATCCAGAGGAATCTCTTCTTCGGTGCCATCATCGCGAATAACTCTGGCTGTTTTTGGAGCCAGCCCGAGAAGCGCTTTGATCGCGCTGCTAGTCTGGCTGCGCGCGCGGAGTTCGAGAACCTGCCCTAACAGCACCAGCACCACGATTACCGCAGAGACCTCAAAATAGAGACCTACTTCACCACCATGATTGCGGAACGAAGCAGGAAACATGTTTGGAAAGAAGGTGGCAATAACGCTGTACCAGTAGGCCACTCCCGTACCGATGGCGATGAGAGTGAACATATTGAGGCTGCGATTTACGATCGAAGCCCACCCACGTTTCAAGAAGGGCCAGCCTCCCCAGAGCACTACAGGGGTAGCCAGGGCCAACTGAATGTAATTGAGCAGCCGCATCGAGACAGCGTGCTGCACCGGCTGGCCTGGGATAGCGTCCGACATCGCGAGCAAGAGCAGTGGAATTGTCAGGATCAAACCAATCTTGAACCTGCCCGACATGACCATCAGCTCTTCGTTCTGCTCTTCACCGCCAGTGACTGTTCTTGGTTCCAAAGCCATTCCGCATACAGGACAAGAGCCCGGCGCATCTCGCACGATGTCAGGGTGCATGGGGCAGGTGTATTCGGTCTTCGTCGTCGCCGGTGTAAAAGCCACTTGCTCAAGCGCCATTCCGCACTTTGGGCACGAGCTTGGCCCTTTTTGGCGAACCTCTGGGTGCATGGGGCAGGTATACTCGTTGCTCATTACTTCTGCTAGAAATAAACGGATCTTTCCCCTAATTCACGAAGATGCCTATAATTCATTTCTCCAATTCGAGTCTGCCCACTGCCGTGCGAACCCTAGAAGGAGTACCTGGATCGGTCCACGCGAAGATAATCTCATTTCCGGCGCGTGACATTTGCGGGAACCCGCTTGCTCGCGCAGCACTCGACTCGGCCACTGTTATCGCCTGATAACGCGAACCATCGGGTCTGATTCGACGAACCTTTACTTCTCCGCCCTTTGCGGTTCGCTCAAGCCAGCTCACGAGCGCTGAGCCGTCGGCCAGCATCAATACATCAACACGGCCGATCGGGGCTGCTTCATCCACCCGGATCGGCTGACCGAAAGTTGCGCCAGCATCAGTAGAGAAGATGACGTTGACTCTCGGGGTATCCTTCGCCGCAGTGAACCAGGCGATAGCTACTAGTCGTCCGTCAGCGGAAACCGAGGGGCCATTGACAGGACAGCCCTGAATCTCCCAGTCATCAACACTCAATATTCGCGGCTCTGTCCATCGCCCTTTGTTGAAGCGAACGAGTGATATGTCGCGTATCTCCTTTTCGGAGCGATCCCGATACACCAAGATCGCTCCCTCAGACGTAAGGGCAGCCGAAGTTTGGCAACACTCGCAGACGCGCGGGTCCAGCACCGCATCTTCAGAAACCTTACCTTTGGCATCAATAGTTGTGTATCTCAGAGTCATTTCATTAGCAGATGATCCGTGACCCTCCTGTGAGTCTTTGAAGTTACGACCGTCGAGCCAAATTGCGGCCACGCGCCCGCTAGCCCAGGGCAGCATAGAAACAAAGCCGTGCTCGGACTTTGTGCCATCGCGATGGGGGCGTGTGGGCTTGCTCCATGTTTTGCCGCGATCGGTGGAGCGAGAAATGTTGATATCGTATGCGTGACTATCGGGACTGCTCTTGACCAACCAATGCGCAACAAGCGCACCGTCTGGTAGCGCAACCAGGGATGGGAAATCGGCCCAGTTGACGAACCAATTCATGCCCTCGGCAATCGTGCGAGGCTCAGACCAATTGCTTCCACTGCGAACAGCGAAGCGCAAAGACTGACGCTTCTCGCCTGATCGCTCAATCCAGCTTAAGTAGACTCGACCATCAGCAGACGCATAAAGGTTCGGCTCGCCACTGCCGGGCGCGGCAGGTGAATCAAGCACTTGTACTGTCACATATTGCTTAGCCCGCTCCTGCCCAGTGGCGATGACGATGAACAATAGAACAAGAAGTAACGCGTGAATGCTTCGGAAGAGATGTGACATTCGATTCCTCACATTTTCTGAACTATCTTGCCTCCGGCCCAGCGATTATACACTTGGGGCGTGAACACCCTGATTGATCCTTTGACAATCCTGATCTCAAGTATCCTAAGGTTAGTGCTTCATCTTCCCTGGCCGGATGCGCAAGAAGACGTGAAAGCTCGTCGGGCTTGAACCGTAGACGGGCCTTAAGCCATCTGGCACGTGGTAAAAAGTCACGTCTGCGCCGATGCCCACTCGCAGCTTGGAATCGGCCACGATGTCGCGCACTCCGCCAAACGTGAATGCGCCTACACGGAAGGATTGATCAAAGTGGTTACCCAGGTCGACGCCATTGCCCATTGGGTGAAACTCGTCCAAGCCGCGGCGACCAAAGATGTTTTCCTCAAGCAGCCCCAGCTTATCTACAAGCTCCATCCGGGTGTAAAGGTAATTCTTATCGAGGAAGTTCGCGGTGGATTCGAGCAGGTAAGCGTTCGAGTTACCGTGTAGCTCGTGATTGCGGCCCCAGATCAGAGTGCTCGCCCAATTGCCATCATCCCACGAACGATTGTGAGAAACCGAGGCTGTCAGACGATTGAGGTTGCCCGGTTCGAGCGCTTCTGGATTAACAAGGTGCCCATATGAGACCTGCATGGCCCAGTTCGGCGTTGGCGTGAACTGGATTCGCCCGCTCCAGGAATCGAGCTTACCCATCTCGATGTCCTTGCGGTTCTCATCAGGCTCCGCGCCATGAAACAGCGAACTTTCTACACGGAAGCGCCAGGCTGTTACTCCGGCAGTGATCACACCATGAGTGATGTGTGTAGAGTCCTGCCAATGATGTCCGAGCGGGGCTGCGGGATTCTCTGCTGCGGACATGCGGTGCATGAATGCCACCGGGCCAAGTGCCGGCTCGGCAACAGGGCCGCCATAGAAATTGAGAGCGAAGTGTTCGGACAATTGAATGTTGTAAGCCGCTGCGAGTTCCATAAACAGCTCGTGCGGGTGTTGTGCATCTATAATCGGACGGCCTTTGAAAGTTTCTCCTGTTTGGAAGAGTTCAGGAAAGCCACGCCTCGGCGTAGTCCAAGGCTCGGCTGACAACATTGCGCGCAACATCAACCGTCCTGGGCCTGCCTGTCGCTCGGCCATAAGCATGAACCAGTTTTGCGACTCGGCCTTGTTCACGCCGCGAGGTCCGCCTTGATGATTGAATCCAGCTTTGAGATCGCCGTGCGCCATTATCATCCAGTCGTTTTTCACCCAATGCCACATATGACCAGGCGTGCTCGCGGGCATGAGGCTTGTGCCTGAACCGATAGCCGACATGGAGCGAAACGGCCCGCCTGCGATGGTACTCATCATTGCGCTCATGTCATGCCCGCTGTGCGCGTCTCCCGTGCCTCCCTTCTCTTTGCCCATCTTCGACATGTCATGTGCTGAATCAGTAGAAGGCTGCTGTTGTGCCGCAGGTGGTTTGGCCGCCGGTTGGGCTGGATGCTCGTGATGAGCTTCAACTTCAGGTTTCGGGCGTGGTTCGGTTTTCGGATGCTGGTGTTCCTGACCTGTGCTTTGCTTGTGCCGGGCGCCTGCCGGGATAGCGGATTCGAGCGTCGCTCTCTCGGCTGGGGTGAGCGTTGGCAGCTTCCGCAGGAACAGGACTGTTTGCCAGATCTCGGTAGGGCTGTGCGTCTTGCCGAAAGCTGGCATAGCAGTGCCCGGCACGCCCCTTGAGATTGTGCGGAATAATTCTGAATCCGACTTAGACTGTACTCTATCGGAAGTCAGGTCGGCTGCGCCTACAAGTTTCCCCTTCTCAATATCAGCTTTGCCCGTTGGGCCATGACAGCTAGCACAGTGCGCGTCAAAATGGTCCAAGCCTAACGCGATGTTCTTTTCAGTCGGTTTAAGCGGGTTCTTTGTCTGAGCGGTTTGCGCAAGCGCACCGGCAGACGATGCCCGCTGCGATACCACGTATCCGAGCGTTAGTGTGCAAAATGCAAGCATTACCGCTAGCTTAACCACACGCGGCTTTGAAGATGTCATGATAGTTCTCCTTCGGTCTACTAAGGCTTGTTTAGGCCAATGAGCCATCGTCCAGAGAGCACACTACTGCCCTCTGATCAGAATGCGTCCAGACCAAAAGGGGCTCAAATTCGCAGCACAGAATGTGTAGGTGGTGATCTGTCGGGCTTACAGCCTAATTGAACCACTAGCGTCTCGGGCGAGATAGTGAAGTATTGAAACGGCTCGGCGATTAGCGCGTGTGCGCATAGGAGATGGTGCGCCGCACGCGCTGACGTTCCAGGTGCGAGTAGCGCGACTGCATCGAAATGCCCCGGACATTGAGGCGAGTCGTTATGCTTCTGCGGTGTTGTGTTCTCTTTATTCTGATGGCAATGAGCGTTCTCGCTAGCGTTCTTAGAAGTCGGAAAAGGGGAAGATGCGGAACATCCATTTAATGCGCAGTTGAAAGCGCATATCTGCGAACACAGGAAACCTGCGATCAATACCAACGCGAGAGCAACGGTTAAAGGGTATTTCGCAAGTCGCATCTGCCAACCAGTCTAACAGCCGCTTCGCAATGACTGCAATGAAGGCGTGAGCAGATATTGAGGCTTTCCTGCCTCTTATTCAAAGAAATGCGAGGTGAGAAGGATAACGTCGAAGGAGTGGCCAGAAGCGATGAAATCAAACACGACTGATCGCCCTAACCCTCACCCTCAATCTTCTTGCTGGGCAGGGGAATCGTAACTTCGTCTCGCCGAATTGTCGCTTCTTCTTCCGGCGGGATTGTCGCTGCTTCGTCGTCTAGTAAGTCGTGGTCGACGTGCTCGGGAAGGTGTGGATCGCGCGGGAGGGTTTCGGCTCCCCATCTCTCCGGTGGTACTACGTCGCTCCTCAGCTCCGCAGTCGCCCTATGTTCCACCGCTGCCTCCGAGGGTTGTAGCCGTCCACCGCTCACTTGCGCGATCAGCACGGTGATGTTGTCCTCCCCGCCGCGCTCGTTGGCCATCCCGATGAGAAACTCACAGGCTTCTTTCAATGAACCAGATTCGTCGACGGCCGCTTTTATCTCGTCGGGACGCACCTTGTTGGACAGACCGTCGCTGCACAACGCAAACGTGTCAAGGTCACGCATTCCTAAGCGGTCTACCACGACGTTGATGTGAGGGGACGCCCCGAGCGCCTGGAGTATCACATTGCGATAAGAGTGGCGCTCAGCCTCTTCCTCGGTCAGGTGGCCAGCTTCGACCAACTGCCCGACAAGCGATTGGTCTCGCGTGATCTGCTGGATGCGTCCGCCTCGAATCAAGTAAGCCCGGCTGTCACCTACTTGTCCAAAGTATGCGGTCATGCCAGTCATACCTACGGCAGTGAAGGTCGCGCCCATGCCGGCATACTCAGCGCGCGTGGCGCTCATCTGGTGGATATAGAGGTTGGCAAGCTCGATTGATAGACGCAGTCGTTCGTGAAAAGGAAACTTGGAATAAGCCGGGCTGGCCTGAAGTTCGAGCATTCGATCGCGCACGCACTCGACCGCGAGACGGCTCGCGACCTCGCCCGCTAACGCGCCACCCATACCGTCGGTAACGGCAATGACCGAGCCGTAATGACTCTGGTTAAAGCTCGTGAGGCTCTCAGGAGCATTCTCTCCCCCGCCTTCAGGCTTCCAGGTGTCGGCGGTCGACAGGTTCAAAACGAAGAAATTGTCTTCGTTGCCAGTCCGCACCATCCCCACATCGCTAATCGCGTATACGGAGATTTTGAATGCGATCTCTTCGGCCATACACTAATTCAGTAGACCAGCGTGACGGAGTTACTCAAGCAACCCGAACTCTTTTGTACGGCGATTCGGCCTTGGGTTGGCGGTGATTATGATTCATTTCAGTTTGGATGGCAATATCTGTAACTGATCGTCCGTAGTCCGTCCGTAGTCCGTAGTCCGTAGTCCGTAGTCGTTGGTCATTAGTCGGTTGCGCGCATCTGTCAGTAGTCGACGATCAGTTGATGGCTCTTCGATCTCTTTCCTACATCGACCACGGACTACGGACCACTGACTACGGACTTCTTTCAATCCTATTCAACGCCTGATCCAAATCCGCGATAATGTCCTCTACATCCTCTATACCGACCGACACTCGCACGAGCCCGTCAGTGATTCCAAGACGATTGCGCTCGACTTCAGGGACCGACGCATGGGTCATGGTCGCCGGATGCGAGATCAACGTCTCGACTCCTCCAAGCGACTCGCCAAGAATGCACAACCGCACCGATTCAAGCACGCGCTTCGCATTTTCAAGCGAGCCGGTCTCGAAAGAAATCATTCCGCCAAAGCCCGACATTTGACGCCCGGCAAGCTCGTGCTGCGGATGTGACTTCAGCCCGGGGTAATAAACCTTTTGAATCTTCGGGTGTTCCGAAAGAAACTGTGCGACTATGCGGCCGTTCTCGTCGTGCTGCCGCATGCGCACCGCCAGCGTCTTAGTGCCGCGCATCACCAGCCACGAATCCATCGGCGAGAGGATCGCGCCGGCGGCGTTCTGAATGAATGCCATCCTGAGAATATCTTCTTCGTCGTTCAGGATCACCGCGCCGCCTATGCTATCGCTGTGACCATTCAGGTACTTGGTAGTCGAGTGAACGACGATGTCCGCGCCCAGCTCCAGCGGCTTTTGAAAGAACGGGCTCATAAAAGTGTTGTCGACGACTAGTCGAATACCACGACGCTTTGTTATTTCAGACACGGCTCGAATATCAACCAAAGACATCACCGGATTGGTTGGAGTTTCGATGAATACCATGCGCGTCTCGGCTCGCGCGGCTTCTTCGACGTTGGAAGGCTCGCGGGCATCCACGTAGCTGAACTCGAGCCCGAAGTTCCTCAGCACCTTATCAAATAGTCGAAACGTCCCGCCGTAGGTGTTATCGCTGACGATCACGTGATCGCCGGCTTTGACCAGCGTCATCACCGCATTCGTAGCCGCCATCCCCGATGCGAACGCGAAACAAGCGCATCCACCTTCAAGCGCCGCCAGGTTGCGCTCGAGCGCCAGACGAGTCGGGTTTTGAGTCCGCGCGTACTCGAAGCCTTTGTGCTTCCCCAATCCTTCCTGCGCATAGGTTGAAGTTTGATAGATCGGCACGGTGACGGCGCCGGTTGTTGGATCGGGTTCCTGCCCGGCGTGTATCGCCTTCGTAGAAAACTTCATACGTTAATCTCCGATCAGGTCAGTTCAGAGTACAAGCTTTAGCTTGCCTTTCTGATGACCGCAGCCTGAAGGCTGAACTCTGAACGTTCTCACCGCGTTAATCTCCAGTGGTGTTTATTCGTTTGTTAATCTAGCATCTTTCAATCGGCTTTGGCACGGGACTTTGTATTTGTTGAAGGGTCTGTCTGAATGATTGTATAGTCTCAGTCACGGCGACAATCTGGACGGTCTATTTGAGCATCAACCTTCACTCTAATTCGGCGCGACGTGTTG
This sequence comes from Acidobacteriota bacterium, assembly GCA_038040455.1. GTDB lineage: Bacteria > Acidobacteriota > Blastocatellia > UBA7656 > UBA7656 > Onstottus_A. The sequence continues at coordinate 41,000 of JBBPIH010000057.1, forward strand.
ATTCAAATTCGCGGCGAGGCCTTCGAACCTCAGGGTTAAGGCGCGCCGGAGGGTTCGTCGTCCTTTCTGTTGCACTGTGCTTGATCGCGGCCGCGCATATGATAGCCCGCGAGGCTCGTGCACAAGAGAATGGCGCCGCCGAAACAGGCGTCGCGCGCGTCGAGAATCTCGAGATGATTGTTCGCGCCGGGTTCGGGCGCCTCGAAGTGAGTAACTGGACCGGGAGCTGGGTGCCATTCAGGATAAGCGTCTCGAATCAGGGGCCGCCAATCGCTGGACGCCTGGTTGTTCATTGCGAGTCCTCGCCGAATCCGAATCCACAGGTGCGCGAGTATGTGAAAGAGATCCAACTGCCGACAGGCTCGCGGCAGCTTCACGAGATCGCAGCGTTTCTCAATTCAGGTGAGAGCCCGATCGTCCGCATACAGTCGGGCGATGACGTCATCGTTGAAACGCGAATCACTGTCGAGCGAAGTTATGGTATGAGCGATCAGTTGGAGATCGCCGTCGTCGATACGGATTCGACAGCGCTCAACAACATCTCCTCGACCGAAGTGATCAGATCACCCAACCGAGTGCCTTTCAGGAACGCGGCTCGCGGGGGCGCCGGTCAAATGCCGGAGCCGGATAGTCAAGCTGCGATATCTGCGCCGCCTTCATTGCCTCAAGCTCCGCAGAACCGGCGAGGCAGGTCCGGCGGGCCGGGCTTCGGGCGTCCCATCTTTCTTGCGCATCCGACGGTGATCGCTGCCGAAGACCTCCCGCGCGAGTTCATCTCTTACGATCAGCTCGACGCGGTGGTGATCGGTGATGCGCCTTTGAATCAGTTGAACGATGAGCAAGCGCGCGCGCTGAGGTTGTGGGTCGCTTCGGGCGGGCTGCTCGTCATCACCGGCGCCGCCGACGTCGCGGGCTTGCGCGCGATCGGTCTTGAATCGATCCTGCCTGTAGAAGCACAAGCAACAACGACAGTTCCTTCGCTTCCAGAGTTGAACGAAGTGTACGGGTCTTTCGACTCGACCGATCGCCTCCCAGTGATGATCGCGCGATTGAAGCCCGATGCTCACGTTCTGGTCGGCGCTGACGATAAACCGATCGTTGCCGAGAAGAATTACGGAAGCGGCCTCGTCCGCTTCGTGGCGCTCAATCCGAAGCTCAATCCTTACCGCGCGTGGAGCGCTTCAAAAGATTTGTGGACGGACTTGCTTCTGCCCGCGGCCGAGACCAAACCAAAGCACACAAACTGGATCACCTTCGGACGGAGAGGAAACTCGTCGTCGAACAGGTGGGGCGTGCAGGGGTTCCTGTTTCATCTCGCAGAGATCAAGCCGCCATCACCGAAATACGTGCTTCTTTTCTTGCTGGCGTACGTTCTGACGCTCGGGCCGATCAACTACCTTGTCCTGCGATGGAGGCGCAAGACTGATCTGGCATGGCTGACGATTCCTGCGGTGGTCATCACGTTTGCAGTCATTAGCGTGACGGTCGCGCAAATAGGTCGCGGGGCGGCCTCGATCGTCGCCGACGCGTCACTCGTCGAGCTTCACCAACGCGAAGGCATCTCGCGGACGGCAAGCGGGCTACTCATCATGCCGGCAACGAAGCGAACTCAAGAGGTCACGTTCGATGGTCACGACACCTATGTCAACGACGTGTACAACGGCAATCAAAGCTCGAGCGCGTCGGCCATCGGCAACATCGAGTGCGAGCGCGGGCCGAAAGAGGTCACCTTGCGCGTGCCGATGACGACCTGGACATCAGGGCTTTTTCAGGTGAGATCGATGAACGAAGGCGCGCCGCCGATGGTGTCCATCTCTGCAAGCGAGGCATCGATCGCAATAAGGAACCTTGGAGAAGCGCAGATCAGCAAGGCCGTCTATTTGAGCTCTTCAGGGATATCGGACCTGTTCGATGTAGCAGCGGGCCGTGAGCAGCAAGTTTCAGTGTCGGCTCCGCAGCCCTCGAGTTTCAATGGTTGGTATTTGACCCAACTCGAGCAAGGGAGCGACGAGGCGCAGCTCTTTCAGGAGCTTGGAGCTTTGCTCGATCGCGAAGTGGGCGGCGACCGCGCTTTCACGCAAGGGTTCTTCGGCACTCAGTTGATGCCGGAAGCGATCAAGCGGCTTGGACGCCCGTTGCTTATCGGGTTCGTCGATAATGGTGCGACGGGTATCGGATTTCACGGTTCGCTCAAGCGGCGCAGCAAGGCGCTGTATGTCGTACATCTGTGAATTCCCTGGGAGCGCAGGCATCCCTGCCTGCCTGGGGTTGCGCGAGAAAGAGAATGGCGTTGACGGAAAGAGGCAGGCAGGGATGCCTGCGCTCCCAGGTTGATATGGCGGATGAGGCAACAACACACCCGAGCATGATCAAGCTCGAAAACGTGTCGAAGTACTACAAGACATTTCCGGCCGTGCTCGACCTCAGCTTGGAGATCGGACGAGGCGAGGTGTTCGGATTCATCGGTCCAAACGGGGCGGGGAAGACCACTACCATCAAGATGCTTTCGACTCTCATGCTACCATCCGAAGGCAAGGTGAGCGTCGGCGGATTCGACGTGGTGAATGAACCTCATGAAGTGCGCCGCATAATCGGCTACATGCCTGACAGCTTCGGTGTTTATGACGATCTGCTCGTTTGGGAGTACCTTGATTACTTCGCCGCGCTTTACAAGCTAAATCCCGCCGGGCGCAAGCGGGCCATCTCGGACGTGCTCGAGCTGACTGATCTCACCGTTAAGGGCAGCTCGCAGGTGATGAGTCTTTCGCGCGGAATGAAGCAGCGGCTGTGCCTTGCCAAAACGCTGCTGCACGATCCGGCAGTGTTGCTATTGGATGAGCCAGCGTCGGGGCTGGATCCTCATGCGCGAATCGAAATCCGTGAACTGATCCGCGAGCTTTGCCGAATGGGCAAGACCGTGCTGGTTTCGTCGCATATCCTGACCGAGCTTGCTGACTTCTGCACCTCGATAGGAATCATCGAAGCTGGGCGGCTGCTTGCGGCGGGGCGAATTGATGAGATAACGGCCAGGCTCGCGGGCAACGTCCTTCTGGATATCACGGTGAAAGGTGACCCTCTTATTGCGCTCGATGTGCTTGCGGAGCGGACCGACGTTAAGCGCACCACTTGCGATGGCAAAGTGATCCGCGCAGAGTACGATGGAGAGGCTGACGACATAGATGAATTGCTCGAGTATCTGGTGAGCCGCGGCGTTCGTGTGCTTGGCTTCACTCGAACGGAGGCGAACCTTGAAGACATTTTCCTGAAAGTGACCCGTGGGGTGGTAGCTTGATTGGTTCAGGGTTCCGAGTTCAGGGTTCGGGGTTCCGAGTTCAGGGTTCGGGGTTCCGGGTTCAGGGTTTCTGGTTTCTCGTTGTTTGTGGCCTGTCGGTTTGCAGTAATACGAACCCAGTTGGAAAGTATCAAACCAGAAACTCCGAACCCTGAACCCTGAACCCTGAACCCGAACCCTGAACCCGAACCCCGAACCCTGAACCAGAAATTATGGATCTATCCAATCCCATTCTAATCAAAGAGATGCGCACCCGGATGCGCGGCACTCGCGCGTTCCTGGTGCTCACCGGATACGTTTTGACACTGAGCCTGATTGTGAGCTTGATTTATGTTGTCCTGCACAAGAACGCGCCGACTACCGTGGTCAATCAAGCGGGCTCGGTGCTGACGCCGGTGTTGATCTACGTTCAGATGGGATTGATCTGCTTGATCGCTCCGACTTTTGCCGCCAGCGCAATCTCTTCGGAGCGCGAGCAGCAGACATTCGACTTGCTAATCGCCTCGCTAGCGCGGCCGTCCACGATTCTGTTCGGAAAACTCGGAGCCGCGCTGTCCTATCTCTTCCTCACGCTGTTCGGTTCGCTGCCCTTGATCGCGCTCACCTATTCGCTGGGCGGTGTAGCGCTGCGGGACATAGCGATCGCCTACCTGGTAATGGTCGTTTCTGGCGTTACCTTCTGCTCGATGAGCTTTCTGTGGTCGACGCTCATTCGACGAGGCGTGCTGGCGCAGCTGACAAGCTTGATCGCAGTGATCTTTCTGGTCGCGGCGTTGCCGGCGCTGGCACTGTTCTTTTCGGCGCTGGCGACCAACTTCAACCAGAGTCCGTCACCGGCTTTCATGAACATGGTGTTCTTGCTTTTGAGAACGAACCCGTTTGCGGCCATCGCATCGCAGATCCCAGGCATCCCAATCCCCGCGAACGTCTGGCTTCACAGCGTTCCGGTGTGGGTGACTCAAGTGATATTCTATCTGGTGTTGACCGCGTTGAGCTTGCTGTTGAGTTTGAGGCGGCTGCAGCGCGTGAGAAGCTGGATATGAACGAAGGCGTTGCGAAAATTGTTCGACTCGAACGTCGCGTAATGTGGCGAAGGCGGCTGCTGTCGCTTCAAGACGGTCTCGCACTGTCATTGGCGATCGGAGGGATCATCGCCGCAGGCCTGGTGCTGTTGGTACGTCTGCGACCATTTCACATACCGGTATGGGCCGTCATCATTGGCGCACTCGGTCTTTCGTTAGGGGCAGCGTTGACCCGTTGGTTCTTTACTCGCGCGCACGAGCGAGACGCTGCCTTTCTGATCGATGAATCACTCGGCCTCGAAGACAGAGTAGCTACGTCGAACTTGATCATTGAACGCGGCGGACCCGGGCGGGCGCTTGAAGAAGCGCTGATTGAAGACACCGCCGAGCGAGCGGGCAATCAGGCTGCATCCTCCGTTGTACCGTACAGAATGCGGCCCTGGCACGCATTGTCACTGGTGTCGCTGATCGCGTTGGTGGCTGCGCTGATGATTACGCCGCGCTCGCTGCCAGTCACCGAGGCACTAGCAGCAGAGCGCCGCGATATCGACAACGCGGCTGACCATCTTGAACGGACCGCTGCGGAAGTCGAGCAAGTTGTTCCGGCTGAGACCGAGACAGCGGGACTGGCTAAGGAACAGGCCGAGCTTGGACGGGGGTTCCGCCGGTCGGCTACCACGCGCGCGGAAGCTCTAAGGAGACTCAGTGGGTTTGAGGAGCGAATACGCCGGCGGCACGATGATCTTGCGACCACCAAGGCCGATGAAATAGTGAGCCTCGCAGACCGGCGGATCGGCGGCGCGCTCTCGACGTTATCAACGGCGCAGCGCAAGAAGCTCAAGCCGGATGAAAGCCAACTCGCTGTGTCGGCGGAAGGGCCGGCTGGTGATCCGAAACTAGAGCCCGGCAAAGAGACTCAGGCTGGCCCTCCGAGCGGCGGCCTTAAAGCTCTTGATTCCTCTCGTGAGAAGGCTCCCAACTCTGGCTCAACTGCTTCACATGACCGCGCCCGTTCAGGCGACCAACCGAAGGTTGAGGACGTGAGCGCAAAAAAGCAACAGGAAGCGAGCGAGGCCCAGAGGAGGCCACAGGAGCCAGTTTCAGGGCAGGGTGCGGCGGCCGAATCAGCTAAGGTCGCGCCGAGAATTGCCGGCGAACCCGGCACCTCCGCGGATAAGATGCCAGGTGGTCAAGAGCCAGGCGAGCTGAAAGCCGATGCTGAAAAGCCGGACGAACAAAAGAACGTCGAGCGGGAGAAGGGCGATCAGCAACCGAGCGACAAATCTACGGGCGGATTAGACGCGCTCAAAGCTGTTCCAAACTCAATGGCTGAGCAAGCGGCAAAGGCTCTGCCCAAACTGTCTGAAGAGTTATTGAACAAGGCCGCCCAGCTTCGCGCGAATGAACTCAGCCCAGCGGACATTGAGAAGCTTCGACAAGCTGCCGAGTCTCTCTCTCGTGACCTGGCGCAGATCGCACAGTCGAAGGACCTGCAGCAGGCGCTTCGGGATATGGCGCGGCAGATTCGCCCGGAGGAAATCGAGCAGGTGGCGCGCGAACTCGGCAATCAAGAGAAGCTCAAACAGGAACTGGAGTCGGCGGCTCGCTTGTTGACGGAGAACCAGAAGGCGAAAGAAATGGTCGCAGGTCTCGCCGGGCAGTTCGCGCGTGTGCGAGACGAGAAGCGGCAACAACAGCCCGATGAAAAAGCCGGCGGGCAACACTCCGGCGGCAAATCAGATTCCCGGAATGAACAGGCCGGCGCGCGCGATCTGGCTTCGCGGAGTGGTACCGGCAAGTCGCCGAGCAAATTGACGACGATGGAAGATCGAAGGCTAAAAGGGCAGGGAAGAGAATCGAGCTTGCAAGGTAAGCATCAGCAAGGTTCGGGAGGCGAGTACCTGTTCTTGGAGTCGAAGCCGGGAGTTGGCGCCGCGCGAGCGCCCTATTCTTCAGCTTATCCGCGGTATCGCCGCGAGGCGGAAAGATCAGTTCAGAGAACCCAGGTGCCGCCTAACTTGCGCTCAGTGGTTCGCAAGTATTTCGATGCTATCAACCCTGATGCGAAGAGATGAAAGGTGATAGAAAACTTGCGGAGGATCACAGTCGGGAAGGGTGGTGTACCGTAGACTGTCCAGTCTGCGGTTGAGTTCTCCGCAGACTGGACAGTCTACGGTACATCCTGTGAGCACCTAGATGCTGCCAGTGTCCTGGAAGACTGAGACGCGGTGATGCAACAGATCAATTTATTCAACTGGAGAAGAAGATGGAACAGAGAGACAAGGACCGGTTACTTAGCAACCTCAAATCGCTTCCAAACGAGTTGGAAGACCTGCTAAAGGACCTAGATGAAGAGACCTTGAGATGGCGGCCCATCCCGAACAAATGGTCGGTCAAAGAAATCATGTGTCACCTTCGCGATATGGAGCGGCTGGCATATCTCGCACGCTATCGGAGGATCCTCACCGAGGACAACCCGCAGCTCGCGAACGTTGACCAGGACCAGATAGCATTCGAGAGCGACTACATCAATCAAGACGCGCAAGCTGCCCTGAAAGACTTTAAGCAGCTTCGACAGGAAACCCTTCAGACTCTCGAAGGTGCTCCCACCAACGTCTGGTCGCGTAGCGGCACGCACGAGACTGATGGCCCGATGACTGTCGAACAACTGGTTGTTCGCCAGATCAAAGGCAACGATCTCAACCACCTCGTTCAGATGAAAGACATCGTCAGGCTAAAGATGCCCTGGTGAAAATGGGAATTGAAAAATGAAAATTGGAGAGCCTCTTGCAAAACCCATTCAACCTGATGGTTTTTGTAAAAGGCAAAAGAC
>JBBPIH010000005.1:0-25901 GCA_038040455.1 Acidobacteriota bacterium
AGAATGCCAGCTTCACCCAACTCACCGACCAGGCCGGGCCGGAATACTTCCCCAGTCTTTCACCGGATGGCAAGTCGATCGTGTATGCCAGCTACGCTTCCGGCAACTGGGACGTCTACCTGCAGCGCGTGGGCGGGAAGAACCACACCAACCTGACGAAGGATTCTGCTTCGGATGATACGCAGCCAGCCTTCTCGCCTGACGGTGAGGGGATCGCGTTTCGGTCCGAGCGAGGAGGCGGAGGCATCTTCGTGATGGGGGCGACAGGCGAAAGCGTCAAGCGGCTGACGGACTTCGGCTTCAACCCGGCCTGGTCGCCGGACGGTAAGGAGATCGCCTGTCTCTTATAGCTCCATCGCATGGCGGGAGCGGATTGCAGCAAGTCACTTACACATCTGATGAGGTTACTAATGCTGTCTGGTCACCGGATGGTACTCGCCTCGCCTACCGCAATTATCCATGCCTCCGCATGATCTTGGCAATGGGGTTGTGATCTCTCGTGATGATCGCGTGATCTGTTTTAGCCTCATCACAACAGAAGCGGACATATGGCTGATGACTTTGGAATAAGAACCAGTCGTCGAATTCATCGCGGAATTGAAGGAGCAATGGGGCTATAAGAGTTCAATCCCTGAACTATCAGCATCCCTTCTTCCAGTGTGAAGTAGAGGTAACAGCATGCGTGATCGGCGGCTCGGAAATGACGTGATTGGCGCATACCCACGTGCCGATGCTGCCGGGCGCGTTAGCGTCCAGGTCGAAGCTGCGGTCAAAGCCGGCACGTGACCTTACTAAAGAGAAGCCTGTCGACGCCGCCGTGTTCGAGATCTTCCGCAGGTTTTTATTCCTACGATCGCTCCACTCGATCCCAGGGTCGAGCGTACTGAGGAAACCGAGCATTCGCGAAGAGAACGCGTGTCTTTTGCCGCTGCGTACGGTGGGGAGCGCGTGCTGGCCAATATCCTGATCCCCAAGAACGCAGCGCCGCCGAATCAGGCGGTCATCTGGTTTCCAGGTTCCTACGCCCTCGAACCTCAAGTCCAGCGATCAATACCTGGTATTTCCACAGTTCCAGCACCTCAATGCTTTTGGTTCCTGCAAGCGAGCCTGCTGAAATGGTTTGTTTTCACAGCGAGCTCTCTGGTGCAGATTCACCTGATCGCATAGCATAGGCATGAGGAGAGAAGTTCGATCAGATCGATTGTGATGAACGCGAGGATTCGCCCTACGTCACTTTTTGCGCCTATGTCGACTCTCGCTATATAGCTCAAAGTCCTTTCCCGGCGCCGCCAGCTCGAATTCCTCCACAAACTCGTCCGCACTGAGGATTCGGTATGTTTCTCGCGCTCGCCAACCCGCGGGAATATTCTCGATACTCTCGGTGATAAAAACAAACGTCTTACCATCGGCGCTCGAACTGGTCATCACATACTGGTTCACGAAGCCTTCGACATGGAACTGCCTAAGCACGAATTGTTTTCTGCTTTTATCGAAGCTCAGCAGCCCCCAGTCTTCGTGGATCTCTCCTTTGGGATTCTTTGCCTGAGGTTCGTACACGGCGCGATTCTGTACGTGAAGAAACTTGCTGTTGAGCACAAACTTGTACTCACGCTGCATTTTTGACACGCCAGGTTGTCCTTTGCCAGTTCCTTCCCAATTTCCGACAAAGTACTTGAACGGTTCCCATACGTCCCCCTGACCGCTTTGCGCGACCACGAAAGAGGGCAGCAACAACACGACGGTAAGGATTTTTCTTATTTGCATGCGCTTTCTCCTTGATTGTCTTTTGGGCTCATTTTTCTATTAAACAAACGGCGTCGAACCTTTAAACATCCAGGCCGGGACTTTTCCAGGGTTGAGGCCACCCTGTGTGCGTTCGACCAGCGAGATCGGCCACCGAGCTAGGTACGAATCGCCCATAGAGATCCGTGGTGGTTTTGATCCGGCGACTCCGCTAACTGATAGACTGACGCTTCGAAGCTTTGGCAACCCCAGCGGGCGATGTATCATTTCTGCGTTCCGTGTACGAAAACGATTTTAATTAACTATTGATGGCTCAAACTATTAGTCAAGATCGTCGCACTCTTTCTGAACTCCTGGATAGTCTCCAGGAGGCTCGCGCTCGAACCCTCGATCTCGTTGCGGATCTCGACGACCAGCAACTAATCGGTCCCCACCTAAGCATTGTTAATCCGCTAAAGTGGGAGATAGGTCACGTCGCCTATTTCCAGGAGTTCTGGTGTCTTCGCCATTTCCAAGGTGAACAACCGATTCTTGCGGAAGGCGACCGTCTGTACGATTCAGCGCGGGTTCCTCACGATACGCGCTGGGATTTGCCGTTGCCTTCGCGCCGAGACACACTTGATTTCATGCAACAAGTGCTGGAGCGCGTGATCGAATCGAGACTCTTCGTCGAGCGACAAACAGATCAACGGTTACAACAAGAGTTACTTCCTACAGCTTGCGTTGTTTCACGAGCAGATGCATGCCGAGGCTATTACCTACACTCGTCAGACGCTAGGCTATAGGGCGCCGCGATTCACCGGCACGACTTCGATGGCTTCAACAGAGGGCAGCAAAACACGACTTGAGGGTGATGCTCATATCCCCGGCGGGAGGTTCCTGCTTGGCAGAACGTCAGGTTCAGGCTTCAGCTTCGACAACGAACAACGGGCGCACGAAGTCGAAGTGAAGCCGTTTTCTATTTCACGTACCTCTGTCACGCAGGGCGAGTTCGCGGCTTTCGTCGAAGATGGCGGCTACCAGCGCAGCGAGTTGTGGAACGAAACTGGTTGGCAATGGCGCCAGAAAGCCGGAGCCGAACACCCAGTGTATTGGCAACCTACATCGACGGGCCGATGGCTCAGGCGGCATTTCGATCAGTGGGTTACATTGGAAGATCGAGTCCCAGTGATTCACATCAACTGGTATGAAGCCGATGCGTACTGCCGCTGGGCTGGACGAAGGCTGCCAACCGAAGCGGAATGGGAAATGGCCGCCAGTTGCGAGCCGTCGTCCGACGGCTTCGGCATCAACGCTCGCAAGAGACTTTACCCCTGGGGCGATCAGCGGCCAACGCCTGACCGTGCAAACCTCGACTGGGGAGAGATGGGCGGCATCGACGTGGACGAGTTACCGTTGAGCGACAGCGCGTTCGGTTGCCGGCAGATGATTGGCAACTGCTGGGAGTGGACCTCCACCGACTTCGGCCCGTATCCCGATTTCGCACCGGGTCCATACAAAGAATACTCCGAGCCGTGGTTCGGCGATCACAAAGTGTTACGGGGAGGGTGCTGGGTGACCCGCTCATCGATGATTCACAACGCCTATCGCAACTTCTATACGCCCGATCGCCGCGATGTGTGGGCTGGCTTCCGCACCTGCGCCGTGAAATAGGTGAGGGTTCTTAGCTTTTTCGCGGTGCCATTATTATGAAGATCGGTATTGTCACGCCCGCACCGCCAGAATCGCGTTCCGGCAATCGAGTCACAGCTATCCGCTGGGCAAAGATTCTCAGGAACCTCGGCCATCGAGTCGTCATCTCTCAGTCCTACAGCGACGAACCATTCGACATGCTGGTTGCGCTTCATGCGCGACGCAGCTCCGGATCAATAAGACGCTTCCGCCGCGTTTACCCCAACGCTCCGTTGATCGTAGCGCTGACAGGCACCGATCTGTATCAAGACCTTAAGCGAAGCAAGGAGGCTGAGGATTCGCTGGATGTCGCCACACGCATCGTGGTACTTCAACTGCAGGCTCTCGTTGAACTACAGCTAGCTTGGCGCAAGAAAGCGAGAGTTGTGCATCAATCGGTTTCACAGTTCAACCGGAATCGTCCGAAGGTCTCCGTCGAAAGATTCGACGTTTGCGTTGTGGGTCACCTTCGACCCGTGAAGGATCCCTTCCGCGCAGCCAGGGCGGCCCGGCTTGTACCGAAGTCGTCTCGAATTCGGGTCATTCACCTCGGAAGAGCGTTAACCGAGGCCGAAGCGGCCCGCGCTCGCCTGGAGATGATGTCGAACCCGCGGTACAAGTGGCTTGGCGAAGTCTCACGCGCCAAAGTGTCCGGCGTGATGTCAAAGAGTCGTTTGTTTGTAATCTCGTCACGAACGGAGGGAGGCGCCAATGCACTCGGCGAAGCGATCGTTGCTGGGCTGCCGGTGCTCGCTTCGCGCATTCCAGGCTCGATTGGGATTCTCGGCGAAGACTATCCGGGCTACTTCCGAGTGGGGGATACTCGCGAGCTTGCGCGTCTGATGTTGCGCTGCGAAACGGAACCTCAATTCCTCGGAGATCTCACAAGCCGATGCCAGGGTCTCGCCGCGCTATTTGATCCGTCTCGTGAACAATCCGCGTGGGTGGGGTTGCTCGATGAGTTGTTCGCCACGCGTCGGCATTCTGTCGCAACGCGTCGGCATTCTGTCGCAGCGGAAGAGCGTCGCGCTCGGCGCGGCTGACTCTGTATTAGAGCGGGGATTCTAGTTCTTTTTCGAATTCATGCTGACATCTCTCCCTGGTTGTGAGCTCAGGAGATCGTCTTCCTGGCTACCACAGTCGTGAACATCTTTACTGTTTGGCCGGGCGCTTCGCGGTTGTCGTATTTCGACTCGAGTATCTCCCATCCAGCGAAACTGTCGTGGATCTCGTCATGATCGAACAGATAGTAATGACCCGGTTCAAACATTTCCAAATAAGTTGTGCCCTCAATCATCACATTGATGATCGCGCAGCCGCCCGGTCTAACATGGCGTTGAATCTCGCTGAGCAGTTCCAAGGCGCGACCGCCCTTGAGAAACATAAGGAGACCGATTGAGACGATAGCGTCGAAGTCCCCGCTTAGCTGGTATAGCGTCAGATCCGCTACCGTTGCTTCGATAGACAGGCCGTCGGCGGCCGCCACCCTGCGAATACGCTCGATAGCATTTGGGCTTGCATCGAGTGCGAGTACGGAGCAGCCACGCCGCGCGGCCTCGATCGTTAGGTTGCCCAAGCCGCACGCTAAATCGAGCACGCGGCCATGCAGGTACGGGAGTACCAATTCCTCAAAGGGGTTTAGAGCGAATTCGCCGTCCCGAATCTGGCGATGGAATTGAGTATCGAAGAACTCGGTACTGCGATTACTTGTCTTGGTCATAGCCTGTATGTACCCTTCAATTTTATACATCACACCTTTTTGATCAATGTTGATTCCGAAACTGCGCGCTACTCGAGCATCTCATGGCTCGCGTTGCTCGCGACCTGAGCTTGGGCTTACAATGAGCGCGAACCTGTGAGGCTTCGGACCCGGCTGCCTCCATCTCGCTTACTATGCGCAGAGACTAAATCGAGACCGGTTTGGAAGTCTTTACGTGAGAATGAGGTTTTCTTGATTAATTTTTGAGGAGCCTGAAGCAGTTTCCGGGCCGCACAGGGCTTAAAGGATGTGTTGATAGGTATCGGTGCAAATCTAGTCTTGTCGGTTGCATTATGAGCAATGAGCAAGGCTCATGCTTTGAATTCGGGCCGTTCCGTTTGAACGCGGTAGAGCGAATGCTTCTTCGCGACGGCCAAGCTGTGCCTCTTCCGCCGAAGGTTTTCGAGACACTGGTTGCGCTCGTCGAGAACTCGGGCCGGCTGCTAGCAAAAGAAGAACTAATTACCAGGCTCTGGCCCGACACTTTTGTCGAGGAGGGAACACTTGCCCGAAACATCTCTGATTTACGAAAGGCTCTCGGCGAAACTTCCGGAGGACAAAAGTATATCGAGACGGTTCCTAAGGCTGGCTACCGTTTTGTAGCCGGCGTTCAGAGATTGTCCATGGGTGAGGCTGCCGTGGTTGTGAGACGGCACACGAGATCGCGCGTGGTTGTTGATGAAGAGATTATTGCGGAGACCCGGCGAAAGTCACTCGCGGTTATGCCGTTCAAAACTTTGGGCATGAATGAGGCAGACGAATATCTTGGCCTTGGAATGGCTGATGCCCTTATCACGAGACTGAGCAATCTCCGCCAGATAATGGTTCGACCAACCAGCGCCGTTTTCAGGTATTCCGGCAAAGAGGTTGACCCAGTTTCGGCGGGTCGTGAGTTGAGCGTTGAGTCCGTGTTGGACGGCACTATAAAACGTGACGGTGACCGGCTTAGCATCAGGGTGCAGCTTGTCAGCGTTAAGGATCAGTCAGCGTTGTGGGCGAGCACGTTCGACGAGAAGTTCACCGACATATTCGAAGTAGAGGACCGGATATCGGAACGGATTGCTGCGGCGCTCGACCTTGAGCTAAGCGGCAGCGAACGAGCGTTGATTGCCAGGCGGCAAACTGAGAACGTCGGGGCGTATGACGCTTACTTGAGGGGCCGTTTCTTCTTAAACAAGCGAACTGCTCACTGGATCAAAAAAGCGGCGGTGCAATTCGAAGAGGCAATCCGCATTGATCCGGGCTACGCTGCTGCGCATGCGGGTTTAGGCGACACCTACACGCACCTTGTGACATGGGACGCTATGCTTCCGATTGACGGCCTTCCAAAAGCCAAGGCTGCGGCACGCCGCGCTCTCGAGATAGACGACACCCTCGATGAGGCCTTGGCGGGACTCGCACACACGATGCTGCACTCGTGGGAGTTTGACGATGCCGAGCGCGCGTTCAAACGGGCACTCGAACTTAATCCCAGTTATACCTCGACGCACTTGTGGTATTCGGAGTACCTGGCGGCGATGGGCCGTTTCGATGAAGCGATATCATCGATCAGACGAGGTCAGAGGCTTGATCCGCTCTCGAGCGTGCTCAACACCGAGGTTGGATGGATGTACTTCTTAGCGCGTCGCTACGACGAGGCCGTCGAGCACCTACGCAAAGCGAGCGAGCTGGACCCGGGATTCTGGCTTGCCCATTCTCGGTTATGGGAAGTATATGTGCAGATAGGCGAGGTTGAGAGTGCAAACCTCGAGTTCCAGCAGACATTGAGTCTAGCTGATCAGACGCCGATGGTTGCGTTGCAGACCGCGACCGCATACGCCCATTCAGGCAAGCGAGACAACGCGTTGCGGTTGCTTGAGGGATTGAAGGAACTGTGGTCTCAAAGGTACTTCTCTCCTTTTCGGATAGCGTTGATTTATGCCGCCCTGGGAGATGCTGACTCCACATTTGAGTGGCTTGAACAAGGATATCTCATGCGCGATGCCAGAATGATTTTCCTTAAGGTCGATCCGGGGCTCGACCCGGTGCGGGACGACTCGAGGTACCAGAACCTGTTGCAGCGGGTCGGACTACGTGAATAGTGGAGTTACATGCTCATAAAGATATTTTTCTATTGATACCTCTCATAGCCCAATCAGCCGTGCGTACCCCGGAGACGCCGCTCAGAGGCATTGACGTGTTTGGTACGATGCACTTGCCTCACGTCCGGAAAACAGAACGATCCTTATTCGCGACGCCGGACCAAAGCTGATTGAGATCCTGAAGCTGCTTCAGCCAAACAACCACGATTTTGCGTACGCGATTCTGAAGAAGATCAGCGGGAAGGATTTCGGCGAACGCAATTACGATGCTTGGAAACAATCGCTTCATAGCCAAACCAAAACCCGCTAACACCCCGATCTCTTCTCAAGGTAATAAGATAGTTGCCAAACCACTATCCAGTCGCGGTTATCTTTGCCACTTCTTCCGGGTATGTTGCTTTCAGTTTTCTCAAAGCATCTTTGATAATCCAAGCGGTATCAACATTTCCTGCTTTAGCCCATTCTGTGCAAATGCTTAACACAAACTCAGGGTGATAATTACCCGCATTCCTGAGCACATTGGCGACTGACTTTTTAACGTATAGATTAGGCTCAGCTTTTAGCTTTGTGATTACGGGTAATACAAGCTGCGGCTGCTTGCGAGCGAGATATCTCAAGCCTTCGCTAGCCGTTCTTCTAACGTTTGGGTTCGGATGGTTAGCCCAACGAATCATCTCTGTGACAATATCATCGGGCCGTTTCTTACTACCCTCCACAAGAATGCTTGCGGCGACTTCCCGCTCTTTCCAGTCTTCGCTACTCGCCAGCTTCAGAATTGCGGGAAAAGATCGGCGCGGATCGCTAATAGCCTGCGTAACAATGCCGCTCACGTCGGATAGTTTGCTGACCATGCTCGTTATCCTTCCCGCTAGAGGTTGTTGAGATTATGCGCCCCACTTGCCGACAACGAGCCCAATGATAAGGCCACCGGCTGCCCCCACGCCAAGAATTGGTACGAAGGCCTTGGTAATGATGGCATCTGGCAGGCTCAGGAGGATGCCGAAGATGAGACCTTGAGCCCATGACGCCACCGGCAGACGCGCTGCGCCGATTACGAAACCAATAGCAAAGCGGTTGAGAAACGCCCCCATCAACGCAGCGGTCTTATCGGAGAAGGACAAGGGAATCATTAAGGCGACAGATAGCGCGCCGTAAATCAGACCGCAGATCGTGCCGAGCAAAATGCGAGACATCGAAGACTCCTCTGGCCGAAAGAATCACGCAATCTTCGTTTCTTAGCCGCTTTCTTGCGCTGATACTCGGCTTCTCTTTTATGAATGAAACGGGTGATGCGTCACTTCGCGAGGTACGCATAGACCTTCCCGCTCAGTGTGCCTATGTAGAGCACGTAGTCAGAGCCGCTGCCAATTGACCGAATCACGCCCTTGAATCTGTGTGACCACTGTCTTACTCCGTCAGCTAGGCGGTACGCAATTACCTCTCCGACTTCACTTCCAGCAAGTACATTTCCGTGAGAAAGGTGCGCGCGCGTCAGGGACCAACCATCTGGCACGCTCTGCCTCCATTGTATCTTCGTAAGCCCGCGGTCAAGACACGCGATCGTTTCAGCGCCTCCCGCGCCCCCTTTGGAATTCAGAAAAACAATCATCGATTTCCCCGCGTCGGTAATCGTTCCCACTGGAGTTGCACTAGCTGTGAAGCTGGCGACGATGGAGCCATTATTTGGGTTGAGCAGGTAAATCCGGTTGTCGGCCGCACCCAGGTAGAGACCGTTATGGGCGATTGTCAGATGGGTTGAGATGCGCGCGCCCAATGCGCGCTTCCAAGCTGGTTTTCCGGTGTTAGCATCTAATGCATAGACGTTACCATCGACCCCGCCGAAGAATACCTTCCCTCCCGCGACCGCTGGTGAATTGCTCCACCGGAACTCACTTCTCGAGAACTCGCTCTGAAATGACCAGTTGAGTCGGCCTGTCTTCACGTCTAGACATAACAGTTCGTCTCCAAAAGCAACGCCGTACACGCTCGAGTCCAAGCCGACAATATGAGTCGGCACGCCGCGCCCATTCGGCACACCGCTGGTCAGCTTGTATTTCCACCGAACTTTTCCACTGGTCTTTTCGAAGGCATATGTATGCCCGACTCCCTCGGGACCACTTCTCCCGTCAGTACCTATAATAATCAGATCATTGGTAATCAGCGGATTTCCGTGAAAGCTGGTTTGATCCCCATCCTTCTTAATGTCATAGCTCCAGCGGACTTCACCAGTCTTTCTGTCGAGGGCGTAAAGACTTCCTGCACAGGAGCCAATGATAACAACGTCGCCCACAACTGTGGGAGTTGACCATATTCAGCCACCGGTATCGAATTGCCATAATATGCGGGAATCAGCCTTATCGACGGCTGACTCTTGATGGGCATTTTCTTGCTTCTTCTGCTTACTGCGGTCCGTCGATCCTGCGATCGGCAACGTAACAAGGATAATCAATGTCCAACTGAAGAGGATGTTTCGATCACGTGACAACGGCATGTCCCCTCCTTATTGCGCGCTTTGTGTTTGAACGACTCCACTAACCGAATCCAGCGTAGTACCGTGCGACCGACGGGTCGAATATATCACGATTTCGTCATAACAGTCTTGTGCCCTACCGACGAGCTTCGGTGGTTCGCTCAGCACTAGGCGATAGCGTAGCTCGACGCAAATTTTGATGGTCAGCCGGGGCACGAAACCACCTCCGCCCAATCGCGTTCTTGGTTCCGCTCGAGCATCACTCTTTGCTGATCAGCCGATTACCGCGTGCGCTCCAGGCAGGTCGGGTGAAACGTGGCCGTCGCTCGCCCACGTGGAAATAAGCTCTGGTCGGGAGTTCCTCAGAGGATGGCCTTCGAGAGGAAAAAGGACACGGCCGTTCCTGTGTTCAGTTTGCGGTCACTCACCTGGTGGCGGGGCGACGCCAACGGTGTCGAGGGTTACTTATCTTTTGGCACATGGTTAGACTCTTGGTTGGAGCGCGCAAGCGGTAACGAGACCAATCGCTGCGATAGCCTAGTGTCTCCTTAGTCTGTCGAAGTCCTTAAGAAGAAGCTGGGACGCAGCTAAGGGCAGATGGCTGCCTGTCGGAGCGCAGGGCCGGGCGAGTGCATCAGATAACGACTATCGAGTGCGACCCACGCTCGACTACGCGCCCGATGGCTGCGGCATCGTGATAAGTACATTGCAGTGTGTCCAGCAAAGCCTCGGCGCGGTCGGCTACTACAGAGATCAACAATCCACCCGCCGTTTGCGGGTCATAGAGCAGCTTGCACCGTTCTTTGCTAACCTGGGAAGCAATCATTATATCGTCGCCTATATATTCGCGATTCGTCTTATCGCCTCCGGTCACAACGCCAGCCCTTGCAAGTTCCAGCGCGCCCGGCAGCAGTGGCACGCGCCAAGAATCTATCTCAATCGTAATTTTGCTCGCTCTTGCCAACTCCCACGCATGGCCAAGAAACCCGAAGCCTGTAACATCGGTTGCCCCCTTTATGTCGAAGGCGCGAATCGCGTCTGCTGCGATCTTCCCCGACAGGAGCATGGTCTTAGTTGAATTATTTGCTACTTCAGGGTCAGCCTTGCCAAACTTGATTGCCGTCGAAATGATCCCGGTTCCTATCGGCTTAGTCAGTATTATCACGTCCCCGACCCGCGCGCCGGCATTCGTAGCGATCTTGTTCGGATGTATTATGCCTGTGACAGAGTAGCCAAACATTATTTGCTGATTGTCTACAGTGTGTCCTCCGAGCAGGCTTACGCCGTTTTCCGTCAATACCTCAAGCCCGCCCCGCATTATCTCGGCGAGTATCGCGAGGTCAATGCCTTTCTTTGGGAAGCAGGTGATGGCCATCGCGGTCAATGGAGTCCCACCCATTGCCCATACATCGTTGATTGAGTTGAGCGCCGCAATACGACCAAAGTCAAACGGGTCATCTACAATCGGAGTAAAGAAATCGACAGTCTGGACGAGCGCGAGATCTTCGCGGAGAAGGTATACCCCTGCATCATCGGCAGTATCGAAACCAACGATGAGATTCTTATCAAACGGCTGTCTTGGTAGCTCGCTCAGGACCTGAGCGAGCGCGCTGGGCGCGAGCTTAGCTGCTCACCCAGCACCGGAAACCATCTCGGTCAGCCGCATTGTCTTTTGTTCTATCAGCGCAGCCATTGTTTAAATCCCTCGTGCTTCATATTCAAAATGACGGCCGGGTGTCAGCGTATGAAACGCTTCCCGGAACAAACCCTTGTCAGCATATTGAGTTTCTTAAATCAGCCTTACAGCCTCGCGAAATTACAGGTTAGCAGATGATGCTCCAGGAAACATTAAGCTGGATTCAGTTACACGGCCGCCCGGCCGGGGTTGAGCCTCTTTCAGCCAGGGTTACCGCCAACCTTGTTATCGTGACCCGCCGCGGGGTTGATGATCTCCTGCGCCAGCCGGTTTATTACGTCTGCATCAGGTTGGGCTCGCTGCTGTTGGCCCTGTTCCTCCGGCAAAAAATAATACTGCCGGTGAGTTTGCTTTCTTACTGGATGAACCGGCCCCGCAGGCACGTTGGCTCCCAAAAATCGCAGGTCCACATCACCGTGCGGATAAGGGCTTAACCTGGGAGGCGGCGCTGCTTTCTCCGCTTGCTCCCGTTGTGGTGCGGGCATGCTTCCATTTTGCTGAGCGGCCATTCCTCCATGTTGTGCGATCAACTTGTCGGGATCTGGCCTGTTGGCAAAGACAACATCTCCCCGATTTACGACGTGTTCCTCGGCCGCTTGTGCAGCTCCAGGAATCTTACCCAAACCCTGACGCAGGAGCGGGCCGATATTCTGAAATGCCCATTGAAGAATACCGTCTACAGCCATGTGCGCTATCGAGGTGATCTTATCTCGTACGGCCGGACTGTTGGCGAGGTCTGGAAGGCCTGCTAGCGGAAATCCCAGTGGCAGTTGCGGCGGCTCAACGGGTTTATCATTCTCGGCCATCACTTATATCCTCCAGGTCTTAGGATGTGTTTCAGCTAACTCCTTAAACCTTTACACTCTCAAGCACGCCAAGGGCATCAGGGACGAGCACGGTTACCGAGAAATAGCAGGTCAGCAGATACCGGGCCACCCCTTGATTGTCTATTCCCATGAAGCGAATAGACAGACTTTGAAATTTCTCGTCACCGACTCCCGCAAGGTGCAAGCCCAGAACGCCCTGGCGCTCCTCGCCGACCCGCATCAGTAGGATAGAAGTTGTCCCGCCTGTCTCCGTCGCCTTCTTGGCTCTGGCCTTCTTATTGCGAGGCGCGGATTCTGTGATGGGTACTTTGTTAGAAGGTATCATGGGGACACCACGCCAGGTGACAAAGGGCACGCCGAACATCGCAACCGATTCCAGAACAACGCCTCTCGCATTGCATTCATGACCAAAGGCCGCTATCGCCTGCGGGTGGGCGACGAAGAATGCAGGCCACTTCCATACTCTTGCCAACAGGTTGTCTAGATCGTCAGGCGTCGGCGGTCCCGCAATTGTCGGAATCCGCATCTTAGGACTTGCTTGTCGGAGCAGTCCGATGTTGCCGTTGATTACGGTGTACTCCTTCCTTTCTTTGATGGCGTTGATGGCTAAGCGCAGTTGCTCATTCAATTGATCAAATGGAACGGAGTAGAGATCAGCCGTGCGTGTGTCGACTTCAACGATGGTTTGCACGGTTGTTAGGTCAAATTCGTTAGGATCAGCTTGGAACTCCGCGTATGTGGGCTCAAGGTCGGTCATAGGAGCGTGTTCGGCACTGGCTTCGGGATGGCCAGGCACGGCCTTGGCCTTGGAGCCATTTGGCTTTTGCTCAGCTACCTGATTGATCCTGAATTTACCGGCCTCAATCTGCTTCCAAGGAAGTAGCATTAGAAGCCATCTGGGGGTGATGTCCTCCCATACCGGCGCAGTCTTAGTGGTACTGGCCAGATTCCTTGAGCTGGCTACGTGTGTGTTTACGCCTTCAGTTGCAAGTTGTGTAAGTGGCATCGTTATTACTCCATTCTGCGTGCTAAGCTTTCGCGTTAATTTGATGGCCGCATTCCTCGTCGAAGGTGCTGGCATAAAGCGCTGCAGGCGCTCCGAGAATTTCCAGAAATGCGTCGGCAACCGGCGAAAGTGTGAACCGTTTGTTGATAACCGTATAGAATTCTCGACGTATTGCGTCAACGCCGCTTATTCTCACGGTTTTCAGTATGCCGCTTTCGATCTCCGATTTGACCGCTAAGTCCGACAGCACGGAAACTCCCAAACCTGCCTTGAGGGCTTCTTTGATTGCGCTAGTTGAGCCGAAGCATCCTACTACGTTCAACTGATCAATGGTGCATCCGGTCGTTTGCTCAAACACCAACCTCGACCCGGAACCGATCTCCCGAGCAAGAAACGGTTTAGAGTTGAGAGAATCAAGTGTGATCTCCTTTACACGCTGCCATTCAGAATTGTTCGGAACAACCAGGCTCATTTGGTCTGAAGCGAAATGAATGTATTCAAGCCCGACACCTTCGAGCTTCGCGCCTACAAATCCTACTTCTGCTTCGCCGCCGAGCACCTGACGGCAAGCTGTCTCAGAGTCCGAGATCAGCAGTTCGACTCGAATAGATGCGAAACGAGAATGGAAGGAGGCGATAATCTTCGGAAGCATATACTCACTGGGAATAGTACTTCCGGCTATGACAAGAGAGCCTTCTATGCGATCCAGGAATTTACTTAACTCATTAATTGCCTCCTCTTTCTGATCGAGTATAGAGCGCCCTCGACGATAGAGGAGTTGAGCAGGTCGGGTGGGGACCAAACGGCGATGCAGCCGATCAAACAATTTCGTGCCGAGATGGTTCTCAAGGTTCTTGATATGACCGCTGATCGTTGGCTGTGACAAGCGCAGCTTCTCGGCAGCCTTTGAAAAACTGGCGTACTCGTACACGAAGCAAAACACTTCTAAGAGATTGAGATCCAATCGCATCTGCCCCATAAAGCCCCTAATCACGATGTTTCATATCATTAGCCGAGTAGACCTGGTCTACGCTACCCAGATGATGGTCTATCCATAGGCTATGCCAATA
The DNA here is from genome assembly GCA_038040455.1 of Acidobacteriota bacterium. Lineage (GTDB taxonomy): Bacteria > Acidobacteriota > Blastocatellia > UBA7656 > UBA7656 > Onstottus_A. The sequence goes on from JBBPIH010000005.1 coordinate 14,324, forward strand.
GCAAGAAGGCCGCATAATAGGTCGCCATCATACGTGATGTTGGGAGGCATGTCATTCATCTCGGTTAATCATGCTCTTAATATAGATTCAGATTTGGCAGGTACCCGAGAACTGAAATGCGTGTTATCAAAACCGGGACCGGTCCGAATGAGCGCTTTCGACATCGGATCGCTCAGTCGTCCACACTTTCGATGACACCCGATTGTCCTAACGTTCAACGCCCCGGTTTGACTGCGCGAAATTCAGTCCTGTATCTTCACTGAGAGAGCAACCTTACCATGAAGCACATCATCGTCGGTACTGCGGGCCACATTGACCACGGCAAGACCGCGCTGGTCAAAGCGCTCACCGGCATCGACGCCGACCGCCTAAAGGAAGAAAAGCAGCGAGGCATCACCATCGACATCGGGTTTGCCGACCTAGCTATTGGAGAATTCAGGTTCGGCTTCGTCGACGTGCCCGGTCACGAGCGCTTCGTCAAGAACATGCTCGCTGGCGCGCACGGGGTCGATCTGGTGATGCTCGTCGTGGCAGCCGACGAATCTGTAATGCCGCAGACACGCGAGCATTTCGACATCTGTCGATTGCTCCACGTTAAATCAGGGCTGATCGCACTCACGAAGTCGGATCTGGTGGACGAAGAACTTCTCGAGGTTGCGCGCGCCGAGGTCGAAGACTTCGTTGAAGGCTCGTTCCTCGAAGCTGCGCCCATAATCGCTGTCAGCTCCCGCACAGGCGAAGGCATCGAAGAGCTGAAGGAGGCTCTCGCCAATCTGGCCGCGAGCGTTGAGCCCAAGATGAAAAGTGCAGTGCCGCGCTTACCTGTTGACCGCGCATTCTCGATCAAAGGATTCGGAACGGTTGTGACTGGCACTCTTATCGCCGGTGAGATTGCCGTAGGCGACGAGTTGGAAATCATGCCGGCCGGCGTGAGGGCGCGAGTTCGCAATGTTCAAGTGCACGGGCAGGACACCGAACGCGCGCTCGCGGGTCAGCGCACGGCGATCAACCTGCAAGGCTTGAACCTCGATCAGGTCGATCGTGGAAGCGTGCTTGCCCCTGCCGGGAGGCTGCAGGCAACTTTGATGATCGACGCGCGGCTCGAGGTGCTGCCGTCAGCGCCGCGCCCGCTCGCGCAACGTGCGCGAGTGCGCTTGCACCACGGCACGTCGGAAGTTATTGCACGAGTGGTGATACTCAAGGGTTACGGGGTCGGGATTCCGGGTTCCGGGTTAGAAGACGAATCGGAGAACCCTGAACCTGGAACGCGGAGATCGGAACGCGGTTCTATTGAGCCGGGCGGAAGCGCATTCGTTCAGCTCCGGCTCGAGGAACCGATGACCGCGCTTCCGGGAGACCGCTTCATCATACGGAGCTACTCTCCGCAAGTGACCATCGGGGGCGGTGTGATGATCGACGCCCTGCCCTTGAAACATCGCATACGCGACGTCGCCGCTCGCGGCTGGCTCGAACGGCTTGAAGAGGCTGATCTTGCTGAGCGCGTTGCAATCTTTATCGAAATGACGGGCAGCCATGCGATGAGTCAAACCGAGATTGCAGCCCGCACCGGAGCCAGTGATGAGCAGATTACGGCGGCCACACAGGAGCTAAAGCGAACTAGCCGTGTTTTTGAAGTCACCGCCGCGCCGCTCCTTTTGCTGTCTAGCGAGAGCTATCACTCGCTCGCTACTGAAGTGATTGAGATGCTCGCCGAACATCACCACCGCGAGCCGCTCTCGCTGGGCCTTAGCCGCGAGGAAGTGCGGGACCGGGTATTTGGCCAGGTTCGCCCCGAGATCTTTCGTGCAGTCGTAGCGCAGCTCAGTGAAGAAGGCGGGGTCGCCGCCGAGTGCGACGCACTCAGGCTGGCGTCGCATCATCCGGCGGATACCGGCTCGGCCGAGGCCGACAAGAATACTCTGGAAAGCGCTTTCAAGTCATCGGGTCTGCAAGCGAGGACGCTTGAGGAGGCTGCGGCTGCTGCGGGGATCGGGGTCGAGCATGCTCGGAAGCTCTACAATCTGCTTGCTTCGGATAGGCGCGTGATACGCATTGGGGATTTCGTATTTCACGCCGATTCAATTGAAGACTTGAAAACGCGTGTGCGAGCGCAGAAGCCGATCAATCCGAAGATGGATGTCGCGGTGTTCAAGGAGATCACCGGCGGGCTGACGCGCAAGTATGCGATCCCGCTGCTCGAATACCTGGACCGCGAGCGGATCACGCGCCGCACCGGAAACGACCGGGAGATTCTGTGAGGTAGCATAGACTCTAAGTTCTAGTTGTTATTCGAGACTCGACTAAGGTGCTCGCGGCACCGCTGGACACCTGCTACCTCTCTTCCTTGGAAGGCTTGCCGCTACTGTGGCCCAACACCCATTTTAATTTACAGCCAACTGAAACCGAGTAGGTACATCATTACAAGTCAGTCAGAGTGTTTCCTAAGCCAGGGGTTTGGGGGGCAGCCTAATTCCTTGATGCGAAACGGCAAAGACCATCGGAATTATCTATTTGCTTCGAGGCGACATTTGAAATACAAATGGTATGTTTGCAAAACCACAATCAGAAAGTGAGGTTTCTATCATGAAAGCTGTTGCCCTCAGGGTTTTTGTCCTTCTCGTCATAACCAGTCTGTTACAAGCCAACGTAACGGCCCAAGATGGCAAGTCTGCGGAAAGCTCTGCTTCCACTAATGAAGTGGATGTGCTAAAGCGAAGAGTAGAAGAACTAGAACGCCAAAATCGCATTATGATGCAGACACTTGCCGAACTGAAGGTTAAGCTAGGAGTAACCGCCATCAGCCTTGCGCCCGCTGGATTGTCAAACGCACAACGCAGCGCATCAGACTCGCCCCTTGACGGGACACCGATTGCTAGTCAGCGCGCAACGGCAAATAGCCCACAGAGGGCGCTGCAGACATCGACTGCATCCCAGGCAGCCGCGGGGGCTTCAGTGCAAACTGGTGCTAATCAGAATAAGGCCAAGGACGATTCAGTACGTTGGTCAGAATTGATCGGGGAGGGGAACAGAATCAAATTCTATGGCCTTCTGCGCCTTGACGTAGATATTGACAGCCAGCGGCCCAATAACGGTCAGACGCCTCTTTTCATTACCTCTGAAGCTCCTGGAGCCAATAATATTGAGACCGGGAGTTTTTCGATGCACCCGCGCCTGACCAGGTTCGGGATTGATTACTCGGGGCCTCGTATCGCCAGTCTTGGAGACGGCGCACTCGGAGGGAAGTTAGAGACCGATTTCGAGAACGGAGGGTCGGAATCGCGGCAGATCATTCGTATTCGCCATGCATACCTTACTCTCAAGTGGAATCAGCTCACTGTTCTTGGAGGACAGACGTGGGATTTAGTATCACCTCTCTTCCCCACGGTAAACAATGACACACTGATGTGGAATGCAGGCAATGTCGGAGACCGCAGGCCACAGTTCCGCGTGAGCTATGAACCGAAGGCCGGCCAGGGTCAGTGGTCTTTCGCCGGTGCTGCGGGGTTGATGGGTGCGGTTGATTTGCAGGACCTCGATGCGAACGGCTTCCGTGATGGCGAAGAGTCGGGTCGGCCAAACGTTCAGGCGCGAATTGGCTATTCGCATCCGCTATGGGTCAAGGATCAACGCGCGAGCTTTGGGATTTCAGGGTTTTATGGTTGGCTTAACACGAGTCGTAGTATCGCGGGGCGCAGCAACTTCCATAGCCAACTAATAAATATGGATTACACGGCACCCCTAGCTGCCCGCCTATCGTTGCGTGGTGAGGGATGGTGGGGTCGCAACCTAAGCGACACCCGCGGAGGAGCGGGACAAGGGATCAATCTAGTTACTGGCCAGGAGATTCGCAGTCGCGGCGGCTGGAGTGAGTTAGCACTGAAGGCATCGCGCTATTGGTCGATCCACCCTGGCTTTACGATGGATGATCCTGTCGACAGGGATCTCAGTGCAGGTAGCCGCACGCGTAACCGAGCCTTCTATTTGGGCAATCGAATAACGCCGGGTGGCAATTTCTTGATCGGAATAGATTACCTGCGGTGGAAGACGAATTTCAAAGGCCTGCAGCGTGGGCTCGATAACCGCGTAAACATTTTCTTCCAGTATGGCTTCTAAACTACTGTGCAAGAAATCAAGGTAGCAACAATCAGGCCGTTGCGCGGCGACCGCGCAATTGATCGCCAAGCCAGTTAGTCATCATAACCATTATGTACGTAATAGCGATAAGTGTGCCTATGCGCGAGTAGAAACCCAGTTGAACGTTGTTATAGATTGCCTGGCCGAGACCGCCACCGCCCACGAGACCCAGTATCGTAGAGATACGGAGATTCGTCTCCCAGCGCAGTACTGTATAGCTTAACAACATTGGCTTCGCCTGCGGCCAGATACCCCATAGTAGTATTTGCAGTGGCCGCGCTCCACTTGCGCGCAATGCCTCAATGGGCTGAGCAGGAGCTTCTTCAAGCGTCTCCGCGTAAAACTTCCCTAGTACTCCGCCAGTATGTAACCCAATCGCGAGCGTCCCTGCGAACGGCCCGAGGCCCACACCAACAATGCAGATCAGCACCCAAACGAGCTCTGGAATAGACCGGAGCAGATTTAGAGTGAAGCGAGCTAGATCATAGCTGAGCCAACGGAGAATCTGCTCAACCCGCGACCGCTTGCCTGCCGCATCGTCCTGCGCGAGTACTAGCGTCGAAGTCGCTGGGAGCGCTAGAAATGCACCGATTGTAACGCCAATTAGCGTTCCCATTACTGAGATTCCGATCGTCTGGATAAGCGGCAGCCATAGAGAAGATAAAAATGCGGGAGCGAGGTCGGGCGGAAACATCTGTCCGGCGAAACGGCCCATTCGGGTCAGCAGGCCGGAGTCTATAAGCTCGGCATTGAACATACCTGTTGCGTAAAAACTCCATGTAATTACGATCGTGCTAATTAGGACTATTGTCCCGTTTCCAACCCCTCCAACCGGCATCAGCCATAGACGCGGTTTTTTCGCGTTCTGTAAATGTTGATGAGCGAGTGAGCCAGCGGGAGCATTTGCATGTAAGCGCCGCCGGAGGAATTTACTTCCAATGTCCGTAATAGCTACCAATGCTATCAACGCCACAATAAGCGTGAGCACTTGACCGTAATTAAACAGCCGCATTGAAAGGTTAATCTCGTAGCCGATGCCGCCTGCTCCTATGAAGCCGAGAACTGAAGCGGCGCGCACGCAGCATTCGAATGAGTAGATAGTGTACGCTGTAATGCTAGGTGCCGCCTGCGGCCAGATCGCACGCAAGAAGATCTGTGTGCGGGTTGCGCCGAGCGCATGAAGTGCTTCGAGGGGGCGTGAATCAACATCCTCAAACACGTCCGCGTAAACTCGACCCAGTACCGCACTGTAGCTGACCGCGAGCGCTAACGTTCCGGCAAGCGATCCCAGTCCAACAGCTACGACGAAAAGCAAGGCCCATACCAGGTCGGGCACTGCGCGAAGGAATCCAAGCAGTCCGCGAGTTGCACGGCTCATGAATCCAATAAGGAGCGTGCCCGCACCTGCTCTTTCCCCGGCAAGCACCACGCCGCGCTGCCAGAGAGTTGGAGTAGCCATTACACTGAGCGGAACGGCGATGAGGATCGACAGAGTTGTGCCGGCGATGGCGATTGCTATCGTTTGTCCCGCGGCAGCGGCCACTATCCGCAAGAAATCCGCCGATAGATCGGGAGGGAAAAGCCCGCGTATGAACGCCCACACCGATGCGGCTGTGTTTGGTTCAATAAGGGCTGCAGGGCGCATTTCTGCCGCGCGCCAACATATGATGAGCGCGACGCCGAGCGCAATCCCCACACCAATCTGCTTGGGTCTCAGTAAAGTTTCTTTATGCTGGTAGCGCCCGCCATCAGCGCGCGCAGCTTGGTTGGCAACTGGGCTCACACTGGTTCGCTTTGCCCCATTGATCAGTCCCGAGCGGGGCGTGCTCCTTGAGTGTTGAGTTGCCGGCGTAAAGTGCATCAAGCACCTCGCGGCTCACTTCATCAGGAGTTGTATCGAATACCACGCAACCGTCACGCAACGCGACGATACGCGGGAAGTAGCGCAGCGCCATCTCGACATCATGCAGGGTGGCAACGATAGTGTACTTGCCTTCTTGAACCAGGCCCATGAGCAGAGAGGCCATTGATTCTGTCAGAGCCGGATCAAGCGAAGCAAATGGTTCGTCAGCTAGAAAGACATCAGGACTTTGCATCAACACGCGGGCGATCGCGAGCCTTTGTTGTTGACCGCCCGATAGTTCGTCCGCGCGAGCACAATACTTGTCTGCAAGTCCGACCAACTCGAGATTGGACATGGCTTGCTCAGTCTCGGCCCTGGTCGGACGTAGCGCGTTACGAATGGTATGCACAAGCGACCATCGCCCAAGGCGGCCGCACAGCGCATTCTGCAACACTGTCAGCGATGGAACAAGGTAATGCTGCTGATAGATTGTTCCGATCCGTCGTCTCATGGCGCGCAACTCTCGCCCCGACATAGATCCCACATCGCTGCCATCAAATTGTAACTTGCCGCTCGTCGGGCGCAGCGTGCCATTGAGTAATCGAAAGAGAGTAGTCTTCCCCGCTCCTGATGGACCGAGCAGCGCAACGTGCTCGCCGGGATGCACATTCAATGTGAGCCCATTGAGTGAACGCACTAAACCCTGGCGTGTTGAGTAAGCTTTAGTGACGCCATTGAGAGAATAGATCATTTCAATAGCCCCGCGTCGCTAGCGGCTTGGCGTAACTTATCGTAGTTGCTATCTTCTGCCCTGACGTAGTTAGTGGCGCCCAGCAAATCGAGTATTTTCCTTTGCGTTGGATCATTCGCATCGAGCTTTAAAAAAGCGGCCGTGAACGACTCGCTGATACTTGGATCAAGCCCCCTGCGCGACACCCAGATGTAGTCATAATAAGGCGGCGTGGTATAGAACACCCTTGCCTGCTCAGGGTCGAGTTTTCCTTCCGCAACCATCCGTTGATAGACCGTTTCATCCAGCGCGCCAGCATCAACCTTTTTGTTCGCAACCGCCAGTGCGGTGGCATCGTGGCCGCCAGTGTAAATTGCTTTGGCAATTACCTCAGGTTCAACATTCGCCTTACGCATAAAGTACTCTGGCATTAGATGGCCAGAGGTAGAATTAACGTCGCCAAAGGCAAACGTGTGGCCCTTCAAGTCCGCCAAGCTGTTGATGCCTGTGCCGGGGTGAGTAATGAACAGAGTGTGAAAATTCTGATCGCGTTCGCGTTGCACCAGCGGAAGTACGCCGGCGCGCTTCGACGCCTGGACATAAGTGAAGCCACCCAGATACGCCATGTCCACCTGGTCGTTGACAATCGCCTCAACTACAGCCGCGTAGTTTGTCGGCACTGTCAGCTCGATCTTAGCACCCAGCTCTTTTTCAAGGTAGGTGACCAGCGGTTGGCTCTCACGAACTATTTTCCCGGGATCGGTCGTAGGAATGAGACTCAACCTAAGTGCTCGCGGCACAGGCTGGCTGGATGAAACGCCGCTTTGGCAGCCGGTAAGAAACATAAGCGCGGCGATCAGCGCGCAGCTGATTGAGAGTTCAAGTTTGAGACGCATAGTGTGGCTCCTCTTCTAATAACTGCACATTGCCTTCCGCGAGCTGAGTGCGGCCAAAATCATCTGCCGCTGTTACCTTAATTCCACCGCGTGAATCCGCTATAGCTGGGCTATAGGTCAAAGAGAGAATTACCTGATGAGTTTATCGCTTATTCTCTGTTGTTTCCAATACGTAATCCCGATAGAAGACGCCTTTTGGTATCAAGAAATTTTGCGTGAAATGATGGACTGCGATCGCACGCCAGGCGGACAGATAGAGTAGACGAGCTATTGTGTTAAGCTCACAAGGCTGAACAATAAAAGCTCGCAGAATATCTTTGCTTTGCTCTTTTAAAAAGTTAGATGAGCTGTCTGTAGGTACTACATCCCCACTGAGCAAGACCGGCGTGGGTGGCTAGCACCGTCCCCATATCCGTTGCCGTTATCAGCCGCTCGAACAATACCGAGAGTATTGAGAAATGCCTCAGCAATTGGTGAAAGTGTTAATCGCTTATTAATCACAGCGAAGAATTCGCGACGTATTGTATCGAGGCCTTCAATGTTTACGGTCCTGAGCAGGCCGCTGGCAATCTCTGATTTAACTGACAGAAGCGACAGCACTGATACTCCCAGCCCGGATTTGATGGCCTCTTTAATCGCGCTGGTCGAGCCGAAGCGACCCACCAGGTTGAATTCATCAAGCGAACGCCCGATTTGTTTTTCGAACGCCAGCCTTGACCCCGACCCAACCTCGCGTGCCAGAAAATGCATCTGGGAGAGCGATTCCAGTTTGATTGTCTGAATATCACTCCACTCCTCGTTATTCGGCACGACCAGAGCCAGTTCATCTGTAGCAAAGTGGTGGAACTCTAGTCCGATGCTTTCGATCTTCGCGCCGACACACCCGATCTCCGCTTTGCCGCTGAGCACGTCGCGGCAAGCAGAATTAGAATCCGAGATTAGAAGCTCAACGTCAACGCCTGGAAATACAGAATGGAACGAGGCGATCCACTTAGGGAGGAGATACTCGCCCGGGATTGTGCTACCGCATATCACAAGTGAACCCTCCATGCGGTTTAATAGCTTGCTCAATGATTGAACTGCCGCTGCTTTTTCGTTCAGAATAGATCGGCCGTAGCCGTACAGAAGCTTTCCGGCACTAGTGGGAACAATGCGCCGAGGCAGCCGGTCAAAAAGTGTTACCCCGATATACTCCTCCAGGTTCTTGATATGACCGCTGATGGTCGGTTGAGTCAGCCGCAAAGATTCGGCTGCTTTAGAAAAACTGCCGTGTTCGTATACATAGCAGAATACTTCAACGAGACTTAAATCCAATCGCATCTGGTTCATAAGCTAATTCCCGTCGCAAGCGCAGGCCCCGGTTCTCTACTGTCGGCTAAAGATACAAGTTTCTTTGATTCCGATCGAGCAAGCGACGCGAGCGCATCAACTATGATCGCTTCCTCTTCTGCAGCGACCGTGCGCAGGTCTATTACTACTCGATCCCGCTCTACGCGTACGATGACCGGGATATCATGCTTGCGTAGTTCCTCCTGAATCGAGCCCGGCGATAGTTCTTCGTGCTCCAGGGCCATGAGCGTTGTTGCCAGCGTTATGCCTGGCGCAGAACCCGCACCGACTACCGACTCTCCCTGTTGCAACCTGGCTCTTATTCTGCCGTCTGTTGCTTCTTCGATCCGGTCTATGAGTTGCGCGGCGCGCTCCGCTATCCTGTCGGCCGTTGCTGCCATAGCATGAATGATCGGCACTTCAGATTCGGCAACACCACGTTCATACAGTCTGAGTGTGGCTTCCAGTGCTGCATAGGTCAGCTTGTCAACGCGTAATGCACGCATTAACGGGTTTTTTAGCACTCGATCAACCATCGTGTGCGAACCTGCAATGATCCCAGCCTGCGGGCCTCCGAGCATCTTATCACCACTGAATGAGACAATTGATACCCCAGCTTTAAGCGACTCTGATACGACCGGCTCACCCGCCACGCCATACTTGCCTACATCTATGAGACAGCCTGATCCCAGATCTTCAAAAGATGGAATGCCTGCACGACGCGCAAGATCGGCAATTTCCAAGACGCTGGGCCGTTCGGTGAAGCCTATGATTCGGTAGTTCGAAGGATGCACGCGTAATATTAGTTTCGTATTCGGGTTTATCGCGCTCTCATAGTCGCTGATACGCGTGCGGTTTGTGGTGCCGACCTCGCGCAATCGCGCGCCGCTTTTTTCCATCACATCTGGGATGCGGAAGCTCCCTCCGATCTCAACTAGTTCGCCGCGGGATGCGATCACCTCGGCGCCCTCTGCAAGTGTATTAAGGACTAGCAGCACCGCCGCCGCATTATTATTGGCTACGACTGCCGCCTCGCTGCCGGTCAGGCGGGCAAGCAGTTGTTGACAGTGAGATTCGCGATGGCCACGCTGACCTCGGCTCAGGTCATATTCGAGGTTGGAATAATGCGAAGCAACATCGGCGATGGCATCAATTGCCGCGCGGGCGAGCGGGGAGCGGCCCAAGTTTGTGTGGATAATCACGCCTGTGGCATTTATGACTCGGCGCAAGGAAGGCTGGGCACAGAGGGCTGCGCGGCCCTTAAGACGATGTTCAATCTCGGCCGTCAGACTGTCGGCCAGAGAAACGGATTGCTCCGTGTCGCTGTGTCCATTTATCAGACTGGTGGTGATCTCGTTTCGCAACTCGGCAGAGATTTCGCGCAAGAGATCCCGAACGTGTGCGCGCCCAATGTCCGCCGCCACCAGTACAGCTACAGGACTCGCGAGCAGTCGCTCTATGGAGGGCAACGATCTAAGAGGTAAGGTTGACATTTTAGTCGAGCACTCCCATCTGATCCAGCGGTTCACATTACTTAGACATAGCTTCAGCGATCGCGTCCCCGAGCTTCTTTCCAGGGATGTTCTTCGCCCCGATTTTTCTGTCTCGCCCTATGAGGTAGTACACCGGAGTAGCGGTCACATTGAACAACTCAGCTAGTTTTCCGTCTTTCCCATCCTGGATTTGTGGCCAGGTCATTCCCTTGAGGGCTACCATCCTCTGAAGAGCCTTCAAGTCCTCGTCCAACGATACGGAGATGATCGCAAACCCACGTTCCTTAAACTTCACTAACGTTTCGTTCAGTAGGGAGACCTCCCTAACGCATGTCGCTCACCAGGTAGCCCAGTAAACAAGGAGCACGGGTTTTCCGTTGAAATCACCCAGCGAGATATCTAGACCGTCAATCGTCCTGGTGGAAAACGAAGGAGCGAGTTGCCCCACATTCAGGTAGCTGATTTCGAAAATGTTCCCTTTAGCCTCCTTGGCCCGAGGGGACTTGGGGATTTCAGCAATCACTGCCTGGAAAGCCGATTTCGCGCGCTCAAGGTCGCCGGTCTTCCAGCAGCTCAGGCCGAGAGCGAAGTGCACACGACCTCTGACACCGTTGTCCGTGGCATCCGCCAAAACGAACTGGGCCTTCTTGATGAGGTAGCTGTAGTCGCGCTTGCTCTGAGCTGCTTCAAGCACAACATCGATGACCCGCTCCCAAGCTCGATCCCGAGGGCTGAGCGTGTCGACTTTTGCTGTGACTTCTTCAAGCGGGCCGGAGTGATACATCAGATGGATCGCTTCGCCCGTAGCCTTTGTCGCTGCTGCTGTGCCGGGGTGTTCCTCGCGATATTGCCAGAGGAGAGGGCCCCATTTTCTTCCCGGATAGTTTTCCGTGCCCTCCTTACCCCCTGCCTGCACGAAACGATCGATCTCAGCCCAGGCTGTTCGCGCCATTTCTGTCACGCGTTTCAACTCGAGGTCTTGCTCTTGCGCGAGCACTGGGATCGTCAAGAGAAGGATTGAAACGACCCAACCTCCGGCCGTGATCCTCGCGTTCTTAATCATATCGCTCCTGTTGCGGCGGCCTAATAAGGCATGGAAAATGTTGGCGGAGGTGGATGGGAATCGAACCCACCAGAATCGACTCTCGCCGCC
>JBBPIH010000005.1:26001-175976 GCA_038040455.1 Acidobacteriota bacterium
GGGTTTGAAGCCCGGGGGGGCCACCAGGCCCCGTTCACCTCCGCTTATAGCGCAGTGAGAATGCCCTAAGACACTGCGCTATTGCCGTGCTCTAACTCAAAACGAAAACACGAGCCAACCTCCGGCCGGGAATCCTCGCGTTCTTCATCATATCGCTCATGTTTCGGCCTAATAAGGCCTGGAAATGTTGGCGGAGGTGGATGGGAATCGAACCCACCAGAATCGACTCTCGCCGCCTCTCGACCGGGTTTGAAGCCCGGGGGGGCCACCAGGCCCCGTTCACCTCCGCTTATAGCGCAGGGAGAATGCCCTAACACACTGCGCTAATGCCGTGCTCTAACTCAAAACAAAAGCCGGCTCCGTCGACTGCCATTGCGGAGACCTTCTCTTATCGTTCTCAAATTGAGAGCTATATAGCTTGGAGTACAAATCGCACCGTTGAATCAGCTCATCGTGCGTTCCCGCATCGAGGATCCGCCCGTGATTCAAGACAAGAATCTGATCCGCGTTCACTACGGTCGAAAGGCGATGAGCTATTACGAAGGTCGTTCGACCCTGCATGAGGCGCTCCATCGCATCAAGGACCGCCAACTCTGATTCCGAATCGAGTGCCGAGGTGGCTTCATCCAGAATCAGGATCCCGGGGTTTCGAAGTAGCGCACGAGCGATGGCGATGCGCTGCCTCTGCCCGCCGGAAAGCCTGACACCTCGCTCGCCAAGTTGAGTTTCGTACCCCTCGGGAAGCTTAAGAATGAACTCGTGCGCGTTGGCAGCCTGAGCCGCCAGAATAATCTCCTCTTCGGTGCAGCCCAGACCACCGAAACGAATGTTCTCTCGGGCGCTGGCTGCGAACAGGAAGGTGTCTTGAAACACCATCGCTATCGAATTGCGCAATGATTCGATCGTGACATCCCTAACGTCCATGCCATCGATCAGGATTCGGCCGCAGGTCGGCTCAAAAAACCTGGGGATCAACGAGACCAGCGTGCTCTTGCCGGCTCCACTGGGACCTACGATCGCGATTCGCCGTCCGGGATAGGCGGTGAATGTCACTTCGGAAAGAACTGCGGCTTCCGCACCGTATGCGAAGGAAACGTTATCGACTTCTACTAATCCTTCGCACTGGGCGAGGACCTTCGCTGCAGGTCGGTCAGGGACCTCAACCTCCGTGTCAAGGAACTCAAAGATGCGCTCCCCGGCGCCCAGGGCCAATTGAAGCTGGCCGTTTAGATTCACAAATCTGCTGACCGGCTCTTCCAGCTGACCAAAGTAGCCCACCGAAGCGATTAACAAGCCGAGCGTCATCTCGCCCGCCAGTACCCTGTGGCCTCCTATCCAATAGATAACGCCGACAACCGTCCAGAAAATCAGATACGTAGAGAAAGAGCCCACCTGAAGAAGAATCAGTCGGAGTTGAGGACCCAACAACTTTGCGAAGCTTGCGTGTAGTCGGTCGCCGTCCCAGCGCTCGCGGTTGAAAGCCTTGATCTCTCGAGTCGCTGCGATGCTCTCCAACAGATCGGCCGAAATATCAGCGTTCGTCTGCTGCAGACCCTTTGCCGCCTGGCGTGTACGCTTCCCGATTAACGCCGGGATGATGACGTAGAGAGGTATCGCAATCAGTGTGAGGAAAGCCAGCTGCTTGTAGATGACAATGATGATAACCAGGGTTGCGATTAAGCGAAAAGCGCTGACGACAGTCTGCCCGGCTACTGTTTCGTAAAGCTTCGCCAACGCGGGAGCATCGTTCGTAAAAAGAGACATCACTCGACCGCTGCGTTGGTCGTTGGAGTAGCCGAGAGGAAGGCGCCGCAAGTGACGCGCCAGCTCGGTTCGGATATCAATCAGGGCGCGACCGCTCAGGTAACCGAAGACATACTTTTCCAAAGATTGGAATACAACTGTTCCGGCCGCCGCTGCCATCAGCAGTGCGATACCCACTATCAGCAGCTCAGATTGGCTCTTACCGAACACGTCATCTATGAGGAAGCGCAAGACCCACGGGAAAGACAGCTGACAGAGCATCGCTCCACTGGCAACCAGGATCCCGGTCACCAGCAATCGCCAATAAGGCGACATATAGTTCAATGCTCGCCGCAACCTTCTCATTACCTACCTCACGTCATATCTGACAAAGGAGAAATAAGCACCCGCGAACAGGATCACGGTTAGCACGCCGATTAGCCCGGTCTCAGGTATTATTCTCCCGATCACCGAGGAAGTAGACTCTTCCGAGAATGAGGCCTCTGGAACATTGTCGAACCTATCGACAGTCCGAACATTCTGGCGTTCCAGGTTGTCAAAATGCGACCTGAAGCCTTTCTGGAACTCGCCCAAGTACTGAAGAAAGCGATTGTGCCGATAGATACCCGTCCCGGCCAACTCCATAACTGCAAAGGTGTAGGCGGAGGCCGGCGAAAGTTGAGAGAGGTTTATCGCGAGATGGACCTGACTCCACTTGGCTGCTTCGTAACCCTGCATCAGCTTGGATTCTCGCTCTTCCAGCGCCTCGTCCATACTCTGCCTCGCCTGTATAGCCGTTTCGGGCGGCAGGGGCTTGTCCTTGGATTCCGGGTGCGACGCACGATAGGCCTGGATGCGCTGAGACAACTTTTCCGATTCCTCTCGCCGTATGCCCTCGACCTGCATATCGATCTCCTGAACGGAGGGGATACGATACACACTCTGCGCAACGGTGACCGCAACCCTCGGAATTACGAAATTCAGGGATGCCCAGATAAGCAATAGGATGATGAAGCTGTTCATCGTTCGCGTCGTGCGAGTCGACACGAAAACCCCTAGAAGAAAGATCAGGGAGATATACAACGCTGATGCGCCAAGGATCAGCAGCAAGCGCCACCATGACACCGAATCGAGGGAGACGCCGAACAGGGGCGTGAGGAAGACGAGTCCTATGAGAGTTGCAAGGGTCATCGGAGCAAAAAGCAGAACCAATCCCCCCAATACCTTGCCGACAAGCACATCATTTCGCGATACCGCGTTAGAAAAGATCAACCTGAGCGTTCCCGCTTCTTTCTCACCCGAGATCAGATTGAAAGAATAGACAATCGCCAGCAAGCTGAATATGGTCTGAATGATAAAAGCGAAATCGAAATGGCCGAAGATCGAGAGTATTGGCGTCGCGTCGTACCTGCTTCCTGACAGACGTGGTGTGAAGTGAGGGTCTATCTGCGACTTCACACCCAGGGCATCATGAATGCCGCTCGACATCGCCATCAGTGGCGCGGGAGGCTTGCTGATGGTTCGGCCGAAATGAGCGGCGTCGTGAGGCCCCTTCGGTTTTTGGTTTCTGAAGTTCTGCTCACTTTCCATCGTGGCCTGGCGATACTGTTTCAGCCCCTCCTTGTAAGAGCTGGCTCCTGAATACATAGCCAAAGGGATCAGGATCGTTGACGTGACGAGAACGAGCAAGAACTTATATCCGTAGATACCCTCGGAGATCTCCTTCAAGAAGATTGCTTTTGTCATAGCACCGCACCGCCTTTCGTAAGACTTTGATAAGAAAAGAAGGGCAAAATGGAAGTCATCTGTCTCATTGGTTTCAGTTGTAAGCTACGATTGTAAAAGCTAGACAAACTTGTCCAGCCCGTCAGGCCAGCTCTTAGCCTTCCGCTTGTTCGAGCGCTGCTCACTTACGTCGTCAGGCGGCGTCATCGATGATGGTGCCTTCTGCTTGACCAAATGTCACGTCGGTAATGCTACCCAACCCCACTAACAGCGGAGATGTGTAAGTATAGTTTTCCATGGCGTTTCCTCCTTTCTTTGAAATTAGATCTCTCCAAACACAAGCGTTAGTCTTTGTTCTTACCAACGCGTCTCGGGAGGCAGGCGACTTTCCATTTTTGCCCTTCAGCTTACCACTTATAAGCTCGGTTCCGAGGAGCCATTGCTCTGGTGATAAGGCCTGGAAATCGATACTATCCGCACGACGCGCGGCAATAATATTGAGCAAGGACCCACGGCAAAACCGGCCTCGGAAAAACCCCTGACGAGTGAGGGCGCTCACTGGTAGGCCTAAACTCATTCCTACCTTCGTAAGCGTTGCCTCAAGTGGAGAGGTCAGCGAAATTGCGTGGTGTCCTTGTCTTTTTTCACGGTCTCTTTCAACCCTCTCTAGAATCTAATGCATCACTGCTTAAGAAATTCAGTAACTACGACGACCAGCACCAATGCTTGCTACCGGGACGCCTGGTACAGCTAATGATTCAGTCCCTGGTTCGGCTCGCTCAGCGCCGCGTATCCAAATTTCAAGCGACAGGGCCGCCAGCATCAGGTGAATGTTGTCCGGATAACCAATTCGCGTGGACTCCACCGCGTGACGAAATTCTCGCGAGTCAATGTACCCCAGGGAGGCGAGACGAGAGGACTTGAGGAGCGGCTCGATTCTGGACCATTCCCTGTTCATCCCAAGGTAAATTGCCTGGTCAGGCCCTGCCTTCGTCTTTCGTGTACGCACTTGCTCAGGCAGGATTCCCACCATAGCTCGGCGGAGCACTGAGCGCGGGTCCCCTGGCCGGACCTTCTGCTCCATCGGAATCGCCATAGCAAACTCCACCAGGGGTCGGTACAAAAAGGGATACCGCGCCTCAATAGCAGGGCTGATGAGGGGTCCCTTGACCAGCGGCGCTGACGTTCGCATTATCCCAAGATATTGTTGCTGGGCTGCGGGGCTCTTGTACCGGCGCGGGAGAAAGGCTTGAGCTCCGACTTTCTGAAGGTTTCTCCTCTCGGCCAAATCAGAGTCGATCCACTTAGGGATCCGCCGATACTTGGCGTTCATGGTGTAGCCCATCAAAGTGTTCGGGTTAAGAAGTGGTTTTACGCAGTTGTCCACAATGACTTCAGACATCGGAACCTTTAGCTGCTTCTGCCAGCTGACTAGTTCTCGCACGAATCGCCGCAACTGGAACCCGCGCAGATAGTCTGCCAGATGGACGGGATCCGGAGCGTCACCCAGGAACACCTGGTCACCGGCTATTCCGCTTAGCAAAACTTTGGCGCCGCAGTCCAACATACGTCTTCCTGTCTCCCGTAGCCGGGCATTAAAAAGAACCTTGGGTGTTGGCTCGTCCCAGTAGGCAACACCTTCATTCAGGTCCTTGAATGGCCAGTACTCGTCGACTATCAGGTGCATAGAAGGGAGACCATACTTTTCAACGACGGTTTGGCTCCATCGTCTTTCGTCCGCTTGACTCGCCTGGTCGTAGCAGTAAGTCAGGGTATTAAAGCCTCTACCCAACGCTCGGTCGGCCCCGTAGATCTCCTGGGCCATGCAAACGATCGAAGACGAGTCGAGACCGCCCGAAAGCTCGGCCCAAACAGGTCCGGCGCTGCGGATGTGTGCTCTAACAGCATCTCCGAACACGGTCCGAAAGTGTTCTTCGTACTCTCCGTCCGTTCGGTAGCTGATCTCGCATTGTGGATCGAGATCCCAATACTTCTCTTTACGTAGACCACCGCGTTCGATAACGAGCGAACTGCCCGCTAGCAATCTCTTGATGCTTTCATATGGCGTGGATTCGCTTGGACACTCGCCCCTGACGAGAAAGGCGGCCATATAGCTTTCATCGTACGTTCGATCTATGGTCTCGTCCTGCAGCAACTGGCGGATCAGACTAGCACCTCTGAATCTGCTGCCGTCGAAATAATAGAAGAAAGGACGAACACCCAGAGCGTCTCGCGCGCAGAACAATCTTCTTCTTTCAACATCCCAGATTGCGAAGGCAAAATCGCCGACTATTCTGGCCGCGCACCCCGTACCCCAGGCGTTGTAAGCGAGCAAAATGAGGTCGGCATCCGAGGGCGATTCGATTGATTCGCCGCGACCCCTCAGTTCGTCTATTAGCTCCTCCCGGTTATCTATTCTGCAATCGGCGACAACGAACAGACGGCCAGCTCCGTCAGAGACCGGCTGGATTTCACCCAGGGATTCTTCAACAACCCATAGACCTCGATGTCCCAACGCTACCGGACCGTTGATCCAGTGCCCCTTCGAGTCGGGTCCGAAAGGGGCGCTGACTTCAATCATCCGGTGCAGAACTTCAAAATCAGCCGGCTCGCCCGCCAAATTGTATGTACAAACAATTGCGCTCACGTTAGTTAATCCTCGTCAGAAGCTGGTACCATTGCTTCACCGCTGAGACATCGTCCAAGACCTCACCCTCGTACTCCACCCAGGAGTGTGAAGCAAATGGGTAGGTTCTAACCCCGAGACAAAGCTCGACTGGAATTCCCCGCCACCGTAGAAAGCAATATGTTGTGACCGCACGATGAAGGCACGCTATTCCAGGCCGATACCAACGGAGAACAGCCAGAGGGATCAGAGTCATTCGCCTTACTTCGTCCGCGGGCACGACTCTACCTGAGCGAGCCTTTCGGCTGAAGAACCCGCACAGCTTCTTCAGGCTTACAAGTCTCAGACCCAAATCAATAAACAGCAGAAACGCGTAAGCTTGTATGAATTGAAAAGCGCGACGCAGCCTGCTCGGTCTGTAGTTTTCGACAGGACCAGAGGACGGGGATTCTGCCGCTTTCTTGTCGATCTCAACGAGCCCGTTCATCTGTAGTTCGTCAACAAATTTGGTCACATCCTCCCACATTTTCTTCTTCCCCTCGCCGTATTGCTGCGCGAGAAGATCGACAATTTCACCCAGGCTGACACCTTCAACAAGATGAGCCCAAATCTGACTGCCGATGGCATCGAGGCCGAAATAGCGGCCGCTCTCGAGATCGAGCACGACCGTTTGGCCATTTACCCGCTTCGAAGAAACCTGCGGTTTGGGGGTCGCGACCATGTCGTTGACGTTTTGTGTCGAATTCGTCATCGCCTTGCCTCACTCATTCAGCGTGCCAGATAGCCGGTCGTTTTGTTCTTCAACGGTCCCCTTCATTCCATCATTGTTCGGTGACCTCTGCGAGACCCTTCTCCTGGAGCTCCGCGAGCAGATCTACCAGATCCTCTCGCACTTGATCTTCCGTAAACCCGTATTCCGCGCGAAGCGGCGCGATAGTCTTACTGACGCATCCGTGCTCAAAAAGTAGCAGGAACATCCGCGTTCCTATTTCGTCGAGCTCCAAGTACTTTTTGCTTTTCAGATTCAGAATCACTGCTTCTTTGCCCTCAGGGCTGAACCTGACGTGATCGGGGATTCTAGCGATGGCTTTGCTGATATCCATTTTTCCCGCTCACCTTTTGTTCAACATCTGCTCAGTTAGAACATTCTCTCGCGCATCGGATAGGTGCTGCCTTTCGGAAATGCTTTGTCATATCGATTCCAATTATAGGTCGGTCCGGAGTGCCGCTCATTCATCCAGGTTCATACTGGTCTTAAGCCAGATTCATCCACGATTTCTTGCCGTGTGATAACGCTTGTGTAGAGCGAACACAATCAGCCACCCATTCTCTCGCCGAATGACTCCTTCCTGTTGCATTTGTCTTATCAGCTTGCTCAGATGCTGCGGCGTTACCGAAATCAATTGAGCGACTTCCCATTGCTTCAACGGCAGCCGCAGATGGATACGGACTCCCATTCGCGAATTGCTCCGTTGCAGTTCGGAACTCAGATTCCAGAGAAGTTGTTCGAAGCGGTGGCGTGCCGAGTGGCAACCGAGACCTACCAGCTTTTCTACCTGATCGTAGACCTCGCGGCTGTGCTCTCGAAGGAGATGTTGTGAGAATTGATCGTCGCTCTCCAGAATGCCGAGAAAGGTCTTGGCGGGAACCCGCAGGATGGTGCAGCGCGTTAGAAGTACAGCCGATACCGGGTATGCTTTGTTTAGAATCACCGAGGCTGCGCCAAGTATCGAGCCCGAAGTCCGAAGGCCGACTATGAACTCTTGTCCGTCTTCTTCTACATACGTGAGCTTCACCAGTCCCTCGTCAATGAAATACGCGTCGTGCGCCGCAGAGCTTTGTCTGAACAATTCCGTCGATGCAGGGTAGACCTGCGGCGAGCCCAGGCCATAGAAAACCTCCCGGCTCTGCTTCGGAAATGACAGGCAGAGTTTCAACGGGCTTGTTGCTGGTTCGCTTTGAGTTTGTGTACTCAGTTGTGTACTCATCTGATGATATTCCTGTTCTTTGCTGGTTGCTTGCTCGACCACCTGGTAAAGGCCCCCTGGAGTGTTTCTCCCATCGGTCTCTATGTTCCCACCATCATCTCCATCTCGACCGCGTAACCGCCCCTCATATAATCCAGGTAAAGCGCCTCAAGATCCTCGTGTTCGAGTTCCCGCTTCGTGCGCTCCATCACCTTCCGGCCTTCCTTCATGATTCCGACACGATCGGCAATTTCACTCGCGCGGAAAATGTCGTGCGTAGACATCAGTATGGCCTTGCCGCGTTCGCGGAGCTGGGTTAGCGTCTCGATGAACTCCGCGCCTGCCTTCGGATCCAGGCCGGAAGTGGGTTCGTCGAGCAGTACCGCAGGGGCGTCCTTGATTATCGCGATCGCGATCCCGACCTTCTGGCGCATGCCCTTCGAGAACTGTTTCACTTTCCGCTCGAACGCGGTTTCCTGCAGACCCACTTCGCGAAACACCGTGTAGTAATCGTCTTTCTTAAGCCCGTCCTTCCCACCCAGTTTGGCGAAGAAGTCCAGGTTCTGCCGCGCAGTGAAATTACCGTACAGAGTCACGTTCTCCGATACGTAGGAAACGTACTTCTTCGCTTCCAGTGGGTCCCTGGTCACGTCAATACCGTTGATAAGGACGTGCCCCAGCGTAGGCTGTATGAAATTGAGGAAGAGGTTGATTGTAGTAGTCTTGCCCGCACCGTTTGCGCCAAGCAGACAATAAATCTCACCGGGGTTGACCTTGAGGTTGAGCGCGTCGAGCGCCAGCGCTCGATCCTCGTAGCGCTTCGTCAGATCAGTGGCTTCAATCATTTGTCTTCTCCTTCCGTGTCACCTTCTCGTAATTTTGACTCCAAACACGACAATACCAACAACCAGCACGAGCAGCCCGCCCACTAACCCGCCAACGCCGAGGAGGCTCGTCTTCGCCTTGACGCTGACTCGGTAAATCTTGTCCTCAGATTGCACCCTTCGGTTGTCGGCAAACGATCCGGTCTTGATCCGAACCTCGTAGTCGCCTACCCCGACGTCCGCCGGTGGCAGAATCGACAATCTGACCTCCTGCTCGCGGCTTATCTCCAGCGTGGTGAGAATGTCAGGGGTCAACTCGACGCGCCAGTTCAGCGGATGCTCGGCCGATAGCTTTATGTTGTCCAGCAACCGCGTACCCGAGTTGCGGACGGTTATGCTGGCTGTCACATTGTGCCCGGCCTCGACTTCGCTAAACAACGAGTTGGCCGTTACATCGATTTTCCCGACACCTCGAGGGATTATCACCAGCTTGACCTTTCCAATGTTCGCAGCCGCAAGTTCGGCGTCCGTGTAAGGCCGGTCTTTGCCAAAGGGAATCACGGCCGACTCGTCGAGCGCCAATGCCCAGAGTTGCAACGGAGCGTCCACTTTGACCAGCTCGTCGGCTCGTTCGGGCAGGAACAATCTTAGCCCTAGCGATTGCCGGCTAACTCCTGCCGGAAAGTTAATCTGAGACAATCTAGCTTGAGACTCTAAGTCAATAAATGAGTACCCGATCTGACGCGGCAGGTTGACAACCTTGAGATGAAAACTCCGTACATCAACTGTCGGGCGCTCAAGGGACAGGTTGTAAGTAACCTGGCCGTTCAGGTCGGCCTCCTGGGAAAATTGCGAAGAGGCAATCTGTACTACGCTGTCGCCAGCGCTGCGCTCGACCTGCACTGGAATTTCCTGAGTTTGATTACGGTAGCTTAGCGCGACAATTACCGTATCAACGTCCCGCAGCAATTGATAGGTGAGCGTTTTCGTCTCACCATACTCCATCTGCGTTATGTAAGTCTCGTAGGGGAGCGCGATGGTCGCATTTGGCACCCGCGGTGCGTTGGGTTCGCCTCCGAGTGACGTGCCGCTATCGCGCAGGCTGACGAACACACCATTTATTGTCCGGGTGCGTAGCTGTTCCGGGATGGGATCTGCCCCTTCAAAGTTGTTTAATAGCTTAAACTGCGAGTCATCAAATGCAGGCGTAAGATTGGCTATTACCAGACGAATGAACTTACGGCCGTCTTCAGTCTGTGTCTTGGTTGCTGATCGGACAGAAATGCGCGGTTGAAGCTCAAATACAGACAGGACCGCCTGTTGATAGTTGAGTTGCGCCGTGGCGACGCTATTGCGGTCGCGGTCAATGTCCGTTTGAGGAACCAGGCCCTGGGCCGCCAGCTTTTCACTTCGCTCATATTGCTTTCGAGCAGCCTGTAGTTCTATCTGCCGCCTGCGGAGCTCAAGGAATTTCCTCTGCTCATCGCCTTGTTGAGCCTTACCGCTTTCGCCTGTCATTACCAGCAGCATCGCTATCGCAAGTGCTGCGACAGCCCCATATTGACATTTCTTCAATAGTTGTTTCATCGTTCTTTTACGCTTTGAGAGGCCGCGAGTACCAAAGAGATTTCAACACACTCTGCGTTTGCGCGAATTGCAATCCTTATTCCAATCGGTCAATCGGCGATAAGGCTGGATTTCAGGCTGTGTTTTTGGGTAAGAGGTTACTCGCGGGTGTGTAATGAAGTTCCCAATAGCGATGCGCCTGTCCGGGTCAGAGACTGTCTTCTATGCCGTCATCGGCCAACCCATACTGGCGCATCTTATTGAATAAAGTCTTGCGGCTGATGCCGAGAGATTCGGCTGTTGCAGTGCGATTGCCATCCATCTCGCTCAGGCGAGAAACAATCATGATCTTTTCTAATTTCTCGGAAGCCTCTTTTACCGCGTCGGTGAGTGTAAGTTTTGTTATGTCATTTGTCCGTTTCGACGATGCTGAATCGGCTAACGCGTCCGCCTCGCCGCGTATGCGGAAAGGAAGGTCAGACGCCTTAACTATGCCGCCCTCGCACATTATCATCGCGCTACATACGGCATTCTCAAGCTCGCGCACATTGCCGGGCCAGTCATACATCTCAAGCAGCCGCCGTGCATCTCCTGCAATGGATTTTATCGACAGTCCGAATTCGCGATTAAAACGGTCGAGAAAATGGTCAACGAGCAGCGGTATGTCCTCACGTCGCTGACGCAGGCTTGGAAGGCTCACTCTCACTACGTTTAAACGCCAGAATAGATCTTCGCGGAATTTGCCGTGTCCGACCGCACCCCCGAGGTCAATATTCGTCGCAGCAATAACTCGCACGTTGACTGTTATCGGAGCGCTCCCGCCCAGGCGCGTTATCTGGTGATCTTGCAATGCACGCAAAAGCTTAACCTGAGTTTCGACGGGAAGCTCGCCGATCTCGTCCAGGAAAAGGATGCCTCCCTGCGCTTGTTCAAAACGGCCAGCGCGGCTCACACGCGCATCGGTAAATGCGCCCTTGTCGCACCCGAAAAACTCTACCTCAAATAGGGACTGAGGTATTGCGCCGCAATTGACTGCTATGAACGGCCCTTGCCCGCGACTACTGCGCCGATGGATTGCCCTTGCTATCAGCTCTTTTCCGGTCCCGGACTCCCCTTCGATAAGCACGGTCGCATCAACAGGTGCGACTTTAGAGACCGTACGAAAGATCGCTTGTAATCGGGGGCTTATGCCCACGATTTCGTTAAAGCCATAGCGAGTAGAGATCTCAGCGCGCAAATCCTCCACTTCCCACGCGAGCCTGCGTGCCTCGATCGCGCGCTCAATGTTCAACAGAAGCTCATCGTTGTCGAACGGTTTTGTCAGGTAGTCAAAAGCACCGATCCGAATGGCTTCAACCGCGGAGCGTATCGCGCCATAAGCGGTCATCATAATGCAATGAACCGTGCTGTTTTGAGCGATCAGAGCACGCAAGGTTGCGATGCCATCCATACCAGGCATGTTCAGATCCAGCAGCACAACGGCGGCATTAAAATCAACCTGGATTCTAATTGCTTGCTCGCCCGATTCGGCCTCACTCACATCGTAGCCATGGTCCGTTAGCATTACCGATAGTATCCGGCGTATTTGAGGCTCGTCATCAACGATGAGTACTTTCGCCATAAGCGTCCAGGCAACGTTCTGAACTGGGGCGGCGGATGCTATTCAGTCGCCCTCACCACTTTTCACGGCAACAAAGGGAAGCGTGCTGCAACTGTTGTGCCCCCTCCTTCGGAACTACGAATTTCCAATTGCCCCCCATGCTGTCTGGCGACCGCATACGAGATAGAAAGGCCAAGCCCCGTGCCCCCCTGCTTCGTGGTGAAGAAGGGGTCAAAAATCTTGTCGAGGTTGTCGGTAGGGATGCCGCACCCGGTATCGGTTAGGGAAACTTGCACCCAGTTCTTACGGTCCCATACCTCCAGCGACTCTGGGTTGCAAGTTAACTTGACCTCTAGTTGTCCACCCTTGGGCATTGCTTGCAGAGCGTTCAAAATCAAATTAAGAAAGAGCTGTCTGAGCTGTGATGTATCCCCAAGAATGTAGCAATCGGCCCCTGGTGACGACCAAAGTATTTCCACCGATTGATTGCTCGCCTCAGTTCCGACCAAACGTAGAGTCTGTTCAATCAGTTGGTCGAGTGCGACTCTTTCGGGCTTGAATTCGGTGCGGCGCGTAAGACTGAGCAGCCCGTCAACAGTCCGATCTATGCGATCAACCTCTGCTATCACACCTTCGATAAGTGAGCGCTTAGGACTGTTTTCTTCGCAGTCCTTTAGCAAGTATTGCACAGTCGATCGTATGGAAGTGAGCGGGTTGCGTATCTCGTGTGCGACCGACGCGGCTAATTGTCCCGCGGCAGCGAGGCGTTCAGTGCGATAAAGCTTAAGGAGACGGTCACGCTGCTCCTGGTAGAGATAGGCAGTCTCAAAAGCGATGCTTGCCTGATTCATGAGCATTTGCAGTAAACTCATGTCTTCTTCGCTGAGCCCCCATTGCTCCTGGGTTGAACATAAAAAGATCAGCCCGGTGAGGCGGTTCAGAGCAATCAGGGGCACGCAGATGCGTACATTCAATAGGGTAAGTGTCTCGCGCTCGGATGGGCTCAAATAATTAAACACGCCAGGATCCTGGCCTACGACCATCGCCTTTTCATTCGTGAGGAGCCACTTCGCCAGATGATCACGCTGGGTCAAGCGAATGTTTTTCAGTTCGTCCAAAGCAAAATCAGTGCTGAACGAGACATTAAACATGACACTTCCAGGAGCCGCACGCAGAATGATGACGCAATCGGGCATGAAATGCTCTTTGATACGAGCTGCTATGGAAGCCATAAGCGCGTCGGGATCAACGATGAGCGTTAGCGACCTATCAAACTCGCGAATAGCTTGACGGTCCTCACGCCAGCGGCGGTTCGAGTCGAAACCCTTTTTTTTGAACAATGTCAATCTGTCACCCGGCCCAAGCCTGTGATATGGCGCTCCTCGCAGAATTATGCCAAATCACATAATGTTCGACCTAAGTGTGGTTTATCAAGGTGGACTTGTAGTCCAGATCTCTCGTTCAATACGATGCGCACGAGCTCGTGATGTAACGTATCAGCTCGTGCTCCCTGAAACGCTTGAGGAGATTCTTGCGCTTCAACGTCGGTAGGGTTAGAAGGCGCGGACTAACCAGTTTGAGTAGTCGTGTGGCGCAGAGTACGAGTCGATTACCTTCCGGAGGGGAAAGGCGCCGAAGTTTGAGGATTGTGGTGGGGTGCTGTTGTCAGCACGCCACTTCAACAGATCATTTTTTCATGTTACGGGGATCGTCCGATGGATTGACATAAGTTATCGTCCACGGCCCGATTCCGTGGAGTTGAATGACCGTATCGCCTTTTGCCCACGCGAAATGTCTCATCCCCGCGGGCCAAAATCCGAACGTTCCCGCAGGCATTTCACGCGCACCCGCTTTATCGAACTTCTCTCCCATGCCCAGGTTAAAGGTACCTGAAATTACGGTCACGTGCTCTACCTTTGGGAGCCAATGTGGTGAGATCTTGAAACCATCCGGCAACCAGAGGCGCATTGTAAAGAAACCTTCTTTTGCAGGATCACCTTCCAGCACGGCAAGCTTGGCTCCGGCAGGTAGGGATGCCGGTCCGTCCGTCCACATAACCGCTGCCGCGGGAAATATCCCCATTTCGGCTGCCACAGACTGTGTCGCTCCTTTATTTTCATTACGTGGTTCGGTTAGTTGCTGAGCTTGCGCAAGAGGCGCAATCAAGACGGCTAGTGCAATTGCGAACACGATATTCTTCATTGGCGTCGACTCCTTCGTTTAACAAGAATATTCTCTATACTCTTGGACGTAAATACAAACGACTTGCCATTGGCGCTCAAGCTCCATCTGGAACTGGTTCTCGAGGCCTCAACATGAAACTGCCTGGACACCAACTGTTTTCTGCCTTGATCGAAGCGCAGCTGATCCTAATTCTTCTTCGCATTCATTCTGGCTTCTCTCTCCTTGGCCTGAGCTAAAGTAGGCACGTTGAGCGCCCGCCGAAGTTCATCTGATACCCCCTTGTCGGTCTCGTGGAGGCGCATGGGAGAGTCTCCAACTGAGCGGAACTGCGTCGCGAATCGTTGAGGGCGGCCAATCTCCATCAAAAACCGATCTTCACTCGCGGCGGCCAGCCACTTTGCGCGCTCGTCCCCTTTGCTTATCGCGACCACGCATAGCTCGTGCGCCAGCAAGTAATCCTCTGGGGCACTTGCATGCTGGAGCACCATAGCGACGTGGTAATAGTCAGCGCCAGTATGTAACTGGTTGTTCGCGTACAGCTCCTTTACTCGTTTTTCTCGCGTCTTGTCCCTCGCGTCTACCACATTCCAGTCGATTGGCTTGCCATCCTTCGATGTGCGATCCGCCTGATCTTCCTGAAATAGGCGCAGTAGCTCCGAATTATCCTTGTCAACTGAGGTCGGATTGGACTGCGCCCACATAGATCGTGCGCTGATGCCCCGACCTATAATGATGCCGACGAGCGCAACAAGTATAAGAGCGATTGGGTTGATCGGAGTTCGCGTTCGCATCTTTAATTCCTTTCTTCATTGCAGAAACATTCAGCCGCTTTACGCGGGTTGCATCTGATGTGAAGCAGCCGGTACCGATCCGGCGCGTATGTAAAATGGACAGCAACTTGTGAGTTCCGGAGACCGGCCTCCTGGCTACCACCTTCGTAAACATTTCGCAGTTTGCCCGGGCGCTTCTTAGTTGTCGTATCTTGACTCCAGTATCTCCCATCGAGCAAACCTGTCGGATCTCGTCGTGACCGAACAGATGATAGTATGCCGGTTCAAACATTTCATCCTAAATTGAGCACTCGTCCATGAATGTAAGAGAGCACCAATTCCTCACGCCAAAGAGTGAGACATAATACTTCCGATATGGTATTATTCGCTCCGTATTTAATAAGATCGTTCGGCCGCTTCAACAAATCTCATACCGTTCCAACGATTCCTCTGCGCACGGGGCGGTGGAATCTAGGGTTCGGGTGAATCTATGGTTGGGAACCCACTGGGCCATAGAAAGAAGGCGAATGGGATCAGCAAACATACAAGGAGCTTTGTGGGGTGTGGCCGCGCAGGATTGGGCCACTTATCAAGAATCTGCTTTCCTCCCACTGTGGAGGGATGCCTTGCGGGCCGTTCACGGCCAAGAGCGTAGGAAAATCCTTGATGCCGGATGTGGCGCCGGCGGTGCCTGCGTCGAAGCCGACAAGATTGGCTGTGAAATCATAGGTATTGATGCAAGTACTGCCCTCCTCGAGATTGCCCGCAAACGACTGCCCACCGCCAGGTTTCAGGAAGCTGATCTTGAGTCTCTCCCGTTCGGTGACTCGGAGTTTGACGCTGTCATTGCGGTCAACTCGGTGTTATACGCAACAGATGTAGCACAGACGATGAGAGAACTAACACGAGTCACTCGGCCAGAGGGTCAAATCGTGATCACTAATTGGGGAAGACCTGAGGACTGTGAAGTTAGAGATGTCCTTGACGCGGTTGTTAGGATTTTGCCGTTCAAGCCACCGCGAGGACCGTTCTGGCTGTCAGCACCGGGAAAGATCGAGGGCCTATTGGCAGATGCGGGACTTACCCTGGGAGAGCACGGTGAGAGTCGGTGTGATTTCACATATCCTAGCCTAGAGATATGCTGGCGAGCTCAAGCATCCTCAGGACCTTTGCAGGCGGCAATCAACGTGATGGGAGAAGCGAAGGTGCGGGCTGCCGTGGAGGAAGCGGTAAAAACCCACACTGACCCGTCGGGCGCAATAGTTCTTCGTAACACCTTCATCTGGGCAGCAGGCAGTAAACGTTGATCAAGGATGAATCAACCAAGGTAGAGGAGGCAATGGCCCAACAACGAGATACTCTCACCAGAGGCAAAGTCGTTGATGACGCAATCGTGCAAACATTCAAGGCCAGCCTGCGCGGCGCGCTGCTCCGCTCCGGAGATGAGGTCTATGACGAAGCCCGAAAGGTCTTTAATGGCATGATCGACAGGCGGCCGGATTTGATTGTGCGCTGTGCTGACGCCTCCGACGTAGTTAACTCCGTGAATTTTTGCTCGCACCAATGATCTGTTAGTTGCAATACGCGGCGGCGGTCACAACGTCGCTGGCACAGGGGTTTGTGAAGGCGGACTCCTCATTGACCTCTCGACGATGAAAGGAATAAGTGTGGACCGCGAGCGCAGCACAGCCCGCGCGCAACCCGGCCTGCTCGTGGGCGAGTTCGACCGCGAAACACAGGCTTTCGGCTTGGCAACGACACTCGGTATCATCTCTCACACAGGCATCGCGGGGTTGACGCTCGGCGGAGGGAGCGGCTGGCTGCAAGGCAAACACGGAATGGCCTGTGACAACCTGCTCTCGGTTGAAATCGTGACTGCGGACGGTCGTCTCCTGACGGCCAGCGCTGGTGAGAATGAAGACCTCTTCTGGGGCGTGCGTGGTGGGGGCGGGAACTTCGGTGTAGTAACTTCGTTTGAGTACCAACTCCACCCGGTCGGCCCCGTATTCGGCGGGATGGTGGTTTATGAACTGAGCAAGGCCAGGGAAGTTCTCCGGTTTTACCGTGAGTTCTCCAGTGAGTGCCCGGACGAGCTGGGCACGATGCCTCTGTTCGCGACATCACCGGTCGGTAACCCTGTTATTGTCATCTTCGGTTGCTACTCAGGCTCTATCGAGGAGGGAGAACAAGTACTAAAGCCTCTCCGAAACTTTGGCTCGCCCTTCGCCGACTTCTTCGGTGCCATGAATTATGTAGACATGCAAAGCCAACTAGACTTTGGTTTTCCCGCGGGGCGTCTGCAAGAATGGAAATCAGGGTTTTTACCTTTCTTGAGCGATGAGGCTATCGAAATCCTCCTGGAATACGCCGAGACCAGGCCTTCGCCAATGTCAGCCTTTGTGCTCCAGCACCTGCACGGCGCGGCGTGCCGTGTTGGCCCGAGCGAGACAGCCTTCGCCCACCGGTCCGATAAGCACGACCTGCTCATTGTTTCGATGTGGACCGCTCCGTCAGACTCGGAGAAGAACATCACCTGGACGCGGGAGTTCTTGGAGGCACTGCAGCCATTTTTGGAGCGAGGGGTCTACGTGAACAACCTGGGTGACGAGGGAGAAGAGCGTATCAGGGCAGCCTACGCTCCTAACTATGAACGCCTGGTGACCCTGAAGAACAAGTACGACCCGACGAACTTCTTCCGGGTGAATCAGAACATCAAGCCAACGGTCTAAAGGGCAATTACGAGAAGCTAAGCTCGCACGAAGTGCTGCCGGTAACGTATGCATTGCCCTTCGTGCAGGTATGAGAACTCATTAAAGCAACGCGACGTTGGTTGTTTCACCAGCATCGTGTCAGGATCTGCAATGCGTCATGTGATCTTTGTCTACGCCGTTGATGGGGGCCTGTTCAACTCGCTCACGCATTATGTGCACAAGGTAGTATCACCAAAGACCTACTCCTGTGACCTTTGTACCCTCACCAACGGCATGCTAGGCACCAAGCGCGAATGGGCGCAGTTCATCCGTGAACTCGGTGTAAAAACGGAGTTCCTACATCGAAACGAGTTCGTCGAACGATATCCGAAGGCGCAACAGAACTTCCCTGCTGTCTTCACCTCATCGGAGGATGCCGAACTGAAGGTGCTGATCACGAGCGCAGAACTAGGCGCGTGCCGCGATCTGGCCGGGCTCATCTCGCTCGTAGGTGAAAGAGTGAAATGAAACAACCAAAGACTCAAGCGACCGGGATGGTATCCGATCAAATTGGCAACAATGACGCAGAGAACACTCGGCTTCGAGACGCATGAGGCTCCAACAAGCAAGCGCCGCTAAATGTACTTCTTCCCGCGATCAACAGACTTGTGACACCTCGCCACGCCCTACAAACAAAAGCGTGGGTGGGCGCCCGCTTACCCTTGATTAATGATTGCGTGTTTGTCTGCCGGTGCTTGACATTACACGGTCGCGCCCTCATGATTAGCGCGACCTAACTCAGCCTTGAGAAGGAGGATAGCATGAAGGGTCTTCTACACTTCGATGTAACAGATCTGAACGTGACGGTAGAAGAAGGGGTCAAGATCAAGTGGCAAGGGAAGGAGATCGATTCGGGCTGTTTGACCATCAAGCTTGGCGAGCCCGGCAGCAGCGGCGTTATTGACTATGCGAAAGGAACGGTAAACGTCGAGTATCGCGTTCGAATCTCAGCCCCCGGCATTGATGATCTCTTCGAGATTCTTGAAGACATTGGGGCGGACCGTGGCGTCACCGCACCGTTTGACGCAGTCATCCGCTCCCAGGGATCGGTGTTCGAGGATCACAGTCTCCGTCTTGAAGGTAAGGGAACAGTTGCGAACCACCGTCTCTTCAACCCGGAAGAGACGAAGATAGACATTCTCGCCCCCACTCACTGAAAACCTGATATGAGCTCCCGGTCGGGAGCTGAGGTTTATGAGTCTCTCCTAAAAGGTGAACCTGTGAGTTGGGGCTTCAACCCTACAGAGAAGCGGGTGGTTTTGACTTTTCCCAAGTTCCTTGGCGGCGAGACACACATTTTGTGTATCGCGGGCAGCTACACTTTCGTAGGTCGAACCGTGGAAAGTGACGTCCTGGGCACATTTCCAATTGGCCTCCCAAGGGCCGACTCCGTGTCCGAAGTGGCGACCTCGTGATTAGACGGACCTTGCGGCTCGACCGCTTGAATCAATCGCTGTCACTATCGCACTGATCTCTTGGGTGTCACAGCGGGTTCGCGGACTATCGACATAGGACAGACAATACCGCGCTGGGCTGAACAGTCCGGTGTAACGGTATTGTAGTGTGTGCCAGCAAATTTCATGTCCTCGCCGGCATCCTGTAGCACAAGATGAAGGGTGTCGACGCAGATAGTGACAGGCGCGCCGGCAAATCCACCGCGAGTATGTGGGCCATAAGATTAGAGATCGGAGAATCGGTCGACAAGGAGATTAAGAACTTACTCTTTGATCAGCAGATGGTAGGTGGGTCAGGTGCTTTGGTTGCTGTTCCATTGAGCGGTGTTCACCGAGCCGCCAGCTTAGATCGATGCGAAAAGGCGCCTCGCTTATTGAAGATGTGAACGCTCGCGTCGATGGTACTCTCCAACGTCGATTCTATTAAGCCGAAGAACAACCCAACTCGTTGTTCGAATCCGAGCTCATCCAGCACTGCAAGCACCAAGTCGCGGACGTAGGCTTTCTTCTCGTGGCCGGTCAAGTGAAGGTAACCTTCCGCTTCCTGAACTCCGGTAAATACGATCTCGAGAATAGACAACACCACAGTTCGATGTGTGCCAATCCAGACGAATAGATCTGTCACTCCTTTAAAGAACTGAGGCCCTTTGATTATCAACCCCTCTCGTCGGACTGCGTCGATGTACTCCTTTATATCCGGGGAGAGAGTGGCGCGCTCTTCGCTGATCTTAGCAACCAACCACGCGACGAAGATAAACATAAGCGTCCAGATCTGTCGAAGCCATTGTCGGACGCGAGAAAAGAAGCGGCGGGTTCCTGTTTGCGGTTTACTGGCGTCAATCCAAAGACCGTAACGATTTGCCATTAGAACCACCCCATCCACGGTCCAATCAACCAGGGTGTCGATGACTATCTGCTCAAGCAGTTTGGGAATTCCTGGTAGTGCGAAATGCTGGTCGTGCATCAGATAACGAATGGCTTCCTTCACCTCAGTGGCCTTGAGCTGACCCCTGCCCGGTGTCGCTCCGTGACGTGCCTCGGCGCGCTGGACGAGCACTTCTATCAGGTCGATCCAAA
Organism: Acidobacteriota bacterium; assembly: GCA_038040455.1. Lineage (GTDB taxonomy): Bacteria > Acidobacteriota > Blastocatellia > UBA7656 > UBA7656 > Onstottus_A. The sequence goes on from JBBPIH010000005.1 coordinate 46,288, forward strand.
CTATGAGCGCCCTCTGTATTTCGTCCGAGCGATTTGAAATCGAACCGAAGAAGGCTCGAAGGTCCCGTTCGATACTTGTTCGGTCTTCTCCGATAGCGGTTCGCAGGAGCCGTCGAACCTCCCAAAAGGACTTTCGGAGCTCTTCTCTTCGTGTGGACCGGCGCGGCAGAACTGTGCTGAGCAGGGTGCAAAAAGAAACGCTAACCAGATCCCTGGCGCCCTGGTTGAACTCATGAGCCAGGCCAATGGCTGATTTCGGAACGTCCAAGAGATTCATCTTAATCGCCTCCATTGAAACAGTATCCAGGCGTACAGAAGTATTAAGAGGATCGACAGTGGCCAGGCAAGTGACACTCCGAATACAACCGGCAAGTTAGGCGTCAAAAGTAAGAGCGCGATGCCTACCGTGAGAATTGAGGCTCCCAAGAATTGAATGCGTCTATCGCGATCGCGTCGGACCTTAGTGCTTTCCGCTATATTGACCTGCAGTTCGAAACGGCCCTCGGACAGTTCGGAGAGAATCTGTTGAAGCTGGCCCGGAGCTTCCTGGAGCAGTGAGAGGAAACTATATATCGTTGGCTCGAGATTCTCAGAGTCTATAGCGCGCAATGTCTCTTCAAATTTCAGTTCAGAGAAGAAGCGGCTTCCGACCGATCGCAGATCCGCGCTAGTTCCCAACCGGTGCGCCACGGTCTCTGCGGTCAATAGCGTTCGATAGAGTGCCAGCACACCCGTAGGAACAATCAGCCTGTTGCGACGTGCCGTGCGCATTACGGCGACCATACACTGGGCGACCGTAGACTGGTTCCCGTCAGCGCGACTGGGGTTCATCTCACTGAGTCTTAGCTTACTGAGGGCCGCTGTGGTTTCAGCCGTAAACTCTGCACGGAAGGCTTCCATGTCCGTTTCTTCGCTTGGGATGAGAATTTCACTTATTGCTTTGAACATTCGGTTCACATCGCCGCTGTACACAGCGGAGAGGTACCGCATCTGTCCCGCTCGCACTGCTTCATCGAGTTGAGAACATAGCCCAAAATCGACGAACCCGATCAAGTCCCCGGGAAGAGCAAAAAGGTTACCCGGATGAAGATCCGCATGGAAAAACTGGTAGCGAAATATCTGGTTCAAGCTTGCAGATATGAGATTCTCCGCAAGCCGATTTAGGTTGATCTCCGGTGGGTTCTCTTTTGCACTGTCCCCTGACAACAGTTCGGAAAGAGGAATTCCCGTCAGATACTCGCATGTTACGACTCGGTGACCGCTGAGGTGTGGAAAGGGTTCCGGGACTTTCACGAAGGAGCTTGATCGTGAAAGGTCATAAAGCCTTGTTAGGTTATTCAACTCATGCTCGAAGTCTATCTCTTGCATCATCCAAACGGTGAGTTCCTCCACTACCTCATCGGGTGACACGATAAGCGAAGCCCCGCTTAACTTGAGAACTCGTGCAATCGATCTGGCGCGTCCGAGATCCCGCAAGACCATGGCTCGTATGTTTGGTCGCTGGATTTTGACGGCGACTTCGATTCCATCCTTGGTACGGGCCACATGAGTCTGCGCCAGTGAGCCTGCGGCTATAGGTCGAGGATTCAGGTGGGCAAATAGCTCGGTAGGCTCTCGCCCAACATCCTCCCTCAGAATCGCAAATGCCTCTTGCGGGGAAAAAGGGGAGACTCGATCGAACAGACCCATCAGTTCGTCGCAGTATTCTTGTGGAAGGAGGTCGGGCCGCAAAGCGAGGAATTGGCCAAGCTTTATGAATATCGGTCCCAGGCGTTGCAGCTTCTTTCTGAAACCGGCAGGCCCACCAAAACGTCGTCCAATGAAGGAGTCGTGTTCCGCGACATTTTTCATCTAGCCCTCACTCTCCGAACGGAAGAGTAGAAGAGAATTGTCGCGAGACCCAAGAGTAGCAGGCGCAACCCGGGCCTGAGATTACCAGCCGCCGCCGCCAGTTCCGACGATATCAACAGGATCACCGCCGCCAAACATTTTATGGCCGTAACCTCAATACTCCGAGCTTCACCAGAGACTTTGACTCCTAGTGAGGACGTTGAGTCACCGCTGCTAAGAGCACCCAATATGCGATTGAGGTACTTTGACATCGAGGACGCCAGCGTGGCGACCTCCCATGCTTGATGCTTATCCATGATGATCTGCTTAAGGCGCTCTGCGGGAGTAGGACGAATCTCCTTAAAGAACATGCGAAGCTCGTGCAGAAGGTCGAAGTGCCGAGACATACTCAAGGCACTGTAGTCCAAGGCGTTGAGCGCACGCCAGAACAGGAGCGTGTCGGTACCCATCCTTAGTCTGTGTCTTCGGACGGCAGATAGGATTTCCCCAAAGTATCTGCCCATACTCCGGTCTTCATAGCTTGATGAAGAATCCCTCGACGCGTCATACCATCGATGAAGAATGGATTTCGCTTCCTTTTCAAAAGCCTGTAGGTCGGTCTCTTCAGTGGCAGTAGCTATTTTTGATAAGTACGCGAACGACTCACTTATGTCTCCAATAGCGAGAGTCTCAATGTATCTTGCCAGAACTTCACGCTGATACGCTGTCAATTCTCCAAATATGCCGAAGTCGACAAATGCGACCGAACTATCGCTGAGTATGATTACGTTACCGGGATGAGGGTCGCCATGGAAGAAGCCAGAAACGAATAATTGGTGCAGAGAGGCGTAAGCCATGTTATGCCCTGCCATATCGAGGTCAACGCCGGGAAGACCGGCCTGGACAATGTCTTCTTTGCCTTGCTCTAGCAGGGCAATGATCTGAATCAGGCTGACGCCGTCAACGAATTCCATTGTTAGCACTCTGCGCGTCGTGAGTTCCCAAAATATCCTTGGAACGAGTTCGTTCGTGGTGGCGTTTTCGCGTAAACGGCTCGCCGTGTGCCCCTCCGTGACAAAGTCCAGCTCCCTCATTGTCCAACGGGCAAATTCGTTTACGACTTCCTTCAATGATATTCTACCAAACAAACCGAGAGCGTCGGCAATCGCTGCCAACCGCCGCAAGTTCCGCATATCCGACGCGAAAACCGGCTCGATACCGAGTCGCTGGACCTTCACTGCTACTCGGTCGTTCGAGAGGGTCACAGCTTCATGAACCTGCGCCACGGACGCTGCCGCCACCGCTTCCGGGTTGAACCAGGAGAATAAGGCCGTCAGAGGCTTGCCTGTCTCGGATTCTATTACGGACTTTACTTCTTCAAAGGTCATCGGAGACACATCTTCGTAAAGCTTACCCAGCTCGCGACACACCTCGGCGGGCAGAAGGTCCAGGCGCATGGCCAGATATTGCCCTAACTTTAAGTACGTAAGACCCATTCGCTCGATGGCGATGCGAATACGAACTGCGTAATCCTTATCCTCCTGAGACAGTCTAAGCGCCCATTTAACAAGCGGTCCAAGGCCGAACTGTAGCGCTGCGCGCAGTGGGAGAAAAGCACGCTTTACGTCCAACGCGAAATCCTTGAGCGACACTTCCAACGAAAGACCTCCTGGTCCCTGTTAGACCTTACTTTGAAGCTTCGCCGAAGATCCTGTCTTGGCTAGTTGAAATTGTAGTATAGAGAAGAGCTGGTCCCGATCCTGGAGCCGGAGCAGTTCTTGGCCAGCGTTATCGAGGTAAGTTGCAAGCGATGAGCTTGTGTCGGCGGAAGAGAACACGTTCTTTTCCAACCACACAAGAAGCCATTCTCCTTTCAAGAAAAACTCTGTCATCGCCGATCTGTTATACGTCCACATATGGACGCACGCTGCGGCTCCATGCAGCAAACAGTATCTTCTTGAAAACTCTGTCATCTCCAGAGACTGAGCAGATGCGCCAACGTTTGCGTCCGAGTATGCCAATATGAGCGCGTACAGCTTGTTAATTTCATCAATGAGCTTACGCACGTATGACCTCATCGCCTCCAATGTCTCCAGATCAACTTCCGATCCAGCACTCAGACCGTCGAGTACCTTAAGAGATATGTCGAGGCCTTGTATGACATCATTCCGGCCCTGATTGGAGAGCCTGAGCTTGCGTGGATCAAAATCAGGAAGAGGTTCCTCCAGCGAGAATACGCCCCTCAGGCAGTTCTCGGTTTCAGACCGGTCATCGGGCGGTTGCCTACTAAAGTTTGTCAAGCTACGAAGCTGGCCACTTATAACATTCAGGTTTATTACCGTGTTGCCGTCAAAAAGACTAACAACTGCATTGTCTCTTACTATCTTTTGGAAAGTCCCCCAGGCAAACTCCTCTCGCAAGTAGTAACGAGCCCCGAGAATGACCGCGAGATTACGTATAGCTTCCTCGGCAATGGTCGGTACGAGGTACTTAGCTACAGCAGCCCACACACTGAGTTGCCCTGGCGCACTATGAATACCTCGGGCAACACTTTCAGCCAAACATTCGCAGGCCAGAAGGTCCAAGAAGCAGCTTATGAGGACACTGCGAACGTGAGGAATATCGTACGCAACCCCGCCGTAGAGTTTTCGCTCAAGAGAGAATTGGGTTGTTAGCCTTAGAGCCGTGTCTAATGCACCCAGGGAGAATCCCGAGCATAGTGTTCGAGTTATCATCAAACCTTTGAGCGCCGTCTCTAGGCCGCCCCCAGCAGCTCCGATAAGAGCATCGTGCGGAACAAGACATTCATGGAATCGAATCCCAGTAATATCCGCACCGCGGATGCCGTGTGTTCTTACTTTACGGATATGCGAGTACGAAGAGTCGTCGAGAAGTGACTTAACGACAAGGAGGAGGGAAAACTCGCCTGGACTATCGTGGGTTGACGTCCTTGCGAAAACAGTCAACGCCGCAGCCCGGGTGCCGTTGTTAATTAACCATTTTTCACCTGAAAGAAGATACCCGTCCTTAACCTTAATACCGTGACAGTCGCTCGCAAGAACATCGCTCCCATGTGCCTTTTCGGTGAGCGCGAAGGCCATCTGTTTACCGCTCTTGATGATCTCGGCGACTGTGCGTCGCTGTGCGTTCGAGCCGTCTATCCAAACGTGCACGGCGCCAAGAAAGACCTGGCCCATCGATATGGCCGCCGTTAGATCTCGCCGGGAGATCACGCGGGTCAGGAACAACAGCTCCTCAAATGACTTGAGCTTACCGCCTTTTTCAACGGGAACATAGTAATGGGGCACGCCCCATTTAACGAGAAGACGGCATGATTCTTCAGGGTAGTTCTCCGCTTCATCGAGCTCCACAGAGCTCTTGAAAGAAAAGATGTTCTCAGGATTTAGAGGATCGCCGAGATACTCCTCGAGGGCCTCCGCGGCTCGATGTTCTTCCGTGAGTGGCATGTGAACTCCACAAGTTTGGTGGAGGCGTTGTAGTTGATACTTGAAAGCTATCGAAATCCCCGTAGTGCCTTCCAACTTAGCCAAGTCGCGGATACGGACATACCTCACAGGGCCACCCATCACTCAAAAGAGCGGATGGACCCTCGCCCTCAAAAGATCCAGGGTAAAGCATCGCTAGGAACAAAGCAGTGGCATCACTAGGCAGAATTCGGAACTCTTAATAGGATGCCCCTAAAAATCGTGTTCTACTTTGTCTCATTGTACGTTTCATTCAACCTGTTCACGACCTTGCCGGGCATTTCGAGAGAGTGTTCGATAGCGTTCAAAATCCCGGAGTAGAGGTCGTTTGGCAAGTCCTTCGCCAAATCAGAAGGCGATTGTTCCTCTTTGCTTCGGTTGCGCTGCGACACCGTATCAGCAAATGAGCTTAATACGCTTGCCGTAGTCCGGACCTGCTCTACTCCGGCAAGTGCGATGCCACGTATCAACCTCGCAGCTTCATCTCCGAATTTGTCTGATATCTCTCTACTCCTCCCCTTTGACTCTGCGCCTTTAGACTTTCTCTCGCTTGATGCTAATTCCGACTCCAGCTCTCGGATTCTAGATCGCAGGCGGGTGACTTCATCCTCAGGGGATTCGCTATTTGCAGCCATTGTCATACCTCCTATAAGCATCGATGGACATACCCGATGCGGGTCTCCGAAACCATCAAACAGTTACTGGTGCTTCTCGAAGATTAGTCCAGTCTTGGATCGGAGGCAAGGGATCTGTGGCATTGTAGGCTACTAACTTAGTTTTGTGATCTGCCAAACATGACTTTTGTTTTGCATCCAGGTTGTGTAAAGTCGTCAGACGGTAATAGACGGTTGTCGCGAATCGTACGAGCGCCGTTCTCAAATGGAGTAAAAATGGCTGGCCGGTCTCACGTAGAACAATCACTCTCCCGGTCTTCTACTTTAGTTGCGTTGATGCGTGGAAGGGCGGAACGACAGCCTGAACACAAGGCCTTCACGTTCTTGCTTGATGGTGACAGGGAAGGCCAGAGCATGAACTACGGCGAGATCGACAGGCAGGCTCGGGCAATCGCAGCCTCACTCCAACGGTATGGGCTCGAGGGAGAGCGAGCGCTACTGCTTTATCCGCCAGGCCTCGATTTCGTGCCTGCGTTCTATGGCGCTCTCTACGCCGGGGTAATCGCTGTTACGGCGCCAATGCCGGTTTCGGCGCGGCTTACTAGGACTCTTCCCAGACTCGAAGCAGTGGCGAGAGACGCTCAACCCAAAGTGGCTTTGACGACATCCGAGGCAATGCGTGAAATCGAGAAGATACTCCCAATGTCGCCGGAAATGCGCTCAATCCGCTGGTTGGCCACGGACTCGATACCTAAAGATATCTCCGAGGAGTGGCGGGAACCAGCGATTGATTCAAAAACCTTGGCATTTCTCCAGTACACCTCGGGGTCGACGTCCAGCCCTAAAGGAGTAGCGGTGAGCCACGGGAATCTCCTACACAATTCAGAGTGCATTAGGCTGAATTGGCAATATACGCACGAGAGCGTCTCTATCATGTGGGTGCCTCATATCCACGATCACGGGCTCGTTGACGGAGTCATTCAGCCTGTTTACACCGGGTTTCGGTGTATCTTGATGCCGAACCTCTCGATCATTCAGCAGCCCGTCAGATGGCTTCGCGCGATATCGCGGTACAAAGGGACACATAGCGGCGGGCCCAATTTCACTTATGATCTGTGCGTTCGTAAGATTCGCCAGGAGGAGATCGCCGAACTGGACCTCACGAGCTGGGTCACGGCTGTTAATGCGGCGGAGCCGATTCGGAAAGAGACTCTCGTTCGGTTTTCTGAAACCTTTGAGGCTTGTGGGTTTCGCTGGGACACCTTCTTCCCAGCCTATGGATTGGCGGAATCAACTCTGGTCGTCTCCGGACGCCACGGCCCGCATTTCTTGACGATCGACAAGAACACCTTAGCGCGAAATTGTGTCCTGGAGGTTTCCCCAGAATCGAAGGACGCGGTAACGCTGGTCGGGTGCGGCTTACCTATGCCGGGTACGACTGTTGCCATCGTTGACCCAGTGTCGATGACCCGCTGCCAGCCGGATGAAATCGGTGAAGTCTGGGTGTCAAGCCCAAGCGTCGGCCAGGGCTATTGGAATCGTCTGGAAGAGACGGAGACCGTGTTCAAGTCGTTCATCAGAGATACCAAGGACGGCCCCTTCCTTCGCACCGGAGACTTAGGATTTCTGAAAGACGGTGAAGTCTTCATAAGGGGTCGCGTGAAGGATCTGATCATAGTACGTGGCAATAACCATTACCCACAGGATATCGAATACACCGTGGAAAAGAGCCACCCTGCCTTGAGGGCGGGCTGCAGCGCTGCATTCTCGGTAGATACCGACGGAGAAGAGCGAGTTGTTGTCGTCGCTGAAGTCGCTGCCGGATCCAGGGCCACGGATTTGAGGAAAAAGGTAGAAGTCGATCAGGCTAGGACATCATCCAGTTCGGAACATGCTGCACTGGATATCAAGGCCGTCTTCAAGGCAATTCGAACGGCCGTAGCTGAAGAACACGATCTTAGCATTTATGCAATCAAACTCTTAAATTCGGGAACCATTCCTAAGACGTCAAGCGGAAAGATTCAGCGCAATGCCTGCCGAATCGCGTTTCTTACCGAACGTCTTGAGACAGTGGAGGAATGAAATGGACCGCCACAATTCTGGACACGAACAAGAAGAGATCACCTCAGCGAACAGTTCTGAATCCCCGAACGCGCCGACTCGAGAAAAGGCGTATCGCACTGAGGAAATCCAAGACTGGTTGATAGCCAAACTTTCCAACCAGTTAGGACTTGATAGCTCAGATATAGGAATCAATGAAGCCTTCGCCGGCTTTGGGGTAGATTCTGTCGGGGCTATCAGCATTTCAGGTGATTTAGAAGTCTGGCTTGGACGGCAACTTCCGCCCACGCTACTGTGGGATTACCCCACCATCCAAATCCTATCCCAACATTTGGCTTATCCCGCGGGTACCGCAGGGTCAATCGCCGGATACAACGAAAGCGCCGAAGCGCCAAAAGAGCCCATTGCCATCATAGGACTTGGATGCCGATTCCCAGGCGCCAGCAATCCCAGCGAGTTCTGGAAGCTCTTGTGCGATGGAGTGGATGCCATTACAGAGGTCCCCGCTGATCGTTGGGATGTGGATTCCTTTTATGATCCAAATCTTGCCGCGATAGGGAAGATGAACTCCCGATGGGGCGGTTTCATTACTAACGTCGACAAGTTCGACGCCCAATTCTTTGGGATTTCGCCACGTGAAGCTGCTCGGATGGATCCACAACAAAGAATACTGCTCGAGGTAGCGTGGGAGGCATTGGAGGACGCGGGGCAGGTCCCAGCCATGCTCGCGGGTTCTCGTACCGGCGTGTTCATAGGGATCGGAACCATAGACTACGGCAGAATGCAGATCGGGAACCTTAAGACCTGCAGTAACGCATACGCTGGTACGGGAGGAGCCGTAAGTATCGCGGCCAATAGAATCTCGTACGTCCTTAATTTTCGCGGCCCGAGTATCTCGGTCGATACAGCCTGCTCATCATCACTTGTAGCAACCCATCTTGCTTGCCAGAGCTTGTGGAATTCAGAGGCGACTCTCGCGCTGGCCGGCGGGGTGAATCTGATCCTGGATCCCAAGCCGAGCGTGACACTATCGAAGGGAGGGTTCCTTTCCCCGGACGGTCGCTGCAGAGCCTTTGACGCCGGTGCAAACGGCTACGTTCGCGGGGAAGGTGTCGGTGTCGTTGTCCTGAAGCGCCTGGGCGAGGCACTCAAGGATGGCGACCCCATCTATGGACTCATACGCGGCAGTTCAATCAACCAGGACGGCCACAGCAATGGACTCACTGCTCCTAACCAACAGGCTCAAGAGTTGCTACTGCGGGACGCATATCGAAGGGCGGGTATTTCGCCCGGTGATGTGCAGTATGTCGAAACCCACGGAACAGGCACTTCGTTAGGCGACCCTATAGAAGTGAAGGCGCTTGGGACTGTGCTTGGCATTGATCGGCCTGCCGGCCAGCGCTTCGCGATCGGGTCAGTCAAAACTAACATCGGACATGCTGAAACAGCTGCTGGAATCGCCAGCCTGATAAAAGTTGCGTTAATGCTCAAACACAGGTCGATCCCAGCCAGCCTCCATTTCAAGGAGCCGAATCCTCACATTCCTTTCGACACCCTGCCGCTGTACGTACAGGAATCATTGAGCTCGTGGCCTGAAGATCGCGGTCCGGCCCTTGCGGGGGTCAGCGGGTTCGGCTTCGGAGGGACGAATGCCCACTTAGTTTTATCTGAGGCTCCCGCTGCGAATGGAAACCGTTGCGGAAAGCAACACGAGTCAGGGCGTGCACACCTGATGACCTTATCGGCCCGCAGCCCCGAAGCTCTTAGGGCTCTCGCAAGCGATTATCTCGAGCTTGCGGATGGCAGCACACAACTCCAGTTAGAGGATGTGTGTTATGCCAGCAGCATAAGGAGAGGACATTACGATCATAGGCTCGCACTTGTCGCGAGCTCATGGGAAGACGTACAGGACCGTTTGGAAGCATTCCTCAAGGGTGAGCCGCGCTCGGGGATGTCATCTCGTCGAAGAGTCCCTGGCCGTCGGCCAAAGCTCTCTTTCGTTTTCTCAGGACAAGGCTCTCAAAGATGGGACATGGGGCGGCTCTTAATGGAGCAGGAGCCTGTGTTCCGAATGAAGGTCGAGCAGTGTGACGAGTTGTTTCGTGGCTACTCCGGTTGGTCTGTGATTGAACAACTTCGCAGTGATGAAACCTCATCCAGGATCGACGAAACGGAAGTGACCCAGCCGGCCATCTTCATACTTCAGGTGGGCTTGGCTTCGCTTCTTAGCTCGTGGGGGATCATCCCAGACGCGGTTGTCGGACACAGCATGGGGGAGATCGCGGCGGCGCACGTATCCGGAGCGCTGACGCTTGAGGACGCAGTCTGCGCCATTTTTCACCGAGGCAGGCTGATGCAATTGACAGCTGGTCAAGGAGGTACGGCAGCGCTGGGGTTATCGTTGGATGAGGCGAAAGAAATCCTGGCGGGACACCTGGACCGGGTTTCAATAGCGGCGCATAACAGTCCTAAATCCACAGTGATTTCTGGAGACCCGGAAGCGCTTGACGAGGTCCTTGATCTACTGAAAAAGAGAGACGTATTCTGCCAGCAGCTGCGAGTCAATCACGCGTTCCATAGTCCACAGATGGATCGGCTATTACCGGAGCTGGAGCAATCGCTCAAAGGAATCCAGCCGGGTCCTAACTCCATCCCCTACTTCTCAACGGTAACATCGGGATTGATGGATGGCAGGAACCTGACGCCCGCCTACTGGAGTCGTAACCTCAGAGAGCCTGTGCTCTTCTCAGACACGATTGGCGTGATGTTGGAAGACGGGTACGAGGTGTTTCTAGAGCTCAGTCCACACCCGGTCCTGGTAGGGGCGATATCACGGTGTATCAGCGACAAAGGCTTCGATGGAACTGCCCTTTCTTCCCTCAGGCGTGAGGAGGACGAACGAGCGATGATGTTAGGGGCCCTGGGAGCTATACACACCACGGGCTATGCGGTGAATTGGGGGGCTATTTATGAGGAAGGCCATCGTTGCGTGCAGTTGCCACACTATCCATTTCAGAGAGAGCGTTTTTGGCTTGAGATGGAGGATTTACTCGCGGATTCCAGCTTGGAAAACGCTCTAGCAGGCAGGCATCCTCTACTGGGAAGACACTTGGAAGCGGCTCAGCATCGGGGGACTCACTTCTGGGAGAGCGATCTCAGCTCACGTCTGCTTCCATTTCTTGTAGATCACAAACTGCAGGGCGTTTCACTGTTGCCCGGCACGGCATACGTTGAAATGGCTCTGGCTGCTTCAACAGAGGGGTTTGAAGGTTCTCCTTTTGCACTGACCGAGATAGAGTTGAAGAAAGCTCTGTTTTTGAGCGAAGCCGGCACGCACACCATTCAGACGATCTTTTATCCGGGCGCCGCAGGGCAAGCGCACTTCCGGATTTATAGCTGTCCCAAGGGCGATGCAACCCAAGTCTCATGGACCCTTCACGCAACTGGACAGGCCTGTTCCGAGAAAGACCGAGAGCTCTCAGTTTCTGCCGCGCTGTCGTCGCCCGACGAGATACGGGCTCGCTGCACGGGCGAAATCTCCGGTACTGATTACTACAATGCATTGCAGTCCAGAGGGTTCGATTACGGCCCGGCTTTCCAGGGCATTGAGCGAATATGGTACCAACAGGGAGAAGCCTTGGGGCAAGTCAGAGTCCCGCAATCGCTGGAAGCAGATCTTAGAAGGTATCAGCTTCACCCCGCAATTCTTGACGCATGCATGCACGTATTGGGAGCTGTAACAAACCCCTTAGCCGCGGACGGCGCCGGTGGATTGTACATCCCAGTCGGTTTCGATCAGATCAGGGTGTTTGAACCCACGGGGCAGCAGTTCTGGAGCCATGCGAAGCTACGAGAAGAAACGAACGTTGATCCGAACATTCTCCACGGGGACGTCCGGTTGCTTGATGACACAGGGCGAGTAATGGCGGAGGCTCTGGGCGTCCGCTGCACTCGGTTAGGCGAAGCTGCCGGACGGGAAGCAGAAAAAAGCATTCGCGATTCATTGTACGAGATTCAATGGCAGCCAATGCCTCGTTCGAATGAAGAGACCGTTGAGTTCGAGAGTGAGCCGGGTGTGTGGCTTATCTTTTCCGATCATGCGGGCGTTGGAGCCAAGCTCAAGAACCTGTTGGAGGACCGAGGGGACTCCTGTGTTATGGTTTCGCCTGGAGACGGGTTTGAGCGGCTTTCACGCTGGGAGTTCAAAGTCTGCCCGAGATTGGCGGAAGATTTCCGAGAACTGGTTGAGAATCTATCAGACTTCGACCATCAGGCCTATCGCGGCATCGTTCACCTCTGGAATCTCGATGTAGCTCCTCCTGAAGAGAAAACCGGCAATGCTTGGGAACCATCTATTGAGCTAGGCTGTATAAGCCTCCTGCATCTTGTTCAAGCGCTAGGCGAGTCGAGATGGAGCAAGTCGAATGGCTTTTGGATTGTTTCAAGAGGGGCTCAAGACATAGGCACCAATCTCACTCCCGCATCTGTTTTTCAATCGGCCGGGTATGGCCTGGGTGGGGTTATTGCATTCGAGGCACCTCATCTTGGGTGCACCCGCATAGATATTGATCCCCAAGGCAATACGGACGACCTGCAGCAACTTCTCCATGAGCTTCTGCTGCCTGAGAGCGAAAGCCAGGTCGCTTTCCGCAACCTCGAGCGATACGTACCGCGTTTGACCCGGTATTCAAGCGCAATAGCTGAATCAGATTCTTCACTATCCTCCGATAACGCCAATCGTTTAGAACTTCCAGACACCGAGGCTTTCAGCCTTGAGATATCGCCGCCGTATGTTCTGGACAACCTGGAGCTGCGTCCTTCTATTCGTCGAAAACCCGGAAGGGGTGAAGTTGAAATACAAGTATTAGCCGCCGGACTCAATTTCAGAGATGTCTTGAAAGCAATGGGCCTGTATCCCGGAATTATCAATAGCGAAGTAAGGCTCGGAGACGAATGCACGGGCAGGATTGTTGGTGTTGGAGACGACGTTGAGGAATACAAGGTGGGAGACGAAGTCATCGCGATCGCAAACAATGGGTTCTCGAGCTTCGTCACGGTTGACTTACACTTTGTTGTTCCCAAACCTTCCAACATATCTTTTGAAGAGGCAGCGACGATGCCGGTAGCATTCTCTACCGCCTATTACTCGCTGTGTCACATCGGAAGACTTAACAAGGGCGAAAGGGTCCTGATTCACGCGGCTGCTGGCGGGGTGGGCTTGGCAGCCGTTAGTCTGGCTCAATCAGTAGGAGCTGAAGTGTTCGCGACTGCCGGAAGCCACGAGAAGCGCGAATATCTCCGCTCTCTGGGCGTGCAGCACGTTATGGACTCTCGGTCGATGGACTGGGCGCAAGAAGTCATGCGGCTAACGAATAACGAGGGCGTCGATATGGTGCTCAATTCCCTCGCCGGTGGAGCCATACAGGCGGGACTTGCAACGCTGAGGGCGTTCGGGCGCTTTGTAGAAATAGGCAAGATCGATATCTACGAGAACAACCAACTGGGACTCTATCCTTTCCGCAACAACGTGGCGTTTTCAGCGATTGACATGGAGCAAGTACTCCTGCACCGTCCTGACCTGAGCCAGTCTATGCTGCGTGAAATGGTGCGGCGCCTTCAATTTGGAGAGTTGAATCCTCTTCCACACAAGACTTTCTCAATCAAAGATTCGGCCGGCGCCTTCAGGTACATGGCCCAGCGAAAAAACACTGGGAAAATCGTCATCTCCTTTGAACACGCTAGCGATCACGATTCTTATGGACATATCCTTTCAGACTGCACCTACCTGATCACAGGCGGCCTGGGAGGACTCGGGCTTAAGGTAGCTCAATACTTGGTCAGAAGCGGAGCGCAGAACCTTGCGCTGGTTGGTAGGAATAGCCCGTCTGCCGAGGCGAGTGAAGCTTTGGGCTCGATGAGGGAAGCGGGCGCCACCATCATGATCGGGCAGGTCGATGTCGCAGAAGCAGATCAACTCGCAGCATTCATGTCGGACGTTGCAATGAAGCTCCCCCCTGTGAGGGGCGTAGTACACGCCGCCGGCGTGCTCGACGATGGCATACTTTTGCAGTTGGACCGAGATCGATTCTACAAAGTTCTCAGACCAAAGATCGCCGGAGCGTGGAATCTGCACGCGCAAACTTCCGGGATGAATCTTGATTTCTTCATGCTCTTTTCTTCCGCGGCCACAATTTTCTCAAACCCCGGCCAGGGAAACTATGTGGCGGCCAACGCGTTCCTGGATGCATTGGCTCACTACCGGCGAGCAAAGGGACTGCCGGCACTCAGCATCAACTGGGGTCCGTGGACCGAAGTTGGCATGGCTTCGCACCTTAACCAGGAGCGGCTCGAGGCGCGAGGCATGGGAAGCATCACTCCCGAGAAGGGAGTCCATGCGTTTGAGATGCTCATTGATCATCCGTCTCCGCAAATTGCTGTTATGCCGATCAATTGGGCCAAATGGGCCAGATTGAGTTCGGCTTCGACTATTTCATCGCTACTGTCTCTCATGATTGATAGTGATGGTGCTACTCAATCGACGGCAGGCGAAACACCAGGCACCGGGCACATCAATCGCAATTCCATCCTTAATGCAGATGCCTCTGAGAGAACTCAATTGCTGGAAGAATATCTGCGCGATGCGGGCGGAAGAGTGTTGGGACTGGCCGCATCGAAGATCGACGTGCAGCAACCACTGAATCGACTCGGGGTAGATTCATTGATGGCAGTTGAGCTAAAGAACCGGATAGAGGCTGACCTGGCCGTGGATGTTCCGGTGCTTAAGGTAATAGAGGGTGCGAGTCTGCGCGAGCTTGCCTCATTCTTGCTGGACAGACTCGTACCACGGCGTGAAGAGCTGCCCACGATTTCGTAGGTTCAGCACGCCTACTGCCGTTATTGAAGCGAACAACCGTCGCTTTCGAGCAACCTATTCACACATTGTGCGGGTGAAATGGATCCCAACCGACCGCCATCGGTCGCCGCCGTCCAAGTAGATAGCGGTATAGCGATAGGGACCGCTCACATCCAATCCCTTGTAGGTACCTTCGGTGAGCGCGTTGCCGGTTACAACCGCTATGTTTCCATAGACTCGGACTTCGGGATTCTGCCGGTCTATGTACTTATAAGCCGGACTTCCATCCCGAATATTCGCTATGAACTCGGTCTTGTACTTAGTCTCGCCAAAAGGGTTCGTCGCCATAAAGTCGTCCGCTACTATCTGATTAAGCAACTCCGAATCTGCGCCCACAACCGCGTCGACCCACTCTTGTTCGACCGCCAACACCCGATCCTTTATGTCCAATGCTACTTTGGAAACCATGACTTTCCCTCCTTTCCAAACATTGTCATGTGACTTTTATACCATTGCCGGACGACTGTCAAATGTTTTTGTAGCGCGCGAGAAACCTGCGCAGTTTTGAGACTTAGTAGGAATACTACTTAAGAACAAGTGCGGTGACTGCAAAACTTACGGACTTTAGCCACTGCTTAGATGTACTATTTGATCAGCCTCATATGTATCGGCGGCAACAATTGCAAATGGTATGCGCGATCACTGCTGTCATTGACATCAAGCATCAACAGGGTTTACCCTTGACTATTCTCGACGCGTAGTTTGAGGAGATTGTGGTCTCATCCGTCTTGTTTCACCGGTCGCCCAAAGAGCGATCCACATACCACTGAGATACGATGAGGAGGATGAATGGATCTAGGACGTATCCCGTTCAAAGTGACCGGCCTCGCCAATGGAGACCCAGCCAGTTGGGAGTTCACGCCCGAGCAAAAGCGGCTGTCCCTGGCTCTGCCCAAGGAGTTTGGCGGAAAGAGAAATCAAGTCTGCCTCACTCGCGAATACACGTTTACGCCAATTACCGCGCTACAAACATCAGCTTACTAAATGGCATCCGGCGACCCAGTGTTATTACTTACTGGCGCAACGGGCTTGGTGGGCAGCGAGTTGCTGCCAATATTGCTGGCGTCCAGGCCAGACCGTCGGGTGGTGATTCTAACCAGAACCCGAGATAAGATACCTTCGTTGGGTCAGAGTGTACAAATCACCACAATCGAAGGCGACATAACCAGAGCTGGGCTTGGTCTGGATTCTGCGACTCTCCGTCAAATTCAGAGAGAAGTTACCGAAATCATCCATTGCGCCGCGGAAACCCGTTTCGACCTTCCGATCGAGGAGGCTAGAGCAACCAACACTCGCGGCACCTCCAACGTTTTGCGAATAGCCCAGGCTTGCAGTCGGCTGGAGAAGCTGGCTCATCTGAGTACTGTCTATGTTGCGGGTCGTACCACCGGTCATATAGGTGAAATAAAACTCTGCAACCGCGAAGGCTTCGTAAATACATACCAGCAATCAAAACATGAAGCAGAGCAGATCGTGTTGGACGCCATGGCCAACATTCCTGCAGTCATATACCGGCTCAGCACGATCATTGGCGATTCAAGGTCAGGGTGTGTCAGACAATTCAACTATTTTCACCAATTATTGAGGCTGTTACCCAGGAACATAATGCCGGTATCTCCCGGGCAGCCATCCTGGCTAATCGACGTGATTCCGACAGATTGGTCGATTTCAGCCCTGGCATTTCTCTTTGAAGATTGTTTTGTACCCGGTGAAGTCTTGCAGATATGTGCAGGAGCAAGCGGAAGCCCCACCATGGCTGAAGTACGTGAGCTGACGCTGGAGTTATTTGAACGACATCCGCTCGTCCAGAAGTGGCTTCCTATAAAAGTGCCCGAATTCGTCTCCCTATCAGTCTATGAGGAGTACGTGCAGAAAAGCTTGCAGTCTGATGACAATCTGCTAATCGAGTTGTTGAAGGTGCTCAACCAGTTTCTGCCGCAGATGGGAATCGACCAATGCTTCGACAATAACCAGGTGTTGCAAAAACTTGAAGGCAGTGGCATCACGCTACCAAATTTCCGCAATTACTACGGAAAAGTGCTCCGCTATTCCCTGGAGACAGATTGGGGTCGAAAGACGGCGGTTACTTAATAATTTGATCGCGGAATGACAATCCCATTTCGCCGACCGGCTAGCTGTTGCGAAGGGTTCGCACTCACAGAGTGCAGGGTGGAACAACTGGCAGTTAGGTGAGGATCGACACAGATGCGAGTTGCCGCTAGAGCCGCTGGCGTTCTAATTGTTTTATGGTTTATATTCCAAAACGGATCTGAATAACCGAATCAAGCCGTCTCAAGCCGGCGATAGGAGAATTTGACAGATGAATGAGAAGGTATGTGAGAGAGGCAGGGTTCTGCCACTGTCTTGGACCTGAAGTGCCCCGGCAATTTTGTCCCTGCTCGGGTTAGCAGGGGTCATTGCAGCGCGAGTGTTCGGGGTACCGCTGGCTCCAGTGTTCTTAGTCGTAGCAATCGCCGCTTTGGCGGCGGCGCACTATCTGGTCTCTGTGAGGAAGTTTGGAGCCAGGTCGAGTAGAGTGATTGTTTGGGTGACCACAATCGCTTCTGTTTCAATATGGGCGACAGGCTTAATCGGGACACAATTCTGATTCAAAGATGACTTCTGCAGCCAGTCAGAAAGCTGGGATGGTTTCGCTCTGATGGTGGTCCGGTCTTAAAGCTCTAACCACCTTGGAGGAGCGGGGGAGAAGCACCGATGCGATTGACAGAAATGGTTTCATGCTCGGGTTGAGCGGCCAAGTTGGCACCTAGTGTGCTGGCCCAGGTACTGGGCGGATTACCAAAGCAGCCTTTTAGCGAGAACCTGATAGTGGGCTTCGACATGGCTGACGACGCAGGCGTGTACCGACTGCGCGATGATCTTGCTATCGTGCAGACCATAGATTTCTTCACTCCTATCGTAGACGATCCCTTTGACTATGGTCGAATCGCTGCGCTCAACTCCATCAACGACGTTTGGGCAATGGGGGGAACCCCTTTGACAGCGCTATCGGTCACTTGGTTTCCCAATAAGGGAGTGGACTTCTCCATACTCGGCGAGATCATGCGCGGAGGGCTTGATGTGCTCACCCGCAATCAAGTTGCGTTGATCGGGGGCCACAGCATAGACAATGAGCAAATAATGTTTGGCTATGCTGTGACAGGAGTCATAGACCCGCGCAAGGTCGCTACGAATTCAGGGGCGCAAGTTGGCGATCTGATCATACTTACTAAGCCGATCGGTACCGGAATAATCTCGACTGCAATCAAGTTCGCAAAGGCTGAGCCGGGAGTGGCAGCTCGTTCCATTGAAACGATGCTAACTTCGGGAAGAGATGCGGCGATTGCAATGAGTGAGTTTGACGTCAGAGGCGCAACCGATGTGACGGGCTTTGGGTTACTGGGGCACACCTGGGAATTGGCCCGCGCAAGCAATCTTGCGATTGAAATAGAGTCGGCGCGGGTGCCTATCCTCGGCGGTGCAATTGAACTAGCAAGAGCAGGTGTGGTAACTGCCGCCGATAAATCCAACCGCGAGTATGTGGGTGATGACATCGAGCTCGCAGAATCCGTAGGCAAGGAGATTCAGAACTTGCTTTACGATCCGCAGACGGCAGGCGGTCTTTTGATCTCGATAAGTCCTGACCGCGCCGGTGCTCTGATTGCACGGCTGCGCGGAAACTATCCTGATGCAGCGATCATCGGTCGAGCGTTCAAACGCGATCATCATTCGATACGCGTCGTCTAGTGCAGGAACAGAACGCCAACGAGAACAAACGCAAGGTCGTCAAGAAGACCCATTCCAGTCGGCGGCTATACACAACCCGGCGCGCGAAGCTCCGGGCTAGCCCCGAGCTTCCCAGCACTCGATACTCCAACGATGCCCTTCAACTGCAATTGCACCCACATACCCCCGTGCGGGAGTCAGTCCCATCAGAGACCACCGAATCTCCTCTTGAGGCTCGCCTTCGACCCTGAGCAAGCGCGCAGGCTCACCACGAGCAAAAGCGACATCAAACGAGTCGGTGGCCCGCGACAGTCCCTGACCGGTGGCCTTCATATAAGCTTCCTTGAGGGTCCAGCAGCAGAAGAACGCTTCGACCCTGTCTGCTTCAGGGAGTGCACACAGCGCCGCATTTTCCCGGCGAGTAAAGAATCGCTTGGCTATCCTCGCAGCGTCATCCAAGGCGCGGATTTCTTCGAGATCAACTCCGAGGTCACGGCCGTGAGCTATTGCAACGAGAGCCAGTTCTCCAGAGTGGGATAAATTGAACCGGAGGGTCGACGCTGGCGGAAACGCAAAGAATGGTTTGCCGTACAAGCCGTACGAGAACTCGAGCTCATGCGGATCAATTCCAGTGTACCGGCCAAGAATCATTCTGAGCTGGCCGTGCGCTGCAATGAATCGCCTTCGATCCCTGTCAAAATGGAACCTCTCGGCTTTGAGTCGCTCGTCGGATGTGAGGGTGTGCTTGAGGATACGAAGTGCTCGTTCTGGCTGGTCCAGTGGAATCTTCCAAACGTGGACCTGATCGCGAGGCAGCGTGAGAGCGTCTGGAGGACTCGACCATTCAAACAGAGACTCCGAAACGGGAATTGAACTGGTTTGCTCCAACCGAGGTTCCTCTACCGCGCCCTCGCTTGCGTCTAGCACTTAGAGCATCCGGAGTTGTAGGGCCGGCTCTAACAACAGTTGTACTAGATGAAAACAATTTGCTTGCCTAGAAAATTGAACTGCAGATTATACGAGAGCATTTACGAACCGCGAGCCTGCGGCGACCTCGACAAAACAAACTCCCAAATAGCCTCTCGCGTCCCCTCCCCGTCCCGTAGGTTGTTCAGCACTATCTTATTGCCGTTAGTCGGAGAAACTGTGAGACTGGAGACTCCAAACATCGACTGAAAAAAGTTCTGGTCGTAAGTTACATCGCGTACGTAGCTCAGCGGGATGCGCCGCAGCCTCTTATAGATAATCCCGTATTCTTCTTCAATATACTCGTTCGTTACAGTGTATCTCGCCTTCGCAAGGCCCTCGTATAGCGAAAGTAGGCAAGCTAGGCCGACAACACCGATGCCCGCTATGAGAGCCGCACCAGCCAACTGAAAATCGCGATCAATTCCTGGCGGCCACAGGTATGCGAGAATGCCCGCAGCCAGCACGAGCACCGGACCAAGAAAGCTGAACTTCACTATGCGCATGTCAGGCCGAACGGTTAAGACAGCACCATCAGCGCTCGTCGTATCGATGCCAGAATCTCTCAGACTGGCGCTTGCTGTTCCCATGCCAGGAAATATAACTCCCATTTCATGAACCACGCAACTCAGTACCGCATCGTGAGACCCTGCTCAATACGACGCGCCACATCGCGGGTCATGTGGTGCACAATCGTTGCCGCCATATGCAGCCTGGCCGCCTGTAGAGAAGCATCACGTATCTGACCCGCCGCAGCAATTGAGCCTTCGAGCACCGCCTTGTTTGCCTGCATTTCCATTGAAGCCCCGCGACTGATACCACCCATCGTTATCGACGTGCCACGTGTCGCTCCGCCTGCTGCTTCATCTGCACCAGCTCGAACCGCTGCTATCTGATCCTGAGCGTATCTCTGGTGGACTTCGGTCATCTGCCTGACGTATACATCCTGATTTCCACTGAAGCCTGTCGCCGCTCGCTCCTGGATCTCTACCATTTTGTCTGTCGAGGAATTTACTGCGCCCTTCTGACCAGCCGCCCTGTCTTGAATGGACTTGTATTGTAAGTACAACCCTGCACCGCCTCCAACAACCTCGAGTCCAGCAGCACCCAGCTTTCCCACCGTCTCTGTTCTTTCGCTCTTTCCCTTAGTAACCCCACGTATCGCATCGGCGCCCCAGTTCGATCCCATGATTACTTTGTCACCGGCCCATCTCTTCGTATCCGCAGAACGGTGGGTTTCGAACACATCCAACTCCCTCTGACGCCGTGCGTTGAGATCTCCGACGCCTTGGTCCAGCCGAACACCAATGTCACCTTTAGCTAACGCCGCTGTAGCTCCTGCTGAGCTCACACCAAACAACTGCCCGGCCTGCGCCTGCTGAGTAGCTTGCGTCCTCGATCCATATATTTGTCCGAGTGTAGCTGTGAGCGCACCTCGCGCAGCGGCCATCGCCGATAGCTTCCTTGCTTGGACTCCGAGGTTTCCTGCTTCAAACGAGGCACCGGCGCGGGTGACTTCGCTGCCGTACGATCCGTGCGCTTGGATAGTTTGCGCCTGCCTTTCTAGACCTGCTCCGTGTCGTACGCCAGCTACTTCAACCGCCATCCCCGTGAGCGCCGCCATCCAGCCACTCATAACACCCGACATACCCTCAAACACCTGCCCGGATGCAACGCGGTAACTTACATACGGAGACGCGAACAACGCTAGAGCACTGACAAGCATTATCGCTGCCCCTATAAGCGCCGGATACACTGCCCTCGATGGGTCACCCTCTATCATCAGAGTCTCTGGATTCAGCTTAAAGATTGGACTATTGAAGTCTATCGCGCTCAACGGGACATTCGCCGCGGCGTACGCGAAGATCCCTACGATCGCTCCAACCGCCGGCGCGATTAGCGTGAACGCCGCTGCCCCCTTTATATAAGGATAAGCCACGTGGTGCGCCATCTTCTGATCAATCGCGATTGCGATGATGAACGGCGAAGTCAGCCGCAGGGCTATCATGATGAACTGACCTAGCAACAGCAGAAACAGGTCCGCAAACTCCATCAGGCCGCGAGCCACTGTGACGACCGTGAAGACCTGAGGCATGTTCCAGGAGGAGGGATTCAATGCCTTGTCTATGGACTTGACCGGCGATTCATTGTCAGTCAGCACCCCGATCGGTCCCTTGTCGCCTTGCACCGTGAATCCGACTTCCAGGAACTTCTTATAGTTCTCCTCGAATTTCTGCCCTTGCGTGTCATACGCCGACTTGATTGGCGTGTCCCAGACGACAGCCTGGCCCATCTTCTCCATCGCGTTCAGTATCGTTGGACCCGTGCCGAACAGAATCATGCAAAACACCAAGCGGCCTACCCAGTAGTAAAGATCCTTCGAGCCCCCGTCATTCTCGCGAAGCACGCGCGCGAAGCTCAGCATCATCACGATCGCGGCTATCCACATCGACAGGTTTTCGAACTCTCCCATCAACGGGCTCTCGACCTGATCGCGGATCAGCGGCACAAGCTCCGCAGCGCGCTCAACCAATCGCGCCATTTCACTCGCGAAGTCTCCTCCGGCCGCTGGCGGCGGCGTTTGTGCTCGCGCGGTATTTGCGCCCAACGCCATGATCGCCGCCGCCAGCAGTAGCTTCGCCAGAATGCGAGGCCGCTCCTTTTGACTCTCGATTACGCTCATTGTCTCTGCTCGCTCTACTGCTAACGCCGCCGAATGCTCCGCGTTACAAGTTTGCGGGTTCACTCCCCATCACGAAGTTTGTCTCTCGCTCGTTGCTTCGCTTCGACAAGCTTTTTCCAGCCATCCTTTAGCACTGTCACCTGTGAACCAAACCGCAGCCGCGCTTCTTCTCGCTCCGCGATGCGTTCGGTCCGTTCGGTTATCTGCTGTCTGAGCTGCGCTATCTGCGCGTTTGTCTGCTCCTGTTGCTGACTCGCCTGAAAGATCTGTACTGCCAACGCCTGAATCTCTCGATCTTTCTCCGTGCATTCCTCGCAGTTCTTCAACTGCTCCACTGCGTCTTGCATCGCCTTTAGGTGCTCTTCAGCTTCGGCCCGGTTGTTACTCAGGCGCTTTATGTCGTAGTTCGCCCTGGCGATTGTGTTGTCCATCTTCTCCAACCGCTCCATGTTCGCCAGCGCATCCTGACTCGTTCGACCTATTCCGTTTCTCAAGTAGTCTTCAAGATCGCGCCGATCCGCCTCTGGATCGAATATTCCGTTCCGCAGTCGGTCATCGATCTCCTTAAGGGCCGCTACCTGTCCAACCACCAGACCTTCAACCAGCCGCTTACGCGGAACGAGGTTCGTATCGTCTTGCCTATGCTGCTTATCGTCGTCAGGGTCTTCTGATGGAAACCAAGGTGCTGCTCCGCCGTTTTCAGAACGCCTGTCAGCGTCGTCAACTGTCGAACCGCGTTCTCGTACATTCTTAAATAGTGGTCGATGGTCTGTACCCACCGCGCTACCTCCTCAACCCTCTTCTCAACCTGCAGCGCATAGTTAGTGGGGTCGTACACGATGCCACCGAGAATCTGCGCTCGGGACGGCGCGGGTGTCGTCGCAATCAGAATTGACGCGACTACAACCATGACCCACGCTTTTCTATTGATCACTGTGATCGCTTGCATCGCCTAAACCTCCGTTTGTTTTTCGTGTCGATCAAATGATGCGATCCACCTCATCTTCTAAGAGAAGCGATTCATCTATCTCCACTAGGCTCTCAGCGGTCAGCCCTCGCGGATACTGCGCAGCCAGCCACGCTATGCACCCGGCCAGCGTCCATTCAGGCTTCAACATCGTCACGCGTGCTCTTGCGTTTCGTTCATCTGGATTGCTAGTGAAAGTCCACAACTCCATCGGCGATAGATCCACCTGGACCATCTCCACTATTTTGTCGTCGCCTGAGCCGAGCA
Source organism: Acidobacteriota bacterium (assembly GCA_038040455.1). Lineage (GTDB taxonomy): Bacteria > Acidobacteriota > Blastocatellia > UBA7656 > UBA7656 > Onstottus_A. Next base: position 69,800 of record JBBPIH010000005.1, read on the forward strand.
CCAGCAGGAACTGCGCATGAGAGCCAGGCACGTTTCGGATCGCGCTTAGGGCACCGACCGCGCCCGGCGACAGCCCCGCATCCTGAATCAGCTTGTCGTAGTCCCCGATCTGCTTCCCTATCAGCTTCACGCCTGCCGTCTTCGTGAGATCGTGGACGTGCTGAAAATCCTGATAACCCTGGCTAGCAAGCATGGTGACGACATTCTCTTTTCTTCCCATTCGCGCGCCCCTCTTGATGACCTTCAAGATCGCGGGATAACGGTCCACGATCTTGTGCACCTCATCGAACGCGAGCAGAGTCGGCGCGCGCGTACCGTCTTCATTCAACCGCCCGATCGAGCGCGTGACCTTAGCAGCCACACGATATGCCAGCGACTCCTGCACTCTCGGTGGAAACATCTCAAGGCTATCCAGCTCGTACACGTCGAACGGCGAATCCACCGCGAAGTCTGGATGTGTCGGCGCATCCAGCCACGGATGATCACGAAAACGCTCCAACGCCAGGCTGAGCGATTCAGCTCGCTCTTGTGCCGCCTTGTGCTTGAATGGGTAGCTCTTGAGCAGCTCGAGAAGATGCACGTGAGTTGGTTCGTGTTTCGGCAGGCCGGGCGTGTTGCGTGGCGCCTCGTTCTTGTAGACTTCGCTCACAAGCGTGTTAAGGATGTCCTCAGCAAGCGAGTCCGTCTCACGCGCTTGCGCTAGCTGCATCAGGTCCCCAACCACGAAACCTATTTGCACTTCATCAGGTGGGTCGCCATTCTCAAGCCCCTCATAATCCCACACGTTGATCGTTCGCGTCTCAGTCAGGTTGAACCGCAGATGCCTCCCCTTGAGTACATCTACCAACGGCCCGAGCGACTCTCCAAAATCCACCGCTCGCACTCGTGCCTCTCGCCTGCTACCAAGTACATCAGTTATCGTCCGAGCCATCAGCACCGACTTCCCACCTCCGGGAGCCGCTACTAACAGGACGAGCGGCGAGGGCACCTGCGCTCGATCGTATAGGTCGAACCCAATCAGCCGGCCGCTCGGGGTCGAGAACAGCGTGTGTGGACGTAATGAGCCCTCCCAGATTGATTCACTGGGCACAAGTGGCGCGAGCGAATGTGCCGTCTCCGTTATCTCTCTTCCAGTTGATCGATCGTCACACTCGCCCACAAGTGATCTGTGATAGATCGCCCTCAATGCTGCCGGCTCTTCTCTCGACGCGTCTGCTCCCGGCATTCTCCGCATCGCGGTCACCAGCTCTTCACAGTAGCCGTCGAGCAACGACACTGACTCCGATAGCTCAGCTTCGGTGCGCGAGGGCGGGCCAAACACGACCGCGTACATCCGCATCTTGACCACCGCTTCTCGCTCACCCGTCAGTTCGCTGCGCACACTTTCAAGATCAACCATCGCGGCCCGCGCTTCCGGCGTCTCGCGCACTCGCCCATCCGCGCGCAGACGCGTTCTACGTACCTGCCTGATCCGCTTATCCAGTAGCTTCACTGCTTTCCGTTGGTCGGGATAAACAAACTCGGCGACAAGCGTATGGCGAAAGTTCAAATCGCCGTTCAACAGCAGCGACCGCAGCACGTTCGCCTGAGTCACAGGCTGTGGCGGCACGAACATGCTTACGACTGCCGCGGGATGCGAACCGTGCAACATGAAGGGACCTTGGTTCGAGATCGTTTCGCCGCACAGGTAATCCCTTAGATCTAGTCCAGGCTCTTCAGGCAATAGCGGCGCTCCCGCGGCATTCTGGCGATGACCCAGGTACACCGCTTCCCAAAGTTCATCGCGACTGAGTCGCTTCATCTCTAGTGGGCTCTCGCGCTCGATCAGACGGAACACTCGCTCCGCATCGATCCGCGCCTCTCTCTCATCCTTATCGATTCGGCGGATGATCCCCTCATCCGAGCTGCTTTCCCAGCCTGCCGCAATGGCAGCGCCAAACTTCATCCAGCCGTGTCTCTTAATCTCACGGCTCACTGCGGGTACGAAGTTATTCAATCCTCTGCCGTGCGCGTCGCTGCTGTGCCTGACTGGCACTCGTACCCACAGCGTCAGCACTGACTGCTTGAATGCCCCTCTCAGAGCCGCTTCCTGGTAGTACTGCACACCCAGACTATGAAACAGCGCTGCGTCCGCGTGCGTCCTTCCTTCGTCTCTCGTCGCTATGTGTCGAAACACCGCTCGACCCGGATCAGCTCCAATCGAGAGCCGAAACTGAAGCACCGTACCCGGCGGCTTCCTCACCGCCAATAGTCGGGCAATCGCATCCGCTCGCGCTTCGATTACGTGATCACCTCCGAACACCGACGGCGCCAGTTCAAGCCGGTAGCCCATCGTGTATGCCCCGTCCGCGTGTCGCAGAGCCGATTCAAATATCCCTACAATCGACGAATCTCGCTTACGACCCGGCGGCGATCCAAGATAGCGCCGTTCTTTCTCCAACATTTCTATGTCGTCATGCACGGCGGCCTGAGAGCTACTGTTGAACTCTTTCAACTCGCCACGGGCACCAGCGTACACAGGAATTAGCCGCACGGCAGTTCCCAAGCCAATTCCTAGCCCGGCAACTCCAGCGGCACCCGCAATAATCAGCCCCGGTTCCATCGCACCTCCTGACGCATCAGCACAAAGGCGCGGTTGCGCCCCGCCAGGTTCCTTATCAGTTCTTGATCCACAAGCGACCGCCGTGAATTAAATCGCTCGGTAGTCGCCTACGATAGTCAGCATGTTCCACCAGCGCTCGCAGGTGGTGTTGCAGCCAGTGCGGTTTCTTCCCAGCTCGAATCACGTTCAGGACCGCGATGGTCACTACCATCGCGAGCACTGTTGTTACCAATTCGAGTGGGATCTTCCACAGCTTGAGATCGAGCAAGTATGGAATTGTGTAGCTCAATAGTCCTGCAGCCAGCACAAACTTCCAATCGCTCGACACTACACCGAATACCGTCACCGGCAGGTATATCTGTGATCGAACCGCACGTGGCCGCAACATAAGTGGTCAAACTCCTTTCTCCCGTGCAGAGGAATCACTGACCGACATCAGTGTCTACATCCACGGCCTCGCCTTTTGCGAAGCTGTAGGCCAGCGAAGCGATGCCGCCAAATGCCATTGAGGCGCCGCCTCCAATGAACTGCCGTGCATAGGGCTTCTCGAGGAAGATATTCACTGTTCCCCATGCGACTGCTCCGATGCCAAGCAGAAAAAGAATATTTCTTGCCCACCGGATTGCTTCGCGCACGCCGTTGCCTACTGTCTGATCCGAACCGCCAAAGATGTTGCCACCCGGTGCCCGAGCCAGCGCCGGACCTACTGCTACCACGAGCATCAATGTCGCGAGTGCAAGGACCGGCTCAACGACTCGTATGATCAAGGCTGCGCGAATGAGCTTTTCTCCGGCACGCGCGATCCTTGATTGCAGAACCGCTTCGTCAAGCTCAATCGCCGAACATGAGAGCTTGTTTCTAATGTGCTTCCACATACACAGACCTCCATCGATTTCGAACTAACTATCGACAAATAGTTGGGGCGAGCGAACCCGCCCCAACGGCAAATAGTGGAGAAGGATTGTTTCGACACTGGCTCGGCCCGGGCCAAGCCTCCTGGCGACCTCAGCTATGTCAAAACGCGTGCCAAAGGAAAAAGCACAATGCACTGCGTAGCGTGTGTGAGGTGATTAAGATCGTTGAAGCATCTGAGTGAGACGAACGGACGTGTGGGCATTACGCTTGCCTCGTGTCGCGGCTATGAAACCGCTCTTGTTGTGTTGGCTCCTCTTGCTCGCGGTACCTGCAGAAGCACTCTCTCGTAGTCGCAATACCTCGGATTTATCTCCGGCACTCAAGCGAGCCACCCTTTATCATGCCGCGATTAAAGCGGCCGCCACGCGACACTCTGTCGATCCGCACTTGCTGTGGACTATCGGTTACCTAGAGACCCGTTTTCAGCCACGCTGCGTCTCGCCCAAAGGTGCTCGCGGAATGATGCAGTTCATTCCTTCAACTGGCCGGAGATATGGTCTTCTGACGCGGCGCGATCTCCACGACCCTCTGCTATCTATTGACGCCGCAGCGAGGTATGTTCGTGACCTTAATGCAATCTTCGGTGGAAGGATTGACCTCGTATTGGCGGGCTATAATGCTGGTGAGTATGCAGTAATCAGTTCGAGATACAGAGTCCCGCCTTACCGCGAGACGCGAAGCTATGTCGCGCGAGGGCTGTCAGTCTTCAAACGAATTACCGAAGTAGACATCCTCGCTTCGAGACCGATTGAGCTAACCACGACGACTAGCGGAGTCATAGAACGCCGCCGACAAACTCTTTCCATAACCCGACCAAGCCGGTCGATCTATTTTCGCTAGCAAACGCGATCGCGGTCCTATCCCGACCATCCTTCAACCGAGTCTCAATGGCATGCCGGCGGGGATTCTGACGGCATGTCTGATTGCCTTTACTTGCTGAACCCTTCCCTTCCGACGCAGATTCTGCACAAGCCTGGCACGTTCGTGCCTCTGGCGGCATCTTCGTGCCGCCCAGCGGCATTTCCTTGCCAATAGTCTTATTAGGAGTTCGGGCTGGCGGTGACACCGAGAGGAATCACACTTCGAAAGGGCGATCGCCTCCATTGCTTCACAGGGCGCTTAAAACACTTTTGAGATAGCTACCCAAAAAAATGCACTGTCGTAGAAGAATCCTAGTTTTTCTATTTATCGCTCTCCTGCTTTTCGCCTGCACTAGCATTGCTCTCGCTGGATCGACTGACAGAGGCTTGACTATCAGACCTGCTCGTTTTCTTGGTTCTTTGCTCCTCCTTAAGGGCTCTTAAGGCGAACTCGGGATGCACAACGTGCTCTAGGAGCGCCCGCATTACTTCAAATGACTCATCTAGCCCCGAGCCTATGCGAGTCTGTGCGTCGCCCTTCCAAGCTCGTATATACTCCGCTACCTTTTTAAAGCGGTCGAGCTTCTCTTGGAGTCCTACGTCCGACGCAATCTCGATTGCGGATTTCATGATCTGAACTAATTCATCAGGTATGTTGGGATTTGTCTCGAGATAAACCTGCAAGATTCGTTTACCGGAACCGAGAACCGTATCCGTTTCCACATGCCTACTAGATTCTACCCAGTACTGTTGAACATCACGAACCTCTCTGCTTATTGAGAGTATCCGTTCTTGTGGAGTCTTACCGCCGTCATTCAGACGTTGACAAATGGTCTGGAGCCGCTCTTGATTGTGAACTAGCAGACCGGACAATCCTACATCCTCGGTCATAACTGCACCGGTAAGCAGGGTATTCAAACACAATCGAAAGATGTGACGCCCGTACGCAGTCAGAGACCGAAATGGCATGTGTGGCTCATCATCTCTCACAATCTTCGAGAAGCGCTTGGTATCTACGGCATAGAACATAAGGTGCGGCCAGTTCCCCTCATGCACGATCTTTGATCGAGCCTTGTAAAACTGGTCAAGCCAACTCTCCAAGTAAGGTATGGATCCGAGCACAGTCCCAAGCAATGTCTGTATGGCTTCCTTAAATTTCCGAGACTCGTCTCCTTGTTCGAGATTGAGCAGGCTCTCAATCGCAATCGCCAGATTCATCAGTGCGATATCCTCGCTCACTACGGCAGAAGTGCTGCGGTTATGCCATTCGATTGCGTTAAACATTCGTGATTCAGCCTTAGGCACGGTCAAGCGTCTGCCTTGGACTAGATCGATCATTGCCCAAGAGTGTCGATCGAATTCGGATTGATAGAGATTAGCAGCTAGATCTTGCTGCGGGAGATTTAACAACAAATTTGGGATCGTCGGATAAATTGCAACGCCGGGAACCACCCAAAGATCATAGGTCCAATTCAGGAGACCATCATACCCGTCGAGCCAATGTCCTTTACGGTGTGCCTCAGTTGGGTTCTCTCCCGTTGTATTTTCAACTCTGTCTTCTGGCCAGACTAGGAATTCTGATACCGGAGCCGATTGAAACAAATAAACAGACGAGTATTCGAGGGGCAAGAACGGGCGTCCATCAATATGGTGCGGGACAGAGTACCTGTATGCTATCAACGCTTGTGCTTGGCTTATTCTATCAATCAAATCCTCGTTCTTCTTCTCTTGGTCATCTTCTAGTTGCAAAAGAGCGTATGTCATCTCTGTGATACGAAGACCATTACGTAAGAAAAACATGGAGAATAAGTTTTTAAGATGTCGTTGGTCTTCCGTCGATAACCCATCAAGATCATTACTGCTTCGGAAAGTGATCCCGCGTATGTTGACCGGCTCCGACGTCTTCAAGTACGGCAATATAACGAAGACCCCCTTATTCTCTAGCCTCAACTTCAACCCTCCCCCGGAATCCTAAACGCTTATTGATTGCGTTTGATTCCGTCTCACGTTTCAAATCTTCTGACCTCTTCGGTCGAGCGAAGATACCGGCGTCCCCTTGCCGCATGGTGGCAACTTCGTGCCGCTCTAGGGCACGAACGTGCCAACCAGTCTCTACGGCTTGTTCAGGGGTCCGCGCAGGACGGGCGCGAACATGCTCGAACTTGCCTTTCGAGAATAACTCAGAACGTCGCAAAGCGCCTATTCTCGAAACGTCTGTAACGGAACACAAATTGTCTTCCCACCCCTTGTGACGAGTCTTCGTTCCACTCGCAACGCTGAAGACCTTCTTGAAATCCAGGGAGAGGTTGTGGTCGTCACAGTCAAACAGTATCTGGCAGTGGCGGATGATGTATTACGCAAACTGTTTCCCGAGCTACCTGCGAGCTTCTGGGCTCAGAGCGCTCAGTACCCAACTTGTAGTGTCTTTATCAAAGAGGACGAGCATGACGCCGCGCTTCATTGAAGGAGGAGGCGCTCGTCTCAACAAGGAAGAGAATATGACTCACGACGAAATTCTAACGAGCACCGGAGCCAAATCAGTTTCCGCCGCCGCTGGCAAGCGCGGCACGGGAACATATTCCCTTTACCGCGATCCTCAAGATGTTCGTACCGTCATTCAACTCGCACGCAGTGGCATCGTTCTGTCGCTATTGCTGCTCATGAGCGTGGCGGGCAACTTCTACCAGTACCATCGCAGGCCGGACCGGATCGTCGTCGATAAATCCAGTGGACGCGTGATCGAAATCAACGATCGTAACTACGGCGAAACCGAAGCCGTCCAACTCGGCCCTGAGCATTTGACTGACGCCGATAAGAAGTACATCGCTTCCGAGTTCATCCGCTCCTTGTATCAGATCGATCCCGCAACGAGGTCTAAAGATCTAGAGCGCGCGCTGAGAATGATGGTCCCTGATAGCGCTTTGAAGTTTGCTAGATATTTGAAACAGGACAATGTTTTAGACAAACAACTCCAAGAGAGTTGGCAGAGCACCTGGATCGCCCAAGACATCACCATTGACACAAAGGACCGCTATACCGTTAGGGTGCTTGGCCGCCAGGACATTCACCGCCTGGACAACGGCGTCACGCTTGATGAACCTCGTCAGCTAAGCCTCTCACTCAAGCTCATCGCAGACCCGAAAGGTAGAGCCGACCGCAATCTACGCTCAGGCTTCTTAGTTTCCAGCTTCGACTACAAAGAAATTCAGTAAGACCTGTAAGGAGACCTATGCATTGTAAAAAGCCCGCATCGATTCTAGTTTTCCTAGCATTCACCGCGCTTCCGACGCTCGCTGTCGCGCAGCAAGCGCAGAAGCCGGCGACTGACGAATCCGTACGAGTGGAGGCCGCTCACCCTTCCGCGACGGGTTCTCGAAAGACAAGTCAGAGGCGTAAGACACCAAGCTCTAAACACTCAGCCGCGCTCCGAGCAATCGATCTTGAGTTCACGCCTTCGCCTGTTTCCGTAGTCTCCGCACGCGCAGAGTATCTTTCGGGCGAGGCCCGTGTGCAGGTAAAAGGCAATGAGAACCCGATCATTCGCCTCGGTCTTGCGCAATCGGGCGTGACTCTCGTTGAGTTCCCTGCTTCTGACAGGTTCTTCGCTCTACATCCAGGCAACTCAGAGATGGTCACGATAGACGAGTCCCCGACCAAACAGAATGATCACTTCTTTGTTTTTCGCGCTGGAACTGGCTTTGCGATCCCGCCTCCTTCGAGCGCTTTGACGGACCAGACAGGACCGGCTGCATCCATCATCGCGCAAATGCGGTCGGGTATGGTGATCACCTTTCTCATCTATCCAGTAGGTGAGCTAAACCAGATGGCACACCGAGTCGTCATCCTTTATGACCGCGCCGAGGTGGTAGCCGCCAGGCGCGCAGCCGGGCTCGCCGTCAATCTTGAAGAGAGACAACAGGAACGGCAGGAACGGTCAATTCGAATTGCGCCCGAGACCGACCGCTCAAGCACGGCAACCGAGTCTCGCGACACTGACGCCAATCCTGAGGTTCGACCGCGAACCGTAGATTCCCGTCGCTCGACCGATGTGCCTGACAGCAACAATTCACCCGTCAAGGCTTCCTCGAGCGATTCTTATAAACAGTCTCCGAATATTAACTCCGACACCAAACCCGAGCGCGACTTTGGAGCTGAGGCCCGCAAAGCTCTGAAGCTGGCCATCACATCGGCCAGGGCTAAGAAATGGACGCGCCCCGCGCATGGTCTTTCCATCGCCACTTCCATTCCCAAAGACTTCAACGATAGGGACGGCTCAGCTATTGTGATCGTCGCTGTTTCCAACATTCTCCCGGAGCCGCTGAGGATCGTACCCGGCCAACCTGATCTCGCGATTGAGACCCGCGATGACCAGGGCAAGAAGGCGCTCCTGGTCGAACAGATCAAGCCGCTCCACATCGAGTCATCCGGATTTGGCGACTCCATTCCAGCCGGGGCCACGCTTTACTACGCGATCGTATATCGCCGTCCTGTGCTCGGGGTTCGCCAGCACCTACGCGTCACCGTAGGTCAGATCAATGCAGCCGACGATCCTGCCGTAGCTGATCTAACCAATTCCGCCCGATGAAGCTTGCGCGCTGACAAGGAGGCGATATGGAACGCAATCACGACGATAATCAACCGGCTCAATTGAGCGATACTGAGCTTGAGCCCAACACCGAACACGAGGACGATTCCGCGCACGTTTCTACTGACACCGGAGCAGACCCACAATTTGCAGAGCGTGAACCTTGGGACCGCAGCCGCGTGCGGGATGACGCTGAGCTGTCATCTCACTTTCGCGCACCTGTTCGTCCGAGCAAGAATAAGCGCCAGCGCCGGCTCATCGCAGCCGTCGCGCTTCTATTTGTCACCATTGGTTGTATGCTCGCCCTCTACTACACCTTCGCGCCGTCCCGCTCAGTGAAGGTCAACGTAAAAACGAAACAGCCCCTCCAAAGTCAGGACACAACCGCGAGATCCGATAAAGCTCCAGATGATGTTACTGCCGAGGCAATCGCCGAAGTGAGAAGCGCCATATCGAATCCGTCCGCCGGTGCTACATCACCTTCTGCAGCTAACTCTGTTGTTCCGCGCGGAAGTCAACACGTGACCGACCCCTTCAGCACTACGGTTCTCCCACCCGATACGGCCGAAAAACCAGCCGACACGAAGCGACATGAAGCTTCGACGACCGAGGTAAGCAAACGGAACCGGGAGCAATCTATCCGCTTCGCAAGCGACGATGACCAACCTGCTATTCGCAAGGCTAGTCTCAACGCGCATCCGAATGACGCCACCGCTGTTCGACCGGAGAAGACTCATTCAGGCACGTCACCAGTCACAAGCCCCGAAACCTCGCATCCCGACAGGCCGAGCTTCGTCACTCCTGATTCGCGCAAGCTCTCTACTAAACCATCGATAGCGCCTGTTGTCCTGCCGAGCTTCGGTTCCATTCTTCCTGTTCGTACGCTTGGGAAGATCTACACGCTTCGTTCTGGCTCATCGATCCGCCTTGAACTCACTCGGTACGTGTCCGGCGAAGGCTGGTTTCTTTCGAAGGGTACTGTTCTAATCGGACAGGTTCGTGGCAGCGAGCGTGATCGCGCTTTCATCGCGATCACCGGATTTATTGATCCCTCGCGAGACCGCTTCGTCAATGTCGCCGGCGAAACGCTTGGAGATGACGGAGGCTCAGGCATTCGCGGCAAGTTCCACAAACTTTCCAGCGGCTGGTCTCGAGCTTTTGCCCGTGTGGGCTCAGCTGCCGTGAACGTCGCTGGCGCAGTTGCCGGCAGTCGAATCAGCGGCCAGCCCGTTATTATCACCGACGTTGGATCACGCACCATCAGTCCCTTCAGCTACGAAGTTGATTCGTCTCTCCTGAACCAGGCTCGCGGCTTCGTAGAAGTGCCTGCCGGGACACCAGGTTTTGTCATGATTACGACGCTTCCTGCGGACGTGAAGGGCGTCGATGCCGAGCCCAACCATCTGGCGGGGTCCTCAAACATCACTGCTGCCGGCGCGAGCCAATCAGGTGTTCTTACCCAGGAAGAACTCGCGATCCTTCTCACTTCAGGCGATACCACGCGCATCCGCGAAGCGCTCCCACGCATGTCGCCTCAAATGCGACGCGTTGCTGAAACTCTGCTTACAGAGTCTTCCGAGAAACAGTCCGTCCGGTAGTAACACCGACGTTGAGGAACAGGATCTATGGTCCCTCATAACCCCGACTTGCCGACGATCGATCCTCGCTTGCTAGTCGATTCGGACAGCCCTGATGCCCTCGCCGATCTGTTCGCGCAAACTGGCTATGTAATCCAACGGCGCATGCTTATAGACCTCAAGCACGTTCTGCGCAGCGGCAAGCCCTGGCTTATCGAAGGTCCCCGTGGCGGCGGTAAGACGGCGCTTGGCGAAGCTCTAGCACAAGCGTGCAATCTTCCCTGTTTCTATCTGCAAGGGATGCAAGGACTCACTCTTGATGACGTGCTCTACACCTGGGACCGTGAAGGACAAAACCAATGGGTCCGTCAGGCCACCTCCTCCGGTAAGTCACTCGCTGCCGCGCGCGCAGAACAATGGTCCAGAGAATACCTCGTACTCGGTGAGGCGCTTGGTGCTTTCGATCTGGCAGCCCGCTGCGACATCACCTCGATATTGATCATCGATGAAGCCGACAAGCTCCAGGAAAACATTGAGGACATGCTACTCCAACTTCTCGGCCGCGGATGGGCGCACGTGCCACGATTTGGCGACATCGGCATCCGCGATAACGGAAAGTGGCCTATCGTGATTCTTCTCTCTAATGACATCCGCCACGATCTGTCACCGCCCCTGCGCTCGCGATGTCTTTATAGTTGGCTCGAACCACCGACACCGCGCGAGGAGGTCCGCATTCTCCGCGCTCGCGTTCCTACAGCGTCGCCTGAGTTGTTGGGCCACGTCGTGAAGATCATCAACTGCATTCGCGGAATCGGCGGGGTCACAGATAAGCCAGGCTTGAGAGAAAGCATCGATCTTCTGACTGCGCTCTCAAATAATGAGCCCATTACGTGGTCTGCCGAACTCCTCGAAGAGCACCTCTGTTTTCTTGGCAAGAGGATGAAAGATCGCGCGAATCTGGAGAAGGGTGTCGCCCGTTTGCAGCAAGCTCTTCGCTCGCCGCACGTCGACATCGACAGCTGGGTTGAATCCGCCTGTTGTGAAACCACCGCAGTACTAGAGGACAGTCAATGAACAGAACTCAAACCGGCGCCCTTTCTTCTAAGCGCACCCGAGCGCTGCTTATCATTACTGGGGTAGCTTTGATCCCAATCGTAATAGTCGCGCGCCATCTTGCGGGTCGAAACATAGCGTCTGTCGATCCCAATGTTTCACTCGAACGTACACAACGGGACGACGCTTCAAACATCAAGACCACCAATAACTCGATCGATCTGCCAGATGCTGGTGAGGTCTACCGTACCGCGGATCGGCTCCGCGAGGCTTCCGGGCTCGCACTCGCGTCAGCACTCTACGCTGCGAACGAACAGGCCAATCGACAGTTCATTCCTGATGTTGATGCGCTGATACGCGGTATTCGATCTGCAGGCCTTCTTCCTCCAGGGATCACAACCGACGCGCGCGCCATGCTCCTTTCCAATCGCTCGAAACTTCAACTTCGTTTTAGACCTGCGCCGTTCGCGATTGAGGTTCTCTCTTTTCCGCGCTGTCGCGAGGATGGACCCGCTTTGATGATTCGTATTCCCGCCACCGGTAACGACGCTGAGCACGGATCGGTCTTTATCGCCGATCGGCTTGGCGACATCGATCCTCCAGCAGCATTTACCTCGCTGGCCGATTGTGTTCGCGCGGGCTGGATTGATCAGTCTTTCAGCTTGGTGGAAAGGTCCGAAGCGCAACGTCAACAACTTCGCCACTGGCTTGCAACCAGGCGTGCTCATTAATCCTTGCGGAGAAGTATCGCTTATGTCATTGCTCCACTACATCGAGAAGTATGACGCCGAGCACGGCATACCGCGCCCGATGACTGCGCCTCATCTAAATGCTTATCACGCCGGCCTCCAGTGTATTCGAACTGGAACTGAGATGCTTTGGCTTATCTCGTGCGGGACGCTGTCCGCTTACCTGATGTGGGTTACGGCCAATAACCTCAAGGTCAGTTTCGAGATTCGACTGATATTCATCGCGGGGATCGTGTTTGCCGTGTTCGTGAGCTGCGTCGAGGCTTTACATCTCCTGCTTCCCTACTATCGTTTCACTCAACGCGTCACACACGGCTCTGCGATGTGGGCCGATACCGCGTGGCTCAAGTCTCAAGGTTTCGCCCGCGACTTCACGACTAGTCTGGGACCCGGTCAACTACGCCTTGGCACACTGCCAACCGGTCATCAGCTTGTGCTGCCCTCAGATCACACGATGCGTCATTTGGCGATGTTCGGTCCGCCCGGCTCAGGCAAGTCAGCTACATTCATAACCACTTTTCTCCGCAACTGGGCCAAATGCGGCTCGACCATCGTGCTTGATCCCAAAGGTGAGTTATTCGAGCAAACTGCGTCTCACTATCAACACGCCTTTCGATTGGATCTCATGGAACCCAACCAATCCGACTATTGGAATTTTGTTCCGCAGTGCAAAGGCAACGCCGAACTGGCTCACCAGATCGCGTCGATTATTGTCGGCTCGCATCCATCCAACCGGCCTTCGGACTCCGAGACATTCTGGCGCGACTCTGAAATAGCAGCGTTGAGTGCGATCCTTCTCCATCTCCCTCACATCGCCAGGAATCCAACGCCTGCCATGATTAATGAGTTCATCTCGCTTCGCTCAATCGACCCATCCGAGGGTCAAACGGGATCTCCACTGACCAAAGAGATGAACGAATCGCCGGATGAGCAGGTCTCTGTTTACTGGGGGGCCTTCACCAAGGCAAAGCGCGATCTTCAGGGCTCAATACTCACTGGCGTTATCGCAAAGTGCCAATGCTTCACCACACCAAACGTGAAGGCCGTCACATCCAGCGAAGCTTCTGGTGCTCGTAACAAGCGCGCCGGCATCGAGCTCAACATGCTTCGCCATCCCAGCACTGCCATTTACGTCGTGATACCTGAAGGCGATGCCGAGCGTTATGGTGCTTTCCTCACAACATTCTTCGGCCTCGCGATGAGTACCCTGAGAACTATCCAGGTCACCGAAGAAACGGTACCTGCTCTTTTTTTGTTCGACGAGGCTGGAAACATTCCGATCCACGGCCTCAGAGAGATGCTCGGCGTTGGCCGTGGTCGTAAGGTCGCAGTCGTTCTCGCTTATCAGAACCTCGGCCAGGTGTACGCTCAGTATGGTCGCGAAGGCGGCGATGCCGTTCTGGGTTCGATCAACACTATGATCTTTCTGCCTGGCTTGGACCAGCGCACTACAGAGTTTGCCGCTAGTCGAATCGGTAGGACGACAGTCCTTCAACACACCACTATTGACGCAGTAGGTAATCAGAACGATGCCGAGCGGCTCGCCGAGACAAAGCGTGATCTTATGGACGCGGCAGAGATACGCCAGTTGGTCAGACACAAACAGGCGGTCGCCATCATTGATACTGCTCCACCGATAAAGTTCACGTATCCACCATTCATTCAAGCCACTTCCGACGAGTTGTCTCACGCCACGAACAAAGGAACACCAACCATTCTTTCGTTCAAGAATGCGGAGATTCGCAATGGTTATACTGACGATGAAAGCCCTTTGGATAACAAAGCCGCACCACCCAGGGTCCGTGAACGCGGGAATACTGCCAGGCGGCCAGAGACCTACCCGACGGGTGAAGTCGCGCCCGAGACCGTACAAGACGATTCGCGGGGTTCAGGCTTTGAGCAGCAATCAATGAAGAAATGACAATGTTGTCAAAAGGGGAAACAACTCGCGTCCGTCTAACCTATATCTTGCTCGGCTTCTGTCTACTGGCTGTGATCGGTTCGCATCTATATGGCCTGTGGGCAGCTTCTCAAGAAGAAAAGGCGATGCTACCGCGACTAGCCATTGACCAAATCATCAAGGCGCTAAGGACCTATCACCGTCAAGTAGGCAAATTCCCTCAGAGCTTCACTGAACTCGAAAGGCGCGTTTGGCGACACAAGCGCACCCCAAACTTTGGCGAGGACGGCCGTAGCCTTTCGATGGCCAACTACTTCTACATCTACTACCTGATAGATGCAGGCACTTGTACCCTGTGGGCCATCCCGATCAATAAACGGAGAGAAGAGGGCTCCACATTCTTTCTCGCGCTCTCCGTCGAGACGGCCCGCCGCTGGAAGGGAGCACCTCTCTCACTTGGCGAGATCAAGCGGCTTCCTTCCGTCCCCGAACCGGCGCAACTGGCTCTACTGGGCCTTACCGAACAACAACCGATACACTTACGGCCGTCGCCCAATGGACGCAAGGCTTCCAATGGCGGTGATTGATCACTCGAACGACAACACTAAGGACTCGAAACAACGATACGACGTTTCAGGCTCATCACAATGCGAGACAAAACAATGAAAAAGAATGATGCCTACCGTTCCGCTGGGTACGGCGCCTCTGGGCTGAAGCTGGCAGTACAGCTAGCGGTCAGTCAGCTCGACCAAGGGATCGGACTCGAAGAGGCCGTTCAGTTCGCGGCTAAATATCTCACAACGTAACCTGTGCGGCGATTGAATCCGAGCTGTCGAAGAAGCGACCGCTCAGTTTCAGATGATCCCGGCTTGCTGAATGTCTCACAATTTCTACGCTCTACGACCAGATCCGTGACTCAGGACTGCTGGCTGGCCCTGTAGCCGGCGAGGTTGCGCAACAACTATGGTCAAGAGGCCGAAATCTCCGAAGGGTTCCGAAAGTCCGTCGAACGAAGCGCGCGAAGAGCTAGATTCTGATGAAGCTCGACTTATTGTATACTCTGGCCTTGAAAGGTAAGCATCTGGTGAGTACCGAACTGGACGAACTTATCAAAAGAACTGAAGGCCTTTCTCCCGAAGACCGTCAGCGACTGTTTGAGCATCTCAGCCGTAAGGTTTCTTCAGCAATGGTTCACCGGCGATGGCGCGAGATTCGCGGCGCGGCGCCATATCCTCTGCTGAGCGAAGATGCTCAGACCTGGGTGTCGCGGACCCGGCGTGAAGGAGATGAGCATCGAAGGAGCTAGTTGAACACTGGTTGGAGCTCGCGAAAGAGTCCGGGTCCATTCCAAGCACTAGTCGTCGTCATCAGCTTGTTGCTCGCCTTGCTGGATCTCCTCTGGCGTTGCCTTCAAGCGAGCGCTGTGACGAATTCTGAAAATCCTGACAACGTCTTCACCAGTTGAATCGTCGTACCCGATCGCAAACAAGATTCGATAAGCGCTTCCCTTCTTACCATAGAGTAGTTGCCTGATCATTATCCCGAGATCTTCGCTTTCAGGCGCTACCGGACACCGAGCTGGCATTTGCTCAAGCCCATTGATCGCTTCTAGCAGTCCCTCATACCAGGCAGAGGCGCGCCCTGGCGCGCGCCTCTTGATCCAAAGATAAGCATCTTCGGCATCTTGAAGAGCAGAAGGCGAAATATCAACGCGAAATGGCATGCTTCCGGCGAAGCTCCTCTAGCGCCTCTCTTGCCGAGCGCCCCTCGCCTCTCTCAAACTCTTCGATGCCTTGCCTCAGAGCGGCCACCGTTTCGGCTCGTTCAACCCGTTCGAGCATCTGCTGGTAAGCCCTCGCATCTTGCACAACAATCTCGGCCCTTCCGTTAACCGTGAGCACGACCGGACCTTTGTTTCTCTTCATCTTCTTCAGGAATTTCGCGGTGTGCCGCTTGAAATCCGTCAGCGACTGTATATCGTCCAAATTAATCATATGCCAATCCTCCAGCACACTATTGAATGCTAATTCAATGCGGCTTTCTGGACAAGTGATTCTGGGGTCAGTTTCTCGTCTGCTATGCGACAGGGTCATCAGCAAAATGGCCGCCCGTGATCTCAACAGGTTGTCGAGACGGGCACTCTAGAACGGGCGAGAAAGACTCCAGCCGATAGTTCTTAGGCCGAAGGCAATGAGATATGAATGAGACATATGAGACTGGCGGCGTTTCCTAGCGCGGCTGAATCAACATCGAAACCCACCCGCCCGCCCATCATTAATTAATGGCACCCGTTCAGCGAACCTTTTCAAACCATCCCGAACTAAACCCTCCCCGGCTCATTCTCCTCTCCGACAAATTAAGGTCAAGGGGCGAGACGAGTCGGCCCAACGGCAGCGCTTTTTGTCGCTTCGCACCTTCCTTTCTTATTGCGTCGTCTAACTGCGGGCCGACCCCTGTGACCTGAATTTGTCTCCGCTACACATGGCCTCTATCGGGTTTGTTACTAGTTTTTTTAATTCCACAAAACCCTTTGGAGGTACGACATGAACCTTGACGCGACCAATCAACAGAAATGGAGCGACTTGTTAACGCAAGCCGTTACTCAGCCCGGTTTGATCCTTAAAGCTTACTCAGCTTTTCATGGCTACAGCCTAGGCAATCAACTCGGCGCACTCTTGCAATGCCACCGTCACGGAATCGAGCCAGGCCCGATTGATACATATAAAGGATGGCTCGACAAGGGCCGCCACGTTCGAAAGGGCGAAAAGGCCATCTGGCTTTGCATGCCACTTACTCGCAAGAAGACCAACGGCGACACAGGCGAAGACGAGCTCTATATAACCGCTTTCGTTTGGAAGCCGCGATGGTTTGTGTTGGCGCAGACCGAAGGCGAGCCGGTACCAATGCCCGAGATTCCAGAATGGAACAAAGAACGCGCCCTTGCTGCGCTTGGCATCGAAGAGATTCCATTCACACACACAAACGGCAATGTTCAGGGATACGCGAAGAAATCGCAGGTTGCTATATCGCCGCTTGCTGAACTGCCTCACAAAACCCTGTTTCACGAAGTCGCCCACGTTGTTTTGCTGCACACGGCAGAATCCGACATCAGCGACTCTGAACAGACGCCAAGGAGCTTGCGAGAAGTCGAGGCCGAAGCAGTCGCGCTTCTCGTTTGTGAATCGCTTGGATTGGCGTGCTCTGAATACTGCCGAGGCTACATTCAAAACTGGCTTGAGGGCGATGTGATCCCGGAGAAGTCGGCGCAGAAAATCTTCGGAGCAGCCGACCGCATTCTAAAGGCTGGCATCAATCATCAGGCTGAGCGGACGCAATCAAACGCCAATCAGCCGTTGGCATGACCCTTGCACAACAAAGGCTGGGTGTTGCGAGCACCCAGCCCGACTTTCCGCCCCATTGACACGGGGAGAAAAGAGTTTCGACCAATGTCAACGTATCACGACCATTCCACCCATTCAACCGCTTTTGTTTCTTCCCCCGACGCCGCAGGGCAAGAGCAAGAGTTAGCTCAGGAACAACTGATTACTCTTCGCTCGATAGCCCGCGCCAGGGGTCGAGACTGCGACCAGTTTGTTAGATCACGCTTCGGGTGCGCGCCCGAAGAACTCTCACGCGCCGAGGCTGCAGCTTGCATAAACGCACTCGCTGAACTGCTCGACGCTCAACCGCCAGGCCTTCACGCCTGCGCTTCACTTGAACAAACAAAGGAGAACAACAACACCATGTCTAGCTTTAACAAAATCACAGTCGTCGGCTATCTGGGCAGAGCCCCGGAACTTCGATACACGCCGGAAGGCACACCCGTTTCCAACTTCTCAGTCGCAACTACTGAGAGGCGCAAGGACAAATCCGGTGAGCTTCAGGAAACCACCACATGGTTTCAAGTTGCTCTGTTCGGGAGGCGTGCCGAGGTTGCCAACGAGTACCTGTCAAAGGGCAGCCATGTTTGGCTCGAAGGTCCGTTGACCCTGAATCAATGGACCGATCGGGAAGGCGCAGCCCGCGTCAACCTGGAAGTCAGAGCCTCTGACATCAAATTCCTGTCTTCCTCAGCCGAGAAAGCCACAGCCGCAGCCGCCGCTGCGGAAGTGACCACTGAGGATGACGTAGCGTTCTAGCGGCAATCCGAGGGCCAGTGTCGGGCGCACCGCTCGGCTCTGGCCCAAATTCTTCGCGGGTCCGCTTCTAGCGTACGCGGACCCGCTAATCTCACGCCAGAGAACGCTAACTGACTCAGCGACGAGCTGAGGTGCGCGGCGCTCAGATTGAGCCAACGAGTAATGCTGCTTCGGAGGAAGATCATGACCAACATAGTTGCCGAACTGGAGCCTAGCCACGCGGTCAGAAGATGGCAGCCATCTTCTGAAGTAGCCGAGGCCTCAGTAATGCTCGATCTCTTTCATGGCCTTGGTGTCCAATCGTTCTCTCTCACGTTCACTGACGACACTGGACGCAAGATAGCTTTCAAGCGGAATAGGTCCGTTGAATCACTGCGAAGTGAATTGCCGTGCCTAATGTCCACCTCCTACGACAAGGGGTTGAATATGATTGTGCGGCCGATTGCTGCACACACTCTATCGCTCATACAACTTGATGATCTGAGCGCTTCCCAGCTTGATCGAGTACGCGGGTTCTCTTTTCTCGTACTGGAGACTAGTCCCGACAACTTTCAAGCCTGGGTAGCGGTCAATGACGCCAGTCCTGAGACAATCCGCAGAGTTAAGAAAGCAGCAGGAGCCGACCTCAATGCGAGCGGGGCAACCAGGCTCGCAGGTTCATACAACTTCAAATCAAAGTACGCGCCGAACTATCCGCGCGTGCGCCTTCACTCCATTGCGCCCCTGCACGCCGTCACGCTCGGCGAGCTTGATCGCGCTGGCTTGATCGCGCCAGAGGAGCACACGCCCCGCGCGCCGCGACATGCTCCAACTTATCGGCGCAGGCATCGCTTGCTGGTGTGGCCCAGCTACGCACGCTGTCTGGCCGATGCGCCCAGCGCGAAGAATCACGAAGGCAAAGACCGCAGCTCGGCAGATTTCAACTTCTGCCTCATTTCTATAGATCGAGGCTGGTCCGTTGAAGCTACTGCAAACCAACTCTTGGCTGAAAGCGACAAGGCGAAGTCAACCGGATACAACTACGCACTGTTTACTTCCAAGAGAGCTGCTTCCGTTGTGAGTAGCAACCGTCGCTGAACACATCTCGCAATGTCGATGGAGACTTTGAAGATTGGAGAGGGACTTTCGTGAAAAGCTATAGAGTAACCGCCACGTTCCCGGAGTTGCCGGCGGCGCACGCAGTCCAAGAAGCGCGCGGCGAAGGTTCGAGTCTATCAGTAGGTATCAAGCGGGCGCTCGACGCAATCCTGCGTGAGCCTCACGTCAAAGGTCGCCGCATCTCTACCGTTAAACTTTTTGTGAGGGTCGAACAGCGTGAGGACGGAGCGATGGTATTTCGGAGAAGGCATACGTGCTGAGGTAGCAAGGTCCTTGGTTCTAGAAACTTTCTGCGAGCCGAAGACTCGATGCCCAAAACCTGGACCCGAACACGCTGATAGCCACGGACACGCTCATAGCCCACTTAATGAGGCGGGATGAATCGGCATTGAGTTGTGTGCAGCGAGCCATCCCTACCTGCTTTATTTCATTCTATGAAATGGACAACAGGTAAGCCCACCTTGAAAACCGCAAAGCACCCCGAGTTCTACTGGTTCAAAGGTACTTTTGATACTTCTCCTCACGAGCCTATTAACTACGAATCCCCGACTGTAGTAGAGCTTCAAAGTAACGGCCACCAACTTTTTGCTAAACAGCTAGGACTCACTTGGTGGACTGATGTAAATACATCCGATGGTGTGTGGGCGGGGCCACTGGAACTTCCCGAAGACTAGTATACTTCTTTCTCTCTCCTTTTACGGCTCTTGCTCACCGCTCTTTATTTTCTCCCACTCATCAAGCGTTACAAATTTCAGCTCTTCGTCCTTCAAGTAGAACCAGCCTCCGGCCCGCTCGCGCAACGTGGTGAGCCTTTCGTGTTGTTCCACCGAGATGGCATCACCACGGCTCCAGCTCGTTTGACCATCCGCAGGAGGTTCCCACTGTGGGGCATCGAGCAAGTCATATCTGGGATCGTCTACCCACCCCATATCAGATTCACCCCGATACACAGCCAGCATATATTCCGCCAGTTCTTTCTTCCGACCCTCAGGCATCGCTTCTATCTGTGCGCGAATCGCATCTTGGCTCATTACTCTTTCCTCCACCAATCCGGCTTCACTCAAAATTACTCAATTGAAGTTACGGATGCACAAACTCCGGTTCTGGTGCAACGGCTAGTTCGGCGGCTGATCGTCAATGCCGTCGCCACTGGCTTTGACGATTTGCCAAGTAATGCCATCCCAGTATAGTCCTCTCTGGCCGAACCCAGAGATAACCCATGCTGCCGTAACTGGGGGCGGCAAGCGTGGCGCTTGAATTGGAAGATAGTCAAGCGCACCCATCAGGTAGGATTCCACTGGCCAGGGGACGCCACAAAGACTCACGATCACAAACGCGTGGCGATCCTTTGCTCCAGATCGTTGGAGTTTTGAAAGCACGTCGGAGCGAGCGGGATCGCGGAGGAAGTCGCCTAACCATTTCGGTACCTCGCTTCCCTTGTCATCGACCGCACCGCCCCGTCCTGGCATGCTAAGGTGGACCTTCCCAGTACCGAATACGCGGTAGCACGAGGCATGCCTAATTCCGAGTGACTCAAGTTCATCGAACAGTGTCGGGGCACCCCGCTTAAGCCAATAATCCACATTCACGTTGTGGATACCTCGGTCCTCCAGCTCTTTGAGGAGTCGTTCCAGGTGCTCTCTCACTGCTTTGACGCGAGCCGTTGCGGCAATCTCAACCGTCCAGTCGCCCGCGCATGCGAGTGCAAGCGGTCCCTTGGCTGGACCTACATTCCAGGTTTCGGTAAAGGTTGAATCGACCGCACCGACACATTCAATAGCCACCTCCGGTGCTTCAGCTTGCCCAACGCGAAGGTCATACATTCCTGGAGCACTGCCGTCGTCATTGATAGATATGGTACGCCCCAGGTGTTTCTCCAGAATCCGCCGCGCCCACTCCTCACCAGCCATAAGGTAATTCCAATAGCATTGTTAGATTGCGCCCGAGTCAAGTCTTCGAATTTGCTACCGCGCTTGCAAGGTAGTGTTGGCGGAGGAAGCGTTGCCCTAGGTCTTCGAACCGAGCCCAAATCGGCGTCACTTTGAGCGACACAACCGAGAGGCTAATCCGCTTGACTCATCCTATCTATCGCGACCAGCAACGCTGTGCAGACTAGTCCACCTACCAAGAAGTTCCGAGTGGGGCTGTTTGCAATTCCAGCGCGGACATAGAACGCGACATCCTCGCAATTCTCGCCGGCCGTCCAAGATGTTCCCTCTTTCATTCGTGCTCGTTCCCAGATTTCCGCCACGTCGCTCGCGCAGCTTGCAGCCTCGCCATACGCCCACACCGTCCTACACCGTGCAAAATCCTCTAGATCACTGAAATGAGCACCACGATCCGGGGTACTATGGAAAACTGTTCCGCTACAACCAAGGTAGACTCCATAGTGGAATCCTGGGGCACCGATCATCGCCCTAACTAAGATTTGTCCAGGCAGGAAAAAGGGGAGGTCACCTTGCGACCAATGTCGTTGACAATAATTGCAGAGACGCAACGGGTGAAACTCGTAGATATTTTCGCTGCCGCAGAAAGGGCAGCCAAAATAACGCATCTCTCGAAAGCTGTTACAAAGGTAGCTCATAAACCCAGAATATAGATCTCTTCCTACCGGAGGGCAAGTTACTTGACCACTGACCGGGAATGTTGAGTGTTCTCTTGTAAGGGTCTATATTCGATGCCGTGGCCGCTTTCAAACGCTGGTCGATATGCTGTTGGAACGCCGGGGTTATGGATTAGGGCAGGCGTATGGTCGAGCTCTCAAAAGAAGAGAAGCGACAGATTGGAAAACCGTTTCCCCCGAGGGAGGAGTTAGATATTGTGGCCTAGAAGGGTAGCAATAACTCCTTATTGGAACCCACGATTACATCGCCTTAGAGGAATACTGCTATTTATGTCATATCGAGGAGACCTCAGGCACCGTTTGGCAGACATGCCTTACCTACTGAGCGAACGGCAATGGACCCTTCGCGAGTTAGCACGCCACTATAAGGTAAGCCCGAAGACAATCGGACGCGATCTCACGGAGTTAAGTCTTGTTCATCCTATCGTTGATGAGCGCCGAGGACGAGAGATAGTCTACGGGTTCAAGAGAGGCAGGGGCTTTCGCCCACCAACTTTCACGGCCGCTGAACTTGCAACGCTCCTACTGGCGCAAGAGTCTATCGCAGCAACTGGGTTGACTGAACTGAAATCCCCTTTTGCGATACACGCTCGATCATTATTGACTAAGGTTAGATCCGCGCTAGATCCGTCGCTACAGGCAAAACCAGATGCCATTCGTGATGTGCTGGGTACAGCAGCAGTTCCTGCGAAGGACTTTTCAAGACACGCTGAGACAATTGATCGTCTCACAACGGCCGCGATCGGGTGTCAGCGAGTTCAGTTAAAATACTATTCGTTGACAAAAGACACGCTCGCAAATCGGTTTGTTGATCCCTATGCTGTCTACTTCGATCCTGACGGTGCCACCATCAAAATGATTGGCTACGATCATAAGCGCAGGATGATTGCCAACTTCTCCGTGGATCACATCCGCAAGCTCACCGACACAAGTACTCACTTCACTCGTCCCTCAGACTTTGATCTACGCGAGTTCCTCGCAAAGAACTGCTTCAACGGTTTCCACGGCGACCCGATTACTGTTCGACTCCGCGCGCACGGCGTCACGGCGCGCGTCTTCGCTGAGCGCACTTTCCACCGCTCACAGCGTCTGATCCAAAAGACACCGCGCACTTCCAGGTCGGACGAGACGACTACTATCGAGCTGCGCGTGGCTAGCGGGCGCGGCTTGGTTAGGTTCATATTAAGTTGGGCTCCAGACGTTGAAGTCCTCTCGCCACGAGCACTCCGGATCGAATTGTCGAATGTGCTCCGAAGAGGGCTCGACCGTTTCCGAGATCGGTCATAAAACTTTTTCCTCAATTCCTACCAACTAGGACCGTACTTGTCCATTGTGACCCTTATGATGACCTGGGGCGCGCTACTCTATCTCGACTGGCGCCTGCAGTGCGGGAGGGGCTCGGGAAACTGACGCTCTGCTCTGAAATGTTACTTGGAAATCTTGGACGGAATGTATGCAGGTTGAAATGCTAAAAGAACAATCGAACGCGATAGCGACCGGACTCATTGTCGTGCTCCTTTGCTGCTTTCGAATCCAAGCTTCGACCGCGCGTGCTGAACAATAGCTCAGCCCTGCTTGAGCCCGGTCTGGAAGAGTTATTCAGAGCCAATTCTAGTCTCAAATGGAGGTAACAATGACGGCGACCGTATCTTTCTTCCCCGTAGGAAATGGCGACACGACGCTAGTGAGGTTTGCGAGTGGACACACACTTCTGATCGACGTGAATATTCGCGGCGCAGCTGACGATCCAGACGACGACACGCCAGATGTAGCTACGGAACTTCGCAAGCGCCTAAGCCGAGATGAAAAGGGTAGGCTGTATGTGGATGCCTTCTTGTTAAGTCATCCAGATGCCGATCACTGCCGGAGACTGGTTGAACACTTTCATCTGGGGCCACCCGAAGACTTTCCCCAGCATGACACCGACAAAATACTGATTCGAGAGTTGTGGTCTTCTCCAATCGTGTTTCGTCGAGCGACAAAAACTCACATTCTCTGCGACGATGCAAAGGCTCTGCAAACTGAAGCTAGGCGCCGGGTCAAGAAGTTCCGTGACACCGGCAGTCTCGCAGAGGGAGACCGGATTCTCATACTGGGCGAAGATGTAGACGGAAAGACCGATGACCTCAGTGCAATCCTCGTGAAGGTGGACGGGGCGATCCATTCAATAAACGGTGAGTATGACTCCACTATGAATATTACTCTCCTGGCCCCCCTTCCCATCAGCGATGATGAGTCCGAGGAAGACGCGCTATCGAAGAACGAGTCCAGCGTGATTCTGAGAATTGGCTTTGTTTCCGGCGACCAAGAGAGTACTTACTTCTTCTTAACCGGTGGTGATGCTGAGGTCGGGATCTGGGAACGCCTTTGGAAGAAACATGCAAAGACTCCAGAGGCTCTCCAGTATGACATGCTCTTGACGGCGCATCATTGTTCCTGGCACGCCTTATCTTGGGACAGCTGGCGCGATTTGGGAGAGCAGGCAATGGTCAGTCAAGACGCACGAAATGCGCTCAGTCAAGCATTAGATGGAGCGTTCCTAATTGCAAGTAGCAAGCCGATCAAAGACGATGGCTGTGATCCGCCTTCCACCCGTGCAAGAAGGGAATATGAAGATATCGCCAAGAAGGTGAAGGGTTCCTTCCGATGCGTCGGGGAATATCCATCTGAGAGTGATCCTGAGCCAATGGAGTTCACCATAACAGAAGATGGCCCTCGACTGGTGACGAGAGCGATGAGAGCTCCTGTCATAATAGGATCAGGAGCGATTGGAGGCCAACCTCTTTCGCACGGCTGATCACTATACGGTCGATGAAGAAATGACAGCGATACCACTCGTGGTAGGCCAGGCTCTTCGGCTGATGGCGCAACACCCTAACGTGCGGCTTCTTGGAGAGCCAATCCGCAACGTGAGGACTGGCGAGGTTGATGTCAGCGTCGATATCTCTCTGGATCTTCCTTCGAGATGGCTGGCGGTTGGCAAAAGTCCGAACGGGGTGTTAGCAGTCGAGCCTGCTAGCTTTACCTTTCCCGTTAGTTTTCCGTTGCACGCACCGCAAATCAAACTGCGCAAGGATTTCGATCGCTCGCTTGCACACGTCATTCCGGGTGCACTCGATGAGGCCCCGGTACCTTGTATCTACGACGGCAATCTAGATGAACTCCTTCAACGTGCGGGTATCGCAGCCCTCTTAAATCAACTTGTTTTCTGGCTTCATAACGCGGCCTTGAAACGCCTCATTGATCCGAAGCAGGGATGGGAACCTGTCAGGCGCGACAGCCTGAGCGACATAGTTGTGATGAACGCGGACGTTCTGCGGTCCAGGGTTAATCGGAATGGCGGGCAGCAACTATTTCGTTTTGAATATCACCGCCTTTCGACCGCATCGCGTGACCCAGGGCTTCGTTCCGGGGTCTTGGGAACAATAGGAGATCGGGTTGTACTTAATCGTTCCGTGTTGAGCAGCATTTTTCGTAAGGGGTTATTTGGTAAACCTCCGATTGAATTTGGGTCCTCTGTCGCGCTCTTTGTTTGGCCGGGCAAAAGAGCCGATGGCAGGCCACATATTGCGGATCACTACCACCCAGAAACGGTCATTGACCAAGAGACGCTCAGGAGGCGAGCAGCGGAATACGGTTGCGATCACTCTCTCAGAAGTGGCTTGAACTGGCTGGCTAGTACTTTGTCGGGAGTCGTGGATGGTTTCGCCTTTCCTATCGCAATCGTTCTCTGCGCGCGAAGACCTTTCCACTTGATTGGATCCGAGAGTCCACTCGAACTCTGCCCGTATGTGCTGGAGATAGATTCGGTGGCTTCGCTTGGTAGAGACAGCGACGCGCAGGTTCGACCCGCTGGACTCCGCGATGCCATATCAGTCCCGCTGCTTCGAAGAATGGCGGGCGCCAACCAGTCGGACGAAAAACCTGTTTGGGTTCAAATCGGGGCGGGGAGCATCGGATCGAAGATTGCGCTTCACTTGGCTCGCTCCGGCGACTCACCCTCGAAGCTAATCGACAGCGGTTACTTGAGTCCACACAACATTGCGCGACACGGCCTCTACCCTACACAAGATCTCCTGCGTGCAGGCTGGCTTCAAGGCAAGGCGCATGCCCTTGCGGGAGTGATTACCGGACTTGACCAAAAATGTGAACCGCACTTTGAGGACGTTCGAGACATACTGCAGAATGAGATTCGGACAAAAGAGTGCCTCCCTAGAAAATCCTGGGCGGTCGTGAACTGCACTGCCTCATTGGCGGTCAGGGAGGCGCTGGCATCATCAAGTAAACTCACATTGCGCGTGCTTGAGGCCTCATTGTTCTCGTCAGCGAGAATTGGGGTAATTCTCATTGAAGGCCCACATCGCCATCCTAACTGCGGTGACTTGATCTCGGCGTTTTATCAACTTGCGTTGGAGGACGAAGGGCTTCGTTCGTTGCTTTTTGAACAGATCGACTCTGTGCAACGCATAGAGATTGGGCAGGGTTGTGGATCTCCAACTATGCAGATTCCAGATGGCCGCGTATCTATGTTCGCGGCCTCGATGGCGAGGCGATACGCTCATATCGGGCTAACGGATTGCCTCGCACGGGGCTCGTTTTAGTGGGTCGCTTAGGCAAAGATGAAATGGGGATATCCTGGAACCAGTTCGACTTTGAACCCAGCCAGCTCGTACGCGACAAGCGTGGAAGGAGCCCGCTAGTAGTCCATATCGCTCAGTCAGTACATCAACGGATCCTTACAGAGATATCGAGATGGCCGAACTCGGAAACTGGCGGTATCCTCTTGGGTCGGTTTTCGGAGACTACGCAGACGTTCTACGTAGTGGATCTGCTGACCGCTCCTGACGACAGCAAACGATCGCCGACTGAATTTGTGCTCGGTACGCATGGCGTGCGTAAAGCTCTACACAGCTATTGTGAGTCATCCAACAACACGCTTTACAGCCTTGGTACGTGGCACAGTCATCTCAGCGCCTCCGATCCTTCAGCGCGGGACTATGAAACAGCGTGTGCGATCGAGGTCTCGCGCCTGACACCATCGGTTGTGCTGATCCGAACGCCCGATGACTATCGTCTGGCGCTTGCTAGCTTTGAGGGAGCCGCATCGGATCAAGTGCGCTCCCGTATGCTGAGTTAGGGACTTGTGAGGCAAGTATGAATCGCGTGCCATTTATGAGCTATGATTTCTTTGGTTACCTCGCCTCTGGCTTGCTATTCATGGCTGGGATGCAGCAAGTCCTTGGATTTCCCCAAGTCACCGGCAGGAATCTCACTGTTACCGAAGGAGCGCTCCTCATTCTAACTGTTTACGTGGCGGGTCAAATACTCGCCTCGCCGTCCAAAGGCTTGTTGGAGGACTTGTTTGTAGGCCGCGTCCTAGGACGACCACACACTATCTTACTTGGGAATCGGCCATCTGCTCTGAGGTATTTCTTCCCAGGGTACTATACGCCGTTGCCAGCAACCACGAGAGGCCGTGTGATCGAACGAGCCAAATCCGAAGGCGTCGCTGCCAGTGGCGAGGCCCTCTTCCTTCATATTCGGTTTCACGACGCTACCCGCCAGGACGAGAAGCTCATGGGGAGGCTTGACTCATTCCTTAACCAGTACGGCTTCGCAAGAAACTTGGCCTTCACATGTCTTATCGTAGGAGTGCCCATGCTCATCAAGGGGCGTCACTCGAGCAACCCCGCAGCATTACAGTATGGAGGAGCGGCGCTCATCGCGTCGATATTCCTCGTATACAGATACCTGAAATTCTTTCGACAGTACACGTATGAGCTCTTTAACTCCTATGCCGGCGGTAAGAAATGAGAGTTGACTCTCACAAAACACCACGGTCCTTAGGGCACCGCGCCTCCGTAGGACGTTTTGAAGTCGTCATGCGAAACGCATTCGAAGCCGAGCTCGTTTCGCTCGTGTTAGATGATCCTAATAAGAGATGTAGGAATCAGGTTCGCTGTTGAATATACCATCTGAAACGGAGATGTCATATGAGTCTCTTTTATGATCTTGATGCAGGAAGACCTCAAGAGGTTCTGTCAAGCCTGCGGCGTAGAATAAGTTCATTCACCCGGCATGGATCAGTCCGAAAATTCAAGCTCGGAATCACTAACAATCCCGAACGGCGATATAGACAGGCGTACGCTAGGGCATATGACGAAATGCTAGTTCTATATAGATCTTCCTCCATAGCCTGTGTGTCAGAGTTGGAATCTGAACTTATCCATCACAACTGGGATTTCTGCGATAACCTTGTCGCCGGCGGTGGCGGTGGTATCGGTCGAAAGTCGCCTTACTTCCTGTACGTCGTAATAAAATATTGAGGTTGTCTGCCTGCAAGGAGCCGGAACCATTGATCCTAAAGCGGCCCTTGATGTCGTATGGTGCGAGTTTCGCGGAATTCGGAACTTAATAGTTATTGACTGCAATGGGCGGTCCCCATTAGATGGTCGCGCGAAAGCTGACAGGAAAACTCAACGGAACAGAAGCCGGTAGTCAAAAGGCACGGCTCCGCACGGCCATTGTATCACTCCGACCTGCTAGAGAACTGGGCTGTGCGGCTCTGTCGCCAATCGCTGCGTTGACCGTGTTTCACAGCACACCTAGAATAGCTAGCGGTTCTCGAAAGCTTGTTCAAGTGGGCTGCCCGCCAGTTCGCTTCTTGTTAGGAGCGCAGAATTAGAAACGCTCCGTCTAACTTACTAGGAACCCATGAACCCAGAGGCGAGTCTTAGGCTAAAACAACTCGAATCTCACCTATGGGAAGCCGCAAACATCCTTCGAGGTCCCGTCGACGCCGCAGACTTTAAGACCTACGTCTTTCCTCTACTCTTTTTCAAGCGCATCTCCGATGTTCATGATGACGAGTACAACGCAGCTCTGTCGGAGTCGAGTGGCGATGAGGAGTACGCCCGATTTCCGCAGAACTATCGCTTTCAGGTTCCGGAGGATTGTCACTGGCGAGACGTTAGGGCTGTGACAACGAATGTCGGTCAGGCATTGCAAAAGGCCCTGCGTGGCATCGAGAAGGCGAATCCGGAAACGCTCTACGGTATATTCGGTGACGCACAGTGGACGAACAAAGACCGTCTGTCCGATGCTTTGCTGCGCGATCTGATCGAACACTTCTCGCGGATTGGGCTCGGCAATCAGGTTGCGCAAGCGGACATCCTGGGGCAGTCCTATGAATACCTCATCAAGAAGTTTGCCGATC
Source organism: Acidobacteriota bacterium (assembly GCA_038040455.1). Taxonomy (GTDB): domain Bacteria; phylum Acidobacteriota; class Blastocatellia; order UBA7656; family UBA7656; genus Onstottus_A. Next base: position 99,117 of record JBBPIH010000005.1, read on the forward strand.
TGACGAACAAAAAAGCGGGCGAGTTCTACACCCCCCGATCTATTGTGCGGCTGATGGTAAGCATTCTTGATCCGCGTGAAGGCGAGTCCATCTATGATCCAGCGTGCGGTACTGGCGGCATGCTTTTGGAGGCTGTACACCACGTCCGCAAAAACCACGGCGACGATCGCACGCTCTGGGGCAAGCTGTTCGGGCAGGAGAAGAACCTAACCACATCAGGCATAGCTCGAATGAACCTGTTCATGCATGGCGCGGCTGACTTCCAGATCGTCCGCGGTGATACGCTGCGCGACCCGGCGTTCTTCTCTGGTGATAACCTAGCGACGTTCGACTGCGTGATCGCCAATCCACCATTCTCACTGGAGAAGTGGGGCGAGGAAGTCTGGGCAAGCGATCCCTACGGTCGCAACTTTGCAGGTATGCCGCCGGCCAAGAGTGGTGACTACGCCTGGGTGCAGCACATGATCAAATCAATGGCGCCCGCTAACGGGCGCATGGCTGTAGTTTTGCCGCACGGTGCGCTCTTCCGTATGGGCAAGGAGGGTGAGATGCGGAAAAAGATTCTTAACATGGATCTGCTCGAAGCCGTCATCGGCCTCGGCCCGAATCTCTTTTACGGCGCCAGCCTCGCCGCGTGTATCCTCGTATTCCGCCAGCGCAAGGCAAAGGATCGGAAGAAGAAGGTTCTAATTCTGGACGCTTCGAAGGAGTTCAAGACCGGGCGTGCCCAGAACGAGCTGCTTCCTCAGCACGTCCAGCGCATTCACACCAGGTACCGCGATTTCGAGGATGTTGACGGCATCGCTCGCGTGGTCGCTCTCGACGATATCGCCGCCAATGATTACAACTTGAACATCCCGCGCTACGTCGAGCCGAAGAACGAGCAAGAAGTGCTGTCGGTTGATGAGGCGTTGAAGCGACTACGTATCAGCGCGGAAGGGGTATTTGCAGCCGAGGATAGACTCGTTACTCTGCTCAAGCGGGAGGGATTGCTTAAATGAAAGATCTTCAAAAGCCTGATCACGTCAGCCTCAACACGCCCGTGAATTATCTCCGCGACGGTCGCTTTGTTATCCCTGATTTCCAACGCGAGTTTGAGTGGAAGCCACGGATTGAACTGGGAGAGGATAATTTATGAAGATGAGCCGAACACTACTCTACTATCCGTATATCGAGATTCCAACGAGCGGGCAATGGCTACGATCGGCGCTCCTCTATTGGGATCAAGTCGCAGCTGTCGTGCCGAGAAGCTACGATGACATGCGAGACGAGGACGCAATTCAGCGGTATAGCTCCGAGATCAGGGACCTGCACGCAAGAGGAATCTTTCGACCGATCAATCCAGACGGTCTCGTCCGCGACGAAGAGAAGATGCAGCGGTTGAAGACCGACGTTCTTGAAAATGTAGATGCCTTCCTGAAGAACCGGGAACGGAAAACGCTTCGCTGCACAGAACCTATCTTTCAACAAAAGCTGACGATGGAACTTTCCTACGCCCTAGAAGAACGTGGTGTCGTAGAAAGGCGAAAGAAGACCCGGCAGGATCATTTTTGCTTCTATTTTGAACCGGCTGTGGCAGACATCTATATGGCGCTGCTCGCAGACTATCTCGCGCAGAATGAAAGATCATTGACGATACCAAGCACTGATCGACCTGACTGGATCATTAAGACCTTCGGAGGGACATCGGGCGCTGGAGCGTCCTTGGGTATCTCCACGCGCCTCTTAGACGTTCTGCCTCAGCCGGAGACGAGCGTTTCCATAGATAAATTACTTCGGTTTCGTGACAAGTACCGAGGGGAGCTTCTCGACTTTCGGCAGGAGATGGACAAGGTAGAGTCCGATCTTGCGAGCGCGAAAGATGACAAACAGATTAGAGACACAGTGACAAAAGCGAGCGAAAAAATTGAAAGGGAATGTCTAGTTATCAATAAGGCCCTCAAGGGATCAAGAATTGGCACACTTCTCGGTTCCATTAGTTCCCTGCTGAAGGCAGGCTCCCCCACGATTCTGGTTTCCGGGACTGCCCTGATGACGAACGTCGCATACAATTCTCAGGTTCCAGCCCTCGCCATTCTAAAGTGCGCGATCGCGGGCGGCTTTATTGAGGTGGCCGTAAACTATTTCAAAGAGCGGATAGAGCGTCGAAGTGCCGCTTTGAAGTCACCCTTTGCCTATCTGATTCTGGCTAAGAAGAAACGCTTACTTCGCCCATGAGGATCTCTCAACAACAACTCGAATCCTATCTCTGGGGCGCGGCAACGCTCCTTCGCGGGACTATCGACGCGGGCGATTACAAGCAGTTCATCTTCCCTTTGCTCTTTTACAAACGTCTCTGCGATGTCTTCGACGAAGAAACTCAGATCGCGCTAAGCGAGTCCGGCGGCGATCAGCAGTTTGCACTCTTCCCCGAGAATCATCGCTTCCAGATTCCACCTGAGGCTCACTGGCGCGAGGTGCGCCAGGCCGCAACAAATGTCGGCCGCGCGCTACAGTCCGCTATGCGCGCGATCGAGACCGCGAACCCAGACAAACTCTACGGCATTTTCGGTGATGCGCAGTGGACTAACAAGGATCGTTTATCGGATGCGATGCTGCGCGATCTCGTTGAACACTTCAGCGCGCTCGAACTTACTCTGGCCAATCTTCCCGAGGACGAACTGGGCAATGGCTACGAATACCTGATCAAGAAATTCGCGGACGACTCCGGGCACACCGCCGCCGAGTTCTATACAAATCGGACTATCGTCCATCTTATGACCGAGATGCTCGAGCCGCAGCCGGGCGAATCGATCTACGACCCGACGTGCGGCTCGGGTGGCATGTTGCTCTCTTGCATCACCCACCTTCGTAGCCAAGGCAAGGAGTGGCGCAACGTCCGCCTATATGGTCAAGAGCGGAACCTCATGACCTCTTCGATCGCGCGGATGAACTGCTTCCTTCACGGTATCGAGGACTTTCAGATCGTGCGCGGCGACACGCTGTCCGAGCCGAAGCTCGTTCAGGGCGATCAACTCATGCTCTTCGATGTCGTGCTGGCCAATCCACCCTATTCGATCAAGCAGTGGGACCGCGATGCTTTCGCCTCTGACCCGTGGGGACGCAACTTATACGGCACACCTCCACAGGGCCGCGCGGACTACGCCTTCTGGCAACACATCCTGTGCAGCCTCGCGACGAAGACCGGTCGGTGCGCGATCCTCTTTCCGCACGGGGTGCTCTTCCGTCAGGAGGAGGCGGAGATGCGGCGCAAGCTCATCGAAGCCGACCTTATTGAGTGCGTCATCGGGCTCGGCCCAAACCTTTTTTACAACTCGCCGATGGAAGCTTGCGTCGTCATTTGTCGCACGAACAAGGCTAAGGCCCGCCGCCGCAAAATCCTCTTCATCAACGCCATCAATGAAGTCACCCGCGAACGCGCGCAAAGCTTCCTCACAGACGACCACATTGAACGCGTCGTCGGGGCCTATCGCGAGTTCAAGGATGAAGCCGGCCTCACTCACGTGACGACGCTTGATGAAGTCCGGGCGAAGGACTGGAATCTCAACTTACCGCTTTATGTAGCCTCGACCGAAACTACTGACGGGAGGAACATCGTCGGTAACATCGACGTTGCCCAAGCTCTTTCCTCCTGGATAAGTTCGGCGTCCGAAGTTCGTGAAGCGTTGACTAATGTCATTGGACAAGGACTCGCTGCTGCCGAACTGCCACTGATACCGTCAATCGCTAAGCAATTTCCGAGTTGGCTTAAACGAAGCGAATGGACCCGACTTCCGTTCGCTTCGTTTGCCGAGAGCGTCAATGAACGAGTTGAGCCTGCAGACGCAGCGGATGACAACTACGTCGGCCTGGAGCATCTCGACTCTGGCAGCCTACACATTCGCCGCTCGGGCAAGGGCAGCGATGTCATCGGCACCAAGCTTCGCTTTCGCAAAGGCGACATCATCTTCGGACGGCGCAGGGCTTATCAACGAAAGCTCGCGGTCGCGGAGACAGATGGGATTTGCTCAGCGCACGCGATGGTCGTGCGGGCGAAACAGGATTTGGTCCTTCCAGAGTTTTTGCCGTTCTTGATGATGAGCGACAAGTTCATGAATCGAGCTGTCGAAATCTCCGTCGGTTCGCTCTCGCCTACCATCAACTGGAAGACGCTCAAGGTTGAGGAGTTCGACCTTCCGCCGCTCGACCAGCAGCGGCGCATTGCAGAAATCTTGTGGGCGGTGGATGACGTTCATTGTCGGTTTGAGGCTATGGCTGAAAGCGCAGCGAAGCTGCGGAAGGCGCATCTGCATTCCACGTTCGCTCACCATAACACGCACACAACTCTCCCGGTGCGTGAAACTGGCTTGGTTCAGCTCGGAAGACAACGCGCTCCTAAGTACCAAACTGGCATCTCAACGAAGCCGTATTTGAGAGTGGCGAACGTGTTCGACGGCTTCCTAGATTACAGCGATGTATTGCGGATGGACTTCGACTATGGCGACTTTGAAACCTATCGCCTTCGCGCGGGTGACATTCTACTCAACGAAGGGCAAAGCCGCGAACTAGTGGGAAGATGCGCCATCTACGATGGGGGTATTGAGGAGTGCTGCTTTCAGAATACTCTGATTCGTTACCGCGCGGGCGATCCTGTGCTGACCGAATACGCATTCACGTTCTTCCAATACTGCTTCCATTTTGGAATCTTCGCTGCCATTTCCAGCCAAACGACTTCGATGGCCCATCTCGGTGCTGAGCGGTTTGGAAGCCTGTCAATGCCGGTTCCTCCGAAGGTGGAGCAAAAGAGGATTGCGGAGGAGTTTGCCCAGATGCAGAGTTTGAAAGTCGGCATTGCAGATCATTTGCGCAAGGTGCGAAGGTTACGCGAGACTACGATCAATACATGAGTGCTTTCAACGAGTCCAATACTGTCGAGCAGATGATTCTCGACGCCGTCGCAAGTGTCGGTGGTGCGAAGCGAACGGGTGCGTATGAAGAAGCGGCGCCGGGTTGGGGCCCTTCGCGCGGCGAGGAGTTGCGTCCGGCTCGCTGGGAATATGTTCCCCACGCACAGATCCCTCGCCAAAGCGCCGACGTGATGGTCGAGTCGTGGGTGCGCGATGCGTTGCTCAAGCTCAACCCGGAAATCGCTGCGCAGCCCGATCGCGCCGATGAAGTCATCTACAACCTGCGCGCTTGCATCCTCTCCGTCAACACCGACGGACTCGTGCGGGCGAATGAAAACTTCATGGCTTGGTTGCGCGGCGAAAAGACCATGCCTTTTGGCGCGAACGGCGAGCACGTCCCTGTGCGTCTTGTTGACGACGCTCAATCTGCCGGCAACCGCCTCACCGTCACCAATCAGTGGACCTATCAAACTGGCTCGGTTGAGAAGCGCTTCGACATAGTCTTCGTCGTCAACGGACTGCCGATCGTTATCGGCGAGGCCAAGACGCCGACGCGCAGCGCGGTCACGTGGTTCGACGGTGCGTTCCAGATTAATCAGATTTACGAGAGAGAAGTGCCGGCGATGTTTGTGCCGAACGTATTCTCATTCGCCACCGAGGGGCGCTTCTACCGCTACGGCTCGATCCGCATGCCTATCGACATGTGGGGTCCCTGGCGCGACGACGACAATCAAGACGAAGGCGAACTGCATCACGTGCAAGCCACGGTGACGAGCATGCTCCGTCCCGACGTGGTGCTGGACATCCTTCAAAACTTCACGCTCTTCGCCACGGACAAGAAGCACCGGCGGATCAAGATCATCTGCCGTTACCAGCAATACATCACCACCAACCAGATCGTTGACCGAGTTGTGAAGGGTCATCCGAAGAAGGGTTTGATCTGGCATTTCCAGGGCAGCGGCAAATCGCTGCTGATGGTCTTCGCGGCGCAGAAGCTCCGACTCCATCCGAAGCTTGGCAATCCCACGGTGATCATCGTAGTGGATCGCATCGACCTCGACACACAGATAACCGCCACCTTCAACGCCGCCGACGTGCCGAACATGGTCGGCGTTAGCACGCGTCAGGAGTTGCAGACGCTTCTAGGGCAGGACGTGCGCAAGGTGCTCATTACCACGATTCACAAGTTTGCCGAGGCCGGCGGCAAGCTAAACGAACGCACAAACATAATCGTGATGGTTGATGAAGCGCACCGCACTCAGGAGGGCGACCTCGGACGCAACATGCGCGAGGCATTGCCGAATGCTTTCCTTTTCGGCATGACCGGCACTCCCATCAACCGAGCCGATCGAAACACGTTCTGGGCCTTTGGAGCGGATGAGGACGAGAAGGGCTACCTGAGTCGCTATTCGTTTCAAGACTCAATCCGTGACAAGGCTACGCTGCCGCTTCATTTCGAGGCGCCGGAGATAAAGCTGAAGATCAATAAGGCGGCAATCGATGAGGCCTATGCTGAGATCACCGGCAAACTGAGCGAGCAGGACCGCGATGACCTGGCCAAACGCGCAGCGAAGATGGCGGTGTTGGTGAAGAACTCCGAGCGCGTTCACGCAGTCGTCAACCACATCGTTAACCACTATCAGACGAAAGTGGAGCCGAACGGTTTCAAAGCGCAGGTAGTCACCTTCGATCGTGAGTGCTGTGTCCTCTACAAGCAAGTGATGGATGAGTTGATCGGGCCGGAGGCCAGCGCAATAGTGATGACCACCGCTACCGGCGATCCGCCTGAGTGGAAACAGCACGTGCGCGATAAGGACGAAGAGGAGAAACTGCTCGACCGCTTTCGCGATCCCGCTGACCCGCTCAACTTCGTCATTGTCACATCGAAACTCCTGACCGGCTTCGACGCACCCATTCTGCAGGTGATGTATCTCGATAAGCCGATGAAGGACCACAACCTTCTGCAGGCGATCTGTCGAACCAACCGAACTTTTGGCCAGGAGAAGACACACGGCCTGATCGTTGATTACATCGGCATCTTCGACGATGTAGCGCGCGCGTTGAACTTCGACGAGAAAGCGGTTCAGCAGGTAGTGTCGAATATCGACGAGTTGCGGAAGGCGCTGCCTGTCCAGGTACAGAAATGCGTCGCCTTCTTCACCGGCGTCGACCGAACGGTTGGCGGTTATGAGGGTCTGATGGCCGCACAGGAGTGTCTACCCAACAATGAGGTGCGCGACAAATTCGCGGCCGAGTACTCGGTTCTGGGCACAATTTGGGAAGCACTCTCACCAGACCCGTGCCTGAGTCCTTACGAGACGGACTACAGATGGCTCACCCTGGTGTATGAGTCAGTGAAGCCACCGAGCGGCAACGGCAAGCTGCTCTGGCACGCACTCGGCGCGAAGACGGTCGAACTCATCAACCAGAACGTGCATGTTGAATCGGTCCGGGACGACGTAGAGACGCTGGTGATGGATGCACAGATGCTTGAGAGTATTCTTCAGTCCGATGATCCTGAGAAGAAGAGCCGCGAGATCGAAATCATGCTGGTCGCCAGACTGCGTCGCCACCTTGGCAATCCGATATTCGTCGCGCTCGGCGAACGGTTGGAACGAATCAAGCAGCGTCACGAGGAAGGATTCCTAAACAGCTTGCAGTTCCTGAAGGAAATCCTTGAGTTGGCCGCGGAGGTCCTCGAAAGCGAGAAGCAGGTTGATCCAGCCGAGGAACGCGACCGGGCCAAGGAGGCGCTCACTGAACTGTTCAACGAGGCCAAGAGCAACAACACGCACATTATCGTTGAGCGGATTGTCGCCGACATCGACGAGATCGTGAGGACGGTTCGCTTCCCTGATTGGCAGCAGACTAGCCAGGGTGAACGGCTGGTGCAGCGGGAGCTTCGCCGTGCATTACTCAAGTACAAGTTGCACACCGATCAGGAGCTTTTTGATAAAGCCTACGGTTATATCAAGCAGTATTACTGAGTGCTTTTGGCTCGCTTCTTAGACTCCCGCACTAAATACATACCCTACATGCTCGATTCTTTCAGCGGTTCGGCAGTCGCCTTGCAAACCTTCGTCCGAGCGCTCCCCTGGCAGCCAAATTTTGAAGGAAATCACGACTAGGACTATTCGGACACAAGCTGTTCGAAGTGTAGTCCATCATAGTTCTTCTGAGAGTCATCGGCCAATTCCTGATATGTAGGAACCTTAGAAAACTGAAATGGAGAATTCTGAAGTAAGTCGGCCAAGCCAAGTCTGACAAGATGGGAAGGTAAGGCTATGGTTATGTTGGTGCCCGGGAATCCTCCGTGGAGTAGTCCAACAACAGTAGGGGTATCTGGCAAGAATATCGGTGAACCGCTCCCGCCCCCTTGCATCATCACATCAATAGTGAATCCGTGAGGAACAGAACACGGAAAAGGATACAAGCTGCTTATGATTCCGTGACGCAGAAGCGGAGTAATCTGATTGATGTTTCCATAGACAACAAGCGCATCGTTGCCAAGCGGGAACCCTGCTGTGGCAATAGACATTCCAATTTGCCACGTGTTTTTTCTTGTGGCCAATTCTAGGGCCGGGAGTTCGCATGCATCAATCTGGAGAAATGCCATATCCGGTACAGGCTCGCCGTAATACTGTTGCGTTGAGGCGAAGCTATCTAGTACCCGGTAATCTCTTATGTCAACGAAGAACAGCCCTTGCACTTGGCCGTGCGCATCGTCGTGAACGGCCGGACTGGAAAGCATAGCGAAGGCGGTGTGGGCGCCAGTCTTCGGGTGTACTGGCAATTGCATAAGGTCATCGGCCACGTGTCTGTTGGTGACAACAATACCGCGAGGATCAACCACGAACCCGGTTCCAAGCAAAAAGGGGAACGGTGGTGTTTTTCCCGGCTTTGATATTGAGATTCTAGAGCCAAGAGCAACAATACTGGGGCGGACAACTTCAAAATTCTCAGCTAAGGACATAGAGACTTCCTTGTCACCTTGAAGCGGCTTTTCGTTCGTCCACGACGGCTTGTTGCTTAGCTACGCCTTCCTCAAAAGTCCTTGGATCTCTGAAGTCTAACGGAAACTTTCCCTCTATCCAGTGACAGGGTAGCCTAAGAGTCGCAGAAACCACGGTGTTGTATCCCAAGTCTGCCCACTCAGTAACATCTAGCAAAGGTTCCGACGGTTCTCCGTGAAAAAACAGCGCCCATCCGACAGGCCACCATGCAAGCTCGGATAAGATAGCAACCTTACCGGTAGTTCTGCTTCCCATTACACCAATGCTGGAGGTTCTTCCGGCCGGCTGACCAATCAAATACATATACAGGCGCACGCCCTCGGGAAGTTCTGTTGCCTCTCGGTCAAGAACCAACCTGCGAATTTCCGGTAGAGCGTTGTGGGCCATAGATACATCCATAAAGAGTTCAGGTGGGGGTAGATTTCCATCCCTTTTGGCAGACGGCGCACACGCCGCATCAAGCTTGGCTTTCTCGTTAGGATTGATGACGACAAGAAAGCTGCACAACACCTGCTTAACTACACGAAGGGGGTAGAAATCTGAGACGTCTATCTCTCCAAGTCCGACGTTCATCGGGCGAGCATAAGGCTGAATCTTCTTGACAAAGTTGATATAGTCCCGCGCATACCAATCGCCGGTGAGGTTATTGCATTCTTCGCACGTCGCGTAGCGGGCATTCCCGCCGTGTTTCTGGGTCTCATACCACACTAGCATATCGTCAACGCGCTTGTGCTGGTTAATACCCTGAACCTTAAAGCTGTCTCGGTTGTATGCTCCTTTGGGTGGGAAATGCTCCCGAGACAACTTGCCGTACTTTTGGCATATTCTACAAACACCTTCTACTTTCTTACCCATGTCACGCCCCCTGCGGTGAACAAATCAGAATATAGTAGCGCAGGCAACGTGTAGCTCTCAATTAATTTCTTTCGACTAATTTCTACGCTGCGGCTCATCTTGTTGCCTCCATCCCTCTCTGTTCTTACAAAGTAGATGTTCCACCGAGCTGACGCATTTTTATGTGTCGCAAGAGTTGTAAGAACCCTCGCGCATTCGAGTCGAACACAACAATAACCGAGGCCTTACGAACTTCTTCCTTTCTTCTCTTTTGCTTGCTCCCCCTTTTCGGACTTTCCTGCGGCACCCCGTGTGTCAACTCGCGCAAACTACGACGCGAGTCCTCCACTGCGTTCCGGCCCTGCGGGTGACACACGAGGCCCCGCCGCCAGGTTCTGTCCTTTAAGGGGAACAAGCAGTTAAGAAAGCTCTTTTTTTAACGGACAACTCCGCCCAAACAACGGAGACCAGTTAGACAAACCCTCGAAAGGAGATTTCATGTCAGTGACTCAATCGCAGATCAAACAACCCTTGTTCGCACTAGGCAGACTCGTTGCCACGCCCGGCGCGTTGGAACTTCTAACACGCTCAGCGCAGACACCCTTGGAGTTTTTAGCCCGACATTCGCGCGGAGACTGGGGCGAGTGCTGTCCTGAAGACGCCACAGAGAATGACTTCTCAGTCAAAGCCGGTTTCCGAATCTTCAGCGTCTATCGCACACGCAATGGCGAAAAGCTTTGGGTCATCACGGAAGCCGACCGCAGCGTAACAACCCTGCTTTTGCCGAGCGAATACTAAAACTGAAACGGGCTAGAAAGCGCGCCAACGCCTCTAGCCCAAAACACCGACCTTCAACCACCAGGGAGAAAATCGATGCTCAGACAAGAATCTATCACCGCTGTTTCTCAACCGCCAACGGCAACCGCCACGCCCGATTGTGACCTGCTTCCAGGAACAGAGACATTGATCGAAGAGATTCGACAACGTTTGCTCGCCGGTGAGTCAGTCAACAACCGAACGCTTACAGAGATTGCCGACAAAGCGTATGGCGGTAGCCGCGCACGAGGCACGTACACCGCGAAGGATGCTTACGACGCGACGGAAACCGCTGTCAACAAGATACTCGAAACCAAGGCGAGCGAGTTAATGACAATGAATGTAAGCGACGCGCTCAGTCAGAACTTGCGACCTCTCACCGAGCGATTGCCCAGGCAATCAGACCGCACACGCGAGCAGGTACAGTTTCAGCAATTCTCAACACCGCCCGCACTCTCTTATATCGCCGCTCGACTCTTGAATGCTTCACCAAGTGACATAGTGCTAGAACCCTCAGCAGGAACAGGCAGCCTTGCGATATGGCCGCGTGCTATCGGCGCTCGCGTGGTATGCAACGAGATAGGCCCGCGCCGCCGCATGCTCCTCGACCAGATACTAGGATTTGAAACACACGCCGTAGATGCCGAATTCATTCACGATCTGCTCGACTCAGAGATAAGACCCACCGCCGTTCTAATGAATCCGCCATTCAGCACCACAGGCGGACGCGTGACCGCGAACCGAATGATCTACGGCGCTCGACACGTTGAAAGCGCGCTCAGACGATTGCAGCAAGGCGGCAGACTCGTTGCGGTCGCAAGCGAAGCGATGGGCTTCACCCGACCGGCGTTTAGCGATTGGTGGAAGGTACTAGCCACGACCTACAACGTCCGCGCCAACTTCCATCTGAGCGGTAATGAATATGGCAAGTACGGCACAAGCTACGGTCTGCAAATTCTTGTTATCGAAAAAACAGGCCCGACGCGGGGCGACAATTGGGAGCAACGGCTTAGCAACATCAATTGGAGCGAAGGAGATAACCTCGAAAGCCTCTGGGAGTCACTTAAAGACCTAGCAACGCGCGAGACGGACAAGGCCGACGAGAGCGATAACGCAGAGCCGGTTAAGACCCTCTTCGTTCCTTACACTCCAGCCAGGGTGAAAGGCGGCAAGCCTCACCCCGCGCCTATTGTCGAGTCAGCCTCAATGGCTGCCGTCCTACCACCAGAGATAACTTACAGGCCGCACCTTTCGCGCGAGATCATATCCGAAGGCCGCTTGTCCGACATTCAGCTTGAGCGTGTCATCTATGCAGGACAGCGACACGAGCAGCGACTACCCGATGGCTCACGAGCGGGCTACTACGTTGGCGATGGTACAGGAGTAGGCAAAGGCCGCATTCTGGCCGGTATCATCCTCGACAACTTCAACCAACAGCGAAGGCGCGCCATCTGGCTATCGGTCAACAATGACTTGCTTGAATCCACCAGGAGAGACCTTTAACGACTTAGGCGCTAACATAGCGCTCGCACGCATCAACGACTACGCGGCAGCCGACGATATTACTTTGCCCGAAGGCGTCATCTTTAGTTCTTACTCTTCGCTTATAGCAGCAGCGAAGAACGGCGCGCGCCGATTCGATCAGATACAGCGCTGGTTAGGCTCAGACGCCGTTGTCATCTTTGATGAAGCGCACAAAGCAAAGAATGCGCTGGCCGGCGGTCGCGGTGAACCTACCCAAACCGGACAGGCGGTAATCGACCTGCAAGACTCCGAGAAAACCCCCGAGTATCGAATTGTCTATTCCAGCGCCACGGGAGCAACCGACGTTCGCAACATGGCTTATATGACGAGGCTTGGGCTCTGGGGCGATCTAACCTCGTTCCCAGGCGGCTTTAGGCAATTCCTGACCGAGATAGATGCGGGCGGAGTAGGAGCTATGGAAATGATTAGCCGCGACCTTAAGGCGATGGGGATTTATGCGTCCGCTTCGATCAGCTTCGGCAAATGCCCGCGATCCGGTAAACCTGTCGAGTATGGCGAACGCATACACCGTCTGACACCACAGCAACGCAAGATGTATAACAGCGCTGCGGATGCTTGGCAGGTAGTGATGCAAAACATCGGCGAGGCGCTTGGCATCACGAACGGAGGCCGACGCGCACGCGCTAACGCGCTCAACAAGTTTTGGGGAGACCATCAGAGATTCTTTCGACAAGTTATCTCTGCGTTCAAAGTGCCGACTGTGATCGAAGAGACAGAGAAGGCGATTAGAGAAGGCAAGTCGGTTGTCATTTCTCTTGTTGGCACCGGAGAGGCTAGAACGCGTGAGCAGGTAGCAAGAGCCAAAGCAGCAGGCGGAACGCTTGAAGACCTCGACTTCAGCCCGCGTGAAGTCATAGCCAACATGGTAGACCGTGGTTTTCCGACTACGCTATATCGCGACGTGACAGACCCGATAACTGGCAAGACTATCCAGGAGCCGGTACGAGACGCAGACGGCAACATCGTACAAAGCCGCCAAGCAATCGAGATGAAGCAATCGCTCATCGACGGACTGTCGGCACTTGAACTGCCAGAGAACCCGCTTGATCAGCTAGTGAATCACTTCGGAGAAAGCAACATTGCGGAACTCACCGGGCGAACACGGCGCTTGATCCGCGACCCCCGCAGCGGTCGCGTCGAATACCGTAAGCGCGCGCCAGAAGGAATTCCGATGCAGAACGTGAACGTGTATGAGATGGCGCAGTTTCAACAAGGCAAAAAGCGAATTGCGATAATTTCGGATGCCGCATCAACCGGAATTTCACTGCACGCTTCTAACCGTGAAGCCAATCAACAGCGCCGCGTACACATAACGCTTGAACTAGGATGGAGCGCAGATAAGCAGATGCAGACGTTTGGCCGCACGCACCGATCCGACCAAGCGATACCGCCCGAGTATGTGTTGCTCTCGACTGAACTAGGCGGAGAGAAGCGCTTTTCGTCTACGATCGCGCGTAGGCTTGGCAGCCTTGGAGCATTGACCAAAGGCGACCGCGGAGCAGCAGACAACGGCGACCTCGCAAAGTACAACTTCGAGACTGAGGAAGGCAGAGCAGCGCTCGGTTTGTTATTTCGGTCTATCCTGTCGGGAAAAGCGCTACCTGGAATCGACAATCCGCGTCAGACGCTCAGAGACATGGGTTTGCTTGTCGAACGAGACGGAGTGGAGACGGTTCGAAAGGAAGATGAATACAATGTTCCTCGCTTCTTGAATCGAGTGCTCGCCCTGGATGTAGACCGACAGAATGCAATGTTTGATCATTACGCGAAGCTGTTTGACGAGATCGTAAGCTTTGCGAAGGCGAACGGAACCTTTGACGAAGGAGTCACCGACATCAAAGCGTTGTCAGTTCGTTTAGTCGACTCTAGCGTTGTGCATCGGGAACACTCAACAGGAGCCGAGACCACACACTGCACGCTTGAAATCGACCAGCCTACTAAGAAGGTAAGCTTCACCGAGGCAGAAGAAGCGCACACAGGGAAAGGTGGCGCTTTATTCGAGCACCTACGTAAAGGCTCATTCATTCTTGCGTTGGAGTCTGGCAGGCATACTGACCCGGCCACAGGTAGCACGTACTCCAACTTTGCGGTGTGGCGGCCAGAGGGCGCACGCATCAGTTACATTCGAGACGCGCAGCTAACCGAAACCTATCGACCGGTCGTACCAGAGAACGTGGGCGATTGGTGGACGGCAAAGTATGCGACGATCCCCGATGTTCAGACCTCGAAGCTACACGTTATCGGCGGAGCGATAACCCCACTCTGGCAAAGCCTTAAGACAACCGAGGCAACCCACTTGCGCGTTGTAAGACTAACAACCGATGACGGCCAGCGCATTGTAGGAGTTCAGGTACCGAGCGACCACGTAGGAGAAATATTAGGCGCTCTGGGCGTTGCTCGGACGTTGCGCGAGACGAATGAGATCTTCAACGCGGTATTAGACGACGGGGAAGAAATCGCGCTCACAGCGGGGCTCACGCTTAAACGCGGAGCCATTCACCGGGACCCTGTCATCGAGCTATCCGGCGCTCACCCAACTATGTTTGCAACTCTCAGAAAGCTTGGCTTAATAAACGAGCAGATAAGCTGGAAACAAAGATTCTTCGTCCCGATTGAGGAAGAGCGAGGCAATGCAGTCATAGCGGCTCTATTAGAGCAGTTCCCGGCTATCACGACTGACGATGACGAAAGAAACTGCGACGAACGGCCCGACCTTGCTATGCCGTCTGCAAGCACTATGCTGCAGCCAATTGACCTGGAGAACTGGATCGTCGAAACAGCCGAGCCTCAACATAACAATGACGCAGAGCAGGAACGCGTAGCAATCACGGAATGCGAAAGTGGCCCGACGAGTGATGAATCCGAACCAAGTTTCACACATCCGAGCCAGAGCGCATGTTTGCCAATTGCGCGTCAGGCAAGCGCGGCGGGCATGCTCCAGACTCTGCCACCGGACTACCGAACGGCAGCGGTTCAGATCGGTTTCAACTTCGCCGAAAGCGAGTCCACTTAGGACTCGCTTTCACTCGACGCGCAGCAGATGCTTGCACGCTGCGAATCCCGCCCACCCACCCTCATGTCGATTAGCCGCTCACTGCGAACTAGCTTCCGCATGGGAAAAGCTTAGATCATTCTGTTGGAGTAAAGATGTGGGCCAACGATGATGTTACACGCGCGTCTTGAACCGCGGTGACAATGGTGGTAGAAATCCCGCGGACTCGCTGTGAGCCGCGCCTCGCAGGTTTATACGGAATCCGCATAAACCCGAAAGGGTCCGTCGGACGGTTGGCTTCTTGCGAGGACAATTGACTTACCAGAATGCAGCATCCGGGTTTATACCGAAGGAAGCGCGGTCGTTGGGCTTATACGGATACCGTATGATCGGACGCTACCTTCAAATAGGTGCCTGTTCTCATGATTAACGTGCTAATTTTGGCAGACGGATCTTCCGCTGTTGATGAGATCTATACGATCCTCTCGTCGAGCGAATTTTGGAATTCCTTCGGCAGTGAGTTCCAGGCACAACCTTTCGTTGGGCCATTTCTGTCGTCCGACCTAGTTCTAGAGCCTGATTCGATACGCCAGTATTCAGCCTTGCTCCTGCTCGCTGGCTTTTGTCTCTTCCAGATAGTCCGATGTAACGGATCACTCTATACCGGAATTCTCATTTGTGAAACACAGAAACCTCACGGTTCACACGTCGATGGGTCGAATGACCCGCCTGACAAATGCTTCTCAAAGAAGTGGCGGACCCACAAGACTGCGTATGCGCTTTATTTCACACACCACAATTTCTGCCGAGTGCATTCATCGCCGAGAGTGACGCCAGCGATGGAAGCTCGTATAACGAACCACGTCTGGAGCTTGAATGAATCAGTCGCAGCCTAAACGGGTGCTTTTCGTCTGCGTCGAGAACTCCAACCGCAGTCAAATGGCTGAAGCCTTCGCTCGAATGTATGGAGGCGACAAAGTAGAAGCCTACAGCGCGGGCTCCCGGCCCTCCGGCAAAGTGAATCTCAAGGCCATCGACGCAATGAAAGAGCTCGACTACGATCTTAGCAAACACGCTTCTAAATCTCTCACGGACATCCCTGATATTGAATATGACTTGGTTGCTACTATGGGATGCGGTGATCAGTGTCCCTTCGTTCGAGCAAAACGGCATGAGGACTGGGATATTCCTGACCCGAAAGACTTGGAACGTGATGAATTCCGCCAAATCCGAGATGCGATTGGAGCCAAGGTCAAAGCGGCCCTTTCAACACAAGATTAGGACCACCGGATTTTGAATTGGGATTTGCGAGTGTGTTAAGGATGCTGCTGGTCTTCAGCGTAGACTGACTCGGTCTTTTCGCAGCAAGGCATTATCATCTTCCCATCCCGCTCGGCCTCGTTCTTGACATCGCCGCTAACATCGCTTTCCTTTCCGCACGATGGACAGGTAATGGAATAGCTGTCGGTATGGACGCCGTCTATTACGATTCGGCTGAATAGTATGCGCTTCATTCGCTCTGCCATAGTCGACCCAGTTTACAACCAGCTTCAATCCCCAGCAACAGACATTAGGACGGTACCCAAATACAATTCCTTGACCCATCTAATCACTTCCGGTATTTTTAGCGGCAAATCTTAGGCGCCTCACCGTCTATAACTATCGGGGACCTCACCACCCGCGAAGAGAGTAAGAATCGAATATCTCGCTTGCCCCGCTTGGTGGGATTATTTCGGTCTTTGCCGAGCAAGGGTTCAGTGGGCTCTGTTCATTTTTGGTATGGGACAGTCTGAAGCCATTGCGGTCGTTAAGTCACTCGCGCTCAATCGGGGCCAGTATACCTTTAGATCGCGAGCTACTTACCCGCTTTAGATCTTGTGCCTGACGGCTATGGGTTTCACGCTTTCGCCTCTGGGGGTCTATGCCTTCTGACGTAACAGTCAATGACACTCTTCTGCAACCTTTCTTGATGGCGCAGGACTCTGCTGAGTCGCAGCGCCAGCTCTTGATTCTATTGTCTGAGCACGCGGAGGCGCGCATGAGGGGCATCATATTGGCCCGCCTCCGTTCCTACTTCACCAGTCAAGAGCACGCCGCGGATCCCGAGGATCTATACAGCGAGGCCAAAACACGATTGCTCACTTACCTGTTTGAGCTGAAGACGGGCCGGAGGACTGCTCCGTGCGAAGACTTTCGGGGGTACGTTGCGGCGATCGCTCACAATGCGTGCCACGACCACTTCCGCCAGATGTATCCAGCACGCACCCGACTCCACAAGAAGATTCGTGACCTGCTTCAAGCCCATCCGAATTTTGCTTTGTGGAAATCTAAAGACCAAAACAAAGGTGAGTGGCTATGTGGGTTTCACTGCTGGCGGGGTCGAAGCAGTTCGTTTACATCAACTGCCTGGCTACGGCGTTTCTATGAGAACCCAGAGACTGTGATTGAAGCCCTTTCACCTGGTAGTGACATTCAGCTGATGGACATCGACGATCTGTTAGCTTCGATCTTCAAGGAAGTCGGGGTACCCATCGGCCTAACCGATGTGGTCAATGTCGTGGCTGATATCAGAGGCGTTAAGGACGCGCCGGTTGCGTCATTCGACGCGAACGGGGCCAGCTTGAGTTTGCAACTCCCAGATTCAAAGCTTCGCGTCGATTCGGTGCTCGAAATGCGCGAGCCCTTGATGCGAATCTGGCAGGGCTTGCAAGAGCTACCTCACGATCAGTTGCGAGCCTATTTGCTATATGCACGGGATAGCTCAGGGGAAGACCTGATCAACCTGTGCCTGGCAGCAGAGATCGCAACCGAGTCGGAGATAGCATTGCACTTGAGGATGGGAATGGACCAGTTTCGAGATCTCCGGTTGAATAGGTTGCCGCTCGACAACGAAGGTATAAGTAAGGAACTAGGCGTGACCGTCGAACGCGTCTACAAGCTACGTTACCGGGCTGGCAAACGTTTGAAATCGCTTCTGTCTGAAATAATCCCACAAAAGAAATGGCCCATGTAGGAAGAATTCCTCTCTCTCACCGTCTCATTATAGAGAACGGTATGTGGTCGTTTGTGACGCGCTTTGACTGGTACGTATGCAGACACACCTGTCAACTGAAGAGATAAAGAGCTACCTCGGTCGCCGACTGACGCGCGGCGATTTCGATAGAGTAAGTGACCATGTGCATAGTTGTGGGAGCTGCTATGGGGACTTTCTCGCCGAACTACAAAAGCGGTTTCCTATTGAAATTGATCTGAATGAGCTCGCGGGGCTGCAAGGGTGGCATCTAGGGGACGAAGAGTTGGCGGCGTACGTAGAAGGCCGAATGGATGAGCTTGACTTTGAATGCGCCAGTCTCCACCTCCAAGAGTGCGGCTCGTGCATGGAGAAGGCATCAGCCGCTTCCGAGTATCCGCTCGAGTATACGGGCTTGAAACGACGCGCAAGCCGGAGAGAAGCATTGACTTGGAACCGATACATACCCGGCGTCCAGTCAATCTCAACGCCTCGCTTGCAACTGGCCGCCGCTGCCGTATTGCTCGTTGCTTTGGCGCTGATCATATTGGCCCTGCTGCAACCGAGGTCTGAGAAACCCCAGCTTGCGGGAAGTCCACCGCCAGAGACGCGTTCGCCCGATCCCTCTCCCCATCAACCTACGGTGCCGGTTGATCCGGCTCCTCGCGCGGGGTCCGACAACCGTCAGAACGTTGACGAGCCGATGCCAGGGCAGATGGCTGCCACTGCACATTCGGAAAAGCATCGAGTCGGACGCCGAGAGGATGAGAAAGAGCGAGTGCTGATCGCCAGGGACCTGGTAATGCCGGCTGCCATCGAGATGCTTGACAGGACGCCGTCGATCGCGGTCCGCGGGAATCCCACCTCCATTCAATCCTTCTCGATCATTCGCCCTTTCACGACGGTGATAAAAAATGATCTTCCGATATTCTGCTGGACCGCGTTGAACGGAGCCACAAGTTACACCATCTCGGTTTATGACGCAGATCTCCACCTGGTTATCACGAGTGAGCCGCTTACTGAAACTCGGTGGGTGATTCAAGACCGTCTTAAAGCCGGAATGGTTTACACGTGGATGGTGACTGCGCTCAAGGACGGCAAAGAGATTATCGCGCCTGCGTCGCCCGCTCGTGCGGAGTTCAAGGTCCTTGGAAAGACTGATCGGCGTAAGCTGAATCGCATGGTCAGTGGAACTACATCGCACGCAGCGCGTGGAGTTCTCTATACAGAAGCCGGATTGCTGGACGAGGCCGAGAAGGAGTTTCAAGCACACTTGGAACTTCGGCCAGCCGACGAACGCGTAAAACGGTTGCTCCGGATCGTCAGGTCTTGGCGGTTTGTGTCGTGATTCCTCAAGATCTACCTGCCCTTAGTCTCTCAACGATAATAAACTGTCCTATGTCGGCTTCGGTAAGAACCTTCCCGCTAGGCTGAAACTCACAACAAGGGCGCTGTTCCCGCAACCAAGCGCAGAGTACCATTGGGAATTGGAGTTCTTATTCCAACAGGGAGTAGCAGTGGAATCTATCTGGAAAACAGATAGGCATGAGTTAGGCCCACCTGCGATGATGAGACATGCTCAAAGGACATTTGCAATGAAACCATATCGAATTCACTTAGCTTTCTTTGCTCTGCTAGTGGCAATTGTGCCAGCGCTTTCGTCACAGGAAAAGACTGTTACCCTAAAGGTTGAAATCGGCCCGAATGTGCGTGTCAGCGACCGCGGTGCTTCACACGTTGAACCCTATATCGCTGCCCATCCGCAGGACCCGAGAAATCTGATTATTGTGGCTTCACATAACGTCGAAGGTAAGGGCATTCTCGCAGAGGCGTTCTTCACGACGGATGCGGGTAAGACCTGGGGCGCCTCCCGCTTGCCTCAACTGCAAGAGGCACTCCTAGCCAACAAGCTTAAAACGGCTATTGACGATTGGGTAACGTACGCGCCAGATGGTGTGGCATACATCTCGACCTTGGCTGATATGGAGGTTCAAGACCGGCGGCCAGATCAAATACTTGTCTATCGTTCTGAGGATCAAGGCAAAACCTGGCAAGGTCCGACAGTGATTCCACCCCAAGGTAGCTTTGATCGTCCCTTGATGCTTGCGACAGGGACCAAAAACAACAAGCGTATTTATTTGGTAGCCAGTGACCGCGGAGGCTTTGCCGTTTTGAGGTCCGACGATGGCGGGCTTTCCTTTAAGCCTACCGCGTTTATCGAGCCTGACAATCTTGCTCATCAACCTAAGAATCCACTTCTTTTACCAGATGGGTCACTCCTTGTTCCTTATAATGATTACCCCTATATCAGTGTCAAGGAGCTTGAGGAGATGCGCCGTGATCCACGGCAACGACGATTGAATTCGTCCAGAATCTATGTCGTGCGGTCACGGGATGGCGGTCTGACCTTCGACACGCCGCAATTCGTCGCAGACATCCCACGAATGATTCCCGACGGTCTCGAAATGGCCGTCGATCTCTCGAACAGCAGATTCCGGGGTCGGATCTACGCCGCCTGGAATGGCGAGCGCGGGGATAGCCGCAACATGACAATCGCTTACTCGGCAGATGCCGGCAAGAGATGGTTGAAATCTGCGTTCTTTCGGGCAGATAACGTGGGTCCTGCCTTTTTCCCCACTTTAGCCGTGTCTCCTGATGGTGCAGTGGGTGTGAGCTGGCTTCAACACGAAAAAGGCGAGGAGAAATCGCACTGTTACCGGATCTACTTCGCAGCTTCAATTGATGGAGGAGAAACTTTCACACCGCCCCGAGTCGTCTCCGAGACGGTTTCTTGCCCAAGCAGTGAATCAAATAGAGAAACCATCGATAGATGGTCGCGGGGTGGCGACTATATGGGTCTAGCGGCGGCGGCAGACGGGAGCTTTCACCCGGTGTGGATTGATGCTCGTGATGGAGCGTTCCAAGTCTACAGCGCGCGCATCCAGTTGGGAAAATGAGGGCACTTAGTGTCTAAGATAATGACGAATTCCGCGAGCTTTGAGATGCTTGAGTCAGATGGACGGAACCTTTAAAGTTCGGTTCTTAGGACGCGCGGCAGTGGTAACATCGCCTGCTACCGAGCCAGTGCCGATTCCACTATGAGAGGCTCTAACGATCGATGCATCCATCGGAGAATTTGGCCGCAGAATACTCAACCAAGGCAGCAGCGTACGCGCAGCACTGGGTCCCAGTAATTCGTCCAATGGGCCAGCATCTGCTTCAGGCGTTGCCGCTCGCTTCGGCACGCCAAGTTCTCGACATTGGTACTGGTACTGGAGCACTCCTTCCTGACCTTGGTGCGGGCGCACCTGATGCGAGCATTGTCGGTATGGATCGCGCCGAGGGAATGCTCCGGATCGCGCAACGCGGCACTAATCACCCATTAGCGGTAATGGATGCACAGCGGCTGGCCCTGCGGTCCGAGACAATCGATGTGGCAGTGCTGGTGTTCATGCTTTTCCATTTGCCCGATGTATTGGCGGCACTCAACGAGGTCCACAGGGTATTGCGCGCAGGCGGGGCGGTGGGGATCGTCACCTGGGGCGAGGACCCGGGCGTGCCGGGTTTGTCGATCTGGATAGAAGAACTCGACGCGCACGGGGCGGCACCCGACTCTCGGGATCCCAGCGTGATGCAACAAGCTCAGATGGATACGCCGAAGAAACTGTCGGGGCTGCTGCAAGCGGCGGGCTATACCTCGGTGAGGGTGTGGAACAAGACTTTTCAGCATTGCTGGACAGTGGAGCACCTCTTGGAGTTGCAACTTTGTTGCTGCATGCCTGGTCGGCGCTTGATAAGCTTGCCGACATCGTTAAGGGCAGCTTGTCGATCACGAGCAGAGGCGCGCCTTGCTCGGCTCACCCCGGAGGAACTTGTGTACGAACCTGAAGTCTTGTTTGCGGTTGCGCACCGGCTGGCTTAACTCGGTTGTTAGCCTGCGCGAGCATCGGAACGCTCACAGTGGGGCCCCGGTAGTCTCATTTGAGATCGACAGTTTGATAATCTAAACTCCGCCGTCTCCCACCATGACGAAGCCGGCCCAGTAATAGGGCTTTAATCGGAATTGTGGTTCCTTAATCATCTGGAGAGCCGCCTGCCGAAGCGCCTCAGCCTTGGGTACTCTCTTCGCGTTTTCGTGAAAGGCAACCACTAGCCTGGCGGTGGTGTTGGATGGAACGGCCCATTGACTTGCTACAGTCGCAGGGACGCCAGCCACGAACAGCGCCCAGGTCATCCCTATCATCCCTTCGCCGGCACCAACCCGGCCCCTTGCGGTATCACAAGCCGAGAGCACGGCTAGTTCAGCCTTGAGGTCCATCTCCATCAACTCCCAGGCTTCAAGAAGCCCGTCCTCCTTTGAGTCGATGCTCGGTGCAAGAACGATGTACGAATAAAGCGGATTCTGATTATCCAATACTCCGTGAGTTGCGAAGTGAAGCACTCTGTATCTACCTATCTCCGACTTTACAATCTCTTCCCGAGCAGCCGCACCAATGCGAACTACAGTTGCCTGCGACCCGTACACTTCAGACGCAAGAGTCTCCACCTCTTTCTCCGTTTCTGGGAGCGGAACAAAAGGCGTATTCCGCAGTGTCTGCGCGCGTGCCAGCGCTTCGCCACCCAACGCGGGATTCGCAACAGCGTACAGCTGCGGTGTTTGAGCTTTCGATAACGAGGAATTGCCGTTCTGTTCGCTCTTGCTCAGAGGCAGTGATCGCAAGCTATCAGACCTTTTCCTCATTTCGCGAAGAACTTGAAGGGACGGAGCATAGTATATCGCGTACAGCTCCAACAGGTACTGATCTCTGGCGTTCTGTAGCGCCTGGAAAGGAAGATTCCAGAGCGTATCATCAGGAACAATGCATACCGTATTCTTGTTGTTTAGAAACGGCTCCGCTGGTTTGATTAATAGATCATAAAGATCGAGACCGGTCTGCCTGAAGCCTGGATGATTCGTTGACAGTAGGTTCCGAAACCTCTCCACCAGAGCGGACAACGCGCTTTTCTTAATATCCATAGAGCAGACGCCGACGTTTACTTTGGCCCGAGTTGTTGAATCCCTAGTCAATACAAACAAAAATGTTCTTTCGTCTGTTACCACGTATTCCAGAACTGTCGTCCGGGTATCTGATAGAAGCTCGCTCGCATCTTCTATAGTAAACGCGGGGAAGAGACCCCGTTTAGCTTTCAACTCCGGGTGTACTGCGTACAGAGCTGCTTGCAATGCTTCATATGCGTTGCGGGCCTTTTGTAATCGATTCGCGAGTTCTTCTATTCGCGTTTCGTCTGGCAGCTGACGCATCCTCTCGCCGCGAACCTGAGCATTGAGAGAAACCATTTCGCTGTACAGTTTCCGCTCTTCCGACTGCTCTCTTTGACTCAGCGACTTGTTAACGTCTATCCGACCGTTACGGAAGACATCCAGCAACACACGTCCCTTCGCCCGCTCAGCGTACTTAAGGGCCTCTTCTGCTTTGCCTTGCTGGATGAGCATCGATACCATTTCGAGGTAAGGAGAGATTCTATTCTCAAAGAAGAGTTGTTGCTCTTTCTCCGCACCTGCAATTTGATCTCGCATATGCTCAACTGCTTCGATTCCCTGTACGAAAGATTCGGACGCAAGCCCCTCTTCCTTTTGCGCGCGATAAGCCTTACCTTTGAGCGTTAGAGCTAAGTAATTCAGTAGGGGCGAGCGAAGTTGTCTTGCCAGGTCAGCCGCGCTACTAGCCGCAGCGCTTGATCCAGCGTAGTCACCTTGTGAATAGAACACCTGCCCTTTGCGCCAAAGAAGTTCCGTTATGCGAATCTTGTCCCCGACTGTTTGAGCGAGCGACAATGCCTTATCAAACCAAGCCGACGCTCTCGCATAATTGGCCTGCGCCTGGTACACGGACCCCAACCCCTCCTGGGCAGCGATGATTATTTCAACGGCGTCGATCTCCTCGGCCCTCTTAAGACTATCCTGAAATTCCTTTGAAGCGACTACGTACTTTCCTTGTCTGTAGTTTATTACCCCGATGTTCAAGAGGTTCCTTGCGATCTCTCGCCTATTGTTAGCCTGCATGTAGATTTTCAGACTTTGATTCACGAATTCAGAAGCCTTCAAATAATCGCCCTGTTCGATATATAAGACAGCCAGGTCGTTAAGCACGGCCGCCGTTCTGCCCTTATCGATCAATGTCTTTGCTGTATCCATTGCTTGAGACAAATAGTTTAGCGCCTGGAGATGATCACCCTTGACCTGGTACACATGACCGATCTCCGTCAAAGCATCCGCTAGGTTGCCGGCAGACCAGAAGCCGCGCTGCAGCAGTTGCTTCCACAAAGCAAGCGACCTTTTGAGATTATCAAGCGCACCGTCGTAATCGCCTTTCCACTTGGCTACCTGGCCAAGATTCGACCACGCAATCGCAACCCCATATTCGTCGGGCAATGCACCGGCAGGCTCATTAATATTCTTTAGTGACGTCGCGCGAGCAATACTCTCCAATGAGTATTGCTCAGCCTTCAGGTAATCCGCCGCGTAAATGTGGAGCGTTCCCAGTTCACTCAGAACATAGATAAGGTCTCTGCGTGAACCAACTTCTTCGAATGCTGCTTTGCTTTGGAGGTATTCTTCTATCGCTAGTTTGATGTTGTCCTGCTCAAAATGAATGCGTCCAACCTTGTAAAGGACACGTGCGAGAACCTTCTTATCCTGTAGCTGTGCCGCCGTTGCCTTTCCGACTTCACAAAGGAACATCAATCTGGCTCTATCGCTTAGAGAGGAGGGCATAATCGCCGCCTGCAGCAAGGAATCGCAAAGTCGCGGCGTCACAAGCTCCTTGTTACCTCGCAATAACGATGAAGCCGTGAATTCATCACCTGTCTTCATCGACAGCAGCGCTGCAAGCAATTCGTCTTCGGTCCTGACCGTCTGAGTGCTCGTTGATTGAGAAAATGAGGCAATAGGTAGAAGAACAAGAAGGACAACACAAAGAAGTCGAACGGGCCTGGATAACATGGTTGGTTTGCCCGGAAAGAAATCAGACTTGAGTGAACGGTAAGGGGAAAGCAATGCTCTCCCCTCACCGAAGACAGTCATATTGTCTCGCACCCTGGTGCGCTCACCACAATTTACGTAGCGCGGCGGCTACGAGGGCCGCTAACTGTGCGAGTGTGAGGGATGCGCTTCCACTTGATTGTGAGTTAGAGGTATTCTGCGGCCCGCCATTCTCGGCACGAACGGCTGTCGGCTGGAAGAAAAGCCCAACTGTCAAAATGATAGCCAGGCTCAGCAGGATGGATCTGACTTTCTTCATGGCATCTCCTTAAGTGATCGGGATTTCAACACCGCTTGATAACGGCTTTCACATCGTGAGGCGACGTTGGTCAATCTGGCTTTTGCTGATGCGTCAGCTAATAAATGAAGGCGGCGTTGCAAGGGTCTATTGTTCTTGAGGGGCTAGTGACTTTGAATAGATCCCTTACCCAACAACCGCATACTCAAATTGTAAAAACAACCAGTTCATAGGGCTTCCGGTGTAGCTACTGGATCGGTACAAACTTCCACTGTTTACGGAGCCTGTTTCAGCAAATGCTCCTGTACAAATTGCGCGATCGCGTAGAGTCTGAAATCCCGGTTCGGTTTCTTGCTCCAGTCATGACCTTCATCTTTTGCTAAGAGGTACCAGATTGGAGCTCCATTCTTCTTTGCGGCCGCGACCATTTGCTGGCCTTCCGTAGCCGGAACCCGCGGATCGTTCTTTCCTTGAATAATGAAAAGGGGCTTCTTGATTTTGTCGGCTCTATTTGCCGGTGCGGTTCGCTCTAAGAACTCTCGAATCTTTGGATCGCGCTCGTCTCCGAACTCCACCCGCTGCAAATCTCGCCTCCAACCTGCAGTGTTCTCAATAAAGGTCACGAGATTCGATGGTCCCGAATCCGATATGGCGGCACGAATACGTTCGCTGTAGTTCGTCGCCACTGAAAGCGCCATGTAACCGCCATAGCTGGCGCCTTGGACCATGACTCGATCAGCGTCGAGATCGCCTTGCGTCTTAATCCAATCGAACAGAGCACCGATATCTTTCCAGGCGTTCATTCGGAGCACGCCGTTGTCGAGTTTATGAAAGCTCTTGCCGTAGCCCAACGAGCCGCGCACGTTTGGAAAAATGAGAACTATTCCAAGCTCATTCAGGAAATAGTTGTTGTGATATCCGAACTCCGGTCGATACTGTTCTTCGGGACCTCCGTGAATATTGATAATAACGGGTCGCTTGCCAGTGAAGGTCGCAGGCGGTCGATAGAGGAAGCCAGATATCATCTTGCCATCGAAGCTTTTCCAACTGATCTGCCGTGGTTCGGGCAGCTTGTCCAAATCGATTCCACCAGTTACACCCTTGTACCAGTGGTCGAGGTTACCGGTATTCGTGTCAACTGAGTACACATCATTTGGAGTACGCCGCGATCTGAAATTGAAAGCCAGGTCAACTGAGTTAGTGTGCCATTGGAGATCCGCGATGACGCCTGCCGGCAAAGCGGGAGCGACTTTCTCCTTGCCAGTCTTCGTGTCAAGGATATGAAGTCGAGAAGCGCCATCCTGGTTAGTGACAAACGCTAAGGTTTTCCCATCTGGCGAGAGTCTCAACTCCTCGACATCCCACCTGATGTGATCCGAAAGATACTTGTACTGCTTTGTTGTAAGGTCCAGATATGCGAGACGCCGAAAATCTGAATCACGGTCCGTAACGACGTAGACCCCACTACCATCTTTGCTGAATTGCGGATAGTCGTAATACTCGTCCGGTTTTCCCTTCTTTGGACTCAGAAGAGTCTTCTCTCCAGTTGACACATCGATTATCCAAAGAGCGCTTACTGTGTTTGAAGCAAAGTCACAAAAGACAGCCCTATGGTCATCGGCTGACCAGTCATAGGCTTTCAAGTAGTTACCTTTGCCCGCCGCCAGCAAGCGCACCGTTTTCGGATCTAGCGGGTTGATAACAGACAGGTCCACGCCATTCCCATTTGGCGGCGACGAGCTAAAGATTATTCTGTCACCTCGATTGGACCAGACCGGCTCGGTATTTCTCGACTTCCCATCTGTGATCAACGTGCTTTTGCGCGTCGAGATGTCAAAAAGATAAAACTGAAAGAAATCGTTGCCATCAGTGTGTTTGTTATAGACAAGGTATTTCGACTGCGGTTGGTAGTACACATCGTACACACCTGTGGGAACAAACATTGAAATACCCGGGGCGCTCCCTGGTGCTGCTGTCCGCAGAATCCATGTTTCGCTCGCCGCAAGGTTCTTGAGCAACACTTCGCGCTTAGTCTCATCCCAACCTGCGAGCCGAAATCCGTAAGCGTTTGTATAGCGGTTAACCGTTTGAGCTAGAGAGGCCGATATCTTCGGAATGCCTTCTGCGATGAGATTATCTCCTGGAACAATCTCGGCATTGTTGGCGTTTTGCCCCAGGACGCAATTCCCTGCAAGCGCCAGGACCGCCAGGATTGTAGTAAGCCTCTTCATGTGACTATTAAGCTATCAGGTTCTCCCGAGAGTCGTCGTTTACGTGTATTAAAGACGGTGACGATCGCGAGTTCTTCCACCCGTAATAAGATTTTTTCGCGATGCAGCATAACTGTCAACTCTGCGACTTATATACGTCAGCAATGGGACCTCTCTCATCGCCCCTGCTAGATACCCCTAGAGTGAGGGCTATGCAGGCTTATTGCTGATGTCCCGGCATCTATCGTCGGCGACAACAGCCAACACCGAACATAAGAGTCCGACCAGAACGGCTCATCTAAAATCGCGATCACAAGGGCTGACGGAAGAATCGCTTGTCGCCACCGTCTTCATAATGTGGGCGAGGGACAAAGCGGTTCTCACTTCTCTTCATTCGTTCCCACGTTTGGAGAGAATAGAGATCGCGAAAGCAAATCCCGCGCTCGGCAAAGAATGACACATCCGTATTCATGGGTCCTGGCCTTGACGATGAACGATTTCTGGACCAGGAGGCATACCGATGCGCAAGCGCACCGAGACCACACATAAAGCAACACGAACAATCACCATGCCTGATGAGGTTGACCTGACCACCTATAACTCGCTCGATGTTTCCTTTATGGATGGCAAGGGAAACGAGATCCTGAACCTTCAATTTCGCCGCGATGCGGACACGTTGCCCCAGTTGGCTATCAACGTAATCGGTCCGAATGGCGACGTGATTAGCGCCCTCACTTTATTCGATCTGGAAGTATGACTGATTGCTTTGACTCGACCTAGCTGCGCCCGACTCGTAACTAGGGTAGTTTCTCGAAACTCAATTACTAGGGCTAAGCTGAATGACGTCGCATACGCGACGATGGGATCATCCGTGTCGTGCGCAAATCATGTTCGAATCGGAGCTTTGAAGATGAAGGGAGAATCGGAAAGATGTTGTGTCCAACTGTGTACGCGCTCACCCGAACTTTTCGGTCAATGAAGCGACGTATCAAGCATAAACGCAGCGACCCTTATGTCTCCCACCGATAAATCTACTGCTTGTTCGCTATACCTTTGTTGAGCTTTTTCCATGGTGATTCTTGGAGCGACCTGTTTCCGATAGTCACTACCGTCCCATTGATCGCAATTAAACCAGCCCACAAGGTAGAGACCATGTTTGCACTTGTTATCCTGAAGGTAACGATCAACCAGTTGAGTCTTCATCGAATCATCGAGATCTCGATTCCAGCAACCTTTTGTCTCTATTATCACGGTAGCAACGCCAAACGGCTCTTCCTGCATGTTGCCTGAAAGAGTGACCGCATTGACGTGAATGTCGGTTCGCTCCCCGCGATGGATTCTTACCTCTCTATTGATGACTATGCCCCTTTCGGTGAGGTCACGCTCCAATTCTCTTTTTACATAATCAGCCAAATGGTTCTCATCCTTGGGCCGAGAGACTCGTCTCCGATGTATGCGTCCAACCTCTGATCGCATCGGCTTATCAGAACTGTTGCCGCCGTCCGGCAAGTCGTTCCATAGGTCGCTAACAGCAGGGGTCTCTCCTTGAAGTCTTGTCTGCAGCCGAGTTAGCGATTCAATCACGACATCCAAGAGTTGCTGCGAGTTCTGAACGAGCCGATTATCGGTGTTACTAACTAGATTCAAAATGTATTCGGGTGATACGGGCATCCAAGTCTGCCGTCGCGCTGTATCCCAAGCTTCGCGTAGCTGCCACTTCATCCAGTCTAGCTCCGGGCAAGCATGTGCGATTCGCTGCATTCCGTGGCACGCCTCCAAAGTACCTCTCTGACGCAACTCAACCAGCACTGCGTCTCGAAGGGAACCGAGTCCACCAATTACCTCGCCAAAGAAACCATAGGAAGAGCTGGAAGGAGAGTATGGGTAGCGTCGCACGAGCCAGAGATATAGATCGACTAATTCGTCGACGGCTAATTCGTGGAGCAGCCGCTTCGCCCTTCGGTCATTATTAGTGATGCGGCCGATGACCTCATCCCCGAACGATGGATCCGATTGCATTTGCTTCCAGACTACTCGTCGCCCGTGAATTTCACCGTGCACAGCTAGCGTGATGCCGATGACTATACCTCGCTCTCTTTCATCGTCAATCTTCGGCACTGACGAAACCGTCAACCAATTGAGATCTTGTTCTGGTGTTTCCAGCTCTATAGTGGGTCTCGCCTCAAGCGTGGCGATGATCTCCTCCGCGAAAGCCCGAGCCGACAAGCTATCGTGATCAAGAAGGTGCGCAAGTATATGGCTTGTCGTCGTAGGCTTGAGATGCTGCTCCTTAAGCTTAACGGTTAGTGAGTCGGCCAACCTTTGACTCCAACAGCACTCCACGCGACGCAACGGACAATGGTTGTGGTCCAACGCAAAGCTCGTCGCATCGATTACCACTGACTCAGACACTTGATTTGCCAGCTTAACTAGCTTCTGATTCAATTCCCATCCATCATCTCTCAGGGGAAATAGGAGAATGACAGGTAGCCACTCTCTCCACCGGTCAGCGCCAAGCTTTGCCAGTTCTGTCGGAGACTCTTTCAGCAACAACACA
Organism: Acidobacteriota bacterium; assembly: GCA_038040455.1. Classification (GTDB taxonomy): domain Bacteria; phylum Acidobacteriota; class Blastocatellia; order UBA7656; family UBA7656; genus Onstottus_A. The sequence continues at coordinate 129,260 of JBBPIH010000005.1, forward strand.
AGAGCCTTGTAACCCGCCCAGGAGTCGAGAAAGATGAGCGAATCGCCTGCGATCCACCGACTCGTATCATCGCCGCAATAATGCAGGTAATCATGAGCGATTGCTATCAATCGTTGCTTCGTAGCGCCGTCCGCAGCTTTCCACCCTGGTAATTGAGTTATGTCGGCCTGATACTCGTCGCCCCAATGAACGCTAGTCGGCTCAAGGGCTAGTAACCGGCAGATCTGCCACCATCTAACAGGTTGCCCCGACTCGCAAATGTCTAAAAGAGTCAGAATCTGCTCGTGAGGTGGAGGACTGAGTACTGGTGGATTCCTTTCCTGCTGCTCAACTGTCAATTGGTGGGTATACTCCTCCCGCATGCTCCGTGCTACTTCCGAATCTAATTGAATTGGGCCGAAAAACCACCGTAATTCAACAGCCAAAGCTTTGCTCTCTTGTATCGCTCGATACATAGTGTCAACGTGATCCGGGTCGCGCCAATCGAATACTCTGCTAAGCATACGGGCAAGAGTCGTATGTAGTATACCGGTTGCAGTTTGCAGCTTTTCTGCCATCCAGTGCAGATCCAATTGGGACAAGAAGGTGTTCTTGGACGTGGCCAGCCAGCGAAAATCCGTATTTTCATCCGTTACTGAGTTCAATAGAGCGTCCAACACTAGTCGCCGTCTTTCTTGATTTTCAAGCACGTGTTCACTCATCGACCGCCGACCAGGCCCAAACAGTCCGCGAAACGAATTATTGTCGTCGACGATGTCGTCGAAGAATACAAGCCTGGAACGAACAGCCCGCGCGAATGATTCGATCAAGCCAGGAAGCTCTAAATTCCTCCAACCCTTAAGCATGATCTCATCAATCAAATTGCAGCAGTCGTATGACAGGTCTCGGCGGGGTTGTTGAGACTCAACCCACCGCAACGCGACGGGCAGATCGATGGGCTTCAACTTTTTCACGAGCTCATATCGAAGGAAGTATTCATAGCTGCCGCTGTAGGATTCACGGTGCACAGGCGCGAGGACTTCAAATAACGCCTGCGCACTCGGGCTATCGGGCCAGATTGCTTGAAGCGCGTAGCCCTTCAAATCCTGGTCGGGGTCCTCAGAAATATCGGCCTCAATCAGCGGCTCCAATCTTCTTTTAGTTTCGTTGTCTCCAATACGAAGCACAGCAGACGCCGCGTTAACGCGAATGCCATATGAATCAGCCCGATCAAGCGCAATATCGGCTAATTCGTTCTGAAGTTCTTTGACATCGCAGGCTTCAGCAATATCAGCAGCCGCTCGCCGACAGATTATTCCTCGCTCTTTATCTTCGAGGTACGGCAGCAGCTGGCACGCCAAACCATCGTACTTAAGTTTCCGGTATTGGGTCCTAATTGCAAAAGTATCGAGCAGCTGTTCTGCTTCGTATAGATTGAGAAGAGTACCTACCAAAGCCTCTCGGTCTGCGAGATCCGCAGACGCAACGTCACTCCGCAACAGAACGTCAGCCTCGACATCCATTATTCCTTGAAATAGCTTGTTCGACATTCCCCCGAGCCACGCTGCCGTCTCATGGAGTTGGGGAATCAGCTTGCCATTAGGATCATTCGGGTGACGGAGAAGGCCAAGGATCTGGGACACTTGGATTCCGTGCTCGACGAGGTACCGCGCTGCTAAAAACTCAGCATACGTCTGATGTGCCCAGCCCATGCGGTCAGGACCTCGTGCCGAAAATAATCCAGTTGCCAGCGTTTCTCTTATCGCAGCCTCGGTACACTCGAAGCGCATCCCTCCGGCGGCCTCCACGCCGCCACACAGTTGCTGCGCGTGCATATCGTCGGGCACGCCGCCCAGGTCGACGTCGGTCCAAACGGCATACTGGTTCGAAAAGATCATTAACGCTGCAATCCGACTAGCAACCGCGAGGCGCTGATCGCCCGTCAATGAGGTTACGCGCCTATCTTCTCGCCTTCGTTTGTCCGGCTCTTCGCACAGCCGCCGACAACCCTGCTGGTATAACTCTCTCTGAGTATTTGGGAAGCCGCCGTTCTCGTGGAAGATGTCTAGAAGAAAGCGAACGGTGATGGGCTTGACAGCTAACGGAACCACGCCGGAGCGGTCGATCTCGTCGAGGAAACGCGCTGAGTCAAGGTGATGATCTATAGCTGCCAGCTCAACATCTCGCTTCCGCAAAGGAAGGAGTTCATATACTCCAACCGCGTCTTCGCCCCAAAGCTTCCTGAAGCTATCCTCTAGGCTAGTCGGCCACTCTGCCGTTCGACACGCGATCCGAAGTCTGAGCCGATCAGTAAGGGCACTTCTGCAGCCTTTCGTCTAGGATGGAGGAAAGCGTTTCGATTCGCATCCGGGCTTCGTCAAAGCTATCGAGAAACAGATAGAGATTGTGGGTCCCTTCGAGCCAAGTAAGGAATTCAGGAGCCTCGAACACTTCACGAATTAGTCTGCTCTCTTCCCCGTAACTCCGAAGATCCTTGTGGAACAGAACTCCATCGACGGCAGCCGCTTCGATTGCTGCTTCTTCCAGTGCCGATTTCATTGTGAAGCTCTTTCCTAGTCCGGGCTCTCCCAGAAGCACCAGGCACTTCTTGGCGGAAATTGACTCGAAGATCAGTGCATTCTTGTTAAACAGGCGTTCGTACTCCGAGTCGGGATCGGTCAAGTATCCTCCGTCAGACACGTGGAACGTGCCTCCCCTTTCGCACCAGAAACGCTTCCAATTGTGGGTTACTACTGCCATCAGCAAGTAAGCTATCAATACCGGGATCACCGAAACAAAGCAAGATCACAACAGGCTTGCTTTCTTACGAGGCAGGTTAGCGGGACGATACAGCCGTCTAAATCAGGTTATGAATGACGAGAATCGACATCGAGACGGCTTTGCACGCCAGCGTACGCGGAATACATGCAATGGACTCGACGGTGATTAGACATGGTTAGCGCGAGATGTAGGGCAACAATAGAATAGAATAATGAAATCAGCAACGAGCCTTCTAGATGTAAGTCTTGTTTTCAGTCAGCGGATGCCGCTCACGCCCGCGAAATTCATAGACGAATATAAGCGAAGAGAACTGCGGTCTGACCTATCGCTTTCTCTGTGGGACCAGCTTGAGGCGTTACATCGCGCTCGGGCACTCATCCCTGTGTATCGATTCAGAAAGAACGTGGTGCCGATTTTAAGCGAATGTCGCCGTCAGAGTATTGACGTAGTCTCCGCTTTGACTCATCAACTCGGTGATGAGGTGTCCTTATCGCGTTATCTGAACGGACTCTCCGGCGTTGGTCAGCTCTGCGATCCGAGCACTGATCGTTTTCGGCCGTGGCCGAGCTACATTCGAAAAATCGAAGGACACTTGCTTTGGACTAGCACCTTCTTCTATTCACACTACCAATTGCTGCTTGTTCCTATGTTGCGATACGTCATTCCGAAGCTGCGCGCAAGGCACGCAACTAGGGAATACTCAAGCCTCGATCTTAGTTATTCTCTAAGACTCAGTGAGAAGATGCGTGAATACGTTGAAAAGGAGAGGGCTGAGAATGATGAACTGGTCATTATTCTCAGCGCGCTTGAACCCACCTATCTTCCCTGGATTGTAGGGCATGCGACGAATCATCGCACTGATGAGCTGGAATCCATTTTTGAAAACAAGCGCACGTTTCGACCAATCGCCACACTGGATTGGCTTGGTTGGGATGCAGAAAGAGTAAGGATAGCCGCGGAACGCTTGTTAGGGGTCGCAGAAAGCCTTGACCCACTCAATGACTGGTATGAACTTACCCGTCTCTGTAGACCCGACAGATGGTACAAATTGCGTGGGGATGCTCTAGTGGCCGTGGACTACCGGGTCGCCGCAGAGATTCTTCTCAGGTTCTATGAAGACTTGGCGACCGCTGGTGCGGCCTCCCCACTCGAGCCAGTCCCAAAACAATTCTACGCTGCAAGGCGCAGACGCCTGAACACAGATCGATCCGAACTCGATCAGGTTCTGACGGAATTCGGCTTGTCCCCCCAGCCGTCCCTTGTTTTGGTACTTGAAGGCGATACCGAATGGTTCTTGGTTCCGCGCACAATGGACCTGATGGGTTTTCCGCGTCAGAGAACTTTTATCGAGCTTTTCAAAGGTCGGGGCGTAGATACAGATTTCGGGCTTCTTGCTTCATACATTTCTGTTCCGTACCTTGGTGAACCAATCAGCAAAGGATTTGTGTTAACTCGGCCACCCACTCATTTCTTAGTTGCGGTTGATGCCGAGGGGAAATTTCTTACCAAAGATTCTTCTGAAAAACAGCGCAGAAAGTGGGTTGAGCAGATTTACAAGGCAATTCCGAAAGACAATCGCACACCCAATCTTCGAAATGACGTATTGTCGCTCGTCAGCGTTGAAACGTGGGATGGTCAGTCTTTCGAGTTTGCTCATTTTACTGACGAGGAGATCACGAGCGGTATTCTAGATGCTTATGAAGGGCCAAGCCCTCCCTTCTTCACAGACTTGCGGATTTGGGTAGGAAGCGTCAGAGCGAAATCAGGAAATCTCGAGCGATTGTGGGAGACTTGGGCACCTCCGCGCCCAAGAAAAACAAAGTTAGCTGAAAAGCTATGGCCCATTTTGGAGCGAAAAATTGAGGATGCCATATCGCGAAACGACACTTCATCTATTCCAGTCGTTCGTGTCTTACACCAGGCATATCAGCTAGCTTCTGAGCTACCGCGTTATAGTGTCATGATCCGAAAATAACTTCCGCTCGCAGCCCTTGCTCTACCGACGGCGCAAAGATCCGTGGTCATCTATTAGTGCCGAGCTCAACATGGTGGGTTGATCCCCGGAGGTCAACCAAAAGGTCTAATGCTCGTGTAAGGAGTCTGCGAGAGGCTAATGTTAATCAAATCAAACGGTTATTACCGAAGGTTGGAAATCCTCGGCACTCACTAGAGGATTTGTTGCGCTCACGGTGGTTGCCCATTCGTTCGCGCCATTTTAACGGTAATCATGGAAATGTCCTTCGTCCGTCTGTCGGCCACGGAGGCTTGTGGCATATTTGTGGCAGGACTTCGTAGAAAACCGTAGTAAACGGTCGAAATTGACTGCAATCCGGCTGGCTACAAATCGCAGTAGATAGAACGTTTTAGGGTTAGATAGAAAAGTAAGGACGAGCATTGCGTGGGGTTATGAATCCCACGCTCTAACCACCTGAGCTACGCCGCCATATCTTTTTTTTGTCTGCTTCTTACGGCCTGCCTTCACGCCGTCGACCTTCAAGGGCTTGGGCCGGATTAGTGGCAGGATCTTGTTTGCCCCGCCGCCTCACCGCCACGGCTTCTACCGCGCCGACGCTTGCCCTCATCCATCGCATGAACATAGCGCATGGTTGTGCGTATGTCCACGTGACCGTCACCTCTTTGACCGCGCTAACTGGGACCTCAGCCGGGATGCCTTATCGAACGATCGACGAGAATCCGACCGACAGATTAGACTTTGCCACAGTACTGTCATCGAGAGCCCAGCGGGTCGGAGGTCTTGCAGCATCCGCAAAGTGCTTTGGCATCTTGTAGGGCAGGCCTCACCGGCTCTTCGGTCGTTTTAATTGACTTCCTTACAACCCTATTTGGATTGTCAGGGACGCATTTCGCGTCATAGAGAATGGGAAGTATCACCTAAGGCTGTGATTTCGCTCCTTGGTTCTACTTTCCGAGGTTGTTGGACTCAAAGGCAAAGAACAAACTAATGGGCAGCCAGCGATTACGATGTGAATGTTTTATCTCGAATTCTCATGCCTTTTTTGAGACTGTAAACATACCTTCTCGCCGCTGGTCTCCACTGCGTATGGGCGACCTCGAAGGAACCTGAGGTTGCAGGTGACCCTCAGATGAGGTTCCGCAGCGACCTTGGATAACGGCCTTAAGGAAGGAGCAGGATATGAAGCCAGCTACAATTCTATTGCTCGACCTTTCCCCTCCAGACGGCATGTCTGATGCCGTGCGCGAGCTCCTCGAGACAACATTGCGCTCGGCCGTAAAGATTGAACACAAATCCGTGGCCACAGCGGAACCCGGCGCAGAGCTGGACGATCGCTTCAAAATCGTCTCGCGGCTGAAACCATCACTTCTATTCCTCACTCTGCAGTCCAGCCGGCTGGGCGAAACCGTCAGCACGCTCCGCTCGATCCGGACGGAATCCTCAGACGTGCCGGTAATCGTCGTGGTCGATGCGTGCGAGCCTGATGTGATGCTGGAACTGCTCAGAGAGGGAGCGTCTGACTTCATCACTTGCCCATTCAAAGCCATCGATATAGTTCCGCGCGTGTGGCGATTGTTAGAGCAATCACAGCGAGCAGCCTCGCCGGTGCGCGCGTTGAAGGAGAGACTCGGGCTTAGGCGTTTGGTTGGCGAAAGCCCGGCGTTCCTCTCCGAAGTCAACAAGTTTCCCGCGGTTGCCAGAAGCGACGCGAGCATCTTGATCCTTGGCGAGACTGGTACGGGAAAAGAACTCTGCGCCAGGGCCATTCACTACCTGAGTCCGCGCGCGAGCAAACCATTCGTGCCGGTCAACTGCGGAGCAATACCCCTTGACCTCGTGGAGAACGAATTGTTCGGCCACGAACGCGAAGCGTTCACCGGCGCTGCCACGTCGCGGCTGGGTTTGATTCACGAAGCCGGCGGCGGCACGCTTTTCATGGATGAAATTGATTGCCTTCCCCTGCTGGCGCAGGTAAAGCTCCTGCGCTTCCTTCAAGAGAAGGAATACCGGCCGCTGGGTTCGATGAAGATGCGCCAGGCTGACGTGCGAGTCATGGCGGCGACTAATGTCGATCTGGAGGAGGCGGTAAGAAAGGGCAGGCTGCGGCAAGACCTTTACTATCGCCTGAACGTGATTCCTCTGGTGCTTCCCCCGCTACGAGAGAGGCGCGAAGATATCCCGCTTCTCGTCCGTCACTTTCTCGCCAAATACTCAGAAGAGTCCGACAAGCAAATTGCCGACTTGTCGCAAGACGCGATGCACATGCTGCTGGTTTACGAATGGCCGGGGAACGTTCGCGAGCTCGAGCACGTGATCCAACGAGCCGTCGTTATGTGCGAGCAAGGCGTGATCGGCACCAAAGACATCTATCTGCCACGAGCGCAGACCCGCGCCGCGGCGGCCTCGTTTCGGGAGATGAAAGCCGGAATGATCGCACAGTTCGAGCGGACCTACATCAACAGCCTGTTGCGCGCGCATGATGGAAATATCACCAAGGCCGCGCGGGCGGCGCAGAAGGACCCGCGCGCTCTTCGTCAACTGATGCACAAGCACAGTATCGACGGGCGAAGTTTTAGGTCCGGGGCCTAGTAGTCGGACAACTGTCGGCGCGACGCGGATATTTTTGTCCCACCGGGATTTTGAGCCGCAATCGGCCCCGACGGTCCTCCAAATCAAAACTGCCGGGACACAAAGGACCCACCTCGCATCATCGCAACACGACGTACAAACCACTTGAGCCGCGGCGCACCGATTGCTGCTGATTGCGCGCACGACAAGAAGGTGAGTGTGTGGCCTGCACAACGGAAAAGTCAGAGATCGCTCGCGACGTTTTGGGCTACCTGATCGACAACCCCGAAGCGCAGGACACACTGGAAGGGATCGTCGAGTGGTGGCTGCTTGAGAGGAAGATTGAGAGCCGGACTTCGAAGGTCAGGGAAGCGCTTGCGGAGTTAGCGGCCACGGGGTTGATCCTCGAGCGCAAGGGGCCTGACTCCCGCGTCCGCTACCTGATCAACAGCCAAAGACAAGAGGAAATCCGCGCGCTGCTCGAGCGGGGCGCCAAGTAATTCGTCAGAACTCATCTGATTCGCATTCGTCGTGATCGCGCTTGCTCATCGCGGTGAAGTTGAGTGTTGATCGGACAACCGTACAGGAGGCAAACAATTATGCCAAGTGCGCTGACCTTTCCAGGAGTATACATCGAGGAAATCCCAAGTGGAGTGCGCACCATCACCGGCGTTGCCACTTCAATTACGGCCTTCATTGGTCGAGCTCTGCGCGGGCCAGCCGACGAACCGGTGGTCATCAGCAGCTACGGTGATTTTGAGCGCATCTTCGGCGGGCTGTGGGTCGAAAGCAGCCTCGGTTATGCCGTGCGCGATTTCTATCTTAATGGCGGGAGTCAGGCGATCATCGTGCGACTGTTTCATCCTGAATCCGCGTCGGGTGCAGTCAAGGGGAAAGCCGAGTTCGACGTGGGCGGCCTGAATCTTGAGGCTGCCGAAGAAGGATTGTGGGGAAAATCTCTGCGAGCCAGCTTAAACCAGGATGTTTCCGAAGAAGTCGCGACTCGATTAGGGCTGGCGAAGGCTGATCTGTTTAACCTTACTGTGAAAGAGGTGGCGGCTGACGGAACTGCCGTTCGGACGGAAAGTTTCCTGAACGTCTCGGTAAAAGAGAGCGCGCGCCGAATCGACAGAGTCGTAAAGGATGACTCACAACTGGTCAGATGGAGGGGTGCTTTCCCGGCACAGAATACGTTGCCGTCGGTGACTGAAGGGGATGACCCGGTTACTGCGGCTGAGATTGAATTTGCAGAAGCAAAGAAAGAATTGGAGGCTGCGAAAAAGGCTACCCCGCCGGTTCCGGCAAATATCTCTGCGGCAGAAACCAAAGTCACCAAGGCCACCGCAGATGTCAATGCAGCTAAGGATGCGATAAAAGGCTCGGACGGGCTGAAACCTGATCAGGGCGATTTCAACGGATCGGGCAAAGAGACAGCAAAAGCTGGCCTTTTCGCGCTTGAAAAAGCCGACCTCTTCAATTTGCTCTGCATACCGCCATATAAAGATGACGGCAATGTTGACAGCACGCTGGTGGGAGCGGCTGCGGCCTACTGCGAGAAAAAGCGCGCAATGCTCTTAGTAGATCCTTTAGCAGCGTGGGACACCGTCGCAGAAGTGATCGCCGGTCTGCCGAACATCGGGACGACCAGTAAGAACGCCGCCCTTTTCTTCCCACGGCTCCGCCAGCCTAATCCGCTACATGACAACAAGCTTGAAGATTACGTGCCTTGTGGAGCTGTTGCCGGCATCTTCGCACGCACGGATGCTCAGCGCGGAGTCTGGAAGGCGCCGGCTGGGCTTGACGCGACGCTGGTTGGCGTTCCCCAACTCACCGTGCCACTGACCAACGACGAAAACGGGCAGCTCAATCCCCTCGGGGTTAACTGCCTGCGCTCAATGCCGGCCGCCGGTAGGGTCGTGTGGGGATCTCGAACTCTTCAGGGGAATGACCGGCTGGCCTCGGAATGGAAGTACGTTCCGGTTCGCCGCACTGCGTTGTTCCTCGAAGAGAGTCTTTATCGTGCTCTTCAATGGGTCGTCTTCGAGCCGAACGATGAGCCGCTCTGGGCGCAGATTCGGCTCAACGTCGGGGCGTTCATGAACTCGCTCTTCCGCCAAGGCGCGTTTCAGGGCACGACGCCGCGCGAGGCTTACTTCGTCAAGTGCGACAAGGAGACCACCACCCAGAACGACATCGATCGCGGCATCGTGAATATTCTGGTGGGCTTCGCGCCGCTCAAGCCCGCGGAGTTTGTGGTCATCAAGCTCCAGCAGATCGCCGGACAGCTTCAAACGTAAGGTTTCAGACAAAGGCGGACGGCAGGTTAATCGGCTTCAGCTCTCGCCGGTTCGGCATGGCGAGGAGGCCAATCATTCGAATACGCGTTCGGAGGAGCAGCTATGGCACAGTTCAGCGTCAACATTCAGCCGCAACGGTTCGATCCATACAAGAACTTCAAGTTCAGGATCAAATGGGATGGACGTTTCGTGGCGGGGGTCAGTAAGATCGGCGCGCTCAAGCGCACTACTGAAGTCGTAAAACACCGGGAAGGCGGCGATCCGAGCAGCACCCGCAAGTCGCCGGGCCGCTCCGAGTATGAAGCCATCACGCTCGAGCGCGGGGTGACGCACGACCTGGAATTCGAGAAGTGGGCGGGCAAGGTCTGGGACTTCAGTTCCGGTCTCGGCAAGGAGGTGTCCCTCAAGGATTTTCGCAAGGACATCATCATCGAGCTGTACAACGAATCCGGCCAAAAGGTGATCGCCTACAAGGTCTTTCGCTGCTGGGTGTCCGAATATCAGGCTCAGGCCGATCTGGATGCCAACGCCAATGCTGTTCTGATCCAAACTATCAAACTGGAAAACGAAGGTTGGGAGCGCGACACAGACGTTGTCGAACCTCCCGAGCCGACTTTGACCTAGGCTGAGCGCTCAGGTTCGAGTGATGATCGAAGATTGAACGATGAACGAGGTCAGCTTTTCCGGTTCATCTTCGCTCGCTCGCGGGGCGATTGGGTCCGTGGAGTCGGTGTCTCCGGCGGAATTGCTGGACGTGTGGGAACGTGGACAGCATCAAGCGCCCGTGGAGAGGGCGTTGACGATGTTGGCTGCAGCCTGCCCGGGTGCTTCGCGTGAAACGCTGGCCGCGCTTAGCATAGGTCAGCGCGATGCGTGTCTCATTGCGTTGCGGGAGAGGCTATTTGGCGAGCAGTTGACTAGCTTGGCCGACTGTCCGGCGTGCGGCGAACGTCTCGAGATGAGCTTCAGCGTGGTGGACATTCGCGCATCGTCAAACGCTGAGCCTGCGCCCATGCTCTCGTTTGATCGATCAGGTTATGAGCTGCGGCTTCGTCTACCCAACAGTCTTGATCTGCTCGCGCTGGCTGGGTGCGCAAGCCCTGCCGAGATGCGCGGCAGGTTATTTGAGCGGTGCGTGCTGAGCATTCGACATCAAGGCCGAACAGAATCCGCCGCTCTTACCGCGGAAATGCCCGCGGAGATTATCGACGCCGCGATCGAGCAAATTGCGCAGGCTGATCCCCAGGCTGATGTGCAAGTGGATTTGATATGCCCGTGTTGCCGGCACCAATGGCAGGCGGGCTTCGACATTGTTTCTTACCTCTGGAGCGAACTGCATGCGCGGGCGATCCATCTGCTGCGCGAGATCCATTTGCTCGCTTCGGCCTATGGATGGCGCGAATCAGACATCCTCAATATGAGTTCCTGGCGCAGGGAATGCTATCTGGAGATGCTGGCCGGATGAGTGACTATTTCGACAATCTGGTGGTCCGAAGTTTTCGGCCCCTGCTGCCAGTCCAGCCGCTCCTGGCGCCGACACCGGAGGTCCCTCATGCTCTCGCGCCTTCGACCCCGGAGGAATTTGAGGACCCCTTTGCGCAGGCAACCGTTGCCGGTGATCAACTCACCGAAGAGCCGGAACAGCCTCCAGCGTCCGGTGATCCTTCGCCGGAGAAGAACACAAAACTTCGACCGCCCGTCATAAAGGATCGAAGGCCGTCTGAGGCTGCGTTGTTTGAGAACGATCGACGCCTCAAAACGCCGGCGCGTTCAGTCGAATCCTCGACCGGTCTGGAACCTGTTGCGCCCCGCAATCAGCGCATTCCGCATTCATCGGACGAAGCCTTGCCTACACCGGCGAGGATACCAACCTCGAATGCCGGACCTCTGGTTGGCAAACCGCTGCAACCATCTTCCGATGAGCCGCTCGACCCATCGAAGCCACCTTCTTCGACCCCAGCCAGGGACGTTACGCGTTCAGAGTTTCGGCCGGCGCCGGTCAAGAGATCGGCCGAGATCAACTCAGCGTTGCCGCTCAGCTCATCGCCTCAGCAAGCGGTCGCGCCGCCGAGGAAGAAACTTTCCGCGCCTGGACAAGGCTCGCCGCCTTCTTTCCAACGGGCTCCGTCGCTTGAGCAGCCCACGCCGTCATCTGCGATAGAGCGAGTGGTCGTTCAACGAATCACGGAGACCATCGAAAAGGATCAGTCAACGCCGGCTCCGCTCACCACCTTGATTCCCCGGCCAGGCGCGGAGCTCTTGCTTCCGCCAACTCACAAGGCACGCTCAAACCTATTGCCGAGCGCGCCGAACGCAACCGGCGCTGACGGTCCCCTACCTGAAACGATCATCAACGTCTCGATTGGCCGCATTGAAGTCTGCGCCACACCGCCAAAGGCGACCAGACCCGAAAAGCAGCGCAACGCGCCGCAGGTGATGAACCTGGATGAGTACCTGCGCCAGCGAAGTGGAGGCAGCCGGTGAGCAACCATCTGGCCATCGCCACTGTGACTGCCACGCTCGCGCAATTTCTTCAAAGCGTCGTGGAGCAAGATGTGTCCGGCTTGACGGTCACGACGACTCGTCCCGATGGCGCCAATGCTCCCGTCTCCGGCACCAGGGTCAACATCTACTTGTATCAGGTTACGCCGAATGCGGCGTGGCGCAACGCCGATCTGCCGACGCGCAGTGACGACGGCAGGCTGATTCAGAAACCGCGAGCGGCGCTTGACCTGCACTACCTGCTTACCTTTTACGGCAGTGAGGCACAGTTCGAGCCGCAGCGATTGTTGGGCAGCACGGTTCGCGCACTGCATTCTCAGCCGGTGCTGACGCGGGAGCAGATTCGGCAGACGATCAACAGTCCGACGCTGACCTTTCTAGCGCAATCGAATCTAGCCGAAGACATCGAGCTGATTAAGTTCACGCCGACTTCGCTTTCACTCGAAGAGCTTTCAAAACTCTGGGGCGTGTTCTTCCAAACACAATACACGCTCTCGACTACGTACCAGGGGACGGTCGTGTTGATCGAAGGCGATGACGCTCCCGGCGCTCCACTGCCAGTGCTCGAACGCAATGTTTACACAGTGCCGTTCCGCGTACCTGTGATCCAGGAGATCAAGCTGGATGCCGCAACCATCGGGCCCATCACGGCGGGCAGTAGCATCGTCATCGTTGGCAGAGCGCTGGGCGGCGATGTGACACAGGTGAGCTTCGGCGGCAGCTTGCTGCCACCGGTTGTTCCCGCGTCGGTGGCCGACACCGAGATCAAACTGACGCTGCCCGCCGACCTTCGGTCTGGCGTCCAGGGCTTGCAGGTCGAGCAACAATTCTTGATGGGCACGCCGCCCGCGCCGCATCGGGGCTTTGAATCGAACGTCGCGGCGTTCGTGCTCGCGCCGGTCATCACGCAACCCACGCTGCCGAGTTTCATAACACCGGTTGATCCTGTGACACAACAAGTGACCCGGAAAATCTCCGTGAACTTCAAACCGATAGTCGGCAGGTCTCAGCGAGTGACGCTGTTGTTGAACGAATTCAATCCGCCAGCGACTCGGGCTCCGCGCAGTTTCATCCTTAGTGCGCCGAGGGATAACGGCATCCCCGTCGACAACCAGGGTAACCCCATCAACAACCAGCAGGACACAGCTACGATCGATTTTGAAATCAAAGGCGTACCGGCCGGTGATTATCTGGTGCGCACGCAGGTGGACGGCGCGGAAAGCCCGCTGGAGCGTGATTTGAACAACGCCAGCCCGACCTTCAATCAATTCATCGGGCCGCAGGTAACAATCCCATGAACGACGCGAATCAATGGCACGAAGACAATGCACGGTTTCTTTCAGCGGCGCTCGCGTGGTTGCGGCTGCGGCTTGAGACGCAGGCCCTTCGCGAATCGGGCCATTGGCACTCGGTCAGCGAATTGCCCGCGCCCGCAACTCAGCCTCAAGAGCCATCGCTGTTTGCCCGCTTAAAGGGACAGAAACCGTCAGCGGCGGCTGCCCCAATGGCGAGCCGGCCTGTCGGGCTACTGCCCCCGGCTGATAAGCAGATCAGCGATGAACAGCTCGCGCAGGCCGCGGCTGAGATGGAAGCTGCCGCGGCGATTGATCCGCCCCCGGCCCTGCATATTCTGGCTCAGCGATTCGGGTTATCCCGCTTTGAGAGCGACGTGCTTCTGCTATGCGCGGGAATGGAGCTGGACACCGCAGTGGCGGGGCTGTGCGGTCTGACTCAGGGCAATCCGAATCGCCCTTATCCCACTTTTGCGCTGGCTCTGACGCTGTTTGATGAACCGGTCTGGGAAGCGCTCTCGCCCGAACGGCCGCTACGTTATTGGCGGCTCATCGAAATCAATCAGCCGGGCGCCGAGCCGCTGACCACCAGCGCATTGCGCGCAGATGAGCGCATAGTGAATTACCTGAAGGGCTTGAACTATCTCGATGATCGTCTGGCTCCGTTGTTGGTTCCGGTCGAGCCTGCGCACGGCGTGATGCCGCTTCCTGCGTCGCAGCAGAAGGCAGTCGAGACAATCCTCGGCCGGCTTGAGCAGGCAAAGCAGACTGCGCGGCTCCCGGTCATTCAATTGCCCGGCAAGGATTCTTCCAGCAAACAACTGATCGCGTGGCAGGCGGCCAACTCGCTCGGGTTGCATCTTTACCGTTTGCCGGCTGAGTGGCTGCCGGGAAATGCGGGTGAGCTGGAAACGCTGGCGCGATTCCTCAACCGCGAGAGCATTCTGATTCCGGTGGCTTTCTATCTGGACGCCTCCGAGGCCGACAAGCCCGCCGCCGAATCGCCCGAAAGCAACCGGTCATCAGCCTTACCTCGGTTTCTTTCGCGCATCAGTTGTCTCTTTTTTCTGGACACGCGTGACGTGCGCCAATTGTCATCAAGCGAAGCCATCACGCTCGACGTAGGCAAACCAACGCGAGCCGAACAGCAGACGGCGTGGGCGCAAGCGCTGGGTGATTCAGCCGCCGATAGTCCGGCGCTGCTCGCGGGCCAATTCAATCTGGGCCTGCCGGAGATCGATCGCATAGCGGGCGCGGTGGCCGGCGCAGCCCCGGACGCGGCGATGGATGACACGCGCACGCGGCACCAGCGGCTCTGGGACGGATGTCTGGCCAGCACGCGCCCACGGCTCGACGAGTTGGCGCAGCGGCTCGACGCCAAAGCAACGTGGAATGATATCGTGCTGCCGCCCCAGGAGGCCCGACTGCTTCATCAGATCGCCGCCCAGGTCAGCCAGCGCGCGAAGGTCTATGAGGATTGGGGCTTCAGTCAGAAGATGAACCGCGGTCTGGGCATCAGCGCGCTGTTTGCCGGAGACAGCGGCACAGGCAAAACGATGGCCGCCGAAGTCATCGCCAACGAGTTGCGCCTGAATCTCTACCGCATAGATCTGTCCGCGGTTGTCAGCAAGTACATCGGCGAAACTGAAAAGAACCTGCGCCGTCTATTCGACGCAGCCGAAGACGGCGGCGCGATTCTGTTCTTCGACGAAGCCGACGCCCTGTTTGGCAAACGCAGTGAAGTTCGCGACAGCCACGACCGCTACGCCAACATCGAGATCAATTACCTGTTGCAACGTTTGGAGGCTTACCGGGGCCTGGCGATTCTGGCGACGAATATGAAGAACGCGCTGGATGCGGCGTTCACGCGCCGCCTGCGCTTTATCGTCACCTTCCCCTTCCCCGGCTTGGCCGAGCGGCGCGAAATCTGGCGCAAGGTCTTTCCGACACAAACCTTGACCAAGGGATTGGATTTCGACCGTCTGGCCCGGCTCAACCTGACCGGCGGAAACGTTCACAACGTCGCGCTGAACGCGGCCTTCCTGGCTGCCAAAGCAAACCAGCCGGTGACGATGCCGCTGATCTTCGACGCTGCGCGCGCGGAGTTCGGCAAACTCGAGCGCCCGGTGAGCGAAGCCGATTTGTACTGGCCCGCGGAAGCAGACCCGGAGACTGGGCGAGCGCAAAGCAAGGGGGCCGCTTGAAGATCAATGTTCAAATCGAGCGATTGATTTTGGACGGGTTGCCCATGGAGCGCCATCACGGTCCGCTGCTGAAAGCTGCCGTGGAGGCGGAATTGGGCCGTCTCCTCGCGGCCGATGGATTGGCAGACAGTTTGATGTCGGGTGGCGCGATGCCTTCAATGCGTGCTCCCGGTATTCGCCTGCCGAGTGACAGCAACCCGACCCGACTGGGTCAACAGATCGGCCGCGCGGTCTATGGAGGCATCGGCCGATGAATCGCCAGGCTGCATCGCAGACGCATCAAGAATCCGCCGCGGTGCCTCTTCTTGCTAGCGGCACCCTTCAGCGCAAGTGCGATTGTGGGCAACACACGATTGCCGGCGGCGAGTGTGATGAATGCGGAAAAAAACACCTTTCGCTTCAACGCGCAACTCAAAACTCGGAACTCGAAACCCGAAACTCCGGCGGCGTGCCGCCGATTGTTCATGAAGTGCTGCGCTCACCGGGTCAACCTCTCGATGCACAGACGAGAGCTCTTATGGAACCGCGTTTCGGCCATGACTTTAGCAACGTGCGCGTTCACGCGGATGCGAAAGGAGCCGAATCTGCCAGGGCTGTTCGTGCGCTGGCTTACACGGTAGGGCCTGATGTCGTATTCGGGGCCGGCCAATATGCATTGAGCACGAAATCCGGGCAAAGCTTGTTGGCCCACGAACTAACTCATGTCGTCCAACAGACCTCCTCCGTTTCCACCTTGCAGGCGGAACTCGAGGTTGGAGCACCTCACAGTCCGGCTGAGATCGAGGCGGATCAGAGAGCGCATGACGTCATGCAAGACATTCCGCTCGGGAACATCCGGGCAGATGCTCCGACCCTTCGCAGGCAGGATCTCATTGACGTGGAATTGGTGCCAGTTACGCGCGAAGCCCAAGAAGAAAACAAAAAGCTGGGTATTGATCTACCAACGGTTAGCCATGGAGTTTGGCGCATCATCGGCGGCGTTGCCGACAACGCGAAAAAGACTCTGATCGAGCCTGAAAAGAAGAATATTCAGACCGTTCTCAAGAACGCGAAGATCCCGGCAGGAACTCCTCTAGCCTCACCTCTCGGCGGCAGATTTTTGTTGCATGACACTTCAGCAGCCGTTGCGCCTGGGGCGATTCAGGCGCAGCAAACCAAAGGGCGTGGCCCCCTCGGCTCCGGCGTTAGCGCTTACGTTCCTGCCCAGGGCGCCGCTACCATCACGCGGCCTAATTTCTTTGAGGCGCGCCGTCCTTCGACTTCCGAGTTTGAGAAGAATCTTGAAAGCTTTGCCCAACCTGCGGACAAAACGCTGTCGTCTGGTGCGAAGATTAAGGCCTGGAAGAAAAGACGAGACGTCCTATTTCGCGACGTGTGGAACGCCACACAGCCGTCAAAGCAAACTGGAGCATTTAACAAGGCTCTCGCGGGAACTCAATTGACGGCGACAGAGATAAAAGAAGAAAGGACGGGTAACAACAAAAAGCGAGATGATGACGATTTCAACCCGGGTGTGGACGCCGCCCTGAAAGCCGGATCGACGGAGAAGATTACAACTAGCAGTGCGTGGACCGTCGAAGAGATTTGTAAGCTAGTCACTCCCGCCACCGTTAGTTCAGTGGCTGTTGCGGGACAAGAATCAAACTTGACAAGCAACTGTGCATCGCTGTCCGCCTTTTTCACCGAACGCAACTTGCGGGTTTCTTCGACCGTGCCTGTCGAAATCGTGCAGCCTGGCGTAAAAAAGGGGGCTACGAACCAGAATACTTGCGATCCAACCAACCCTGACATCATACCCCTGTCAAATCCGCCCTACTCAGCAGACCAATATAACAATATTGCGCTGTTATACCTGCGCGCCGCCAATATTGCCGGTATGTTTCCGGAAATTACGACTCACTTTGTCGTTGATGCATTTATTCAGGGGCACTGCGATCCGAGGTGTTTCAATCTTAACCAACTGTACGATGTAATCTCCGGGACAATGGGACATGGCAAGGGTAGCACCTACGGCGTGAAGCCAAGTTACGGAAGACGTTGGGGAACCGATAGCGTGTGGTGGAACGATACTATCTGCCACGGTCCCCATCCTTAACACTGTGTGGCCTGCCATCGGCCTTTTAGTGTGAACTTTCTTGACTCGATCACGGTCGCAACAGAGTGATTTTATGAGCGCAAACTCGCACGGCGAAGTGAAGTATAGAGCCAACTCAGACTTGCTCGTGTCCTCGTTCTCGAACACTGTGCTTCAGCGCGCCTGCGGTCAGCACACTATTGCGGACGGCGAGTGCGCCGAGTGCAACAAGATGCACCTATCGCTTCAACGCGCAACTCGAAACTCGGAACTCGAAATCAGCAACTCGAACAGGGTATCGCCGTTGTGCCCGATGTGCAATTTGTCCTACGAGAGTGAGCGCATCCGGGCAACAAGGCGAACTGAAACCACAAAAACGGAGGAATTATGAGCAGAGAAATCGATCGTCGAGACCACAGCATCAACCGAGTCACGCCCCTGCGCGAGGCCGAAATGCACGAACGTGCGGCAGCCGCTTCGGATCGTTTGCCGGGCGCTCATCGCGTTCGAATAGCGGGACTGGACCCTAATACCGGCAACCCGGCCCTGATCGCTTCGGAAAGCGCGCCGGCCGAGGAGGGCAACTATGTCCAGCGCGCCATGGACCACGTCCGGGGTCTCAGCGGAGTGCTGGGTTTAGCAGCAGACCAACCAAAAGAGTACCAGGCCGATCCGGATTATCAGGAGACCAGCAGCGGCTCGGTGGCGGTGCATTTGCAGCAGCGTTACAAGGGCATTCCCATTTTCCAGGCGGCCGAGACGGTACGTTTTGAACCGGGCGGTGCGATTCAGGAAACCGTCGGCAGCAGCATCACCATCCCCGAGGAAGTGACGGTGTCGTCGGCATTGACCGTCGAGCAGGCCATGCTCAAGGCCGCTCAGCACGTGGCATGATAAATCGGGAGGCAGCGAAGACAACCTGATACGTAGCTTTGACTCAGTTTCCAGCCCGGCCCTGGCGCCGTTGATAGGACAGGCAACTCAGGGCAACTGGACATTGCGCGTCCGCGACCTGGCGCGCAGGACGTAGGGAAGCTTAACCGGTGGAGTCTGGATCTGGCGCTCTAGGGGCGCCGCAATTGCAGGCGTGCGCGGACAGACACTTCAAGGGGCGTGGCGACTGAAGGTTGCCAACCTGGAAGCAGTAGACGAGGGAAAGCTAAGGCGTTGGAGCTTGAAGATCGTGCGCAAACCGTAAGCCTATTTTGGCGGCGCTTCGTGCGGGCGGACTGAACAGAGCAGAGACAAGACAGCACAAGGAACAGAAACATTGAGAATGCAGTTGCAGCCCAAGACCAAGTTCACGCCAGTGATTCCGGCGCCTCTTCACGGTGGCATGTTGCAGCGCGAGTGTGCCTGCGGCCAGCACACAGTCGCCGGAGGCGAGTGTTCGGCGTGTAGCAAAGAACGCGAGGCCAGCTTGCAGCGCTCCGCGCTTAGTCGTGAGCGTGGCAATGGGCATGACAACGCTGTGCCGACCATCGTGCCCGAAGTGCTGCGCGCACCGGGGCAGCCGCTCGACGCAGCCACGCGCGCGTTTATGGAGCCGCGCTTCGGCCATGACTTCAGCCATGTGCGAGTGCATACAGATGCGCGAGCAATGGAGTCGGCGCGCACGGTGAATGCGCTGGCCTACACAGTCGGCAACAATATAGTTTTCGGAGGGGGACAATACGCGCCGGGGGCAACGTCGGGAAGCCGACTCCTCGCTCACGAGTTGACGCATGTCTTGCAGCAGGAAGCTGCCGGTTTGAGCTCTGTCCAGACCAAGCTGCCAGTGGATCAGCCCGGAAGCCCGTTTGAACGAGAAGCTGATTTCATGGCCGATGCTATCACGCGCCGGCCCTCATCGCCGCTGAACGGACACAAGGGCACCACATTGCCGTATCGCGAGGCGACTGAGCTAGCGACATGCATACGGATCATGGGAGAGGGGAACACTGATTATTGTCGTCAGGTGGTGCTCGGCGAGAAGCCGAAGCCTACTGAGAAGGCATCAATGTGGACTCGTAAACATACAAAGGGGCCAAGATTAATGGATGGAGACAGGCCTTCTTATCAGGTTTGGTTTGATCACATCCCTCCCGCTGTGCCGAATGGTGTGACACAGACGTGGCAGGTTGTTGAGACTACAAAGACATTCTTAACTGATAAATGCGAATTCAAAACTGAGCAGGATTTTATGATTGACGTTGTCAACATTGGTAATCGCAAGGAGATACCTGATAACTGGGTATGGATTAGAAGGGAGGACCCCTGTTTTGCGATGGAAGTGAGCAAAGCCACGATAGGATTTGATGACCAGAAAAGCAATCTTGCTGAACAGACCAGTGTTGCCGCGACGGAAAAGCTTGCAAAAGATACGTTAGATAACATGACTGGCCCAAAGGGCACCTATTCCGGCATCTATACCTTCGTCAAGAGTAAGAATTGCAAAGACTGTCCTGAAACGCTAAAGGAACTACAGGAGAAGAATAAAGCGCCGAATGGGGAAGCCTTGACAATCGAAGGGGTCGGTAGTTGGCCGTCTTAGTGTGAATGAACAGATTTTGGCGGACAGGAGGCCAGAGTCAAACTGGATGCATAAGAGAGGCAAAAACGCGGGGCACGGTTACCTCAACGTCTATGCCGGGCTCAGGTAATGAGTATGAGCATGCAAACCAAAGCAAAAGCCGCATCACCTCCCGTGGGCCCATTCACCTTGATGCCTTCTCACATCCTGCAGCGCAAGTGCGCATCGTGCGGACAACACACTGTAGCGGGCGGCGGATGCTCCGACTGCGAGAAGAAGGAGGGCTTGCTACAGCGCAGCGCATTGAGCAATGAAACGGCAAGCGAAGTGCCGCCGCTTGTCCACGAGGTGCTCAGCTCATCGGGGCAGCCGCTTGACGCAGCCACGCGCGCCTTCATGGAGCCGCGCTTTGGCCACGACTTCAGTCGCGTTCGGGTACACGCGGATACAAGGGCAGCGGAGTCGGCGCGAGCGGTGAATGCACTGGCTTACACAGTTGGCAACAAGGTGGTGTTAGGCGAGGGACAATATGCACCGCGCACGATCGAGGGCCGCAGGCTGATGGCTCATGAACTCGCGCACACTGTTCAGCAATCCTCGGCGCACTATGTCCACGGAGCGCCGCTGCAGGTGTCTCACGAAGACAGCGCCGGCGAGCGCGAGGCCGATGCCGCCGCGTCGCTGATAGATTCGGGAGTTGCGGCCACCGGACTCTCGCTAGCTCAACTCCAAGTTCAGCGAAGCCCGCAGACCTCTGACGACATTCACGGTCCCGTGATCGAGGATTATCGCCGCAAACATGGGCTGCCGCCCGGTGGCGTTGATGAATCCGGCCAACGGGTGGGTCCGAGCGACGCCCAAATCAAATACCATCAGGGTCGGACGGCGCCGCTCTGCCCTGAGGTCCCCCCTGGCTCGACAGGTCTCGACTTCCGCATAGCCGCATGCTCCCGTCCGTCGCCGCCGGGAACTCCGGCCGAATGTGAATTCAGACCGGGACAACTCAAAGCATTGCGGTCTGCCCAAAGCGAGGCCGCCGGGCGCGTCCGGCGTGCAAAAGATCGCGTTGGCGCCGGCCCGGAAGGGCGAAAGTTGGCCGGAGAACTCGCGACGCGATTATTCGTTGCCGACGCCCCGTCGCCGGCTACTGTAGTCAACATTCTCGGCAAGGTCGGATCACTTCTTTCGGGCAGCGATGTCCGGTTCGCCGGCCGAACCTGCGCGGACGAAACGTGTAAGATACCGCCCACGGTTGGCTATGTTACCGCTCCGGGCCAATTGCCGATTTTCATCTGCCCGGTCGCGTTCCACGAACCCGAGACTCTTTTTCGAACGGTGCTGCACGAGGCGTTGCATTGGGCGGGTATCGTCGTCGATCCGCGCCTGCCCGAGATTTATTGCTCGGAGTTCGACTGCCAGGCGCCATGCGGGACCGCGGACGTCGCCGATGCGTGGATGCACTACATTAGCTGTCTGGGGGAACCGCTGACGCTGCGGCGAAGCTTCATACCGGAAATGGTGAAATCGGTGGAGGACATCGATTGAAGCACGACCAGGTAATGAGAGGTCTGAGAAGAAGCGTTGACCTGAAGACGTCTTGATGATGGCGGCCGAAGCACGGCCGATTCTGTTGAAAGGGCGAAGCGGAATGATGGGACGACGAACAGGCTGATGAGGAATTAACTGGTGAGCAATCGCAAGACAATGCGAGCAACAACATCCGGGCCGAACTTGCAGATGGGCGGCATATTGCAACGAAAGTGCGCTTCTTGCGGGCAGCACACTGTAGCGGGCGGCGGATGCTCCGACTGCGAGAAGAAGAAGGGATTGCTACAGCGCAGGGCGTCAAGCAGTGAGGCGACGAGCGAAGTGCCGCCGATTGTCCACGAAGTGCTGAGGTCGTCAGGCCAGCCGCTCGACGCTTCAACGCGGGCATTCATGGGGCCACGCTTTGGGCACGACTTCAGTGGCGTGCGTGTGCATGCGGATACCCGTGCTGCGGAATCGGCGCAAGCGGTCAATGCGTTAGCTTACACGATGGGAAAGAATGTCGTTTTTGATCAAGGGTTGTACGATCCCCACTCTGACTCCGGACATAAATTGTTGGCGCACGAACTCGCTCATGTCGTCCAACAGCAAGGTGAGACAGCCCTACCGGCATCCAAAATCAAAATCGGCTCTCCAAGCGACCCAGCCGAGAAGGCTGCTGATCGGTTAGCTGCTGAAGTGACTGCATCCTCGCGCTTCAACCCAGCGAGCACATCAAACAACGGTGGAACGACGCGGCAAGAGAGGGGAACCGCAGGAACGCTGCAACGAGTTGTTAACGAGCGTAAAGTGGGATGTCGGAATACTGGCATTCCCTCGCTAGGTCTTACCGGAGCCGATGCCGTTCAAGCAATTCGCCAAGCGAATGAGGAAGCCATTGTGATGTCGCAACGAGCGGAGAATCTCCTCTTTTTCGAGCGTCTGACCTTCGGCATCGGCGCGCCGGATCCAGACTTTACCACCATTCTAAATGAAGAATTGGGTCTGGACATTAACAACGCAGCAGATCGGCGGAGGACGGAAATTGTCGAAAGAAGATTCGCGGCAATTAGAACGAGGGTGCTCGAAAGTGATTTTACGGGCTACACCTGTATAGGTGCCGCTGCAGTGTCTTTGGCTTCTGGAACTCCAGCCGCTGTCGCTGGTGAATGTTGTACTGGAAGCTCACGAGCTTGTTCCGCATCCGGAGTGAGTCATATGGTTTTATGCCGTCCGTGGTGGACGGGAGATGCGCCACTAAGACCCGGAACACTGATTCACGAACCGTTCCACATGTTCTTTAACCTCGACGATTTCACGAATGCAAAACTCAACGATGCCCATTGCTATACCGCTTTCGCGGAAAGACTGGCAGGTGTTGCGCCGTTCGCTTCCTGTGCGGGTCGTTGATCGAATCTCGTCGGCTTCGATGGAAAAGAAAGACTTTTTGCACAACTTTGGTAGAAAACCATGAGTAGCTTCCCCAACTCCCCGCGACTCCTCAAAGGCGCAATCATCGGGCTCGACCCGCTCAAGCCGCTCGCCAGCGTAGTCGTGTTTCAGTACAACCCCGACACTCTGACGCGGCGGATTGATGCTCGATCCAGCGGCGGTAGCGACAATGCCGACCGCTCTGAAGCCTTTCGGCTGACCGGGCCGCCCAAAGAGACGATCACGCTCAGCGTTGAGATCGATGCTACGGATCAATTGGAGCAGGCCAATCCGCTGGCTGTGGTTTCGGGGATTCATCCGACGTTGGCGGCGCTCGAGATGCTGCTCTATCCCGGGAGCGCGCTGACCATCGCCAACACGGCGCTGGCGCTGACCGGCATTCTCGAGATCATTCCGCCAGAGGCTCCGCTGACGCTGTTCTTCTGGGGACCGGCGCGGGTGGTGCCGGTGCGGATCACCAGTCTCAGCATCACCGAAGAAGCTCACGACACGCTGCTCAATCCGATTCGCGCCAAAGTAGATCTGACGTTGCAAGTGCTCAGCTACTTCGATTTGAAGGTGACTAACCCGGGTTACCAGCTTTTCCTGGCGCACCACATTGCGAAAGAGGTGCTTGCCAATGCCAATGTAGCCAACAGCGCCGTGAACCTGAGCGCTTCCCTGAAGCTGTTCTAGCGCGAAGCGGCGGGCCGCACGCCGGCGCGCTCGCTTCCGATGTGTTCGACCATTGAGGTGAAAAGATGTTTCCACGAACCAGTCGTTATTACAGCATCGAGATTGTGAAATACGTGAGGGCCGATCAACGAGAGATCGTTTATCTGCGCCGGCGTTTTCTGCCGCCTTCGGCAGAGGCGGTGATCATCGCCGAACACAAAGTCGAAGAAGGCGACCGGCTCGACAACGTTACGGCGAAGTACCTCGGGGATCCGGAGCAGTTCTGGCAGGTGTGTGATGTAAACGATGCGATGCGGCCCGATGAATTGACCGAAGAGATCGGGCGCCGGCTGAAGATTCCGATGCCGACAGGAGGTTAATGACGTGCCTGATCTTGGGGTAAAACTACAACTGCTGATCGGCGCGAACCTGCCGCGCCCCGCGCCCTATGAGGTGATCGATTCATTCCTTGAGCTGGAAGTGACCAACAACGACCGCGAACGCGACGGGTTTCAGATGGATTTCAGTTTGGGGAAAGACTCGCTGCTCGATTACGGACTGCTGCTGAACGGTTATTTCAATCCGCCGAATCGTATCGTCATCACGGTGATGATGGGTGTCTTGCCGGAAGTGCTGATCGATGGCGTCATAACCAGCCACCAAGTCGTGCCGAGCAACCGTCCTGGCGAATCAACTCTGGTAGTAACAGGAGAAGACATCAGCCTTATGCTCGATCTTGATCCAAGAAGCGAGACACATCCGAACCAGCCGGATTCGGTTATAGTAGGGAAGCTGCTGGGAAAATACGCCACCTTCCGCATCACGCCGCAGGTTACTCCGACTACCGATATACCAATCGAGGTCAATCGCGTGCCTTCACAGCAGGAGACCGATCTGGGCTACATACGGCGGCTGGCGCAACGCAATGGATTTGTTTTTTACATCGAGCCTACGCTGGTGCCGGGCGTCAGCAAGGCCTACTGGGGACTGGACAAACGTGTGGGACGTCCGCAGCCCGCGCTGTCGATAAACATGGGGCCGCAAACCAACCTGGATACACCAATCAATTTTCATTTCAACGCGCTTGGGCCAGTTGCGCCACAGGTCACGATCCTCGACCCGATCACGAAGACTCCGATCACGATTCCGGCGCCAAGCGGGTTGCGTCCTCCGCTGGCGTTGCGCCGGACAGCATCGCTGCGAACTTCCATTGCGCGCGATAGCGCCAACCTTGATGCGAGCCAGGGCTTGCTGCGCGCGCAATCATCGACCGCCGAAACTTCAGACGCAGTGACCGCGACGGGCGAGATTGATGCGGTGCGTTACGGTCAGATTCTACACTCGCGGGAACTGGTGGACGTGCGAGGCGCAGGCGCGGGCTATAACGGTACGTACTACGTCAAGCAGGTTAAGCACCGTATAAAGCGCGGCGAATACAAACAAAGTTTCACGCTGACGCGCGAAGGGCACGGGTCGCTGACGCCGCTGGTCGTGCCGCAAACCAGTTGAAGGAAGCGAACGGAATATGAACGGGCAAGGACCACCATTCTTCGGCAAGTTTCGCGGCAAGGTTACTGACAACCGCGACCCGCTGATGTTGGGCCGCGTGCGCGTCAAAGCGCCGGACGTTTTCGGCGAGAACGAAAGCGGCTGGGCTATGCCCGCGCTGCCTTATACCGGAAACGGTGTCGGTCTGTTCTTGATTCCGCCGACGGATGCTTCGGTTTGGGTCGAGTTTGAACATGGCGATCCCGAGTATCCGATCTGGGCCGGCGGGTTCTGGGCGCAGGGTGAGCTGCCCGCCTCACCCGCGGTTGCCGAGATGAAAGTTCTCAAGACCGACACGGCTACGATCACGATCAACGATCTGCCCGGAGCGGGCGGCATCACCATCGAAACGCAGACCGGGATGAAGATCAAGATTGACACCACCGGAATCGAGATCAACAACGGGAAGGGCGGCAGCATCAAGCTCACCGGACCACAGGTTTCGATCAATAGCGGCGCGCTGGAGGTGATCTAATGCCGGGCTTCTTACTGCATCTGGGCGCGACCGTGTTGTGCTCGCATCCGCCGGGGCAGGCGCAGCCGGTCGTGACCAATCCGCGGGTTAGAGTCGGCGGGCAGCCGATCGTGACGCAGACAAGCCAGTACGTGATCGCCGGCTGCGCGCTTGCCACCGTGCCGAGTCCGCCGTGCGCCACGGCGCAATGGGTAACCGCCGCCACGCGCGTGCGCGCTGGTAGCGTGCCCGTGCTGTTGCAGGACAGCCAGTCCGTCTGCGTGCCAACCGGGACGCCGCTCAACATTATCGTTACTCAAGTGCGAGTGAAGGGGACGTGATGAACATTGACTTCCCGTTTCATTTTAACGGTCGCGGGAGCACAGCCACGACCGGCGACGACGATCACATCCGCGACATGCTTGAGCAATTGCTCTTCACCAGCCCGGGCGAACGGGTCAATCGCCCTGACTTCGGCTCCGGGCTGCTGAAAATGGTGTTTGCGCCGAATAGCAAGGAGCTGGCGAGCACGCTGCAAGGGGCGGTTCAGGCGGCAATTCAGCGATGGCTTGGCGACCTGATCGAATTACAGAAGCTCGAAGTCACCGCTGAAGAGTCTACGCTCAGCCTCGAGTTGAGCTATCTGGTGCGGCGCACGAATGAACTCAGGACAGCCGAGCTCTCGCGCAGGGTGTAGCGCCGGAAGGAACCCGTTATGAAAACTCCTGAACTCTGTGAGGAAGATTTGCGACGTCAGTTGGTGCGCGAACATCGCAACGCGAAGGGCCACCCTGATCTCAACGGCATCGACTACGTAGAGATCAGCGAAGATCAGCGCACGCTCCGCGTTTACTTCCTCGTCAAAGCTCCCGAGCCAATCAGCAAGAACAACATAGTTATCTCCGGCGGCCGGCGCGTGACTGGAATCAGAGCCACGCACATCGACGTATGCCGGACGGCAGGCAAGGACCTGGATGACTGTCTGAAGATCACGGTGGATAAGCCCGGAGATTTTTCCGATTATACGCTGCGCTTTGTCGAGACGGATAAACGCGGGCGTCCGACCGATCGCCCCTTGCGCGGTTTCGACCCGCGGTTTGCTGAAATCGTTTTTTCATTCAAGACCGGTTGCAAAAGCGATCTCGACTGCTTGCCCGTACACGTGTGTCCGCCGAGGCAGTTGCCTCAGCCCGAAATCAGCTATCTGGCAAAGGACTACTCGAGCTTTCGACAAATAATCTTCGATCGCCTTTCGCTTATCATGCCGGACTGGCGCGAACGTCACGTGCCGGACATCGGCATCGCGCTGGTGGAGGTGCTGGCTTACGCGGGCGATCACCTCAGTTATTATCAGGATGCGGTTGCGACGGAGGCCTACCTGGACACAGCGCGCCAGCGAATTTCGGTGCGCCGTCACGCTCGGCTTGTCGATTACCTGATGCACGAAGGCTGCAATGCCCGCGCCTGGGTCTTTGTTGAAACGAAGGGAGGCAACGTCACCCTTAAGAAAAGCGAGGTCGCCTTCATCACGCTGCACAACAAGGCCCTCCCCGAAGGCACGCGAGTGCTGACGCGCGAGACCCTGCGCCAACTCAACCTACAGCGCGAGAACTACGAAGTCTTCGAGGCGATGGGAGCGGACGAAATACCACTGTTTGAGGCGCACAACGAGATACATTTTTACACCTGGGGCGATTTCGAGTGTTGTCTGCCGCGCGGCGCAACAATTGCGACTCTGGTCGATGAATATTTGCCGGTTACGCCGCCTCCTCCTCCGCCGGACGAGTGCGCCGACGACAACCCGGATCAACACGTCTCTAAGGAAAAACGACACCATTACAATGACGACAACCCGGATCAAGACGTCTCTGAGGAAAAACGACACCATCACAATGACGAGCACTACGAACCCCACAGTGACGACAGCCAATCGGAGCCGAAACGCAAACTGAACCTGCACGCCGGCGATGTGCTGATTTTCGAGGAGATCATCAGCCCGGGCGCCGGAGAAGCCGCGGATGTTGATCGGGCTCATCGGCACGCCGTGTTGCTGACGAAAGTCACTCTCGACAAAGACCATCTCACGGGTCAGCCGGTAGTCGAAGTCGAATGGGCGGCCGCCGACGCGCTTCCGTTCCCGCTCTGTCTGTCAGCGATCGGCAACGCGCCGGACTGCGAAAGGCTCGAGAACGTCACCATCGCGAGAGGCAACATCATTCTGGTCGATCACGGCCGGACAATCGGTCGCCGTGTCGTGGATGATGAAGACCCGGAAGACCTTGGCAGTGTGCCGACGCACGAGACGCTGGCCGAATGCTCTTGCACCTCTTGCATCCCCGAAGTCGCCATCGTACCGGGCCTTTTCAGACCCCGTCTGAAAGAAGGTCCCTTGACGTTTGGCCAGCCGCTTCCGCCTTTGAATTCATCCACGCCGGATGAATTAGAGGAGCCGGATGAAGATCCTTGTCCAAAGACAGAGATTTCTGCCACAAGCCTGCTACAGCAAGACCCGCAACAGGCGTTGCCGCAAATCACGCTGACGAGTTTGCTTCCGGGCGATGCTTCTGCGATCGGCTGGCAACCTCGCTATGACCTGCTGGCCAGCGGCGCCGATGATAATCACTACGTTGTCGAGATGGACAATCAGGGGAGAGCCCATTTGCGATTCGGTGATGGCGAGGCGGGGCGCGCTCCACAGTCCGGCGAACATTTCGTCGCCAGCTACCGCATCGGCAACGGCGCTGAAGGCAACGTCGGAGCCGAGGCCATCTCGCACATCGTGCTCAAAAACACATTCAGCGGGGTCACGTTGCAACCGCGTAATCCAATAGCCGCGGCCGGCGGCGCCGAGCCCGAAACAACGGCCCGAGTCAGACTGTTTGCGCCTTATGCCTTCCGGTCAACTCTGCAACGCGCGATCACCGCCGAAGATTACGCCATCATTGCCGCGCGGCACCCGCGCGTGCAAAGAGCAACAGCAATTCTTCGATGGACAGGGTCCTGGTACGAAGTAGTCGTGGCGGTCGATCCAAAAGAGAAAGCCGAAGCTGATGAAAAACTGTTGGACGAAATCGAATGCATGCTTCGCCCCTTCCGCCGGATCGGCCACGAGGTGAGAGTGAATAAGGCCATTTACGTGCCGCTCGATATTGAGCTGACGGTCTGCGTCAAACCTGGCTACCTGTCGGGTCACGTAAAGGCCGAGCTAATTGATCTGTTCAGCAATCGCTCGTTGGCCGATGGTCGCGTGGGCTTTTTCCATCCCGACAATCTCACTTTCGGCGCAGGCATCATGGTCAGCAAACTGGTGGCGCTCGCGCAATCGGTGACAGGAGTCGAAAACGTCGTGGCGACCAAATTGCAGCGCTTCGACGAACCCGCGGGCAGGGAGCTGGCCGACGGCATTTTGAAGCTCGGCTCGATGGAAATCGCGCGGCTCGACAACGATCGGCAGTCTCCCGAAAACGGCAAGATCAAATTCAAGATGGTGGGCGGGCGATGAAAGAAATGAAACAGAAGACGCAAACTCCAGAAACCTGTGACTGCTGCAAGGGCGTGGAAGTTCTGACTCCGGTCGCGACCTTCAATCGCCCGGGGCTGAATACCATTGCGTATCGCGCCGGCACGCACGGCAGTTTTCTGGAAACGATGAAAGCCCGGCTGTCGAGCAGCGAATTTCCGAAGCTCGCAGGATTGACCACGCGAGAGAGCAGCGATGCATCGATCGCGCTGCTCGATGCGTGGGCGATTGTCGCTGACGTGTTGACGTTTTATCAGGAACGTATAGCCATCGAAGGTTTCCTGCGCACGGCAACCGAACGCCGGTCTATTCTCGAGCTCGCGCGGCTGGTGGGGTATCGTCTTCGCCCCGGTCTTGCGGCCAGCGTCTATCTCGCATACACGCTGGAGCCGACTCAGCAGACAACAATTATCGACATCGGCAACAAAGCACAAAGCCTTCCGGGCCCCAACGAAACGCCGCAGGTCTTTGAGACGGCGGAAAAGCTTATCGCCCACTCCGGTTTGAATTTGATGAGACCGCGACTAACGCATTCGCAGGTTTTCCAAAGTGCGGAGCAGCTCATCAATCCCACCGTGACTCTCAAGGGCGTTGCGACTAACCTCCGGTCAAATGACGTATTGCTGCTGGACTTCGCGATGATAAACACAGTTCAGTCGGTGACTGCCGTTTATCGCGCGAATGAAGTCGGGGCGGATCCCCAGCTCGACCGGACGACGGTGAGAGTGAGTCTCCAGGGCCAGGCGCCGTCTCTAGCTTTGGGGGTGGTCAACCCTGTGGCGGCGCAGTCTGGCGACGCGTTGACGGCTATTGCGGCCAAGTATCAGAGGCTCGACTCGTTCGGTCTATCCTCAACGTCCGTCATCGTCAAGCGCGTCACGGCGCGGCTGGTGAAGTTGACAACAGATGTTTCCGCGCTTGCCGGAGATGAGGCCTCCAAGAAGCAGGCTCTCGCAGCGGAGTTGAGTGTGCTGATCCGGGACTTGACCGGCGAATATACCTTCGCTTCCGCTCGCGGCTACGTAAAGATTTCTCCGTGGTTGTCCGGGATTAAGCACGAGCTGGAAGCGACCCAAACATTTCTGAACTCGCCGTCCACCACGCCGACTACACAAACCGTTCCTCCGCCGCCGGCAACTACCACGACGCCCTCCTTCGTTCAACTGTTCCAGTCGTTTAAGGACCCGCAGTCGAATCAACCGCGCAACGAGGCGAACCTTGATCGGAAAGCCGAACAGATTCTTTCTCAGAAGTCCGAGTTTGTCGCGCAGGCCTATGCCGCTCTTCAACCAAGGGCGGCGCCGTTTGTGAATTCGGTGCTGGCCAACGCAAGCTCGATTCAGGTTGTGCCGCCCTCGCCGAAGACCCCTGCGGCGGCCGGCTTGAGCAAGGTTCAAGCGTTGCGTATCAAGGCTGGACTCGCCGGGCGCAACCTTCCGACAATCATAAGAGAAACATCCGATCCCGATGGCGCGAAGGTCTCGACGAGAATGTCACCGCCGACCCTCCGGGACTATGTGACCGCTCTTGCGGCTGCCCACTTTCCGGCAACTGTTTCGCAAGCGCTGGTGTTTGTCGCGCTCGATGCCCAGTACGATCAAATCAAGGCTGGCAGCACAGTTGCCATCGAGCGTCCGGTTGTAGGTTCAGTCGTGGGAGTTCCGGGCGCCTTCACGAGAACCATTCACAAGGTCACTGCGGTTCGAAACGCATCTCTTAGCTTCTTTGACGTCTCGTCGGTCTCGACTGTGCTGACTCTGGATAGCCCATGGCTAAGCGCCGTTGAGGTTGGCCAGGCTGCGGCAACCAACTCGCTCATCACTAACACCCTGGTTTTTGCCCAAAGCGAGGAACTCAGCCTGGCGGAGACAGACATCACCGATGACATAAGCTTCGCTCCCGACGATTCCGATCCTGTAATTGAGCTTGACGGGTTTTATTCAAGCCTCGAACCCGGCCGCTGGGCCATCATTTCAGGTTCGCGCGTGGTTCGCGATACGCAGACCAAGGAGGCAATCAACACCGGCGTCGAGGTCAGCGAGCTTTTCATGGTGGCTGCGGTCGTGCACGAGGCGAAGACCTTTGTGGGCAAGGAGGCGCTGGAGGTGAAGGGCGAGAAGCTGCATACGTTCATCCATCCGGCGAAGCCTCTGGCCTACCGATACAGACGCAGCACAGTGAAGATCTACGGTAATGTGGTTCGCGCGACGCACGGCGAAACACGCAACGAAGTTCTCGGCAGCGGAGATGGCAGCAAGATGCTGCAATCATTCCCGTTGCGCCAGCCGCCGCTTACTTACCTTGCCGCGCCTACTCCTTCGGGCGCAGGGACGACGCTCGACGTGCGCGTCAACGACGTGCGATGGCGCGAAGCCGACAACCTCTTCGTGCTCGATCGGCTCGATCGCAAGTACGTAACGAAGACCGACGACGAAGGTAAGACGACGGTGATCTTCGGCGACGGCCAACACGGAGCCCGGCTCACGACAGGGGTCGAAAACGTCAAAGCGGTCTACCGTTCAGGCATTGGCAGAGCGGGCAACGTCAAGGCCGAACAAATCAAGCTGCCGATGACCAAACCGCTCGGCGTCAAAGGAGTCATCAATCCGCTGCCCGCCAGCGGAGGCGCGGACAGGGAGACGCGCGATCAGGCCCGCCGCAATGCGCCAATCGGCGTGCTCGCGCTGGATCGGTTGGTGTCGGTGCAGGACTACGCCTTCTTTGCGCGGACGTTCGCCGGCATAGCTAAAGCCAGCGCCCGGCGCCTTTCTGATGGCGCTCGTGAAGTCGTGCACCTAACGATCTCTGGAGTGGGAGATATTCCAATCGATCTGACTTCTGATCTCTATCGCAACCTGGTTGCCGCCCTGAAGCGTTTCGGCGATCCGCTTCAGCCGCTTCAAGTCGAGGCGTCCGAGCGGGTGCTTCTGGTGGTCAGCGCACAGGTCAAGTTGCTTCCCGATTATCTGTGGGTAAGCGTCAATGCGAAGATTCGGGCCGCGCTGTTTGACAAGTTCGGATTTGAAAGCCGTGATCTCGGTCAGGATGTGCCCCAGAGCGAAGTGCTGAGCGTGATTCAGTCAGTGCCTGGAGTGGACTACATCGATCTCGACTTGCTCGATTCAGTGAACGAAGCAAAGCTCGCAGATCCCAACTTCGGAGCGAAGCTGACATTGAAGTCGCGTGTCAACGCCGATCTGGCGAGGATGCCCGACAACGACATTTTGCCTGCTCAACTGGTCTTCCTGAGTCCAGGAGCAGCCGACACCTTGATTCTCGGGGAGGCCGCATGAACGGTACCGGTGAAGAAACTCCTCAGTCGCTCGACCGGCTCTATCAGTTGCTGCCGGTTGTTTATCGCCAGCGCGACGAAGAGCTCGGAGGACCGCTGCGTGACCTGTTACGCGTGATCGCCGAGCAGGTCAACGTGGTCGAAGACGACATACGGCAGCTTTATGAAAACTGGTTTATCGAAACCTGTCAGGATTGGGCGGTTCCCTACATCAGCGAGCTTATCGGCTACCAGCCGGTTCACGAAGCGGGCGAGCCGGGCGAGGCGGCTACCGCACAAGGACAGTTACGCAACCGAATCCTGATCCCGCGCCGCGAAGTCGCCAGAACGATTCAATCGCGCCGGCGCAGAGGAACGCTGGCTCTGCTTGAAGAGGTGGCGCGGGACGCCGCCGCATGGCCATCGCGCGCGGTCGAATTTTTCCGGCTACTCAGCTTTACTCAAGCCATCAACTCCCCGCACCTCGGGCGCGGCCGGATCGTTGATCTTCGGAAAATGAGTGCGTTCGATTTGCTCGACGGCCCCTTCGACAAGCTGGCGCACACGGTGGAAGTACGTCGTGTAATCTCGCGTTTCAGAACGGGGCGTTACAATCTGCCGAATGTCGGATTGTTTGTCTGGAGACTGAAAGAGTATCCGGTTACCGTGGGCCAATCCGCTTGCCTTGAAGAAGACGGGATGCCTCACGCCTACACCTTCAGTTTCCTGGGCAATGACGCTCCGCTGTTCGCGCGCACGCAGCCGGAAACCGATCCGACGCACATTGCTGATGAGACAAACCTGCCGGCGCCGATCCGGCGGCTGGCGTTCGAGCGAGACATCAAGTCCGCGCAAGACCGCAAGCAAAAAGCGAGTCGTTACTACGGCGAAAGCAAGAGCCTGCAAATCTTGATCGGCGGTCAAAACGGCGGCAAGACGCCGATGCCGATCGCCTTGGATCGTATCGTCCCAGCCGACCTGAGCGATTGGAATCGTTACCGCACGCCGCAAGGCTCCGTCGCCGTCGATCCCGTTCTCGGCCGCATTGCCTTTCACCCTGAAGAATCGCCCGCCGGAGTGTGGGCGTCATACTACTACGGTTTCAGCGCCGATATCGGCGGCGGCGAATATCATCGCCAGCTCCGGCAGCCTGGCCGGACCGGTCTGTTCACCGACCTGGATTTCAAGAACCTGGCCGGCCTGGCAAAGCAGTTGAAAGCCGCGGCCGGCCCGCTGAATCGCTATCTTAGCGAACGGCTCTCTCCCGAGACTAAGCAACTGTTGAAAGACTACGACGGCTCGGATTCAATGCCGGATAGTTTGCGGAAGCCCCTGGTTGCGGCTTTGATTGAAGATCTGAATCGGGAACTTTTTGACGAGAAGCTCTACGATGAAAAACGCTTTGCCGGTATCACTCTGGATCCGGAGATCGTCCATGAGGTTACCCAACTAGTCGCCCGGTTGCTTGAAGGAAGGCTACGACGCGAAGAGCTGGGCCGCCTCAATCGGCTGTTGCTCGAGCAGGCGTACAAAAACGATCTCGCCCAATACATTCGCCTCTACCGCGTAGGCGAAGGCGCTGCTTTCTTGAGCATCGAAAAAGCGATCGAGCGGTGGGGCAAGGACAATCCGCGGAGCGCCATAATCGAGATCACCGACAACGGTGTTTACTCTGAGCCGCTGGATATCAGGCTTAAGCGAGGTCAAAGCCTTCAAATCCGCGCGGCTGACCGCAAACGTCCGATCATCTATCTGCACGAGCAGTACAAGAACCGTCCGGAATGGCTTTCGGTCAAGAGCAAGTCCGGTGGCTGTTTCATTCTCGATGGGATTCTTGTAACCGGGCGAAGCATGCGGGTCGAGGGCGCGGTGGAGGAAGTGCGAATTCGACATTGCACTCTAGTGCCCGGGTGGGGAATCGGTCCCGCTTGCGACCCCAAGCGCCCGGCCAAACCAAGTCTGGAGCTATACAAGACTGACTGCCGGGTGGTAATCGAACACAGTATTGTTGGCTCCATTCAGGTCTCCAAGGACGAGGTTCGCAGCGAACCGCTCGAGATCAGCGTCAGCGACAGCATAATTGATGCCACCAATGACGAGCGCGAGGCGCTTGGCGCGCCAAATTGGCCGAGAGCTCATGCCGTGCTGCGCATCGTCCGCAGCACCGTTATTGGCCAGGTGGAGACCGATGCCATCGCCCTGGCTGAGGATTGCATCTTCACGGGGACGGTCACTGTAACGCGCCGGCAAATAGGCTGTGTGCGTTTTTGTTATGTGCCGCCCGAATCGCGCACGCCTCGCCGCTACAACTGCCAGCCCGATCTGGTTGAAGCGGCAGTCAAGCTGGCCTTCGACAAACCCGAACAAGCTGATCAGAGAGACCAGGCCCTGCACGTTGAACGCCAGCGCGTGCGGCCGCAATTCAACAGCGTACGGTACGGACGCCCCGACTACTGTCAACTGGCGGCAACATGCGCAGCCGAAATTACGCGCGGCGCCAGTGATGAATCAGAGATGGGCGTTTTTCACGATCTGTTTCAACCCCAGCGGGCGGCCAATCTGCGCGCCCGGCTGGACGAATTCATGCCCGCGGGATCAGAGGCGGGAATCATCTTCGCCAGCTAGGAGGAATGCACAATGAACGGCGATCTTTCACGCGTCACTTTTGATCCTTTGAAACATTTCACCCGCGTCACCCTGCTGCAAGGCCGGGTGCAGGTGGATGCCGACTGGAACGAGCATGCGGCGATCCTGCTGCATTATATGCGGACCTTAGCCGCTGATCTGATCGGGCAGCACGGCGGGCCGGATGACTTATTCAGGGGTCAGGCCAACAGAACGGAACTGATTAAGAGAAACTGCGGCTTTGCAATCATCGCAACGAATGGACAACCTGCTGGTAGCTTGTCCTTTTTCCCCTCGGATGACCCGCTCAGCGACGACGAGAAGACCTTGCTGCAAGCCAAAGTCAAGAACCGGGTCCCCCTGCTGATCACCCCTGGGCATTACTACGTGGATGGCTTGCTTTGCGAAAACGAGACTTACTGGCGCTACTCGGAGCAGCCCGATCTGCGGCAGGCGAACGACGAAAAGCTCAGAAACCTTAATGGAAGATACCTTCTCTACCTCGACGTCTGGGAACGTCACATCACCGCGCTGGAAGATCCGTCAATCCTCGAAGTGGCGCTCGGTGGAGCGGACACCGCGGCGCGTTCGAAGTTGGTCTGGCAGATCAAAATCGGGCCTGAGCTGCCGCTTCCAGGGGCAGGCCCCGGCAGACCGATAGCTTTGAGCTGCACAACATTCAACACCATCTTCTCGCCCGGCGTAATGAATCAACTTCAGCCCACGAATCGCGGCCGAATTCGGGCTAAAGCAAAGGAGGATTCCGCGGCCGATGCTGCTGACGCGTGCATCACTTCGCCCGATGCCCGCTATCGCGGGATGGAGAATCAGCTTTACAGAGTTGAAATTCATCAGCCCGGCCCGGCACTGGATGCCACGGGATCCAATCGAGAAGATGCAGCGACGTTCAAATGGTCGCGCGACAACGGAACGACCGTCGCCGCACTCAAGAGGAAAGACGGAGACCATTTGATCGTCAGCGGTTTGCGCGACTTCTCACGTTGGTTTGCGGCCGGCAACTGGATTGAAGTCACCCACGACGCGCTTGAATTGAACGGCATGCCGGGAACCTTGGTCAGACTCGCCATGGTCGAAGGCGAAACTCTGACGATTGATCCCAGCACCGCATCGGGGACGGTGTATGAACCGCGGTCCAAATTCAACGATCTGCCTGTTAGCAATCTGAAAGTGCGCCGCTGGGATCATAAGCAACCGGAAGACACTTTACTCCGAGAAGGGGCCATAACGATCGAAGAGAAAGTTTGGATCGAGCTGGAAGACGGACTCATGATCCGGTTTGAGCCGGGCGTGGCCGCGATGCAATATAGCAGCGGCGATTACTGGTTGATTCCGGCGCGCGTGTCAACCGGTGACGTCGAATGGCCTTCTGAGTTCGGTCCTGATCCGAGTGATCCTAGTAAATCTATCGAACAGCCACAAGCATTACCTCCACACGGGATCGAGCATCATTACGCGCCACTGGCGGCCGTGACGCTGGACGCCGGGCAGATCACTGGTGTAATCGATCTGCGCCACAAGTTCCCCGCGGTGGGAGCGTGCAGTGCAGATGCACCGAGGTGAACTGCCCTGGCGACTGTTCCGGCGGGCTTGATTAGCCGCTCTCTCTGGAGTCCTGGCTCATTGTCGGCCGCGCAGCAAAGGTCGCGATTCAAGAGAGTCAGAGTGAGAGGAAACCCTGAAACACTCGATGCTTTCACGCGACAAGGCAAGGCGCGTTATCGAGGGCGTCGAGCGCGATCTGCTAACCCGTACGGATTGGAAGCCTTGCACCTTACGATTTGGCCTAGCGAGCTCGCTATGAAGGCGGCGTATGGGACCGTGATACCGCGTATCATCAAGGCACGGTGTGGCCGTGGTTGATGGGTCCGTTCATCACTGCTTACGTGCGAGCTAACGGGGGAACAAAGCGGGGGCGTGACCGCGCGAAGGAATTGCTGGCGCCGCTCATCGATCATCTATCGGATGCCGGGTTGGGTCACATATCGGAGATCCTCGATGCCGAAGGCCCTCATGAACCTTGCAGCTGTTCGCTCAGGCGTGGAGCGTCGCGGAGATTCTGCGCGCGGCTGTCGAGGATGCCTTTGGAGTCAAGCCGGCGCTGAAGCGGCAAGGTGCGGTCCGCTCAGCGGCCAGCTAATCGAATCCCCGGCTTGAAGAGAGGAATTCAGAAGACGTTAACATTCCGGCGCAAGAATCAGTTCCCGGCGAGTAGTTTGTTCAGCTCGCTAGTCTCGACCTCGGCCGCACTAGCATCAATTCTTTGTCCGTAGAGCGCATCGACGATCGAACTGTAAGTGCCCTGGAGAGTGCGCTCCGAATCGTTGACCGGAGCCAACCGGGCATTGAGCTGAACGCGGCTGAGATCAGCAGCCACGCCGAGTGCGCTGCCTGCGAGCGGCTCAAAGTGGATATACATAACTCCGCAAAATGATGTCGCCCCGGTGCTCTCAACCTCCGGGAGTTGGGGTGTCGCCGTAGCAACGCTCGTGTGCTCCTGACGCCGCGGCGGAGCGGTTCCGATGCCACCTTGAGTACCAACCAGCGTTCCGCGCACTCGATCTCGGGTCCGAGTCTGGCCGCGGGAGTCTTTCACCGTCAATCGCCCTTGCAAATGGAGGCGGCGCCCGGCAAGGGACGCCCTTGCCGGAGCATAGGTAAGCTCGTAGCTCGAGCCGCCAACCTCAAAGCTCCCCTTGAAATGCCGTCCTCGCAACATTGCGGGCACCGAATGAACTCGCGGCGCTCGTGACGGCAACTTCCGCAAAACTCCATCGCTGTTCTTCTTCTCCGATTGTCTGAATAACATAACTCTCCCAATTGCGGATTGCGGATTGCGGATTGCGAATTGTCGGTAACTTCAGGGAGCGCTGTTTTGAACTCTTAATTCCGAAATCCGCATTCACAGGTTTCCTCTCTTGTATTCGTCCGCCATGTAGTCACAGGCGCGCATCGTCAGCGCCAGTATCGTAAGTGTCGGGTTCTGGTTCGCGCTAGTCACAAAACACGCCCCGTCGATTACAAACAGGTTCTTTACATTCCAGCTCTGATTGAATTTGTTGAGCACCGATGTCTTCGGATCGTTTCCCATGCGGGCGGTGCCAAGTTCATGAATGATCCGCCCCGGCGCGGTCATACGGCCTCCGGTTGAAACGACCTCCGCGCCCGCCGCTCGCAGTATTTCTTCGCTGGTCTGGGCTGCGTCGCGAGCCATTTCGCGCTCGTTGTCTGAGTACTGAATGTGAATCTTCAATACCGGAATGCCCCACGCATCGACAACTCCGTCAGGATCGATCTCGGCGAAGTTCTCAACCCGCGGAAGCATCTCCGCGCGAGTGGTCAAGCTCACGGGTGTCGTGTAGTACTTGCGCACTCGTTGTTTAAACTCCGAACCGAAGCCGGGGGTCATCGCCGCGTTCTTCGCGAAAGCGGGATACATCCGCGCGCCCGAGCCGCACTCGAAGCCATAGCCGCGAAGAAAGCGCTGCTGTTTGGTTTCTTTGTTCAAGTTGCGGAATTTAGGTATCAACAGACCCGAAGTCTTGCCATCTTCATTAACCGGGTCGCGGCTCGCGAGCACGTTGAAGTAGCCGCTTGCGCCGATTCCGCCGAAGTGGTCCATCAAATAATGACCCATCGTGCCCGACGAGTTGCCAAGGCCGGTAGGATGCTGGCGAGACTTCGAGTTCAGCATTATACGAGTCGATTCGAGAGTTGACGCGCCGAGCACTACTATTTTGCCCACCGCCTCGTACTCTTTACGAGTGACTCGATCGACGAAGGCCACGCCTTTGGCTTTGCCGGTATTCGGATCGACGGTTATGTGCCGCACAACCGAGTTCGGTCGGAGCGTCATCCGGCCCGTCGCTTCGGCCACCGGCAGCGTAGAAGTAAGCGAATTGAACATCGCTCCAACATCGCAGCCGTCTCCACAGTCGCCGCAGTAATGACACTTCGCGCGCTTTTTCATATGCGGCTTGGGCGGTGCGGTCAGCATCGCCAGGCGCATAGGGATCCCGCGACGTCCTACCTTCTCAGCGCCTTTTCGCAACAGGTGCTCGCCACAGTTGAGCTTCATTGGAGGCATGAAGTTACCATCGGGCAAATACGGCAAGCCGTCGCGGTTTCCACTCACTCCAATGAACTCTTCGGCGCGAGTGTAATAGGGTTCCATCTCGGCGTAAGAGACTGGCCAGTCGTCTCCGAAGCTGTCATTCGTGGCAGCCTTGAAGTCGAGATCCGATAGTCGATATGACATGCGGCCCCAGTGAAGCGTCTTCCCGCCGACGATTCGCGCGCGCACCCAGAGAAAGGGCTTGCCCGGCTCGGTGGTGTAAGGGTTCTCGCTGTCCTTTACGTAGAAGTGGCGGCTAAACTCGCCGGCAGTGGCTTGCATCCACTGGTCTTGATCTTTCCAACCAGGCGGGCCGAACCCTCGATACATTGACTCGTAAGGCCAGCGATGCGAACTGAGGTCGCGCTCGGGATTGACGGGCGGGCCGGCTTCGAGCACAAGCACTTCCATGCCACGCTCGGTAAGTTCTTTTGCAGCCATTCCTCCCGACGCGCCCGAACCGATTATGATTGCGTCGTAGACTTTCTCTGCCACTACAGCCTCCGATTAGACTTAGGAGCGCAAGCCGGCAGGCATGTGCTCACCCTTGACGGGCGAGAACCTATCACAGCGAAATAGCAAAGAGCAAAGCGCAAAGAGCAAAGCGCCGGGACAGAAGAGCATGGAGTTCAGGCTTTAGCCTGGTCTTGGCTCGGTCAATCAGAACGAACGCAGGCTAAAGCCTGAACTCCATGCTCTTCTGTCCTTTGCTCTTTGCGCTTTGCTCTTTACAGCTTCTTTTAATATGATGCCACCCAACTTGGGCGTTAAGGCACGGGGATTCACTGGGCGGAGGAATCAATCGTGGAACACATCACCCGAAGGGAATTTGGTATGGGTTTTGCCGGAGCGTTCGCAGGACTAACGCTTACGTCCCCTGGCGAGAAGGTAAAGCCGTCGGTTTTTGGCGGCATCCAGGTTGGAGTGCAGAGCTACACGTTCCGCACTTTCAGCGTCGATAAGATGATCGAGGCGATGACGTCGATCGGGCTCAGCAGCATAGAACTGTGGGATGGGCACCTGAACCCGATGAAGGCTTCGGAGGCCGATTTCAAGGCGACAAAGAAGAAGTTCGACGAGGCAGGGATTTCCGTCAACGCTTACTGCGTGAACTTTCCGCTAACGGCCACGGATGAGCATCTGGATCGCGGGTTCAACGGCGCGTTGCTGCTCGGCACTAAGGTGATGACCGCGTCGGTGAAGAAACCAATCGTGCCGCGTCTCAGTCAGTGGTGCCAGAAATACAAGATAAAGCTTGGGCTACACAACCACTGGTTCGGCGAGAAGTGGTTCAAAGGCGACCGTTCCCAGGAGTTCGAGACGCCCGATGATTTCATGAACGCGTTAAAAGGCGCGTCGGATTATTTGAGCATAAACCTGGACATCGGGCACTTCTATGCTGCGGGATTCGATCCGGTCACGTTCATACGCGACCATCACCCCCGCATCGTGAGCCTTCACATTAAGGACCGGGATAAAGATGCCGATCACACGCAGCGGCGATTCGGCGAGGGCGCGGTTCCGATAGTTGAGACGATGAAGCTCCTGAAGAAGATCAGGTTCAAATATGCGGCTAACATCGAATACGAGCCCGAATCAGCTAATCCAATCGAGGGGACGCGAACCGGGTTTGAGTATCTGAAGCGGGCTCTTTCGTAGAGAGGGTCAAACACAAAGGCAGAAAGACACGAAGGCAAGACAGCCGGCGATCCTTTGTTAGTGACTTCGTGCCGTTGGGTTAAGAGAATCCGATGATCGACCGAAGAAGTTTTCTAAAGCAGGCAGCAGGCGCATCAGCGTTATTCGCCGCCGCGCCGGTGTTAGTCGAATCGCGGCCGCAATCGAAGTCAAACCCGATAAAGCTCTCGGCTTGCATCGACATGATTCTGACCGAGATTCCCTTCCTGGAACGGATGGAGCGAGTGAAGAGGCTTGGCTATCTGGCGTTTGAGTTCTGGGAGTGGAAGAACAAAGACGTCGAAGCGATCCTTCGCAAGAAGAACGAACTCGGGCTGGAGATCGCTACGATTATGGGATCGGGTTGGAAGCATATGAACTCGGAAGACGCGCGCAAGACGTTCGTCTCTGAGATTCAAGCGTCGCTGGCGACGGCAAAGCGGTTGGGAGTGAAGACGCTCATCGTGACCACCGGCTTCGAAGACAAGCGCATTCCAAGAGCGGAGCAGCACGCGAACTACGTGGCTGCATTGAAGACCGCCGCCCCGTTTGCTGAGCAAGCGCAGGTAACGCTCGTGCTCGAACCGCTCAATACCAAAGTCGATCATCCCGGCTACTATTTGCAGACCGCGAAAGAAGGCTTCGAGATGATTGACGAAGTCGGAAGCTCGGCGCTCAAGATGCTGTTCGATATCTATCATCACCAGATCATGGAAGGGAACATTATCCAGGACATCACGAGAAACATCTCGAAGATCGCGCACTTTCACGTAGCCGATGTGCCCGGCCGTCACGAACCTGGCACGGGTGAGATCAACTACGCAAATGTGTTTCGGGCGATCGCGGCGACTGGATATCAGGGGTTCGTCGGATTGGAGTTCAAACCGTCGAAAGACGCCGAGGAAACACTGAGGGGAGTTTTGAAGCTCGGTACAACCTAGCGTATGATGGCCGTAATCGGAGCATTGACATGCTAGACATAAAGCATCTAGAGCTGCAGTACGTAACAAACGACGCCGGGGAAAAGACTGCGGTCATACTGCCCATCGATCGATTCCAAGAGCTGATCGAGGACATTGAGGACCTCGCGTCTGCGGCCGAACGGCGTGACGAACCAACTGTCTCCCACAAGGATCTGATTGCCGAGTTGAAACGGGATGGCCTCATTTGAGATCGAGTGGAAGCGCTCCGCCGCCAAAGAACTTAGGAAGCTTCCTAAAGACTTGATGCCCCGAATCATTGCCGCGGTTGAGGGACTTGCAGCAGACCCACATCCCGTCGGCGCGCGCAAGCTGGAGGGCTCCGAGCTACACTTACCGGATTCGAGAAGGTCCCTATCGAGTCATCTATGAAGTCGACGCCAACGGTGTAACCATAACCATCGTTAAGGTGGCACATCGAAGGGAAGTCTATCGCAGATAGTCGTATTGCGATCAATCTGAATAGCGGGGCGCCGAATGGCTAAAGAAGAAATCTACGACGCGATCATCGTCGGCTCGGGCGCGACGGGCGGGTGGGCCGCAAAGGAACTCACCGAAAAAGGCATGCGTGTACTGGTGCTTGAAGCCGGCCGCAAGCTCGATCCCGAGAAGGATTTCAACGAGCACACCTGGCCCTACGAAGTGAAGTATCGCGGAACGGTCGGCAGCCGGACGCTCTTCCGCGAGCGCCAGGCCGTCCAGTCAAAGTGCTACGCGTGTAACGAATACGGCCGGCACTTCTTCGTAGACGATGTTGATAATCCCTACACAACGGCTAACGGTAAGCCTTTCGACTGGATTCGCGGCCGTCAGGTCGGCGGGCGCACGATCACCTGGGGCCGCCAGGTTTATCGGCTCTCCGATTATGAGCTGAAAGCTGCGAGCCGCGACGGCTACGGCGATGACTGGCCCATCTCGTATGCTGACCTCGCGCCTTACTACGACAGGGTCGAGGAGTTCATCGGAGTGAGCGGCTCGTACGAGAACGTGCCCAACCTGCCGGACGGAAAGTTCCTGCCTGCGATGAAGATGACCTGCGGCGAACGGCTCCTGAAAAAAGGGATCGAGCGAAAATGGAAAGATCGAAAGGTGACGATCGGTCGCGCAGCGATTCTTACTCAAAAGCACAACGGCCGCGCCGCGTGTCACTACTGCGGACACTGCGATCGCGGATGCACCACGTCGTCGTATTTCAGCAGTCCCGGCTCGACGCTTCCAGCCGCCGCAAAGACCGGGCGGCTCACTCTTCGCACCAACGCGGTCGCGAGTCACGTCATCGTCGACACCAAAACCGGGAAAGCGAAAGGCGTTGCTTGCATCGATCAGATGACCAAGAAAGCGTTCGAGGTTTTTGGGAAGGTCGTCTTGTTGTGCGCTTCGACGATTGAATCGACCCGGCTATTGATGAATAGCGCGACCAGGCAGCATCCGGCGGGACTGGCCAACTCTTCGGGGGTGCTTGGTCAGTATTTGATGGACCACATTTTTCAAGTCGGCGTCGGCGGACTTGTGCCGGCGGTTTCGAACTACCCTTACAACTACGACGACGGCCGCGCGAACGGCATTTACATTCCGAAATTCCGCAACGTCAATGAGCGCCATCCCAAGTTTATTCGCGGCTACGGAATGCAAGGCGGCGTTCAACGCGGATTGCTGCCGACTACAATGAGACAGATCCCCGGCTTTGGTTCTGAGTTCAAGAAGATGGTACGAGAAGCAAAAGATCCGGCGCCCTTCTGGATCGGAATGTGGGGCGAGATGCTTGCGCGAAAAGAGAATCGCGTGACGATCAATAAGGACGTGAAGGACGCGTGGGGAATTCCGGCGGTTCACATCGAATGCTCGCACGGCGACAACGAGAAGGCGATGGCATCTGATGCGCTCGATAGCTTGAAAGAGATGGTGCAGGAAGCGGGCTTCGAGATGACCTATGCGAATCCGTATCTCGCGGCGCCCGGCTTGTGCATTCACGAAGTGGGAACGGCGCGGATGGGCAACGACCGGAAGACCTCAGTTCTGAACCGGTTCAATCAGAGCTGGGACGTCAAGAATCTTTTCGTTACCGATGGCGCGTGCTTTGTATCGATCGGTTGTCAGAATCCTACTCTGACGATGATGGCGCTGACCGCGCGAGCTTGCGACTACGTTGTTGATCAGTTCAAGAAGGGAAATCTTTGAGGATCGAGAGTACAGGATTGAGGATCGAGGATTGAGGAGCGAGTCCGAAGCGAAATCGGTGGGAATCCGTCCAACCCGTGTCATCGGTGGTCTATGAGTTCGTAGGAATCGCATTGCCAGCGCCGCATAGACCACGGATGACACTGATTCGGCGGATTTGCGCGGATACCTACTAGATAGAAGACGGGAGAAGACGAATGGATCGAAGAATCTATTTCCGATTAAGCCTGATGATGTTTCTCCAGTTTTTTGTTTGGGGCTCGTGGTTTGTTACTCTCGGAACCCACCTTGGAGACATCGGGTTCACCGGCAGCCAGATCG
The DNA here is from genome assembly GCA_038040455.1 of Acidobacteriota bacterium. Classification (GTDB taxonomy): domain Bacteria; phylum Acidobacteriota; class Blastocatellia; order UBA7656; family UBA7656; genus Onstottus_A. The sequence goes on from JBBPIH010000005.1 coordinate 173,783, forward strand.
GGTACACGTACTTGATGAACAATGTCGCGGCTATCATCTCTCCGTTCTTTGTCGGCATGGTTGCCGACCGGTACTTCTCCTCGCAAAAAGTCATGGGCGTGCTGCATCTGATCGGAGGAGTGATCCTGTACTTATCGGCTGACGTCACGACCGTCGGATGGTTAGTCTTCGGCTTGTTACTCTACAACCTCGCGTACATGCCGACTCTCGCTTTGGTTAACGCGGTCTCATTCCATCAAATGAAGAGTCCGGACGCGGAGTTTCCCCGGGTTCGCGTGTGGGGAACTATCGGGTGGATAGCGGCCGGGCTGACTATCACGCTCATTCAGTTCAAGTTTCTTGCGGACGTTGAAAAAAGCTCGATGCCGATGAAGATGGCGGCGGTAGCTTCTATTGTGATGGGGCTGTACTCGTTCACTCTGCCCGACACTCCGCCGCAAAATGTCGGCAAAGGAGTCACCGCCGGCGAAGTGCTCGGGCTCAAAGCGCTCAGATTGATGAAGGAGAGGTCGTTCTTCATCTTCGTGCTGTGCTCGCTGCTCATCTCGATCCCGCTAGCCTTCTACTACAACTTCACCAACCTGTTCCTTAACGATCTGGGAATGCAAGGAGTAGCCGGAAAGCAAAGCATGGGGCAGATGTCAGAAGTGATTTTTATGATCCTGATGCCGTTTTTCTTCGTGCGGCTGGGCGTAAAGAAGATGCTTCTGGTTGGCATGTTGGCCTGGGTGGCTCGCTACGCCCTCTTCGCCAACGGGAATCTCGGTGCGTCGGTGTGGATGCTTTACGCCGGTATTCTCCTCCATGGAATATGCTTCGACTTCTTCTTTGTCACCGGTCAAATCTACACTGACAGAAAAGCGTCGAAGGACATTCGCGCCAGCGCACAGGGATTCATAGCATTGATCACCTACGGTGTGGGGATCGGACTCGGTTCGCTGGTTTCGGGACTGGTTGTCGATGCGTTTACGGTTAACGGCGTGAAGGATTGGCAAACGATCTGGTACATACCCAGCGCTTTCGCCGCGGTGATTGCCTTGTTCTTCGTGATGGCGTTTCGGGATAAGGTATCGGATAAGGCGCATAATCGATTGGGGGATTAGCATGCGACTCGGACTGAACTTCGGTTACTGGGGTTCCGGACCCTCTGACAACATCGCGTTAGCTCAGGAAGCCGAGCGGCTCGGTTATCACTCGCTGTGGACGGCTGAGGCTTACGGATCGGACTCGGTCTCGCCGCTGGTTTGGCTTGCGGCTCACACCGAACGGATCAACGTCGGGACCGCGATCATGCAGATGCCCGCGCGAACTCCCGCGATGACCGCTATGACCGCCGCGACGATTGACCTGTTGACCGGCGGCCGCTTCATGTTGGGGATTGGAGCTTCGGGTCCTCAGGTCGTCGAAGGCTGGCACGGAGTCGTCTACGGCAAGCTGCTCACTCGAACGCGTGAGTACGTCGAGATCGTGCGCACCATCCTGAAACGCGAGCTGCCGCTCGAGCATCACGGCGAGTACTATGACATACCTGTGCGGGGCGGAACGGGATTGGGCAAGCCGTTGAAGCTGATCGTGCATCCGCTGCGGGCGAACATCCCGATCTACGTCGCGGCGATCGGGCCGAAGAACGTCGCGCTTGCGGCCGAGATCGCCGATGGCTGGTTGCCGGTATTCTTCTCGCCTCACCGGGTACGCGTGTTTCGTAAGTCGCTCGATGAAGGCTTCGCGCGAAGGAGCGACGGAAAGACGCTCGCCGATTTCGACATCGCGCCGACCGTGAGCGTTGTGGTTGGCGACGATGTTGACGAGTGCCGCATGAAGGTGAAGCCGAACCTGGCGCTCTATATTGGCGGGATGGGTGCTCGCGGGAAGAATTTCTACAACGAGCTGGCGTGTCGCTACGGCTACGAAGACGCAGCAAAGACTATTCAAGACTTGTACCTCGCCGGCAAGAAGAATGAGGCCATTGCTGCTGTGCCTGACGAGTTGGTAGATGAGATCGCTCTGTGTGGTCCACGCGAACGAATCAAAGATCAGCTCGGCGCGTGGCGAGAAGCCGGCGTGACCACCCTTATCTGCGGAGTAAACAGCATCGAAGCGATTCGCACCATGGGCGAACTCGCTATACCGTAGACTGTCCCTGGGAGCGCAGGCATCCCTGCCTGCTTGGCGTTGCGCAAGAAAGAGGCAGGCA
>JBBPIH010000058.1:0-44292 GCA_038040455.1 Acidobacteriota bacterium
CTGTGATGCTTTTGATACCATAAGTAAGAAACCAGGCCAAGAGAGAGTAAGACAACCAGAGCCGCTATTGGGATACTTCGAATCTTCATTCTAGGCCCTCGAGATTGAGATTGCAGCCGCTTGAAAGACTGGTACAAGCAACAGACTTTGCCCCGGTCGTCTTCGTGCTCATACTCTGGACTCCTTTGTCTCCAAACTGCACCTTCGTGGCGCCCAAAGGTCCCCACGCGCCATTAAAAGACTTCGGGTTCGGCTCAGTCAACACTTCCTCCGGGCGGCGAAGAAGAGCGCTCTGCGCACGGCGCTTGTCTTCGGCTGGCGAAATAGAGTACCAAAACGCCTCGTGCAAGAGTTCGACCTTGCGTTTGCCCGTCCAAAGTCGAGCTTCTCACCCCCTATCCCAGATACCTGTCCTTCAGGAGGACCCATGACTTTTCATTCTTGACTTGGGTGCGGGGGCTTTCTCCGGGTCGAAGGTCGCGAGCATGTTTGACAGGTCATCCGCGTGCTCCTCTTCTTTCTTGAGGATCTCTTCAATCACGCTGCGCGTGGTCGGATCGTCGTTGCCAAGCCACCGGATGATCTCCGAATACGATTCGACGGCTATGCGCTCAGCAACTAAATCTTCGCGGATCATCTCAACGAGCGAGCCTCCCTCGACATATTCCGAATGGCTCCGGGTAGCGAGACCCTCCGGATTGAAGTTCGGCTCGCCTTGAAGCTGCGTGATGCGCTGAGCGACCATGTCCGCATGCACTTGCTCCTCGTTGGCGTGCTCGAGGAACTCGCGCGCTACGGGCTCGGCGTGAATGCCGCTGGCCATGAAGTAATGACGCTTGTAGCGCAGAACGCATACCAACTCGGTCGCAAGCACTTCATTCAAGACGGCGATCACCTTCGTGCGGTCCGCCTTGTAGCCGTCGGTGACCGGGCCTTGCTCAAGGTGCTTGCGCGCCCGCTGCCGAATCTGTTTGACATCCGATAGAAACTCATTCATTGACGTTCTCCTTTGTTTGACCTGCCTTGACCTGCTGCAGGCTTGCCGGGCTGATCAGGTGCGACGTGTGCGGAGTGATCTGCGCCGAAGCGCTTCAGGGCGGGCGCTAATGGCTCAACTCCTGGGCTCTTCATCAAAGCGCTCGGCTTTGCCTTCAGGTTCGAGGTCTGGGTCGTTGATCAACTCCCCGGCCCTGTCATTGAGCACGCCCTTGATCTGTTTGCCTTTGTCTTCGAAATCATCCTCTCTCCACATACTTGTCGCCCTTAGGTGATTACATATTTCCCGTCCCTACCCAGTAAGCTTCTGAGTAAGCGTGTGGTAGTTTCTTGAGGTCCCTACTGATAATCGGACGGTCTGGAATTAATTGCTGTGCAATATTGCACCATCTCGAAAAGAATGTTGCCGGCGATGTGCTGGCTGCCTCCGTCAAATCCTTCTCACAACATTGTCCTATTTGGGAATTGTCCAATATTGAACGGAAACCCATCCCCTGGTGAGCTTAGCATAGGAAAAAAAGCTGGCAGCCAGTCGGAACGCGAGGGAAACTGGCAATCCCCCTTCGCCAGTTGCGCAGAACTGGCGCCGGCGAAGTCTCACGTTGGGAAAGGGCATGGAGCTCAGGCTTTAACCTGGTAGCGCTTGTTCAGAGTACTACCCGGCTTGAACTCCATGCCGCTCCTATTCGACGCACTTTCGTTATTGGGTCACGGCTTCGCGGCATTCTTTACAGCCTTGCCGGTCTTCTTGGCGGCCATTCCGGAGCCTTTGCCGAAGTGTTTCCCGGCGCGGTACATGTGTTTGCCAAAACGCTTACCGCCACGCACGACCCGGCCGCGCTTAGTATTGCCGCCGAGACTTTTGCCCGCTTTCTTTACCTCTTTACCGCTCTGTTTCATCTCACCCTTGATGGATGAATTGCGGTTGGTGTTGGTCTGCTGAGTGAGGGCCAGCGATGGTTCGCAGGCGAAAATAACCAACGCCGCCAACGTCAAAGTTAGACTTGCTATCCTGTATTTCATATTTCGCTCCCTTTCGAGAAGAGTTCTGGTATTCGGTCGCCGTCGCGATTGCAAGAGAACGCACTACCGTTTCCGTTTCTGATCGCCTCGATCGCCCTGACCGGCCGGAACTTTCTTCTTCGCGTCCTGTCGAACGTCCTGGCCGAGCGATCGGTCGACATCAACGACTTCATCAAATTGGCCTTTCTCGTCCCGCCTCACGTAGCGCTTGTCCGTGCCTGTATCGATCAATTCGCGCTTGCTCGTTTTAGCTTTTGCTCCCATGACACCCTCCGTTGAGATTGTAGGTTTCGAATGCATGCCGGGGGAGGCACTGTCTTCCTTCTGGACAGATAGTACCCGCCCGACGCGACACATGTAGTGACCTGCAAATCGCAATCCAGTACCAGGCTCCTTCTGCTCATTTCTCTATTTGCTCTCTTTTTTGAGCAGACGAAGCAGTGCTCTTTCGGCTTTATGGAGTCGCCTTCCGCGATGACCTATCAGGTCTTCGAGAGACTCAAAGTACTGGTCGATCACCTCTCCGCGATCGAACCGGTTAAGGACCTCCGGACAAATATAGGCTGACCGGCAAACTGCTGGAGTGTTGCCGAGAACTTCTGCAGTCTCCTTGATAGCCTTGACTACTTTTCTCTTCCTTGAAGGTGGGGTTTCCCGGGCCTCTGCGCCCGCTCGGGCAAGCGCGCAAGCACAGATCAAAGTTCCGGCCCAGGTGCGAAAATCCTTTGAGGTGAAATGCTCGCCCATCACCTCTTGGATGTATGCATTGATGTCTCTCCTCTTGACGTCAACGAAACGCCCATCACCGTTTTGATACTTGAACACTTCCGACGCGCGGTTGTTCAGAAGCTCGCGAATGATTCTTGCCACCGGTCGATCCCTCAGCTCTCTGTGCTGAACTACTTGACTCTTTCCCGGGAAGTTGAATTCAACAACGTCGCCGCGAACGCTAACGTGTTTTGGCCGGAGCGTCGCCAAGCCGTAGCTGCCATTCTCATTGGCGTAGACCTGGCTGCCTGCGCGCATGAAGCACGTCGCCAGGATTCGCAGAATACACGCCATCACTCGTTCCCGTCCTAGATCTCTCTTTCTCAGATTGAGACTCACCACTCTTCTCATTTTCGGAACTGCTTGGGCGAATATCAGCAACCGGTTGAACTTTTTCTGCTCGCGTTTCTTGACGTGTTGCTCGTGATAGATGTATTGCCAGCGTCCGGCGGCATCTTTGCCTACCGCTTGCAACATCCCGCCCGCAGCTCGATTGATCGCAACTTCGGTCCAGGCAGGTGGTATTTTGAGCGCTTCGATTCTGGCGAGATCGGTGCGATTGACTGCGCGACCGTCGGCGCCGATATAGCGAAACCGGCCCTTTGTTCCGAGTCGCAGGATGCCGGTCTGTTGCAGTCTTTCAAGTCGGGTCACGACTTGGAGAGATCAATTCACATACCAAGCGCTTACCAGAGGAAAGGGCAGGGCTGAACTAAACATCCGCTTACCGGAACTGTTCGATAAGCGGACGGTTAAAGTCTCGGGCCGACTGAAAACGACACAGCGGTTGCCTACGGCGAAAACACTTCAAGCCGGGCTTACCGCTTTTTTGAAAGCGTTCGCACCGAGCGTGTTCAACACCTCGCGTCGCCTGACTCCTGCTCGACGCGCGAGGCCGATTCCGAATTTTAGATTCTCCAAATCCGAGATGGAATGAGCGTCAGTCGAGATAACAAACTTGATGTGCCGTTTGCGCGCCTCTCTCGTCCAGCGCGGCTCCATATCCAGCCTGTGTGGATCACCGCTGATCTCGATTGCTGCACCGGATTCCGCAACTACATCCAATATCTCTTCCACCCGGCATGAGATCGGCGGCCGCCGTTGCACCAGCCGTCCTAACGGGTGCCCCCAGACTTTGAAGAAAGGGTTTCTCATCGCATTGATGACCCGCTTTGTCATTTCGTCTTCATCCAGCTTGTAGCGATTGTGAATGCTGGCGATGATGACGTCGAACTGTTCGAGAATTCGATCGGGATAATCGAGTGCGCCGTCGCGAAGTATGTCGGATTCAGTTCCTCGAAGCAGCTTGATCGATACATCCTCCTGCACCCGACTGATCTCGTCCCATTGTCTCTTCAAGCGGTCGACTTTCAGACCGCCGGCGTAGTGAGCCGCCGGGGAATGATCGGTGATCGTCATGTACTTCATTCCCATCGCCTCGGCCGCCAGCGCCATCTCTTCGACGCTGTTCCGGCCGTCGGAGTAGGTCGTGTGGCAGTGGACCATGCCTTTGATATCTTTGAGCGTAATTAAGTCGTCCGGAACCGAATGAGAGAGCGCGGCTGGAATTTCACCCTCGTCTTCGCGTAGCTCGGGCGGAACGTACTGCATATCCAGATGGCGATAGATATCGGGTTCACTTTCAACTCTCAGAACTTTGTTCTTGCCAATCAACTTCATTTTCGTTGGAGTCAGTCTTATACCTTTCTCTTCCGCCATACCTTCGAGCTTTTTCAGATGAGCTTTCGAGCCGGTTTCGTGATGAAGCAGATTCCAATATTCGCTTGGAGCGGCCACTGAGAAGAAAACCTTTAGACCTTCAATCAGCCTCACCGTCGCCGCACTTGTTTTCTGATGCTCAATTTGTGCGATTAGCGGAAACTGAAGAAAATGGCTGACCAACGTTTCAGCCTTCCTGGAGCTGCTGGCAGTAATACGAATCGTGGATACGGTTTCTTTCCACCGCCGCGGCGAGCCGGCGAGATCGATGTGAACCAGATCCGAAGAAGCTCGCATATGGTCGATGATCTTTTCGCCGATTCTCAACGCGTGGATTAGCAAGATTCGATTATCGCGGTTTTCGTAACGTGATATCTGTTCGAGCAGGGCGCTCTCTGTCTTTGCTCCGAATCCCGTCGCTTCGCGGAGCTTGCCCGCCTCAATGGCCGCTTTCAGTTGATCGATGCTGCTGATGCCCAGGGTTTCGTTGAGTTTTTTGATCTTCTTTAGGGTAAGACCGGGAATTCGAGAGAGTTCCAAGGCGCCCGGTGGTTGTTCCGCGCGAAGTCTGTCGAGCAGCGACGACCTGCCCGTGGAGTACAGCTCTTCGATAACGCCTGCGAGTGATTGTCCGATGCCTTTGATCTCGGTCAGGCGTTTTTGTTTGACGAGCTTAGGAAAATCGCTATCGACCTCGGCAACCGCCTGCGCCGCTTTAGCGTAAGCTCGCGATCGAAACTGATCCGCAGTTTTCAGCCGCAAAAGCAAACCGATCTCTTGAAGCGCAGCGGCGACCGCAAATTTGTTCATCCCGGCAGGTGCTTGATTCTTTTTCATGCCCGCGTGCTCCCTTGTTCGCGATATCCAAACTGCAAAAGCTATACCGAGACTTGTATCGGATCAACACCGAAGGGTAGCGAGCGCCGGTCAGTAGGCTTGGCCGAGTCAACGCTCGCTACCGCTCGCGGTACCGACTGCGACTGGAGAGTATTGCTCTTTTTCTGGTACAAAAGAAAGATCATGAAACTAAGAACCGTCTGCTTGCTAATCCTTTGCCTGCCTCTAGTGTCGACGCAATTCTCCGCTCAGAGTCAGACGCACAAGGGCTCAATTCGTGGCACGCTCACCGACAGCTCGCGAACGCCACTATCGAACGTCCCAATAAAGGTCGTTCAAACTGACACCAACGAATCGCGAGTAACAAGAAGCGGCGATCAAGGTGAATTCGCGGTCTCGGCGCTGCCGCCTGGCGCCTACCGGATTGAAGTCGAGCAGACCGGTTATAAAAAACACTCTCAACTCACCACGCTCCAGGTCAACCAGGAATTAAGGCTGGACCTGTCCCTTGAAGTTGGTCCCATAAGCGAGGAGATCGTAGTCACCGCACCGCAGATCCAACTCAGAAAAGACTCTTCGGCGATCGGAACGGTCGTCGAGAACCGCCAGATCACCGGACTGCCGCTCGATGGGCGAAACTTCCTCGACCTGACCTTGTTGGTGCCCGGAGCGGCGCCCGCTGCTCAGGGCTCAGCCAGCACAGTGCGCGGCGACTTTGCGCTGAGCATCAACGGCGCACGTGAGGACTCGAACAGTTACCTCCTCGACGGCGTCTACAACATCGACCCGAAGCTCAACACTGCCGGCGTCAGCCCGCCCATAGACGCCATTCGTGAATTCGAGATGCTGACAAGCACGTATGACGCCTCGTTTGGCCGAAACGCCGGCGCACAGGTGAACGTCGTTCTAAAGTCCGGCTCCAATTCCTTGCACGGCGCCGCCTACGAGTTCTTTCGCAATGGTGCTCTCGACGCGCGAAACTTCTTCGCGCCCGCCGGTGAAAAAGCGCCGAAGTATCAACGCAATCAGTTTGGCTTTGCGCTGGGTGGTCCCGTGGTCAGAAACCGAACGTTCTTCTTCGCCGACTACGAAGGCACCCGCGTCCGCGAGGGAATCACTCGCGTCACCAATGTGCCGACTCTGGCGGAACGCAAAGGCGACTTCTCGCAGAGCCTCTTCAAAGCGCCCATCAATCCGTTCACGCAGCAGCCCTTTTCTGGAAACAAGATCCCTGACCTCTTCATCAACCCGATAGGCAAGGCAATCGCCGCGTTGTATCCGGCGCCCAATCGCAACGTCCCGTTTGCGAACTTCGTCTCATCTCCGACTCTGCGGGACCGCAACGACCACTTCGATGTTCGGCTCGATCATGCACTGAGCGAATCGTCTGAGCTGGCAGTACGGTACAGCTTTGCAGACAGGGACCTCTTCGAGCCGTTCACAGGACCAAGTTTCCCCGCCGTCCCCGGGTTCGGCGACAACGTGCCGCGAAGAAGTCAGAACTTCATGATCGGCGAGACGCATATCTTCTCTCCAAGGGTAGTCAACGAGGCGCGATTTGCCTTCAGCCGGGTCGCCGCCGCCGTGCTTCATGAAAACAGCGGGACGAGCATCAACAAGCAGGTCGGGCTCCCGGAGCTGTCAAAGAACCCGAGAGACTTCGGCCTGAGCTTCATAACCACCTCGGGTTTCTCCCCGCTTGGTGATGAATACAATAATCCTCAACAGAGCGTCACCAACATGTTTCAGGTTTTGGACGGCGCCAGCTACGCGCGCGGCAGGCACCTGTTGAAGTTCGGATTCGATTTTCGAGCAGTGCAGCAAAATGCGTTTCGCGACATTCAATCGCGCGGGTTCCTTACTTTTTCAAGTCAGGTTCCGATAACCGGCAACGCGCTCGCGGATTTGTTACTCGGGCTTCCTGCGCTTACAGGAGGAGCGCGGCTGGACAATCATCAGCAACTCCGCACCGAGAGCTACGGTTTCTACGTCAACGACAGCTTCAGGATCAGACCTGATCTGACTATCTCGGCGGGCTTGCGCTACGAGTACAACTCGCCTCCGGTTGATAAGTTCGACCGCGCGAATCTGTACGACCCGGCGACCCGGAGTCTCGTGGCGGTTGGCACCAACGGGATACCGCGAGCCGGCTACGACGCCGACAAGAACAACTGGGCGCCGCGTGTTGGTCTCGCCTGGACGTTGGGAAGCAAGGGCACCACGGTGTTGCGGGCCGGCTACGGTGTGTATTACGACCAGTCGTCGCTTGCGCCGAGTGAGGGACTCTATTTCAACTCGCCGTTCTTCGACTTCAATCTCTTCTTCTCGCTTCCCGGTTTGCCGCTGACGCTCAACGATCCGTTCCCGAGCTTTTTCCCGTTTCCTTTGCCCAAGTCGGCCTTCGGGTTTCAGCGTAATCTGCGGACGCCGTACATGCAGCACTGGAACGTCAGCTTCCAGCAAGGGCTTGGAAAGAGCCGCGTGCTGGAAGTCGCTTACGTTGGGAGCAAGGGAACCAAGTTGATAACGGCGCGCGACATCAATCAACCGAGGCCAAGCCCAGTATCGCCGAATCTCCGGCCGAATCCTCAGTTCGACGACATAACCTTCGAGGAGTCGAGCGCTAATTCGAACTACAACAGCCTGCAGGTGAGGTTTCAGCAGAGGCTCGACTTCGGGCTATCGTTCTTGTCGTCTTACACGTGGTCGAAGTCCATCGACAACGCGTCGAACTTTTTCTCGAGCGCCGGTGACCCGAACTTTCCGCAGGACAGTTTCAACACGGCTGGCGAGCGAGGCCGCTCTAATTTTGATGTGAGGCACCGCCTCTCGCTGAGCTACGGCTACGATCTCCCCTTCGGGAAAGGCCGCTCACACCTTGCCGATGATGGGTTGTTGTCGGCGATTCTCACAGGCTGGCAGACCTTTGGCATAGTGACGTTGCAGAGCGGCCGGCCCTTCACGGTTGCGCTCCTTTCGGACATCGATAGAAGCAACACCGGCCGGTCTACGCTTGGGTTTGGGGCTAACGATCGTCCCAACGTTGTTGGCGCCGCCGAGCTTTCAAACCGCACACCTGACCGCTGGTTCAACACCTCGGCGTTTGCGTTTCCGCCATTTGGAAGCTTTGGCAATGCAGGAAGAAACATTCTGGATGGGCCGGGCTTCAAGAACTTCAATGCGTCGTTGCTGAAGACGACCAAGTTGAAGGAAGGGCTCGATCTGCAATTCCGCGCCGAAGCGTTCAATCTGTTCAATCATCCGAACTTCAACTTGCCGGACAACTTTCTTGGGTCGCCGACCTTCGGGCGGATATTGTCGGCTCAAAGCCCAAGGCATATTCAGTTTGGATTGAAGCTGTTGTTTTGAGCTTACTCCTAATCTGGGATTTGAAAGTCTTATCATTAGTGAAGTGACCGAATCGGCGGGTCTGCGTTCGAGAAGTGACGGATGGAACCCCGATTGTAATGAATCAAAGCACGCTGAATAAGCTCATCCTCTCGCGAAGCCTTTATCATGTGGCGAAAGAGAATGGCGTCTCCTCAAGCGGTGCCCGGCTGTCTATCGCATGCAATCTACTCCAGGACTCGGTTGAGTGTTTCTTGCTCGCCCTGTCTGAACATTTGAACGCGGGCGTCGATCAACGAACTACCTTTGACAGATACTTCGAATTAATTAACCAGAAGATCAAGCCGGCAGAGTTGCCGTTTAGGGTTCGCCTGATCGCTCTGAACAAACTTCGCGTCAACTCGAAGCACTTTGGATTGGAGCCATCGAAGGCGGAGCTCGAACCATTGCTAACCACCGTCTGGGAGTTCTTTGATGAGGTAACCAGTTCGACCTTTGGTCGGGCGTTCGCAACCATCAGCCTCCTAGATATGTTGCGCGCCGGAGAGCCGAAAGAACTCCTGCAACGTGCCGAGGCGGCTTTCAACTCCGGGGACTATGCAAACTGTCTCGTCTGTTGCCGACAAGCTCTGTTCGTTAGCTTCGAATCGAATTACGACGCCTGGATGTTCCTTGAGACCAGACGTTCATTTCGGTTCGATTTGGATATGTTCCTCTCTAAGGTTCCCCACTACGCGAGGGATCGTCAGTATCTTGAAGAGAACATCAAGGAGCCCACGGCCTTTGTTATCTATGATCACAACGCCTTAGAGATGGACTTAATGAAGAATGGGGTCGATCCAGTTGCATACTGGAATGTTTGGAGGTTAACGCCTGAGGTCTACCGTGGGAAGCAGGATGACAGCTGGATCGTCAAGCATGACCTTCGAAAGTTCCAACCCGAGGGAATCAAGGACCGCGCGGAATACGTTCTTGTTACCACCACCGACATTCTACTCACCTGTGATCAAAAGCGAGGTCAAACAAGAAGCCCTGACTACGGGAGCTATTACCTAATGTTGAGGAGTGACGGCGTATCGGTCTATTCAAAGGCGAGCAAGACTAGCGCCGTTGAACAAACCACTCCGCCCGGGCTTCGAAAGGTGATCTGCGATTATAGCATTTCAGGTCTCGACGACTCTGGTACCTACTGGCACGTCACAGACGGGGACGGGGACGTTCTCGTGCTCGGATTTGTGCACGAGGAAGACGTTGATAGCTAACTGGATCGCCGGGGACCATTCGCCACGCGACCCAGCTTGTCGCTCCCCCGGGCATTACCATTGCCGATGTTATTCTCTTTCGCCTCGAGGGAAGCCGTTATGACTCGAACAGTCAGCGTTGATGAAGCCCAAGAGAAGCTGCAGGATTTGCTCGCACAGGCTCTGGCAGGTAACGAAGTAATTATCACAGAGCACGGCAAACCGGTTGCCCGTTTGGTTCCCGTTCCGGTCGCTGCGGCCAACAAGAAGCGGGTAGCGGGTCTAAATCGAGGCACAATCTGGACGAGCGAAGACTTTGATCAACCTCTTGCGGATGAATTCTGGCTGGGCCAAGAATGAGATTCAGTTTGGGTTGAAGCTTCTTTCGTGAAGACCCGGCAGCTCACCTGAAGCAACGCGTTACTTGGTCAGGCCAAGACGTTGAACATCTGCTTCAGTCCATCGAGCTTGGCCCTCTATGATGCTCCTCAAGGTTTTCGGCGCAAAGTTGTCAGAGAGAGCGTAACACGAAACTGTCACCCTTCGTCCATCAGAATGCCGGTAGCGGCGGTGACTTCCGTTGGTTCGGGTGTGAGTGAAGCCGTCGTGGGTGAGGCCGTTGATAAGTTCGCGCGCTGTGCTGTAGTCGATGGGCATACTAGACGGTCACGGCTACACGCGGCTCGGAAAATACTTCCACATCTTGCAGAGCGCCCTCGGGAAGTAGTGCGCCTTCTTCGATAAGCTCCTGAACGATCATCTGCACGACTTCCTGAATGTGCTGAAGGGCCTCTTCTCTGGTGTTGCCCCAAGTGGAGGCGCCGTACTGCTCTAGAGCGGGACAGTAGGCGTGATATGCTTGCCGCCCATCTTCGTGCGAATCATCCTCAATGACACCCTTGAAGAGATATGTTTTATTGCTGCCGTTCATTGCATCCACAGAATACCACGTACACGCAGAACCTCAGAAACCCTTTCCCGGCGAAGCAGCCTGTCAAGCTGCAACCGGTGACTGCACCTACGCGTCATTCAAGATGCCAGCCTTTACCAAAGGTGACTCTGAGTAAGAGCGTCTGGCAGCATCCAGCTCCCGAAGGCTTGAACCTTCGAAGACTTGGGTAATCTTTCCGCCCTTCGAAAGGCGTTGATAAAGCCGGAAGAGTCTAGCCGTCGCCCAACCCGGAAGCCACGGGCGGGCGACCTTCAGTAGAGTCATTGCTAGAAATTCAAGTGTCCCCGGTTTTTTGCTTCCCCAACGCTCGTCATAGGGCCCTTGAAATAGGCCTCGCGGCAATGAGATGTTCGCGTAGGGGTTCTCATACACGACTACCCTCAAAACCTTTTCGCTGGTGTCGAAGCCGTCTGATTTTAGGGTCTGAATAAAGTTCCAAGCGTCGACCGCGCTCTCTACCGTACCGAGTTCCTTCCGCCTATGCTCTTTTCTTTCATCCAACAGTGGCGAGAGCTTTATTTGTCCGAGCGGAAACTCTTCGAGAACGATGATCGAGCTGAACTGGGTGCTGCGCGGCTTATTGTTGGCGAAGTCAATCATGTGCCCTGTCTGGAAATCGCCGGGTTCAAGAAAGGCCTTATGCGTCAATTTGGATTCGTTGTCAGTGATGTAGGTCAACGTCCCCAACATTGCGCCCAGCACAAACTCTGGCTCCAAGAAGACGGGCGCGGCGCTGCCGTTGTACAAGACTAGGGAGCAGGAGTATTCCCTGTAATCGTTCAACTGTGGTCGCGATCTTCTTATCTTTGAGTAAATACGCTTGTAAGGGTCAAATGCGCCGTTAGGGATGGCATCGCCTTCCTCGAACTCTTTCACCTCAAAGTACACATCTGACCCGTCAAAGGATACCCGATTGTCGAGCTTCTTGGTCTTACCTCGCGGAGTCTTCGGTTGAAACTCAAACACATAGCCTCGCTCGGTCAGGTACTGATCGAAGTATGTTTCGGACTTGGTTCTCTTCAGCGGCATAGTTTCATCTTACAGCGCTACTCAGGCCTAGTGCTATGAACTCCCATGTTCAGGCAACTCTCGTGGTTGAAGTAGAAGTTCCTGCGGACGAAGCATTTCTCACGATTGACAAAGCGTTACCGCCTGAGGTAGCGTCTCGTGGTGCCAAAGATTCGCCGCGGCGGTTACATCTTCTTCGCTTGGAAAAGTGACCACACGCCTCGCCATGTGCACGTATACCGTGACGGGGAGCTTGTCGTGAAGTGGGACCTCGACAACAAGCGGGCGATGAAGGGGAGAGCTTCGCGGCGGGTTCTAAAACTGATCGAGGGACTTGAGTCCGAGGGGTTGCTATGAAGATACGGTCGGTTAAACACAACAATCGCAAGAAGGCTTTCGAGATCAAGAGCTCTAACCGAGCTCTACAATTCCCCTACTCAAAGTTGGACCTTCAACCGAGCAGGGACGATCCGATTGACCAGGTGTACGTTGACAAGGAATTGGCTAGTGAAGCGTTCACCTACGAGTTAAAGTCCGGCAAGAGCGGAACGGTTCACATCGAGCAGGTGCTCGAGTATAACAAAGACCCGTGGTACTTACGCGATGTCATTCTTTACAAGCTGACGGTGGAGGCGCAGAAGCGGCTGGAGAAGAGCGCTCTGTCCAAGCGCGAGATCATTCGCAGGCTCGGGACGTCGGCAACGCAGTTCTATCGCCTGCTAGATCAGAAGAACTATCAGACATCCGTCGATCAGCTCTTGTCCCTGCTTCATGTGCTCGATTGCGATGTCGATCTGGTCATCCGAGCAAGGACCGCTCCGTCAACACGGAGAGTGAACTCATCCCAATTGTGAAACGCTTAGAACGTTACCGTCAGGGTCTTTGAACCAAGCCACCTTAGCCGCGCCCCCGGGCACTGTCCAAATTCCACGCTCGTCCTGTCCCGGGAAGCCGTATTTCTCAAAGCTGACCCCTTTCTCTTCCAGGTCCATCACAGCTTTCTCTATGTCCGAAACTTCCCATCCAAGAACTGTGAATTTCTGCGGCGCAAATTCCCCTACCTTTGATACCCGCACAGTTGTCCCGTTTGCATCAAGCACAAGCGCGAATGGATCATCGCTCACGAAGCCGAGGCCCAAGGCGTCTACGTAAAACTGCCTTGCTCTTTCACTGTCACTGGTTGGAACGAAAGCCGTTATTTGTGCTGAACCTAACATTCGCGTCCTCCTCTCTATCGTTTGTTATCCAACCCAGCCGCAAACATTTAATTCGATCCGCAGTATGCTCGCTCGAGCCTGGCAGTGCAATCGGTTAGCCGGTCCTTTATCCAGTCTCGAGGGTTATCTTCCGGAGCGTCAGCCGACCCATTGGTTTATTGTTCCTGGGCGAATCATGTTAGTATCCACAAACATTCAGACCGAAGGAGGAGACTATGAAGAGAGCTAACATTTTGGTTTCGAGTCTTGCCTTATTTTTCGCGCTTGTTCCGGCGTCCTGGGCGGGCCAATCGAAAGATGGGCACAAGCCGGCTGGCGCGCCTGAAACGGTTGTCTACGACGCGGCTTCAGCCTTCGAGTTTCTGAAAACCCTGGCTGGAGATTGGGAGCGAGGGAGCGGCGATCACGAACACGGCAGCAGTTCGCGTTCGGCGAGCTTCAAGGTGACGGCGGCGGGGAGCTCGGTGGTGGAGACGCTCTATGCGGGCCAGCCGACCGAAATGGTCTCGATCTTTCATATGGATGGGAACCAACTGCTGCTAACGCATTATTGCGCGCTCAAGAACGCGCCGATCATGAAGTTCGTTAAGAGCGATAAGCCGGGCGAGATCCAGTTCGCGTTCCATGGCGGCACGAACTTCGATCCCAAGGTCGACACCCATGTCCATCAGGGCGTTTTCCAGATCAAGGATAAGAACACGGTGGAATCGACCTTCGTGGCGTTCGCGAACGGCAAGCCGCGGCCGGAAGGTCGTGCGATTCTCAAACGCAAGGTATCGGAGTAGCTCTGACCTCTATCGCCGTCGCGAATGCAGCGCCTCGAAAGGTTGATGAAGCTTCGCATCGCCTCAATCAGACTCTCGAACGCGGGCGGGCGCGGCAGGCGAGTCTGTCAGGTGATGAGTTGTTTGTTCAGGAACCGACGGCGGTGTGCTCAGAGGTTCGGCAGTCGTTAGTTCACGTTTCACCGCGATGACGCGATCAGGCGCCTCATCAATCAGGTCTGTCTGGCGATTGTCCAACGAGTGCTGCGGAACATACTGCTTCGGGACTGTGAACAACAAGGCGTTGATAATAAGACCCAGACCGATGAGAAAACACGTCACGCCGAGACCCGTCAAGAAGAGCATTTTCTCCTCATTTAGACCCCACACCAGAAAGAACACGGTGACGCCCAGACCGATGGCGCTGGTCACTACGCCTTCGCGGATGCCACGCAGACGCCTTTGCTGCGGGGCTTCAAGGAACTTCTCGATCTGGGGAAGCACCTCTTGCGCTACTTTGCTGAGATCGCCGGCCTTCTTGAGCTCCCGTATTCTGTCGGCGATAGCGTGCCCGATCTCGTCACGCGCCGAAACCGCCGACGCAGTAATTGCATCGGGTTTTTCAAGACTCACGCGCACGGCACGCATGTCCGTGCCGCAAGCGCGACAGAACTGGCTGACCTGGCGTTCTTCGGATCCGCAGTTAGGGCAAAACATTCTCTTGACTCACAAAGGAAATCAGGAGGTCATCTCGCAGCCTGTGTGGTGGCTCCTGATCTCATGCGGTATCGTCTGAATTCTACTTACCCGAAACATCGAAGCAAGCCATTTGCGTTTGGTTGCGAACCAGCAGGCGGCCATCAGCAATCGCATGATAGTTCCAGGTCTTTCCTTCGATCGCTGAGAATCTCGCCAGCTCGGTGTGCTTGTCGGGAGCCGCCTTCACCAGCACCAGCTCTCCGGTGTCGGTGATGACGACCAGGTGAGCGCTCGCCAGAATCACCTGGCCGTAGCCGTAGCGCCCGCCCTTCCATCTGCGATCGCCCGTCTGCACATCGACGCAGGTCAGGATTCCTTCATCGAGCCCGTACACGTTGCCCTCGAACACGACTGAGCTGTTGAACTTGTTCTTCATCGAGGTGTTTTCCCAGACCTTCCTCGCGGTCAATCCGTCGCCGCTGCCCGTGACTTCAACGAGCGCGGCGCCTTTGCCATAACCGGAAGAGATGAAGAAGCGATTGTCATCGATGACAATCGGCTGCGAGACGTTGATGCCCATGTCGGTGTTCCAGCTCGCCTCCCACAGCAACGCTCCGTCTTCGACCCCCAGCCCCACGATGCGGTTCGCGGTGACCACCAGTATCTGCCGCTTTCCTGCCAGCGTGACCAGCATCGGAGAAACGTAAGCCTGGGTGTCATTGAGTGATTTCCACACTTGCGCGCCCGTGAGTTTGTTGTAGGCAACAACCGATTTACCTGACCGTCCGCCTGGAAGAACGATAACTTTGTCGTCGACAATCAGCGGAGCGCCAGACATTCCCCACTGAAGATTCTCAGCGCCGTTGTCCTTGAGAATATTCTTTGACCAGCTAAGCTTTCCGGTCTTTGAGTCGAAGCACCGGAGATCGCCCTCGGCGCCGAGCGCCCACAAGCGTCCCGCTTCCCACGTAGGAGTCGCTCGCGGGCCGTCTCCACCCATTGACTCTTTGAACTCCGCCTCCGCGGCGTGGGTCCAAATCTCCCGCCCGGTTTCGATATCGTAAGCGGCCACGATTTCCTGCCGCCGCCGCTGCTCAATCGTGAACGCCATTCCTTCAGCGACAACAAACGACGCGTAGCCGCCGCCGATTGGTTGCTTCCACAGCAGGGGCAGCCCTTCAACAGGCCAGTTGGTTCGAATCGGTGCTTCATCGTAGCGGCCATCTCGCGCAGGTCCGCGGAAATTTGTCCAATAGCTTCGAGCTGATTTGACGGGAGCCGCCGGCCTTGATTCATTCGCATTCGCGGCGGTTGTGGAAGCGGGGCTCGCCGCCTTTGGATCAGCGGTGGCGGGAGCCCCCGAAGGACCAGTCGCAACCGCTCGCTGCTCGGTGCGCTGCCGTTCAAGCTCGGCGTAGTGCGCTTCCAAGCCCGGGTCGGGCCGGACGAGAAAGCCGCTGCTATAAGCGTAGAAGAGATAGGAGGCGCTCAATGCCAGTATGGCAAGCGAAGCGAAGACCTTCTTGCCAGTCTCCGTATCCTTGCGCAGCCAGAGCATGACCAACCCAACCGGAGGCAGCAGAATCGTCGCAATCATAAGTACCTTCATCGAGCGATACCACGGCGTTGATGTAGAAGTTGACTCCATAACTCTTAGTCCCCCAGAACTCCGGCTAATTGGCCCGGCGTTTCGCGCACCGGCGGCTCCAAATTCCAACTAAGTCGCCTCACCTCGCTTGAATGATTCGAAGGTTTGCGAAATCACCACCCGAGCCGTCGCCGACCCATATCCCAATTCTCCCCTTCTTTCGGCTGCTCAACTGCTCGACCATCAAGCATTCGTTACACGTTCTCCGCCTTCTGCTCGCGCAAGGAGAATTGCTACTTCTTCACGAAGACGCGCTTTGCTTCAAATGATCCTCGCTGGTCATCGAAGTAGTAGTCAACTGTCAACGTGCTGCCATCGGGTGAGAGTGTCCACTTGCGTGTGACCTGCTGAATGACCTGACCTTTTGGAGAATCAGAAGTAATTTGGTCTTCGATGACTACTCCTCGGCCTTCCGGTAACCACGATGCTTTGCGCTTGCCTTTGGCGCCCGGCTGACCTCCCGGGGGCGCAAACTCAGCCTCCTTGCCGTCGAGGGAGTAGGATTCGTTGATAAGTTGCTCTCCTCGCGCGGTCACTTGCTTGGATTCAAGCTTGATCTGATCACCGGTGTGAACGACCACTAAAGTCTGTTCCAGCCCCAGCGGGTTGCTAAAGCTCCGATTCTTGTCAAGCACCCAGGTGCCGCTGAAATCCGGCTTCGAAACAGCGAACGCGACTTGCAAGATGCAAAGGAACGTGACTGTGCAACTCAAAACCAGTTTAGGTTTCATAAGGTCCTTCTCCAATCGAGGTTCGTAGTCCCGCCTTTAGGCGGAAGTTTGTACGGCGGCACCATTATGAAGCGTCGGTTACGAACTTCCGCATAAATGCGGTACTACGAACTCTAACGGCCGATGCAATAGAGATTCTTCTCGCCCCGAATAAGGATCATTCCATCGGAGATTGCGGGAGAAGAATACACGGGCTCCGCTATTGAGTTGGTAGCGATCACTTCGTGCTTCGGTCCGGCCTTGATCACGAACGTATCGCCGTCTTCGCTGGTCAGCAGTATCTTGCCGTCGAACGCCACCGGCGAAGCGGTGAAGGTAGCCGGAATCGGGATCCGCCCGCCTTCATAAACAATCTTTCCGGTCTTCGCTTCGAGGCAGGTTATGATTCCCCGGTCCGACATCAGGTACAGATAGTCGCCGTACAAAATCGAAGAAGGCACGTAAGCCGTGCCCTTGTCGTATTGCCAAACGATGTTCTTGCTCTCGCTGAGATCGCCCGAGGCGCCAAGCGTGATCGCAAAGGTTTTCTTAACTGGAAATCCCGCGTAGACGAAAACCATGCCGTCGCCTGCCAACGGCGTTGCAATGGCGTTGCTCGCATGACCCTTCGTTCGCCATAGCTCCTTGCCGGTTTTCGGATCGTAAGAAATGATCAGTTCATTGCCGCTCGTAATCATCTCTGTGCGCTGCGTACCGCGAACGATGAGCGGCGTGGACCAGCTTGCCTGGACTTTGCGCGGAGTGTTCCAGACTTCCTTTCCGGTCTTCTTGTCCAGAGCCACGATGAATGACCGTTCGCCATTGTCCTCGTCACATTGAAGGATGACCGTGTTCTCGAATAGCACGGGGGAAGTGCCGGTCCCCATCCCGAAAGTGGCAATCGGACCGGGTGAAACTTTCCAGATCAGCTTGCCGCTGAAGTCATAGCAGAACAAACCTTCAGTGCCGAAGTAGGCAAACAAATAAACGCCATCGGTAGCGGGAGTGGGGGAAGCATAGCTGGCCTTGCGGTGCCGATCATCGTAGACCGTGCCTTCGTAAGCCGTACGTTCCCAAATCATTTTGCCAGTGGCGCGGTCTACGCAGAGCACCTTGAACGTGTGCTTGCGGTCGGCGCCGATGCTGTCCGGATGCTTGTAGGGTTTTCCATCGTCCTTGTGCTCGACTGCTTTGGCTCCCGGAACAGTTTCGCCTTCCACGTCGGTGGTTAGAAAGATCCTGTTACCCCAAACGATCGGCGATGAATGTCCGCGGCCTGGGATGGAAGTTTTCCACTTGATGTTCTTGGAGCCGGTCCACTCCGATGGAACGTTGGTTTCAGAAGATACCCCGTTGCCTTCAGGCCCGCGCCATTGCGACCAATTGGTGTTGGGCGCAGCGACCACTCTGAGTGTGCTTAACGCCAACAGGACGGCAAGATACATAATCGAAATTGAAGATGGTGGTAATGTTCGGGATTTCATCGTTCAATCACTCCAAGAGAACCCTGTGTTCTCGTGATCCGTGTTGTAGGTCTTGGCAGGGTGCTGAAAAAGCCAAAAAGGGCCTCACCCAGCAGAGTGCCGATAATCCCACCAACGCAGTTGGTGGATCGTTCATACCCAGCCTAACTCTCCGCTCGGACTCATTTTCCGGCTGATCAGAGCTAGGTCGGATATGAACGCACCACCAACTGCGTTGGTGGGATTCGGGACCCCCGCCCAGTGTCCCGTCGCCGGGCCGCATCATCGTCAGTTGTTCTGTGCCAAGTTAGTTTTGTTGCTGATGCAGAAGAGATGCCTCTCTCCGCGAACAAACAATTTGCCATCGGCGATTGCAATCGAAACGCGACTCGGCTCACCAATTGAATTCGTGCCGAGTACCTCGTGCTTAGGGCCGGCTTTGATGACAAACGTTTCGCCGTCATCGCTGGTGAGAAGGATCTTGCCCTCGAAAGCCACCGGCGATGCGCCGTAGAACTTCGTTGCTATTGGCACGCGCCCGCCTTCGTAGACCACTTCGCCGGTCTTGGCGTTCAAACAAGTCATGATGCCTGCGTCGCTCATCAGGTAGACGTACTCACCGTACAAGATCGGCGACGGAACGTAGGCTGTGCCTTTGTTGTAGCGCCATACGATCTTGTCTGTTCCATCAAGATTCCCCGAACCGCCGAGCTTGATCGCCACGATGGCTTTGGACGGAAACCCGGATGAAAGAATCACCAGACCATGGCCGACAACCGGGGTTGCTATCGCGTGGCTCTTGAGCCCCGTAGCGCGCCACAGTTCCTTGCCCGTTGCTGGATCATACGAGATCAGGAATTCGTTGCCGCTCGCGATCAGCTCCGTGCGCCCTTCGCTCTTTGCGATTACAGGAGTGGCCCAACTGGATTGGACCGGACGCTTCACGCGCCAGACTTCTTTGCCGGTCTTCTTGTCCACAGCGGTCATGAACGAGAACGTGGCGTCGAACTCCTGGTCGCATAACAGGATTACGAGGTTCTCGTAGAGCACCGGCGACGTGCCGACACCCATCCCCATCGTTCCAATGCCGCCCATCTTTTTTTGCCAGATCGGCTTGCCATCCATGTCGTAACAGTAGAGTCCTTCCGAGCCGAAGTAGACGTAAACGTACTTGCCATCGCTTACCGGAGTGGGCGCTGCATAAGTTCCGCGGCGATGGCGGTGATCGTAGACCGTCCCTTCGTAAGAGGTGCGCTGCCACAATACCTTGCCCGAATCACGGTCGAGGCAAAACACTTTGAACGCATAAAGCTTGTCGGAGCCCACCCAATCAGGATGCTTGAACTCACGCTCGCCCATCATGTGTTTTGCCGGTTTGTGATCCGCGGGCGCGGGGCCGCCTTCAATCGCGGTAGTCAGAAAGACTTTCTTCCCCCAGATGATCGGCGAAGAAAAGCCGAGACCGGGAATCGGAGCCTTCCAGAGTACGTTTTTCGTTTCGCTCCATTCGGTCGGCAGGTTCTTCTCGTTTGAGATTCCCTGGCTGTCCGGCCCGCGCCACTGAGCCCAGTTCGGGCTCGAGCTAGCGAGCCTGGTCCTGGCCGACACCGATAAGCCCGCAAGAATCATGCAAGCGAGCGATGAGTAAAGCAGTATAGTCAGAACTCGTTTCATCTTAAGGATGGCTCCCTGTTTTGTTTTTTTCAAACGATGATCAAGCCCTAGCGGAATGCTGAATACATTCTTCTGGCCACCAAGCCACCAGGACACGAAGGAACACGAAGCGCGCAAGGTGGTGTTTTCATTCACTTGGTGCGGCTTTGTGGCTTTGAGTCTTCGTGGCACAAGAATCTTTTCAGCACGCTGCTAGAGTACAAACCTCCGCCTGAAGGCGGTACTACGAACGGTCTCATTTTGCCGCTGAAGCGGTACCCCGCTCGGCAATTGCAAAGACGTTATGCTGGCCTCGCACGAAGATCATCCCGTCGGAAATCGCCGGTGTCGCCATCAACACCTCGCCCATCTGGTTTGTCGCCAGCAACTCGTACTTCGGACCTGCCTTAACGACGAAGATTTCTCCGTCTTCGCTCGAGAGATAAACCTTGCCGTCAGCGGCGACCGGCGACGCGCTATAGGAACCGCCCTTGTCACCGATGCGTTGTTGATAGAGCCGCTCGCCGGTCTTCGGATTGTAGCAGGCCATCACGCCTTGATTCGCACAGGTGTAGAGGTATTCGCCGTAAATGACCGGCGTCGGCATGTAAGTCCCGCCGCGTTGCATGCTCCAGGCGACGTGCTGATTGGTCGTTTCATTCGGTTTGAGCGAGATGTCTCCGGTTGCGCCGGCGCGAATCGCATAGATGGGCTGATTCGGGCGATAGCTGTTGCAGATGAAGATCAGGCCGTGTCCGGTGATCGGCGTAGTAGCGGTGACTTCGGGATTGCCCGTCATCCGCCAGAGCTCTTTGCCGGTCATCGGATCGTATGCTCGCGCGGCCCTGGTTGCGTTGGTTATTAATTCAGCTCGCGTGGGGCCTTCGTAAATTGTCGGCGTACCCCACGAAGGAATCTCCTCGCGCGGCGTCCTCCAAAGCTCCTTGCCATCTTTCAAGCTGTAAGCCGCTATGAACGAATTCTTCTGAACATCGCACTGCACGATGACCATGTTCTTGTAGATGATCGGCGAGCTGGCCGTTCCCCATTGATAGTCAGGGTCGTAGAACCAGCCTGTATCGAGCACACCCAGGTCTTTCTTCCAGACTAGCTTGCCAGTTATGTCGTAACAGTAAAGCCCTTCCGAGCCAAAGAACGCCACAACGTTTTTGCCGTCGGTCACAGGAGTCGAGCTTGCGTGAGTTGCCTTGATGTGACGTTTGATCTTGGGCACGCCTTCGTAAGCGATGCGGTCCCAGATGATCTTGCCGGTTCTTTTGTCGAGGGCGTAGACGTGCCACGAATGTTTCGACGTATCTTTGTCCGAATCCACGTCTCCGTAGAGCCCGTGACGAAAGTACTCGCCACCCTTGCTGCTAACCGCCGTCGTCACGAAGACGCGATCGCCCCAGACGACAGGGCTCGCGTGCGCAAGTCCGGGGATGGGAGTCTTCCACAGGATGTTCGTGCCTTTGGTTGCGTCCCAGCTCGTAGGTGTAGGCTTGCCGTCGGCGACGCCCGAAGCATTCGTTCCGCGAAATGATGGCCAGTTCTGAGCTCGCGCGATAGTGGCG
Source organism: Acidobacteriota bacterium (assembly GCA_038040455.1). Taxonomy (GTDB): domain Bacteria; phylum Acidobacteriota; class Blastocatellia; order UBA7656; family UBA7656; genus Onstottus_A. Next base: position 21,621 of record JBBPIH010000058.1, read on the forward strand.
ACACTCGCAATGAGAACGATGAGCAGCGCAAAGCTACAGGTGCGCCGGGCTCCGTTAGTAGTGCGATGGCAAAACATTAAACCCTCCTGAAGAATGTTTGAACTACATTTGGACTGCCCCTGGGAGCGCAGGCATCCCTGCCTGCCTCTTCTCCGGCAACGCCAAGCAGGCAGGGATGCCTGCGCTCCCAGGGTGCGCCGCTATTTCGGTTCGACGCGCTTGAAGACGAAGGTGGCGCCCGATTGCTTCAGAGTGAACCCCGTGACCTTATCGACCTCGCTGTCAAACGTGATGGTTGCCTCAACTTCGATAATCGAGAATGTGTTCTTGTTCTGTGCCGAAGTTGTAAACCAATCCTGACCCACCAACTTGCCGCGGAGCTTACCGTCTTTGACTTCAACTGTCAGCTCGCCCACCTGTTCATTCTTGTACAGGCCGGCGTAGCTCTTCAGTATCTCGGGATCAACGCTGACTTCTGCTACGACCGCGCCGGCTTTCTTCAGCAAATCAATGATCTCTTTGTTGCCGCTTGAAGAGGCGCGCAACTGCGCATTGTTCAGAATCTCCTGCTTTACGCCGCCCTTTTCGAGCACCACCCTGACGATTTCAACGTTGCCGCCCTGAACTCCCTCTATCAACGCCCGCTCTATGCCCGCCGCGCCTTTGTCCAACAGTAGCTTCACGATCGCCGCGTGGCCTTTTGAAAGCGCCCACCCGAGAGGCGCCTCTCCGTAGAACGTGTCCTTGGCGTTCACATCAGCGCCGCGCTCGATCAAGAGCTTCGCAACTTCGAGGTGGCCCTTGTCGCAAGCGTAAGACAACGCGGTCGCGCCGTACCGGGTCTTCGCATTCACATCGACGCCTTTGTCCAGAAGCGCTTTGACTACGGCGGCGTCGCCTTTTCGGGCTGCCGCAAAGAATTCTTCGTTTACGTCCTGCGCGCTCGCCGTCAGCGGGCACAACAACACGAGCGCCAACAACGCCATTCGTCGGGTGGACATAGTTCACTCCGTTGATTTCACGGGATCAATCGGAACCCGCTTGTTTAGGGTACACTCTGCTGCCAGAACCTTACGACTTTTGCATCTGCCGCGTCGAGTGATTATTTGCGGGCAAGGCTAAACTGACGCGTTCAAGTGTGAGAACGCCGCTTCAGTTCATCAGGTTCAAAGAATCCCTGCTTGACGCCGTCAGCAGCAACATAATATCTTGGATTAACTAGTCAAGCTTACGAGGTCAGTGGAGAAACTTGCGTCGTGCGTATTCGATAAGCGCGAATTGATGCCCATCTGTGAAGTGCCAATTATGAAAGCTATTCTGTCCCTCGCACTGCTGTTCTTGTTATTGGTTTCTGCCAGCCTCGCTGCTTCGGGCAGTGACTGGCCAGATTGGCGAGGCCCGGCGCGCGACGGCCATTCTGCTGAGACCGGTCTGCCGGCTCGCTGGTCGCCAAAAGGGGAGAACGTCGCTTGGAAAGCCCCGTACGGCGGACGCTCGGCGCCCATCGTTATGAACGGCCGAGTCTTCCTGTTCAACACGGCGGGTGAAGGCGAATCGATGCAGGAGCGAGTGATGTGCTTGAACGCCGACACCGGCAAGCTGTTGTGGGAGCGCCGCCTAAACGTCTACGAGAGTGACGTGCCGCCTCGCCGCATCGCGTGGTCATCGCCAGTTGGCGATCCAACGACCGGGAATGTCTATGTCTTCGGCGCGTGCAATGAACTGACCGCATTGTCGAATGACGGCAAGGTTCTTTGGAGCCGCTCGCTGACTGAAGAATTTGGCGCGTGGACGACGCACGGCGGGCGAACGGTCTCGCCCATCATCGAAGGCGATCTGGTCATCGTCAGCACGGTCACCGACGGCTGGGGCGAGCTGGCGCAGCGCCGTCATCGCTACTACGCATTCGACAAGCGAACCGGCGAAGCGGTTTGGATCAGCACCCCTGGCGGCCGCCCATTCGATACGACCTATTCGACGCCGGTGGTGACAACGATCAACGGGACGCGCCTGATGATTGCGGGTGCGGGAGACGGAACAGTGAACGCGCTTAAGGTCGCTACTGGCGAACCCGTCTGGTCATATGCCGTCAGCAAGCGCGGCGTTAATCCTGGGGTTGTGCTCAAAGGCGCAACGGCTTTCGTATCTCACCCGGAAGAGAATCTTGACTCGAACGAGATGGGTCTCCTTGCGGCGGTGGACGCAACTGCGAAAGGCAGCGTCGGGAAGGACCAGATCAAGTGGGCGATCAGGCAAGTGCAGCTCGGCCCTGCGTCGCCCGTCGTCGATGGCGATCGCATCTACCACATTGACTCAGGAGCCAATCTATTCGCGTTCGACACCGGAACTGGGAAGGAGCTCTGGAAGCAGAATCTCGGCACGATCCAGAAAGCGTCGCCGGTGCTCGCCGATGGCAAGCTCTTTGTGGGGACTGAGAACGGCAAGTTTTTCATACTCAAGCCCGGGTCGACCGGTTGCGAAGTTCTCGATGAAGACGAGCTGGAGCCGGTTGATAAGGTGCAGATCAGAACCGAGGCAGGCGACGATCTGATCGCAGCAAACGAGCAGATTATCGCTTCAGTTGCGATCTCACACGGCCGAATCTACCTGGTCTCAACCAAAGCGATCTATTGCATCGGAAAGAAGACTCCTTCTCCCGCGGTGCCGCCTGTTAAGGGGGCTATAGAGAACGCGCCGGCAGGCGCGGCAGTCGCTCACGTGCAGGTAGTGCCTGCTGATCTCGTTATTAAGCCGGGCGAGACAGCCAGGCTCAAGGTCCGGTTGTTTGACGATCACGGGCGCTTCATCCGCGAGGAAACAAATGCCGCCTGGTCGCTCGATGGCTTGAAAGGGTCGGCGCAAAGCGGTCAATTCACCGCTGCCGCCGATGCCGGTGTCCAAGCGGGCATGGTGAAGGCGACGGTTGGCGGAGTCGCAGGAGTGGCCCGCGTGCGCGTGATTCCGCAGATACCGGTGAACGAGAGCTTTGAGGCCGTTCCGATTGACGGCCTGCCGAAGCACTGGATCAGCGCGGGCGGCAAGTACGGCGTGCGCGACTTTGAGGGTAACAAGGTGCTGGTCAAGAATCCCAACCCGCCGGCCTTCAAGCGCGCGCGTTCGTTCTTCAGCCCGGCCGACTGGTCGAACTACACGACCGAGGCCGAAGTGCGTGCGACGGAAAAGCGGCGTCAAATGGGCGACGCCGGGGTCGTGGCCCAGCGTTATGAGCTTGCGATCATGGGCAACAGCCAGAAGATTGAGCTGCGCTCATGGCAGATCGAAGAGAAACGCACAGTCAAGAAGCCGTTCGCGTGGAAGGCGGACACGTGGTACCGGCTGAAGATTCAAGTTGAGAACCTGCCCGACGGCAAGGTTCGCGCGCGCGGCAAAGCCTGGCTGGCGTCTGATCCTGAGCCGGCGGAATGGATGCTCGAGCGCATTGACCCGCTTGGCAACCGTAACGGCAGCGCCGGCATTTTTGCCGACGCGCCAATTGAAATCTTTATCGATAACATTAGGGTGACACCGAACAAGTGATTCGGCAAAGACTGTCATTTTTGATTAACACCTCGATTCATCGAGGTGACATGAGGCAGGAACCGCACGTTTGAACTGTTTCAACAGTTTCTTCGCGCCGCGATACACACCCGTTAAAACGGTGGGTCAAGGTCGGGCGTGCGGCACCTCACTGAAGTGAGGTGTTAATGAAACGGGAACCAAAATGAGAATAAGCACTTCTAGATTGTTCTTCCTCGCCAGCGCGTGTGCGCTCTCGCTGCTCATCGCTACCACTCTCACGTCGGCTTCTGATCCCGTCAACGGCAACGGCGACTGGCCGATGTGGGGCGGGACGCCTGACCGAAACATGGTTTCGAACCTGAAAGGGATGCCAACAAGCTGGGACGTCAAGACTAAGAAGAACGTCAAGTGGGTCGCCGCTCTCGGCTCGCAGAGCTACGGCAATCCGGTGGTCGCCGGCGGCCAGGTCTATGTGGGAACCAACAACGAAGGCTTGCGAGATCCGAAACAGGGCGGCGATCGTGGCGTTCTGATGTGCTTCCGCGAGTCCGATGGAGAGTTTCTCTGGCAACATACCAACGAGAAGCTTGCAGCCGGCCGCGTCAACGACTGGCCCTTTCAAGGCGTTTGCTCCTCGCCACTGGTAGAAGGCGACCGGCTCTACTACGTCTCAAATCGATGTGAAGTGGTCTGCCTCGACACGCAAGGGTTTCGTGATAACGAGAATGACGGGCCTCACAAAGATGAGAAGCTGACGGCCCAGGTCGATGCTGACATAGTGTGGAAGTACGACATGATAGAGGAGGTCGGCTCTCACCCGCATAACATGGCGAACTGCTCTCCAGTCTCGTACGGCGATATGCTCTACATCTGCACGTCGAACGGCCAGGATGAAAGCCACGTCAACAATCCCTCGCCGAAAGCTCCGGCGATCATCGCGATCGACAAGAAAACGGGCAAGCTGGTCTGGGAAGACAACTCTGTCTTTGATCGCATTCTGCACGGCCAGTGGTCCTCGCCCGCAGTCGGCAAAATCGGCGATGTGCTTCAGGTTGTTCACGGACAGGGCGACGGCTGGATTCGCGGTTACGACGCGATGACCGGAAAGAAGCTCTGGGAGTTCGACAGCAACCCGAAGAATTCGGTCTGGCCCAAGACACGCAACGAGCTCATCAGCACGCCGGTCATCCACGACAACAAGGTGTACGTCGCCAACGGTCAGGATCCGGAACACGGCGAAGGCGTCGGCCACCTTTATTGCATAGACGCAACCAAGCGAGGCGACATCACACAGAGCGGAGTCGTCTGGCACTACGACAAGATTCGACGATCAATCTCTACCGGAGCGATCTACGACGGGATGGTCTTTTACCCGGACTTCAGCGGGTTCCTGCATTGCCTGGATGCCAAGACGGGTAAGGTCTTCTGGGTCCATGACATGTTCGCCGCGGTGTGGGGTTCGCCGATGGTCGTGGATGGCAAAGTTTATCTGGGTGACGAGGACGGCGACATCGCGATTCTGGCGGCAGCCAAAGAGAAGAAGGTCATTGGCGAAATCAACATGGGAAGCTCCGTCTACTCCACGCCGATCCCGGTCAACGGCGCATTGCTCATAGTCAATCGCAATCAGCTATTCGCGCTGGCAGAGAAGAAGTGAAGTTCAGAGTTCAAGCTTCAGCTTGGCGTGAAGTTCAGAGTTCAAGCTTTAGCTTGCTTTTGCGCTAGGAGCAGCCTAAAGGCTGAACTCTGAACACCGTAACCCTACCCATGGAGCCGTTTGATTTTCACACCCGGACACGATTGATATTCGGCGAGAGGTCGTTTGAACGGCTCGCCACGTTAGCCTCGGAACTGGGATTTCAGCGAACGCTGCTGGTGGCTGACAGAGGGATTCTCGCCTGCGGCTACGTTGAAAAAGCGACGAAGCTTCTCACTGACTCTGGAATCGCGGTTTTCGCCTTTCACGACTTCGACTCGAATCCAAACACAATGATGGTCGAAGCCGGACGCGAATTCGCCGCGCCGCTCGACATAGATTCAATTATCGGCCTCGGCGGCGGCAGCTCGATGGACTTGGCCAAGGCGATCAACTTCCTCTTAACCAACGGCGGAGCTATGCCCGACTACCTGGGATACGGGAAAGCTCGCGCGTCGATGCTGCCGATGATTGGTGTCCCGACTACTGCAGGCACGGGCAGCGAAGCCCAGTCGTACGCTCTTATCTCCGACGCTCAGACTCACGTCAAGATGGCTTGCGGTGATCCCGGCGCGGCTTTCAAGGTTGCGATCCTCGATCCGCGGGTCACCGTCTCACAGCCCACTGCCGTCACCGCGACCGCAGGCTTTGACGCGATCTCGCACGCAGTCGAAACCTACGTCACGACCAGGCGCAACGCCGCGTCGGAGCTTTTTTCTCTCGAAGCCTGGCGATTGCTTGAAGCTCACTACGAACGAGTCATCAACAATCCACAAGACATAGAAGCGCGAGGGGCGATGCAACTTGGAGCGTACTGGGCGGGGCTGGCGATTGAGAACTCGATGCTCGGCGCGGCGCATGCCTGCGCCAACCCGCTGACGGCTCACTACAACACGGAGCACGGCGTGGCGATCGGGTTGATGCTCCCCCACGTGGTTCGGTGGAACGGTCCAGCGGCGGGTGAGCGCTACCGTCGCCTTTTGGCGCAAGGCTCTGTGACTCTGGATCGAGGCGATCCTGCGGAGACTCTCGCTAGCAGGCTTGAAGAGTTGCGTGCGGTCGGAGGATTGCCGCGCGGCTTGAAGGCGGAAGGGATGACTGAAAGCGATCTTCCGCGCCTCGCCGATGAAGCCGCCGCTCAATGGACTGGAAAATTCAATCCACGCCCCTTTGGCGCGGCAGAAGCGCTCGAGCTTTATAGACGCGCGTACTGAGCGCGCGAAACAAAGTAACCGTTCGTAGTCTGGCCTTCAGAGTTCAGAGTACCGGCTTTAGCCGGCTCGTTTCTCGCTCTCAAGAAGCCGGCTAAAGCCGGTACTCTGAACTCTGAAGGCGGTTCTACGAACTTCTCCACAGGAGGACCAACGGCTTTGCGTAAGCGAGCATTTCGAAAGACTCTTTCAATATTTATGCTGCCGGTTTGCATACTGCTTCTTGGTTCACCCATGGAGGCGCAGCAGCTTCCGCCGGAGACCTGGTCGCAGTTCAGGGGCGGCCACCAGTTGCTCGGCGTCTCGGTTTCAAACGTGCCGAGGGATTTGAAGCTCCTGTGGACGTACGAGGCCGGCGAATCCATCGAGTCGTCAGCCGCAATAGTTAATGGGGTGGTCTATGTCGGCTCGCAATCGGGCGAGCTTGCGGCGCTCAATCTCTCGAACGGCTCTGTGCGGTGGAAATACCGGGCCACCGGGCCAATCGGCGAATCGTCTCCATGCGTGGCGGGCGGGGTGGTCTTCATCGGCGACTTGAACGGGACACTTCACGCAGTCAGCGCGCGGGACGGCAAAGCGCTCTGGACCTTCAAGACCAATGCTGAGATCAAGTCGTCACCGGTCGTGGTGGGTGACCGAGTGCTAATCGGTTCGTACGATGAGAATCTCTATTGCATCGCCGTTTCGAACGGCTCGCTAATCTGGAAGTTCAGGACCGGCGGCCCGGTGCACTGCGCCGCCGGTGTGGCGAATGGCATGGCGCACATCGCGGGTTGTGATGAGACGTTTCGCGCGATCCGAATAGCCGACGGCAAAGAAGTGTTTCACATAGCGTCGGGGGCTTACACGGGAGCATCGCCCGCGCTGGTGGGTCAGAAGGCGTTCTACGGGACATTCAACAACGAGGTGATTGCGGTGAACCTTGCGACTCGTCGCATTGCGTGGCGCTATCGCAATCGTCAACGGCAGTTCCCCTACTACTCATCGGCTGGCGTAATCGAAGGCCGAGTCGTAGTCGGCGGCCGCGACAAGATGGTTCATTGCCTGGACGCGGCTACGGGGAAGGAGCTGTGGACTTTCATGACACGCGCTCGAGTCGAGTCGTCGCCCGCACTTGCCGATGGACGAGTGTTTATTGGTTCGAACGATGGGAATTTCTACGTGCTGGACTACAAGACCGGCGCGAAGGTCTGGGAGTTCAACGCGGGAGCACCGCTGTCAGCCTCCCCGGCAATCGCTTCAGGCCGGGTGGTAATCGGCTCGGAAGATGGAAGGCTCTACTGCTTTGGACAATGAGGTTGTCAATCGCTGGTGAGCTTATGCAGAGGAAGTCGAAATCGCGGACTACCATTAATCCAGGTCGTCGCCGAGGCAAGCCCTCGCAGCCCGTTCCAGCGCGGCGGCTACCCACCAAGCGACCACCCACACATCCGGGAGAAATGCTCTTTGAAGAGTTCCTCCGGCCGCTCGGAATCAGCCAGTCAGCCTTTGCAGACCGATTGGGAATACCTTTTCCTCGTTTGAATGAAATCATCAGAGCGAAGCGAATCGTTACGCCCGATACTGCCCTTCGCCTTGCGCAGGTACTGGGAATGCCAGCCGACTTTTGGCTCGGTTTGCAGCAGGATTGGGACCTCTGGCATGCCGTGCGAAGCAAGAAAGCGGCATCGATTGCGCGCCTTGAGCCGCTCCGCCGGGCAAGCTGAGGCGCCGCCAAACTCTGAGAGGGCCGCGTCCTGATCAGGTCAGAAGACGGGAGGCTCTACTGCTTTGGGCAGTGAAGCGGCGGATAGGCGCCCTCGGCTTAATTGCGGAGTCAGTGAACGCTCGCAGGCTCACGCACGGTCAAGCATAATGACCCGTCCCTCCAAGCTCATGGAACTAATATGAGTCGAACCTTAACAATCTCTGATGAACTCTACGAGCGATTAGAGTCGGAGGCGCGGAAGCGCGGCGTCAAGACGGTCGAGGAATTGCTTGACCGGTTGCAGTCTCTCGAAACTGACATAGCTCTCCGTGAGAATGTCGTTCGGCGGATAGACCTTCTCCGTGAGCGACTCTTCGCCCGTTATGGCCAAATGCCCAACAGTGTAGAGCTAGTGCGCGAAGACCGGGCGCGGTAATGACGAAACTGGTTGTCGACGCGAGCGTTGCAATCAAGTGGTTCATACCCGAGCCGCTTTCGGTCGAGGCCCGGCGAATCCTGGACGACTATCAATGGGCGTGAGCGACTGTCGCGTCCGACTCATTCGGGTAGCTCCTCTCGCGCCGGCTCGGGTAACCAGAAACTCGCAACCAACCCAATCGTGTAAACCAGAAACGCCACCGCGGCCGCCCCGTACGCAAGATGAGCAGCCGGAGTACCGCCGGGCATCACAGCCGCCATCTGCGTCGTCAGCAATGCCGCTGAAGTTCCCACCATTCGTCCTCCGACGTTCGCCGCAAAGCTTTCGCCAGTTCCTCGAAGGTGCGTAGGGTACATGCGCGGGAGGTAGTTTCCCCAGAAGCTCAATTGCCCAACCGTGAAAAGCCCAGCAAAGAAGATGCCCCACTTCAGCAGGGCGAGATCGTGCACAGCAGGATAAAGAAACACCAGCGGCACTATGAACAATCCGGGGACCTGAAACACGCGCAGGAGCTTGCGCCGCGACACGATGCGAATAGCCAGAAACGCAAGCAGGAACCGGCCCGCCAATCCCCCAAGCTCTTGAAGTGTTTGAACGCCCGCAACCGTGGACTGGACAAGTTTCTGGCGCTCGGGCGGCGGCAAGCTGCTGTCTACCGGAACGAGCGCGGGCACGATCTGCGGAAGTTGCTGGATAGCGCCGAACGCCGCGCCGAGGCTGCACGCAAAGATCAACGCGCTGACCAGAGTAGTCCTCCGATACTGAGGTCTGAAGATCTCGGCAAAGCTCGGCCGCTTGAGTGTTCCCGCGGCCTTCTTCTGTTTCCACACGGGCGACTCGGGTAAGAACGGACGAATGATGATCAACGGAATCGCTGGGATCAGCCCCGAGATCAGCAGGTATCGCCAGGTGTCGTGACCCCCTTGAATGGGCGGCAGCGAAAGGGCGATCTTCGCGATCAGGAGCGCCATGAGGCTGACCATGAACCCGCCGAGTGAGGAGAACGCCTGGGTATAACCGATGACCGTTTCGCGCCGTTTCGGCTCGGGGAAGAGTTCGGCTAGCCACGCCACTGCGGCTACGAATTCTACGCACACACCTACGAACGTCGTCGTTCTCAGTACGAGCAGCATCGGCAGCGAAGTCGCGAACCCAGCACCGAGAGCCGAAAAGGCGTATAGCAGAATGCTCCAAGTCAGTATTCTCCGCCGGCCCAGCCGATCGGTCAGATAACCGCCGAGCAAACCGAATATCCCGCCACACACCGCCGGAACATAGAACATCAAATCGCGCCAGCGAGTGAACTCTGGCGTGCCGAAGGTCAACCCCCCGAGTTGCTCGAGCGCGGGCCGCAGGATGAGAGGGAGCATCAACAGTTCGTAGGTATCAAAGGCAAATCCGATGACGGCAATGATGCAGATGAGCCATTGAACTCTGGTTAGTCGCGGAGAGCCTTGATCAGAGGCCGTTGAAGTCATAATGGGCTAGCATTCTTTGTGAAGTCTGACCGTACGTCAAGCCACGTGCGACCATCCGAATCAGTTTTTCCCGGCCGCTTACGAGACCGAGTGCATACGAGACGAGGGCGTTGCTCGCACGGGAGCCCCATAATACACTTGCTCGTTCTCAAGGCTCAGCGTGCGAGGTGTCGAGTGAAGATCGAAACCGTTATCTGGCTCAGATCCGTCGTGGACAAGCTCGCTGGCAAACATCAGGTAGACACGTTAGAAGTTGAAGAGGCGCTCAGCAACCGTCCAAAGATTCGCTTCGTTGAAAAGGGCATACGCAGGGGCGAAGATGTCTACCTTGCCTTGGGACAAACTGATGCAGGGCGATACCTCGCAGTACTGTTCATTTACAAGAAGGCCAAAGAGGCATTAATCTTGAGCGCAAGAGACATGGCTGCAAGGGAAAGAAGGCAATATGGCAAGAAGTAAGGCGCAAGAGGTTCCTCTCCCGAAGAAACTTGACGATCTTGTCGAGTTCTTTGAGACGCACGACATGGGTGAATACTGGGAACGAATGCCGGAGGCGCATTTTGAGGTCGAGATAAAGAAAAGAACTCACCTGGTCGCGATTGACGAAGACATCGCCGCTCAGATAACAGCGATAGCGAAGTCAAAGAAGACGTCTTCGGAATCCTTGGTCAACTCATGGCTTAAGGAGAAGATCCAAAAGGCTAGTTGAATGCGCCCCAGCGAGGTGATCGCGGGAAGTAGCGCTCTACTGCGCGCGCGCTCGGCGTCGACGTAAGTGAAGACACTATCACCAACAACACAGCCGAGATGATGGTCATCGGAACCACCGGCATCAATCCAAACACCGCAGTTCCGCCCGGCGTTCGCGACAGGACTTCAATGCCCGCCACCGACCAGGCCACAACCGGAGGACCGGGGGCCGGCGCAGGTACAAGGTATTGAAAGACTGCAACGGCTGCTACCGCGATCGCCGCCCAAACCGTGCTCGCAAGCGCTCCCCACTTTGTGCTCTTCTTCCAGAACAGCGCCGCCACCAGAAGAGGCGACAGGGCCGAGTAGCCTGAGAACGCATACTGCACCGCTAGATCGAAAATGTTCTGCGGGGCCTGCAGCGCAACGGCGTACGCGACGATCGTTATCAGAATGATGAACAGACGCCCGGTGTGAACCTGTGCCGCTTCGCCAAAGCGTTTCTTGCCGCCATAGAAGGCAAAGACGTCTTCGGTAAACATCGTCGACAGCGCGAGGATCTGTGAGTCGCTGGCCATCACCGCAGCCATTATCCCTGCGCCCAGTAGCCCCGCCAGCCAGATCGGAGCATAACGTTCCAATAGCAGCAACAACACATCGTCTGCAATCGTCTTCTCGCGCAACCCGTCGCGCTCATCAGGCGTAAGGCTTGGACCCTCGACTGCAAGCGCGCGGCGCGCTTCGATCTTCTGGTGTATCTGCGGCACGCCGGTCGCTCGATTGGCCATCGCACCCAGAAACACGCACGGCATCCACAGACCAAGCATACAAATCGGATAGAGGATCACAGTCTTCTTGAACTGCTTCATCTTGCGCGCGGTCAGGCAGAAGATTGTTATGTGCGGAAACGCGATGGACGAGAGCGGAATAAAAGTGTAGCTGAAGAAGAACAGCGGCGAGATGCGTTCGCGCGTTAGAAGCGGCGCTGTGCCGGGCGAGGCCAGCAGCGCCTCAGCAGACTGGCGAAACCCGCCCATCCCAACGCCGATCACAACCAACGCAATCGCTCCGAAGCACAGAAACAGCACCGTCTGAAAAGTATTAACCCATGCCGTCCCTCGCATGCCGCCGAAGAAGACATAAGACATCACCACCATCGCGACCAGCGCGCCGCCCAACCAGAAGGGCACCCTTCCGCCGCTGATCGCGCTCAACGCCGTCCCTCCACCCATCACCCCGATGATGATGTATGGAATGAGGAACGCCGCCTGCACCACGAAGATCACTGTGCCGATGTGACTGCACTCCCAGCGATCGCGAAACATCTGCACCGGGGTGATGAAGCCGTACTTCTTGCCGAGCGCCCAGACTCGAGTGCCAATGAAGAAAAGCGAGAGAGGAATAATCAACGCCGACGATGAAGCCATCAGACCAAAGGTCACGATCCCGTTGTTGAAAGCATGGCCCGACGAGCCCAGGATCGCGAACGCGGTCATGTTCGTCCCGAACAGCGAAAACAGAAAAACGTAGGGTCCGAGCGAGCGGCCGGCTAGAAAATAGTCCTCGGCCTCTTCGCGATGGGCCGACCGTCGAAAGGCAAAGATGCCGATGTAGAGGACGATCGCCAGATAAGTGAAGACGAAGATCGCGGGGATCACTGCTCGATGCCCTCCCGACCGCGTGGCGCAGACTTCAGTCTGTGATCGGGTGGCGCAGACTTCAGTCTGTGATCCAGGTCGGCCTGCTGACTAGCTACCGAGTGCGAATCTCGCAGACTGAAGTCTGCGCCACCCTCAATCTCTTCTTCGAGATGCGAGGGCCACGCGTGCTTTACCAGCATCCACATCACAAGCGCTGTCGCGACGGTATAGCAGGCGTGATAAAACAGCCCGATTGGAATGAAACCGAAGACGAGGGGGTGCGCCGTGCGCCAGAACCAGAAGTCCTGGTGCAGGACGTAAAGAGCACCAACGATCATCACCAGCAGTGCTCGCTTCATTCGGTTTTAGTTGTAGCCATTGTAGAAATGTCTGCGTAATATGGCACAGCGCCGCAGAAAATTGCAACGCCCGCGTGCAGTTGTTACAATGAATGGCGATCGCGAGGAGGCGCGCTTTGCATCACAACTTCAAAGAGGCCGATCATGACCGATACATCCCAAACCAAAACCGAGATCGGCAATTATTTTGTCTCCAACTATCCGCCCTTTTCATTATGGCAAGCAGAATACCTCCCTCAGGTAATTGAAGCGCTGAATCAGCCGCCGCGCACCGAAGACCCGCTCGGGCTTTATCTCCATATACCCTTCTGCCGCAAGCGCTGCAAGTTTTGTTACTTCAAGGTCTACACTGACAAGAATGCTTCGGAGATCGAGCGCTACCTTGATGCTCTTATCAAAGAGAATGAAATCTACAGCCGCGCGCGCGCCTTTCAAGGCAGGCAGCTTCGGTTCGCTTACTTCGGCGGCGGCACGCCTTCATACATCAGCGAGAAGCAACTTCACTACCTCGTCGAAGGCCTTAACAGGCATGTAAGCTGGGAGAACGCGGAAGAAGTCACCTTCGAGTGCGAGCCCGGGACGCTGCGAAAGTCGAAGCTCGAAGCTCTCAAGGAAATTGGCGTGACTCGGCTCAGCCTCGGCGTCGAGCATTTCGATGATGACATACTCGAGGCTAACGGACGCGCCCATCTCTCGCCGGAGATTTATCAAGCCTACCAGTGGGCTCGCGAGGTCGACTTCCCTCAAATCAACATTGATCTGATTGCGGGCATGATGGGCGAATCAGACGATCGCTGGCGCAACACCGTCCGCCGCGCGATCGAGTTGGAGCCTGATTCAATCACGATCTATCAGATGGAGCTTCCTTACAACACTCCGATCTCGCAGGAGATGATTGCAAAGGGACTCGATTCGCCGATTGCGGATTGGCCGACAAAACGGCGCTGGGTTGACTATGCGTTTGAGCAATTCCAGGAGCGGGGCTACCGCGTCGCGAGCGCCTACACACTTGCGACTACGAAAAAACCCTGCCGCTTCATCTACACCGACGCGCTGTGGCACGGCGGCGATATGATCGGGCTAGGTGTTTCGTCTTTCTCGCATTTCGGCGGCGTGCATTTCCAGAACGCTCACAGCTTCGAAGAATACGTTCGTCTCCTCGATGCCAATCAATTGCCGCTCCTGCGCGCGTTGTCTTTGACCCCAAAACAAAAGCTCATCCGTGAGATGATTCTTCAGCTCAAAACCGGCGCGCTCGACACCGCGTACTTTAGGCGAAAGTTCGGCGTCGAGATCTGGAGCGAGTTTCAGCCCGTGTACGAACGCTTGAACCACGATGATCTGCTCGATCGCAACAATGGATCGATTGAGCTCACACGCCGCGGGCTGCTCCAGGTAGATAGTCTTCTCTCCGAGTTCTTTGAACCAGAATTGAGACCTGTTCGATATGCATAAACCTGCCACGGAAACAAACGCGAATGTTTTCGATGTAATCGTGATGGGCGGTGGCCCCGCCGGCAGCACCATCGCCAGCATCCTCGCCCGCGAAGGCCGCAAAGTAGTCCTCTTCGAGAAAGAACAATTCCCTCGCCATCATATCGGCGAATCGCTGATGACCGATACCTATTTTACCTTCCAGCGCATGGGGTTCCTTGAGAAGCTCAAACGGAGCGAGTTTGTCGTCAAGTACAGCGTGCAATTCGCAAACTCGGCGGGCAAAGAGTCGCGGCCCTTTTATTTCTTCGAAGCCAACCATCACGAGAGCGCCGTCACCTGGCAAGTGACCCGCGCGGTGTTCGATCAAATGCTGATAGAGCACGCCGAGGAACAGGGCGCGACCCTTTATCAGAAAACTCCCGTCAAGCGAGTGCTCTTCGAGGCCGGTCGCGCGTGCGGCGTTGAAGTTCAGATGCAGGACGGTACGGTCCACCAATTCAACGCCCAGGTCGTTGTCGATGCGACCGGACAGAGCGCGATGCTCTCAAACAAGTTTCAATGGCGCGTCCGCGATCCAAAGCTAAAAAAGGCGGTGCTCTATTCCTACTTCAAGGGCGCGCAACGCGAGCCGGACCTCAACGGCGGCGCTACGCTAGTGCTGCGCACTCCTCCCGGGAGCGGCGGCTGGTTCTGGTATATCCCGCTCGAGAACGACATCACCAGCGTCGGCATCGTGGCCGATCCCGATTATCTGATGAAGGATCGCGGCAAAGACCTGGCGAAGATCTTCAACGAGGAGATTGAGAAATGTGAATCGTGCCGCAAGCGGGTCGCCGGCGCCGAGCGTGTCGATAAAATCTATTCGATCGTCGACTATTCCTACCGCTCGAAACAATGCGCTGGTGATGGATTCATTCTGATCGGAGACGCCTACGGCTTTCTCGATCCGATCTATTCGTCGGGCGTGCTGTTGGCGCTCAAGATGGCCGAGCTGGCCGCCGATGCGATCCACGACGCTTTCAACAACAACGACTTCTCGGGCGCACGGCTCGGGCAGTTTCAGTCCAAGCTGGATGATGGCATCGAGTCTATGCGCAAGCTTGTTCACGCTTTCTATAACGATGGCTTCAGCTTCGCGAAGTTCCTTCAGAAGTACCCCGAGCACCGCGTCAACATCATCAACCTTTTGATAGGCGACGTGTTCAGGGAAGGCGTGGACGAGGTCTACGGCCCGATGTCGGAGTTCGCCGAGATTCCGCCGCCGCTTTACGAGGAGTTCCTGTCCTCTAACGGCGACGCTGATCCATCGGTGATCCCCGAGCCTGGGCAGGTGCTTACAGCGAAGTACTTGTACTTTGAAGATCGCGTGGCCGCGCTAAAATCAACCGAGTCTTGAACGGTCCGCCTTCCCTCCGTCTATGGCCAGCTTCAAGCTGCTAGTTCTCCAGATCGGGACCATCCTAATTGTCGCGCGTCTCGTCGGCTTGCTATTCAGCAAGCTTCAGCAACCGCGCGTGGTCGGCGAGATGGTCGCAGGAATGCTGCTGGGTCCTTCGCTGCTGGGATGGCTGGCTCCAAACATATCGTCCGCTCTCTTCCCGCCTGAAAGCCTTGGACATCTGAATTCGCTGAGCCAGGTAGGGCTCTTGATATTCATGTTTCTGGTGGGCCTCGAGCTTGATCTAACGCACCTTCGAGAACTGGGCCGCGCGGCAGTGATGACCAGCCAGGTCAGCATCATCGTGCCGTTCATCCTGGGTTCTCTGTTTGCGATTTATCTTTATCCAAGATTATCCGACCAAAGCGTAAACCTTACTGGATTCGTTCTGTTCATGGGCGCGGCCATGAGCGTCACGGCATTCCCGGTTCTGGCTCGTATTCTGACCGAACGCAATATGCTACGCACCAGGGTTGGCTCGGTAGCGATTACCTGCGCGGCGGTAGATGACGTCACCGCCTGGTGCATTCTGGCGGTCATTACGGTTATCGTTCGTTCGTCGAGTTTAGAGCTTCCAGTATGGTTGACGTTGAGTGGGCTGGTGGCATTTGTCTTAGTGATGGTGCTTGCGGTGAGGCCCGGCTTGCGCAAGCTTGAGATGCTCTATGAGAGGCGGGGCAATTTGACGCAGGACCTGATTGCCATGATTTTGTTGGTTGTGTTGGCCTCGGGTTGGATAACGGAAACTCTTGGAGTTCACGCTCTGTTTGGAGCATTCCTGGCCGGGGTGGTGATGCCCAGACACCCGGAATTATCTCAAGAGCTTTCCCAAAAATTCGAAGCTCTGATAGTGGTGCTGCTCCTGCCGATCTATTTTGCGCTTACCGGTTTGCGATCCAGTTTTTTCCTGATCACGGGCGCGAGCATGTGGTTCTACTGCGGCGTGATCATCGTGCTGGCGGTTGTCGGCAAGTTGGGTGGCTCGATGCTGTCGGCCAGAATGAATGGCATGTCTTGGCGCGAGTCTGCTGCGGTGGGCGTTCTGATGAACACTCGCGGGCTTGTGGAATTGGTCATACTCAATATTGGTCTCGATCTTGGGATCCTCTCGCCGACGTTGTTTTCGATAATGGTGTTGATGGCTCTGGTTACTACGTTGATGACTACGCCGCTGCTGATCTTGATCCACCCCGAAGCGATCCCCAGCCCGAAGAACTAGTTCTTCGCTTTTCGCGAATACCCCCAACGGCAAGTTGGGGGATTGTTCAAATGCAGCCTACAGACGAAGGCGGCTCGACCGCCTCTTTGAATCCGGCAGTGGGTGGATTGTTCAAACCCAGCCTACACAGGGGCGCCGTCGGGATTCCCGTTTTTCCTCTGCTTCTCTCCCCTCGCGCCGCGAGGGGAGAGAGGGGGGTAACGAAAACAACGAGCGGCGGGCCGCTTGCGGTGTAGGCTGGATCTGAACAATCCCCACACTGTGCCGTGTGGGGTATTCCGGAGTTTTCACGCAGTCTCGTCGTTGGGGGTAAGCTCACGACAGGACATTACCCGCTTTTCTTTTTCGTCCGCTATCAACTAGAATCCACCGCGCAGTATCGTTGAGACTTCTAGGCTTTCACAGAGTTTCGTGTTCTCAGGTCTATATGTCAAAGATCAAGCACATCCTCTTAGCAGCGTCATTGATCGCGTCGTTGCCGCTGACAACCGCTGCCGCCGAAGACTGGTCGCAGTTTCGTGGACCTAATGGCACCGGGGTTTCTCCGACTACGGGCTTGCCAACTGAGTTCGGGCCGGAGAAGAACGTCGTATGGAAGACACCGCTGCCGCCGGGACATTCCTCGCCCGTGCTAGCGCGCAGTCGAATCTTTCTCACGGCTCACACCAAGGAGAAAGAGAGCTACAAGCTGCTCGTCATCTGCCTCGACCGCCGGACGGGCAAGCAACTCTGGCAGCGCGAAGTGCCTCGCACGCGCGCGGGCCGCTTGGAGAACGTCAACGGGCCCGCCTCGCCAAGCCCGGTCACCGATGGCGAGAACGTCTATGTCTTCTTTCAAGAGTTCGGGATGATCTCTTACGACGGCAGCGGCAAGGAGCGATGGAAGCTGCCTCTCGGACCTTTCAATATGTTCTACGGGTTTGGCGCGTCGCCTATCCTTATTGACGATAAGGTGATTCTGCCCATAGACCAGGACAACCCAAACTCATTCTTGATCGCGGTGGACAAAAACAACGGGCGATTGCGCTGGAAGGTTGAGCGGCCCGGGGTCATCTCAGGCTACTCGACGCCGATCATCTATCAGCCCAAGCAAGGCGCGAAGCAGATCATCATTCCCGAGTCCTTTCAGCTCTCGGCTTACTCGGTCGAGGACGGCAAGCGGGTCTGGTGGGTGCGCGGTCTCGCCTGCGAGATGAAATCCATCGCCAGTCACGACGCCGAATACTTGTATGTCAACGGCTGGGGCTTTCCTCAAAATCAAGCCGGACAGCAGGTCAAGACCATTCCCTTCGCCGAAGGGCTCGCGAAATACGACTCGAACCATGACGGCCAGATCGCTAAATCAGAAGTGACCGGCAAGGAGATGATGGAGCGAATGCTCAGCGGCGCGTTCGAGGCCTTTGACACAGACCGCGACGACAAGCTGAATGAAAAGGATTGGGGCATCTTTCGCGCGATGTTGGCGTCCGAGAACGGATTGCTCTCGATCAAGCTTGGAGGCCAGGGCGATCAGACCTCAACCGCGATCCGGTGGCGATACACTAAACCGGTGCCTCAAGTGCCTTCGACGTTGCTCTACAAAGGCGTGCTGTACATGGTGAACGACGGCGGAGTGCTGATCTCTTTTGATCCGGCGACCGGCAACGTGATCAAGCAGGGGCGCTTGCAAGGCGCGATCGACAAGTACTTCTCGTCGCCGGTCGCGGCCGACGACAAGGTCTTCCTGATAGGCCAGGGTGGCGCGGTGTCGGTGCTGAAGGCCACCGGCGAGTGGGAGATACTCAGGGTGAACCAACTCGACGACGAATGCTTTGCGACGCCGGCGATTGCCGACGGGCGGATTTACATAAGGACTCGAAGCGCGCTGTATTGTTTTGGCAGTAAGAGCTAAGCGATCTTTCCGAGCCTTTGCGAGCTTTGCGGAAGTTTGCGGTCTTTGCGCGAAACCTGAATCGCACCCAAAGCTAGCGACTGGGTTTCGGGCAAAGGTCGAGCTTCGCGCAAAGACGCAAAGAACCGCAAAGACGCAAAGAGTGATAAGGAAGAGTCCGTGACTGAAAACAAGAAGGAGACAAACAAATCTATGATCTGGGTGATGTTCGCTTTGGGAGCTGCGCTTTCGTGGGGTCTGTACGGACCCGTTCTGCACAAGGGACAGGTTGCGCTCGGCAATCCGTTCCGCGCTTTGCTCTGCGTGGGAGTCGCGTACTTTCTGATAGGAGTGCTGGTTCCCTTGATCGCGTTAGGAGCGCAAGGAGGGCTGAAGGACTTCAACAGCGGAGGCATCACCTGGGCAACTCTGGGAGGAGCGCTTGGTGCCGTCGGCGCCCTTTGCATCATCTACGCTTTCAAGAGTGGAGGCATTCCGACTTACGTAATGCCGCTGGTGTTTGGCGGCGCTCCGATCGTGAACGTGTTGTTCTCGATGTGGCAACACCCGCCCAAGACGTCGCCAAATCCGCTGATCTATGTAGGCTTCATTCTGGTGGCGATCGGCGCGGGGTTGGTGTTGTACTTCAAGCCGCAGTCGTAGGCCAAGAAACTTACGGTTTGTCGCTCTCTCCTGGTGCACCATGTTGGCTTTCGCGACAAACTGAAGCTTGTCGGACATTTCATTGAAACCCTCGCTGATGAGCTACAATAGTTATCATGTCAGACCACGCACTTACAGCACGGCGACTGCTGAACCACCAGAGCGTTGGCGTGTTGTCCACTCATTCGATCGACGTTGAAGGATATCCCTTTGGCTCGATAGCTCCTTACGCACTCAACTATGACGGCGAGCCTGCGATACTCATAAGTGACATCGCTCAGCATACCCGCAATATCAAACAGAACAATAAGGTTTCACTGACTGTGTTTGATCCTCACGCGGATGATCCGCAATCGGGCAGTCGCCTTACGTGGATCGGAGATGCCGAGTCAGTCGATCCGTCTGACACCGAGACACGAGATCGCTACCTGCGTTATTTCCCTTCGGCGGAATCGTACTTCGAGACGCATGATTTCTCGTTCTATCGAATTCGCTTGCGCAGAGCGCGCTTCATCGGCGGGTTCGGACAGATATACTGGATCGAGCCGGACTCAATGCTCGTAAAGAACCCTTTTCGCGAAACCGAGAAAGGAATGGTCGCGCATATGAATCACGATCACAGCAAAGCATTGTTTCATTACTGCAAAGTGTTAGGACAGGTAGATGTGGTAGCCGTAACAATGACGGGGATCGATAGCGAAGGATTCGACCTCTTAGCTGACAAGCGCAAATGGAGAATAGATTTCGACTCGGCTATCCACACATCCGAAGAAGCCCGAGCCAATTTGGTGAAACTGGCCAGGCTGTAGCGTAGACTGTCCAGTCTGCGCATTCTGATTAGGCCCAATTCGGAACCACGCGCAGACTGGACAGTCTACGCTACATTCTTCAAAGGAGGGACAAGAGATGCGCATTCTGCTCGCTGCGATAATCGTATTGATTGGGATGCCCCGCGCGGCCTACTCAGACAACTGGCCTCAGTGGCGAGGCGTTTCCGGGAACGGGGTCTCAAATGAGGCGGGGCTTCCAATACGTTGGAGCAAGGACGACGTCGCCTGGAAAGCTCCGCTGAAAGGTCTAGGCGTCTCGTCTCCGATCGTTTGGGGGGATCGGGTGTTCGTCACGTCGCAGTTGGGTCAGGCAGAGCTGCGGGCCGGTTCGCACCCGACTCTGGCTCGAGGCCCGGAGGCGGCGGCGGAAAAGCCTCTTGGAAAGAGCAGCGCGCAGCCGGCCGAGAAGCAACTCTATTTTCTGGTTGAAGCGTTTCGCAGATCCGACGGCAGGCGTCTGTGGGAGTACCGTTTGCCCACGGAAGGAAAGCTTGCGCCTCTCCACCAGAAACACAATCTCGCGAGCCCAAGTCCCGTCACTGATGGCGATCTCGTCTATGCGTGGTTTGGGAATGGTCAGCTTGTGGCTTTGAATATGGAAGGAAAGCTCGTTTGGCGGCGCCACCTCGGCACGGAGTACTCGCCATTCGAGATTGAGTGGGGACACGGAAGCTCACCCTCGCTCTACCGGGACATGTTGATCCTGCAATGTGACCACGTTCCGGCCTCATATCTTATTGCCCTGGACAAGAAGACCGGAAAGGAGAAGTGGCGGGTGGATCGAGGCAAGGGCATCCGCTCTTACAGCACGCCCGCGGTGGTTCGCGGTCCCGGCGGCGATGAGCTGATCGTTAATGCCAGCGAGCGAATCGACGCTTACGATCCCGCGACGGGCAAACATCTCTGGCACACCGGCGAGCCGAATCGCTTTCCCATCCCGGTGCCGTCCTCTGAGAATGGT
Source organism: Acidobacteriota bacterium (assembly GCA_038040455.1). GTDB lineage: Bacteria > Acidobacteriota > Blastocatellia > UBA7656 > UBA7656 > Onstottus_A. The sequence goes on from JBBPIH010000058.1 coordinate 42,758, forward strand.
GTGCTGTATGCGAGCCGCGGCTATCGAAGCGGGCCGTTCATGGCGATTCGCCTCGGCGGAAAGGGCGACATCTCGCGCACGCACGTTCAGTGGCTCGTTCCCACGGGAGCGCCCTACGTATCTTCGCTTGTTCTGTACCAGGGCCTGATCTACATGGCCAACGACGCTGGCGTCGCGACCTGCGTCGATGCAAAGACTGGGGAGAAGGTCTGGCAACAGCGGATGGACGGAATATTCAGCGCGTCACCGGTAGCCGGCGATGGCAAGGTCTACATGATGAGCGAAACTGGAGAGACAATCGTGCTCAAGGCAGGGCGAGAGTTGCAGATTCTGGCGCGCAATGATCTGGGGGAACGACTGGTCGCGTCACCGGCGATTTCCAGCGGACAGCTTTTCATCCGAACCGACGCGTATCTTTTCTGTATTGGTAAGAAATCCTCCGGTCCGGCGCGATAGTAACGCAGCAACTCAGTTATTCGCGTTGAGGTAAGCTATGGGGAGCAGACATGACTAAGCTGGCTTCAAGCGGTCCACTCATACTTATGGCGTTCCTGGCAATGGGATCGGAAACCATTGCGGTGAAGCAGGAACAACGCGCCTTCGAAGGCTTGATTGCGGCGGCGGACGCAGTGGTGGCGGTTGAGGTTCTATCGACTGACTACACCGCGACCCCTTCCGATGGACCGATGGCGGCAACCGCAAGAGTATTGAAGGTTGTAAAGGGCCCCTTTGCCGCTGGGAAGAAGTTCAACTTCACGGAGACGGCGTGGGTCGGTCCCACATATCAGAAAGGGGAGTACAGAATTCTATTCCTTGAGAAGACCAAGCCGACGGAATTCCCCAGGACGACTGAGTGGCGGATACTATCGAACCTGCACGCCAGGACCGATTTCTTCATTGAAAAAGATTCCGTTCCAGCTCTATCAACGGAATCTCTGGAATCATTCTTGAAGAAGCTTCAAGACTCCAAGCCGAAGCCGAAAAAGGTCGTGTTCGATAAGAGCGCAACGTAATCAAGTTGGACTCAGAACGTGTTTAGGAAGCACGAAGCCGCGCGGCCAGTCTCACGCGCAGTTTTGTCGAAGTAGGCGTCGGGGATGCACTGAAGCGATTTTTGCAGCCGTGTGATCACCTCTTCGATCTCGCGTGCTATGATTCTTCCGCCATGGACTACACGCCGATCATCACTATCGAGCCCGACAAGCGGAGCGGCAAACCATGCATTCGTGCCACACGGATGACCGTTACGGACGTGCTGGAATACCTTGCGAGTGGAATGTCGCCGGAAGAGATTGTCGCTGAATTTCCTGACCTAACCCTCGATGACATTCGCGCGTGTCTTGCCTTTGCCGCTGATCGAGAACGAAAGCTTGCAACTCTCCCAGCATGAAGGCCTTATTCGACCAAGTCTGGGATACGCGAAAACGAGCAAGGTCGTCGTAACGCCAGACTGCGCCCGCCAATAGCGATGTACCGCCGATCCGCATTGCCTCACGTAAAAATCTAGACGAAGTCGATTCGTTGCCTCACGAAAG
>JBBPIH010000059.1:0-36265 GCA_038040455.1 Acidobacteriota bacterium
CTCTTACAAATCGGTTATGACCTCGAAACCGGAGAGTTTTGCAAGAGGCTCTCAAGATAAACAAATACGCCATCCGGTAAGTCCCCTCGTTTAACTCCCAGAATTCTGGCACTTCCTAAAATTCTGTCACTCCAATTTCTTTTTTGAGCCCTGTTTTCAGTGAGATCCAATTGGGCACTCCGTTTGCCCTACTCGTGATGATGAGCAGTGGAAGGAATCATCAACCATCAAAGAACTAAAATTATGAGCAGAAACAAACTTGCGGGAAAAATCGCCCTCATCACCGGTGGCAGCAGCGGTCTCGGCCTTGCCACGGCGAAGCGTTTCGTTGCGGAAGGCGCACACGTCTTCATCACAGGCCGTCGCCAACCGGAACTCGACGCTGCTGTGAAAGAGATTGGCGGCAATGTCACTGCCGTCCGCGGCGATGTCTCGAAACTCGCCGACCTCGACCATCTCTTCACTACCATCAAGGAGCAGAAAGGCCGGCTGGATATTCTTGTTGCCAATGCCGGCGGGGGCGCGGCTGCGCCGCTGGGCCAGGTCACCGAGGCTCAGTTCGATAAATACTTCGACATCAATGTAAAGGGCACGCTCTTCGCAGCGCAGAAGGCGCTGCCGCTGATTCCGGCGGGCGGCGCGATTGTCATCACTGGATCAATGGTGTCCATCAAGGGAATTCCAGGTTACAGCGTTTACTCTGCGACCAAGGCGGCCCTCCGGTCGTTCGCACGGACGTGGTCAATTGATCTCAAAGGCCGAAACATTCGCGTCAACGTCGTCAGCCCCGGGACAGTGGTCACGCCTGCCTACAAGAGCGAAATGGGCCTCACCGACGAGCAGATCGAAGGATTTGTAGCGCAAGCCGCCGCAGTGACGCCCTTGGGTCGCACCGGCACGCCCGATGAAATCGCCAAAACCATCGTGTTCCTCGCGTCGGATGACAGCAGCTTCGTCAACGGCATCGAACTCTTCGTGGACGGAGGAGCGGGGCAGATTTGAACCGCATAACAATCATTCGTCTTAATGCCATCAAAATTATGAAAACACTTAAAATTGCCATCATCATCGGAAGTACACGACCCGGTCGCAACGGCGAGGCCGTGGCGAAATGGGTTTACGAAATCGCACAAAAGCGCAGCGCCGCCGAGTTTGAACTCGTGGACATCAAAGACTTCAACCTGCCGCTCCTCGACGAGCCAATGCCGCCGTCAATGGGGCAATACAGTAAGCCTCACACCAAAGTATGGGCTGCCAAGATCGGTTCTTTCGATGGCTATGTCTTCGTCACGCCCGAGTATAATCATGGCATCTCCGGCGCGCTCAAGAACGCGATTGATTTTCTGTTTGCCGAGTGGAACAACAAGGCGGCTGGCTTCGTGAGCTACGGCGGCGTAAGCGGAGTGCGCGCGGTCGAGCACCTGCGTCTGGTCTTGGCCGAGGTGCAGATGGCCACCGTCCGCAACCAAGTCTTGCTCTCTCTGTTTACCGACTTCGAAAACTTCAGCGCCTTCAAGCCGGGCCCAACAAAGGAACAGTCGGTCAACGACATGCTGGATCAGCTCATCGCATGGGGAGGCGCCCTGAAGACGCTCCGGAAATGAAAGGCACAAGGAATAGCCATGTTATCCAACAATAAAAAATTAATCGCCGTGATCGGCGCAACGGGGCAGCAGGGAGGCGGAGTCGTCCGCGCCCTGCGGGCCGGCGGCCAATTCAAGGTGCGCGCTCTGAGCCGCAATCCAGACAAGCATCGCGGACTCGCCGACGAAGTCGTCGAAGCAGACTTAGACCGCCCGGAAACCCTTAAAGCTGCATTTGAAGGGGCACACGGCGTCTTTCTCGTCACCAATTTTTGGGCAGACGGAACCGACGGAACCGATGAGCTTAGGCAGGCAACCGCGGCGGTACGCGCTGCCATTGATGCCGGTGTCAAACACTTTATCTGGTCAACGCTGCCCGATGTGGAATTGATCGGCGGCGGCAAGTTCAACGTTCCACACTTTACGGGCAAGGCCAAGATCGATTCCTTGGTTGAGGAAGCCGCGTTTGCGAATCATACGTTCGTCATCGCACCTTTCTTCTACCAGAATCTTGTGGGCACTCTGGCTCCGCAAAAGCAGGCAGACGGAACCTTGGGCTGGGCTCTTCCTCTTGATCCAACCGCGCGGGTCATTCACATGGGCGACATCACCGAACTCGGCGACATCGTTGCCGGAGCATTCGAACACCCGGATGAGGCAGGCAATGGTGAGTATCTGGCACTCGTCGGAGATTTTATGAGCTTCAACGAAATCGTCGACACGCTGAATCGACAGGGGCATGACCTTTCCTACAAGCAAGTCCCGAAGGAAAGTTTCGCGGGTTCCTTTCCTGGTGCAACCGAAATTGCGGAGACGTTCGGTTACTGGGAAGCTCATACCTATCTGGGTTCGGATTCGTCGGACAAAATTGCGCTCGCAAACAAAATAGCGGCCAGGCGACCGACCAAGTTCTCGTCCTGGGCTAAGGTGAACTTCGCGGTTCAGGGGTAAGGTCACATTAGGGCAGGGACCTGTGAGTTTTTATAGCAGAAAAAAAAGGATAATCACCACTAGAAAAGTCATGAAACGTTTCGAAAATCAGACAGTGATCGTCACGGGTGGCGCCCGTGGAATGGGAGCCAGCCACACGCGCGGCTTCGTCGCCGAGGGCGCGAACGTCGTGATCGCCAACAGGGTGGAAGACGAGGGGCGGACGCTTGCCAACGAGCTCGGCGATCAAGCGATCTTCTCGCAGCTTGACGTCACGAGCGACAGGGACTGGGCGGCGACGGTGGCCGCCGCCGAGGACGCCTTCGGGCCGGTGTCGGTGCTGGTCAACAACGCGGGCATCCTGCACCTCGGGCTGATCGCGGAGACTGAGCCGGCGGACTGGAGCAGAGTGATCGACATCAACCTGACCGGCACGTATCTGGGAATCCGCGCGGTAGTGTCCTCGATGCGCAAGGCGGGCGGCGGTGCGATCGTCAATTATCTCCTCAACCGGCGGAATGAGTGGCGCCTATGGACTAGGCGCGTACGTGGCCAGCAAATGGGGCGTGCGGGGGCTGACCAAGACGGCTGCGCTGGAGCTCGCGCGCGACAACATCCGCGTCAACTCCATCCACCCTGGTGCTATCCGCACGACGATGGCGGCCGAGCCGGACGCCGCGGCGATGATCGCGGCGTCAGTAAAGGAATTGGCGATTCCACGCATCGCCGAGCCTGACGAGATCACGCGGCTGGTGCTGTTTGTCGCCTCCGACGATGCCCGCTTCTCCACCGGCTCGGAATTCATCGCCGACGGCGGGCAGCTGCTCGGCCAGGTGCCGGTGTGACGCCACGGTTCGCGAGTGCGGTCGCGGAGGCGATCGACGCCGGGCGACCGTACCCAAGGATGGTTTTCGAAGGCCGGTAGCAGGAAGATCCAAGGGCAAATGGCCACGCGCCGCAGTGCATCGCGCGATCACACAAATCGGCAAGGCCCTGCAGGAAACACCCGTCCATTGGCCTGAGACAGTTGAGACCAGGAGGAATGTATGGGAATACTTGACAAGAAGGTCGTGCTGATCACCGGCACCGGAGGAGGTCTGGGCCGCGTCGCGGCACAGACCTTTGCGCGAGAAGGCGCAAAGGTTGTCGGGTGCGACATCAAGGCTGATGCCAACAACGAGACGGTCGAGCTCATACGTCGCGCCGGCGGTGAGATGACTGGCATCGCGCCGATCGATCTCACCGACCCCGAACAGGCGCGGAAGATGGTTGAGGATGCCGTCGCCGCCTACGGCGGGCTCGACGTGGTCTACAACAACGCGGCCATACAATACTTCGGTCCGATGCCCGATTTCTCTATCGAAGACTGGCGGGCGACCATAACTGGCGACCTCGACATTTCCTTCTTCGTGTCGAAGTTCGCATGGCCGCACCTGGTCCAGCGCGGTGGCGGTGTAATCATAAACGTCGCGTCCGTGTCAGGCATGATCGCCCAAGAGACCCCCCCGATGGTCGGGCACGCCGCAGCGAAAGCTGGCGTCATCGCCATGACGCGACAATTAGCGCTTGAAGGCGCACGCTATGGGATCCGTGCGGTGGCGATCAGTCCCGGGCCTTTCCTGACCCCGGCCGCCGACCGCGACCTCGGCGACAACCAGGCGGCCCGGGACGCGATAACCAGAAAGACGCTTCTCAAGCGCTTCGGTCAACCCGAGGAGGTCGCGGAGCTCGCGGCCTTCATCGCTTCTGACCGGGCGTCTTACATCACAGGCGCCAACTACCCGGTCGACGGCGGCGCGACCGCTTGGTAGAGCCACAGGGCGCGGTCTCCGATCTGCCTCTCAAGGCTTACCAGCGTGCGCTCGAACCCAAGCGGCTGACGCGCGAGCGGCTGAGCAGGCGCAAGCGGCGGCCAAATAACTTATCGTTTAACCCGGCCAAACTCAGGAGGCTTGGCCGAAAACCGCTACTGTGGAGGGCTTGTGTCATCTTCGCGGGCCTTCCACGTGGCCGTAAACAAGGAGTTTCGTTATGAGTAAATCCACTGCCGCGATTAGCGAGAGCCGGCGTCAGATCGTGCATCGGACCCGAGGCCTGCGTCACGGAGCCATCACACGCCTGATGAGCCCGTCGGATCTTGGCCATATTCTCAAGCCGTTCGTTTTTCTCGACCTCTTCGATACCGAGGGAACATCGTTTTCCGGCATGGCGCTGCACCCGCACTCGGGCATCGCAACACTGACCTACATGATCGAAGGCAGCGTGCGATATGAAGACACCTCCGGGGCCAACGGGATCTTGCCGGAGGGGGGCGTCGAATGGTTCAAGGCCGGTCACGGCGCGTGGCACGGCGGCGGGCCTAACGGGTCCGGTCTAGCACGCGGCTTCCAACTCTGGATCGCCCTTCCTCCCGAACAAGAACTCGGATCGGTCGAAAGCACCTACCTGGCACCGGACGCCATTCAGCGGCATGGGCCCGCCATCGTACTGCTTGGCAAATACGGCGGGGTGTCGAGCGCGCTTCGGACACCGTCCTCAATGACTTACCTGTTCGTGCACCTCAAGGCCGGCGAGTCATGGACTTACCAGCCACCTTCCAATCACACCGTCGGTTGGGTCGCGCTTAGTACGGGAAGCCTTCTTGTTCCCGAGCACGTCAAGGCCGGTGAACTCGTAGTCTTCGAGCCGTCAAGCCAAGCGATCGACTTTACCGCCGAAGCCGACACCGAATTCGTTCTTGGATCGGCGGCAAGCCATCCGTACGAACTCGCACTTGGAAACTACTCGGTGCACACAGGTCCGGCTACGCTTAAAGCCGGAGAGCGGCGCATCGCCAAGATACAGGCGCGGTTGCAGAAGGAAGGACGTTTATAGAGGAGGGAGCAATGCGAGGACTCAAGGGCAAGGTAGCGATTGTTGCGGGCGCGGCGCCTGGCAACATAGGAGGCGCCACAGCCTTACGCCTTGCGCAGGAAGGCATGAAGGTCACTGCGGCGGATCTCAATGAGGCGGCCGCACAGGCCATCGTTGATGAGATCAAGTCCGCGGGCGGATATGCCGTGGCCAGGGGATTCGACATCAGCGAGGAGGCTTCCTACGAGGAACTCGTCGACTTCACCGTCAGGGAGTTCGGGTGGCTGGACGGCTTGTTCAACGTGGCCGCCGATCTCTCGGCCAGCACAATCGGGCAAGACAGCGATGTCATCTCTGTGCCGCTCGATGTGTGGCGGCACACAATCGATGTCACACTCACTGGGTACATGTACGGCATCCGGCACGCCCTGCCCATCATGATCAAGCGCGGAAGCGGGGCGATCGTGAACACCTCGTCGAGTTCGGTATGGATGGGTGAAACGGAGCACGTTGCTTATCAGACTGCGAAGAGTGGGCTAACTGGGCTCACCCGGCATACTGCCACTCTCGGTGGCAAGCATGGCGTGCGCTGCAACCTCGTGGCACCCGGGGTGATCCTCACCGGAGCGGCGCTCGCAAATACGACCGAAGAGTATCGCACTGAGATGCTCGCGTCGGTGCGGTCGCCCCGACTTGGAGTCCCGGAGGACCTCGCTGCGATGGTGGCGTTTCTGTTCTCCGACGACGGCGGCTACGTCACGGGCCAGACGATCCTCGTCGACGGAGGTGCCAACTTCACTTGAGCGCGATCGATGCTCGGATGGAAGGAATGCAGTGCGGCACAGCCGCGACTGCGATCTGGCTGATCAATGACTTTTAGAATTGAGAGTGCGGTGCGAGGGGGACTAACAGTATTCCTCCTAAGTGGACGAATCGAAGCACAGGCAATAGCTGAGTTGAAGAGACTCTTTGAACTCCAAACGGAGTACCGCGACATCGTTTTAGATTTGAAAGACGTTGGCGTGGTCGATCGCGACGTAGTGTGGTTTTTAGTGCGTTGCGAAGCGGATGGCGTGAAGCTTGAGAACTGCGCTCCATATATTCGCGAATGGATGGAAAGAGAAAAAGATTGACAGTGACATCGATGTGGCAACAACGCGATTGTCGTTCTGTGGGAGTGAAATACAAAAGAGAGGCACATACAAATGAAAAGCACATACCAAGCAGTGGAAGTCTCAGCACCGGACCTCGCGAAGTTGGCCATCGAAGCCCACGGCGGCCTTGATCGCTGGGAACGTTTCACCACGCTTTCAGTCCACGGAATCAATGCTGGTGTACTGTGGGGTGCCAAGGGCAAAGCCGGAGTCCTCGATGACGTGACGATCATAGTCGACCTTCGCGACGAGAAGGTTTCGCACTGGCCCTTCGGCTCTCCGGATCGAAGATCTCGCTTCGAACCTCAACGGGTCGCGCTCGAGAACGCGAACGGTGAGGTACTTGAGGAGTCTCGTTCACCCCCGGTCATCGTTCCAGGGACACACTCTCGAGACCCCGTGGACCGATTTGCAGCTCGCATACTTCGCTGGATGCGCGATGTGGACCTATCTGAATACTCCGTTTCTCCTTGCCAGACCCGGCATTGAATCCGAAGAAATCGAGCCGTGGCAAGAAGCAGGCGAAACGTGGCGTCGTCTGAAGGTCTGCTTTCCCGCGGATATCGCGACCCACAGTACAGAGCAGACACTGTACTTCGATCAGCAAGGATTGTTGAAGAGGCACGACTACGATGTCGAGATCAGCGGGGGTACAGGGGCCGCACACTACGTCTCCGATCTCAAGGAGTTCTCTGGCATCGTCTTTCCGACGAAGAGGAAAATCTATCCTCGTCAACCGGACGGCCATTCCGCGCCCGAACCGTTGGTCGTCTCAATCGACCTGGATCAGTTTGTCCTCAGCTAAGGGATCTAACGGTCCAACATAGCCAGTCATGTGTGCGAGTAACTCAATCGCAGTGACGCCGCTTGTAGTTCCACGGGAATGAAATGCAGATGAAAGGCACACACAAATGCAAGGTACATACAAAGCAGTCGAAGTCTCCGCACCCGGCGTGCTTCGAGTAGTGGAACGGCAAGTCTCCGAGCCCGGAGTAGGTCAGGTTCGGATTCGGGTGGAAGCATGCGGAATCTGCCACACCGATGCCGCCACGGTCACCGGCATCTACCCGGGATTGAACCTGCCGCGCGTTCCTGGGCATGAAGTCGTTGGCCGCATTGAAGCCTTAGGCAGCGGAGTGTCCAGATGGAAAATCGGTCAACGGGTCGGCGTCGGCTTCTTCGGCGGCGAAGACGGGGTGTGCGAGCCCTGCAGACGCGGAGACATCGTGAATTGTCAGAACCCCGTGATACCGGGAGTAACCGTGGATGGAGGATATGCCGAAGTGATGATCGCTGAAGCGCGCGGCATCGCTTCCATTCCTGATGAGCTCAGTTCCGCGGAAGCCGCACCCCTCCTCTGCGCGGGCGTCACGACCTACAACGCTCTTCGAAACGCCGGCTTGCGCGGCGGAGATCTGGTTGCCGTGCAGGGCATCGGTGGCCTTGGGCATCTTGGTATCCAGTTTGCGCGGCACATGGGATTCCGTACTGTCGCAATCGGCCGTGGACGGGACAAGGAAAAGCTTGCGAAAGATTTGGGCGCGCACGTCTACATCGATACCGCGGTCGACGATGCCGCGGCGGTGCTGCAACGTTTGGGCGGGGCTAGAGCGATTCTCACAACATCTCCCAGTGGTGATGCTATGGGGCCACTAGTGTCCGGTCTTGCAGCCCGCGGCAAGCTCATCGTGGTCGGTGTACCGCAGGACCAGATCCAATTGAGTGCGTTCCCGCTGGTGTTTGGAGGGCGATCGATCTACGGAAGCCTGACGGGCACGCCGATTGATGGTGAGGACACGCTTGCCTTCAGCGTCCTGGAGAGTATTCGGCCGATGGTCGAGCGAACGTGAACTCGAACAAGGAGTGCTTTAGCGAGCGCGGGCGGGCTAGGAAGGGATCCGCGACGTGGATAAAGGACGAAAGGTGACATATGGAGATCGGGCTACTTCTTCTGCGGCTGACGGTGGGACTGACTCTCGCCGCACACGGCACACAAAAGTTGTTCGGCTGGTTCGGTGGACCGGGGCTTGACGCCACCGGTCAGTTCTTCGAGATGATCGGGTTCCAACCGGGCCGGCGCCACGCGCTGATGGCGGGCCTGGCGGAGACCGGGGGCGGTCTCCTTCTTGCGCTCGGGCTGTACACGCCGATTGGGGCCACTCTCATCTTCAGCGTGATGCTTGTGGCTGCCGTGACGGTGCACATCGAGAAGGGCTTCTTCGCCCAGAACGGCGGCTACGAGTACACCCTCGTGCTCGGTGTCGCCGCGTTAACTGTCGCGTTCACCGGCCCAGGCTCGCTGTCACTCGACGCGCTGGTCGGACATCACCTGAGCGGCACATTCTGGGGCATGGCTGCGTTGCTCGTCGGTGTCCTTGGCGGGGTCGTGTCGCTCATTCAACGACACGCAGTACCGACGCAGCAAGCTGCAACTGGCGAGTAGTTATGGCTTTACTTCTGATAATTGGAATCAGACTTGTGAGCCGTGCCGAATCGAAGACTCTGCGTGGCGGAATATCGGCGAAGGCCGGTGACACGGCACAGGAAAGAATAGCTCGGAGTATGCGCACGCTCGCTACAGTCACCTGTGCAATCTTTCTCTTCTGCTCCTGCTTACTACCGGTTATGAGGGCCGAAGAGTCCAAAGGACAGCGTGATGAAGCTCTGGCCAAATACGGTTTCGATCCGTCAACTGCACTTGAGTCGCGAATCAGCGAGACCCCCGCGGCCGTACTTAAGGAGTTCAAGGACGCGGGGGCCAAGCCGACGGCCCACGTCCTAACAGCAGTGGAACGGCAGAAAGTTATTAGAGCGTTCGCTGGGCTCCCGCCTCTAAGTCACCGAATTCTGAGAGAGCGGCTGCGATCTTTTAGCTTTCTCGATGGAATGCCAAATACGGCGCTCACCTCGACGGTCAACCCAGGCGAGCCCTATAAGTTGTTTGACCTCACAATCAGAGCAGGAATCCTTAACGAGGACGTATCGGAGTTCCTCACGCAGAAAGAGCGGACTTGCTTCGAAACAGGCAACTCTTCGCTCAATGTGTACATTCAAGGCGGGACGCTAGATGCTATCGTCTATGTTCTTCTCCACGAAGCAACCCACATAGTCGATGGGAGCTTACAGATCACCACTGAGAGAGGCCTGGGCGGTCGGCTGGACAAATCGTCCGCCACCTCATTCACTAAGGACGTTTGGAGCGGGCGAACAACGCTTGCTCCGCGATACCGAAATAGTCTTTTAGAAAGTATCGTATTTCGCGCTGACGGCAAGGTCCTTAGCGTTGCCCAAGCCGAAGCTGTCTATACGGCGCTCAGCCGGACACCATTCGTTTCGCTTTACGGCAGCAACAACTGGCACGACGACCTGGCGGAGGTTGTTGCTTGGTATCACTTGACCGAAAAGCTTAAGCAGCCGTATCGAGTCGAGATCCGCAAGAAGGGACAAGTCATATTCGTCTACGAGCCAATGAGATCTCGGTTGGTGCGCAGCCGATTTGATCAGATGAAAAGATTCTACGAGAGCGAGCAATAGGGCCGCTCCAAACAATAGCACGCCGGACGGAGAATTAGACGATTCCGTTCAGGAACGCAGAGGTTGGCTCCGCGAAACCGATCGCCGATGACACTTCTCGAGAGGGTCGCGAGCAAAATCGCCGCCTCGACGTGAAGATATCGTCAATCGAACTCTCAGTTCATCCGACCCCGATGATAGGCGATAACACAGCGCGCGTTGGCAATGGTGTTGGGAGTGGGCAAAAGGCGATGACGCGCTATGAGTTCTGCGAGGTGTCCGCGCCAAGGGCCCGGTAAGTAACTACAAAGCGATTAAGGAAAGGGAGGAATGCAAATGTCAACAACTGTAAGGAAGAGCACCGGCTTGCAAGCGAGGTGTTCCTGTTGGTAACAGATCCGGGGTCCGCCAGGCGGCTCGTCGATATCCTGCGTGCCTGCCCGATTCAGGGAGGCGCAAAGGATCTCTTCGAGCTCTATGCGGTTTGGAGTTGAGTAATGATCGTCATTGTTCGTGCAGGAAATCGACCGATTCGGAGGTTAGAATGAAGGCTTTCTTCTTGAAGCACAAGCTGCTAATTGGCGCGGTGATCGGATCTTTGGTGATTGTCGTTCTGTTTCTCTCCTTCGGTCGCTCGAAGGCTAAGGAGACGCCGCAAGCGGCCCCACTCGAGGTTGAGGTGGCGCAGGTCGAGCAGAAGGATGTCCCCATTTACAGCGAATGGATCGGTACGCTCGACGGCATGGTTAACGCCGAGATCAGGGCTCAGGTCTCCGGCTACCTGCTCAGCAAAAACTACACTGAAGGCTCTTTCGTCAGGAACGGGCAGTTGCTGTTTTTGATCGATGCGCGGCCGTTTCAGGCGGCGCTTGATCAGGCTAGAGCAGAACTCGCCAGGGCGGAAGGGCAAGTGACACAGGCTGAAGGGCAGTTTTTACAAGCCCAGGCGCAGCTCGCGCAGCGCCAGGCCGATCAGGGCAGGACCCAACTCGACGTGGATCGCTACACCCCGCTGGCGAAGGAGAAGGCCATCACCGACCAGGAACTCGATAATGCCGTCCAGGCCAATCTCGCCGCGAAGGCTCAAGTCAAAGCGGCTAGTGCCGGGGTCGAGGCGGCGAAAGCCGCTATCGTTGCCGCCAAGGCTGCAGTTGCGGCGGCTGAAGCCACGGTGGAGATTGCCAAGCTCAACCTGGGTTTCACTAGAATCACTTCTCCAATTGATGGCATCGCTGGCATCGCTCAGGCTCAGGTCGGCAACCTGGTCAGCCCGACCAGCGAAGCTCTCACCACGGTTTCGACGGTGGATCCGATCAAGGTCTATTTCACCCCTGCCGAACAGGAGTATCTAAACTTTACCAGACTAAACCCGACTCAAAGCGAACGAGACGCGGCAGGCAGGAGGCTTGAGCTGGCGCTGGTTCTGTCTGATGGCACGACCTACCCACAGGAAGGGCGGTTCTTCGTCGCAGACCGGCAAGTCGATCAGAAGACGGGAGCGATCAGGGTTGCCGGAATCTTCCCGAACCCCGGGAACATTCTTCGCCCCGGCCAGTATGGCCGAGTACGCGCGGTGACCAGCATAAGAGAAGGCGCGCTGCTCGTGCCGCAGCGGGCCGTCACCGAGTTGCAGGGTAGCTACCAAGTAGCCGTTGTGAGCGGTGATAACAAGGTGAGTTTTCGTGCCGTCAAGGTCGGCAATCGCGTCGGCTCAATGTGGATCATAGACGAAGGGCTGAAACCGGGCGAAAGAGTCGTCGCCGAAGGCACACAAAAAGTCAGACCGGATGTGGTCGTCAACCCGCAGCCGTTTGTCGCGCCTTCACCAACACCAGCGCAATAGGAGAGGGGTTCAGCCATGATTTCCAGCTTCTTTATTGATCGGCCGATCGTCGCAATGGTCATCGCCATTTTAACTGTCGTCTTAGGTTTCATATCAATGAGCGGTCTGCCGTTGGCTCAGTTTCCCGAGATCGTGCCACCCCAGATCGTCGCTTCCGCGACCTACACCGGAGCGGACGCCGTCACCATCGAGCAATCGGTCGCCACTCCGATCGAGCAGCAGATGAACGGCGTGGACAATATGCTCTATATGCAGTCGACCAACGCCAATGATGGGACGATGCAATTGACGGTGACGTTCGGCATTGAGACCGACGTCAATATCGATCAGGTGAATGTTCAGAACCGCTTAGCGCAGGCGCAACCGAACCTTCCCGTCGACGTTAATCAGTTCGGGATCAGCGTGCGCAAGTCCACTGGAATTCCGATGCTCGTGATTTCGATCGTCTCACCAAACAACAGTTACGACTCGCTGTTCCTCGCGAACTACGCCAATATCAATATCAACGATACACTCTACAGAGTCCCCGGCGTTGGGGAAGTACGTATTTTTGGGGCTACGGATTACGCGATGCGGATCTGGGTCAAGCCGGATCTGCTCTCCAAACTCGGTCTCGCGGTTCCTGATCTCGCGGGCGCGGTCCGGCAGCAGAGCACCGTCAACCCATCTGGAAAGGTGGGTGCTGAGCCTGTGTCGGAAAGGACGGAGAAGACCTACACCGTTCGCGCGCAGGGGCGGCTCCAAACGCCGGAAGAGTTCGGCCAGATCGTCGTCCGCTCCAACCCCGACGGCTCAGTCGTGCGGTTGAAGGATGTCGCCAGGATTGAACTCGGCGCCCTCAACTATCAGCAGAGCTCGCGGATCAATGGCCAGCCTGCCGCCATCATCGCAGTCTTTCAGGTTCCAGGCTCAAATGGGCTGGAGGTTGCCGATGGGGTCAAAAAGATGATTGCGGAACTGAAGGGGCGGTTTCCAGCCGACCTCGATTACGTGGTCTCGCTCGACACCACGCTGCCGGTCAGCGAAGGCATCCGCGAGATAGTCATAACGCTGATCGAGGCGATGATCCTCGTCATCCTCGTCGTCTTCCTCTTCCTGCAGAACTGGCGGGCGACACTCATCCCCGCGATTGCGGTGCCGGTGTCGCTCGTCGGCACCTTTGCCGTCTTTCCCTTGCTGGGTTTCTCGATCAATACACTGTCGCTCTTCGGTCTAGTGCTCGCTATCGGTCTGGTCGTGGACGACGCGATTGTGGTCGTAGAAGCGGTCGAACATCACATCGAGGAGGGAAAGTCTCCGCGCGAGGCCACGATCCAGGCGATGAAGGAGGTCTCGGGGCCGGTAATCGGCATTGCGCTGATCCTCGCTGCCGTCTTCGTGCCGGTGGCGTTCATGGGCGGCATCCAGGGTCGGCTAAACAATCAGTTCGCGGTGACGATTGCGGTCTCCGTGCTCATCTCGGCCTTCAACGCCTTGACCCTCTCGCCCGCGCTCGCTGCGCTCCTGCTCAGGCCTCGGAAGGAATCGCGGGGCATACTCGCCCGCTTCTACGCCGGCTTTAACCGGGTGTTTACGAAGGCAACGCACGGTTACATAAACTGGAGCCACGCTCTGATCCGCAAGGCGGTTGTGGCAATGTTGATTCTCGCAGGCTTCGCCCTGGCGGATGGCCTCATCGGCAGCCGTCTGCCGACAGGCTTTCTACCTGAAGAAGACTATGGCTACGTATTCCTCAACGTCCAGCTTCCAGCGGCCGCTTCACTGTCGAGGACGGATGAAGTGTTGCGAAAGATCGAGGGGATTCTCGGCCAGACCGAGGGAGTGCAGTATTACAACACGATTGGCGGCTTCAGTCTGCTGACTCGCACTTCAGCCAGCTACCAGGGCTTCTTCTTCGTGGGTCTCCACCCCTGGGACGAGCGCACCGAGGAGCAGCTGGGGGCGCGAGCGATTGTTGATCACCTGAACGGGGCTCTGGCCTCCGAGGTGCCCGAGGCGATTGCATTTGCTTTCATGCCGCCTTCGATTCCCGGACTCGGCAATGCGGGTGGGTTTTCGTTCTGGTTGCAGGATCGCCGTGGCGGGACGGTCGAATTCCTCGACCAGAATCTGCAGAGGTTCCTTGCTGCATGCCGCCAGCGTCCGGAGCTGGCCGGAGTCGCTTCACAGTTCACCGCCTCCGTCCCACAAATCTACGCCGATGTGGATCGCGACAAAGTATTGAAGCAAGGAGTTGCCGTAGCGGACGTGTACCAAACGCTACAAGCCTATCTGGGCGGCCTCTTTCTGAACCAGTTCAACCGCTTTGGCCGGCAGTGGCGCGTGTTCCTGCAGGCGGAAGGGGAAGAGCGACGGAGTGAACAGGACATCCGAAATTACTTTGTGCGGAACAATGACGGAAACATGGTTCCGCTTTCGGCGTTGGTCACCACGCGCAACATCAGCGGCCCGGAAAGCACCGACCGTTTCAATCTCTACCGCGCCGCCCAGGTGATTGGAAGCGCCGCGCCCGGTTACAGTTCCGGTCAGGCCATGGCCGCGCTCGAAGAGGTGGCGAAGGAAGTCCTGCCGCCCGAGATGGGCTACGACTGGGCCGATCTCTCTTACCAGGAGAGGCAAGCTTCGGGGGCTGCGATGACGTCCTTCGCCCTCTCGCTGGTCTTCGTCTTCCTGATCCTGGCGGCACTCTATGAGAGCTGGTCGCTGCCGTTCTCGGTGCTGCTGACGGTGCCGATTGCGGTCTTCGGCGCCTTTGCCGGACTCTTGCTGCGCGGCTACGACTTGAACGTGTACGCCCAGATCGGTCTGATCGTACTCATTGGCCTTGCGGCAAAGAACGCGATCCTGATCGTCGAGTTCGCCAAGATCGAGTTGGAGAAGGGACGTAGTCTGGTAGACGCAGCACTTGAGGGAGCGCGCGTCCGTCTGCGCCCAATTCTGATGACTTCGTTCGCGTTCATTGGGGGCTGCGTGCCGTTGTGGATCGCATCGGGTTCGGGCGCGGCGGGGAGACGGATCCTCGGTACCGTCGTGATCGTCGGGATGGTGGCTGCCACGGTGATCGCCATCTTCATCATCCCGGTGAGCTTCTATGTGGTTGAGAAGCTTTCGGGCGCGGAGAGGAAGCGCCAGGGGCCGCGCCACAAGAGCCAGTGCCCGCAACAGGAGACTGAGATGGAGCACCAGTTGATCCGAGAGCGCCAAGCCATCAGCAAGAAAAGAGTCCTGATCGTTGGCTTGATCGCCAGCCTGCTGGCGGGCTGCACGGTCGGTCCAAAATACCGCAGGCCGACGGTCAAGTCACCTGATTTATTCCGCGGAACTGCGGATCCAACTGCGGCGCCTGACCCGAATTCGCTTGCCGACCTCAAATGGTTTGAGCTTTTCAAGGATTCGCAACTCCAGGAGTTGATCCGCACGGCGCTCGTCGAAAACTACGACATCCGCGATGCCATCGCACGGGTCAGCGCCGCCCGCGCTAATCTTGGGATCACACGGGCCGACCAGTTCCCGAACGTCGCGGCCAGCGCCGACATCACCACGCTGCGCAACTCCGCGAGCGGCTCATTCCCCCTTCCTCAGAGCTTTAGCCAGAGACGAACGTTCGGATCAGTTTTGCTCAACCTGCTCTCCTTCGAGGTGGACGTCTGGGGCCGGCTGCGCCGCCAGACCGAAGGGGCGCGCGCCCAGTTACGCGCCTCTGAAGAAGATCACAAAGCGGTGATGACAATACTCGTGGGCGATGTAGCTTCCACATACTTCAGCTTGCTCGAGTTGGACACGGAGCTAGGGATTGCCAAACGCACACTGACCACCCGCGAGGAGTCGTTGCGTCTAATCAACGTGCGCCAGCGGGGCGGGGTGGCGACGATGTTGGACGTACGCCAGGCGGAGCAACTGGTTTACACTGCCGCCGCGACCATCCCGGACATCGAGCGGCTGATCGAACAGACCGAGAATCAGATAAGCTTGCTGCTAGGTAAGTACCCTGGTCCCGTGACCCGCGCCCGCACATTGATTGAGCAGGAACAACCGTCCTCGGTGCCTGCTGGGTTGCCCTCTTCGCTGCTTGAACGGCGCGCGGACATCAGGGCCGCAGAGCAGAATCTGATAGCGGCAAACGCCAACATCGGCGTGGCAAAGGCGGCCTACTTCCCACAACTCAGCCTGACGGGGTTTCTGGGGTCTGAGAGCAGCCAACTATCCAGCCTGTTCACAGGCCCGACCAGAGTGTGGCAGTTTGTGCCTCAGGTGACTCAGCCGATCTTTTACGGGGGGAGAATCAAGTCGAATGTGAGGTTGGCCAGGGCACAACAACAAATTGTGCTGATCCAATATGAAAGGTCGATCCAGACCGCCTTCAGCGATGTTTCGAACGCGCTGGTGGAGTATCGCAAAGTCAAAGAGATTCGCGTGCAACAGGAATTGCTTGTGACCACGTTACAAGATCGGTCGCGTCTAGCATACCTCCGGTATCGGGGCGGAGTAGATACTCTGCTCAATGCCCTGGATGCTGACCGTGACCTGTTTAATTCCGAACTGAGCTTAGCGCAAACCAGACGAGACGAGTTGCTGGCGCTGGTTCAGCTGTATAGGGCGCTGGGTGGTGGCTGGCAGCAATAGCTTGCGTCCCTGGACGGTATCTATGACAGCCTGAGCAGTCTGAAAACCGGCGAGAGGATTGTCACCAAAGTCCTTCGCGCGGGACAAGTGATCGAGCTATCAACAGTGATCACTTAGTGAGCAGGCACTCAATCATGAGCAAACGACGGGTGATTATAGTCGGGGGTGGATTCGGAGGCGTGACACTCGCGCAGCAACTTGAGCGCAAGACTTCTTCCGACATCGAAATCGTTCTCATCAGCAGCGAGAATCATCTCGTTTTCACTCCGATGCTTGCCGAAGTGGTCGGTCGTTCGATCTCCCCCAGCACGTTGTTGTCGCGGGCCGCCAGATGGTCTACCTGGTTGACGGCGCAGGTTACGGACATCGACTTGAAAAGCAATCTGGTTAGCTACGTCAGCGCGGGCGGTGAAACCAAATCGCTTAAGTATGAACACCTGGTGCTGGCCTGCGGCTCGGTGGTTAACATGAACCTGATACCGGGCCTCGCGGCTTACGCTTATCCGCTTAAGACTCTTGGAGACGTAATCTATCTGGGCAACGATTTGATCACGCGACTTGAAGAGGCAGCGGTCGAAGCTGATCCGGCTCGGCGAAAGCGACTGCTCGATGTCGTGGTCATCGGCGGTGGCTTCAGCGGCGTAGAAGTAGCAGGCGAGATCGCGGAAGTCTTTGAAGCGACCCATCGCTTTTACCCCACCCTAAAGAGCGAGCGGCCTCACATATTCTTACTTCAGCACGGCGACAGTCTGATCCCGGAATTAAATGCTCCATCTCTATCAAAGTTTGCCTGCGATAAATTGCGCAAAGCCGGCGTGGACGTGCGCCTCAACTCCGGGGCGCAGGAAATCTCGGCGGCAGGCGTGCGGCTGAAGTCCGGTGAAGTGATCGAAGCCGCGACTGTTGTTTCAACAGTAGGGACATTGCCCAGCCCTCTGATTCAGAGACTGGGACTGCCGCTTGAGCGTGGTCGCCTAGCTGCCAATCCCGACATGAGCGTGAAAGACACAGAGAATGTCTGGGCGGTCGGCGATTGCGCGATCATTCCGAACGCTTTCGATAAGAGACCAAGCCCACCGACGGCACAATTCGCAACAAGGCAAGCCAAGCAGCTCGCCGCGAACCTGTCGCGCACCTTCAAAGGTCAACCCACCAAGCCATTCTCTTTCAAAGTTCTGGGGATGCTTGCTTCGCTGGGCAATCGCAACGCTGTCGCAGAGATCCTGGGAATACGCATCTCGGGATTTATAGCCTGGGTCCTGTGGCGAGGCATCTACCTGAGCAAGCTTCCAAGCATTGCGCGCAAGTTGGAGGTAGTGGGTGATTGGACATGGAAGGTGTTGTTTCCTCCTAACATTGTTCAATTGCAAATGTCGCGCACCGGCGGCGTGGGGTTAGCTCATTACGCTCCGGGCGAGTTCATCTTTCACAAGGGCGATCCAACAGGTGGCTTTTTCGCGATTCAATCAGGAACCGCCGGGGTCTCCGAGACTATTCTCTTCTGCGATCTAGAGCGAACCTTGAGCAAATCGCGCTGTACGCCCTAAGAAATTACCGGTTCTTCATAAGGCATCGTTATCTACCGCGCGAGTAGCTGTCGCGATCAGATCGGTCAGTGCTTGACGTGGTGTGAGAAGGTGAGTGTTCTCTCGTCGGCACCGTGGAATCGTGAGTACGTAGCTGTTCGGTCTCTCTTCTGGAGGTCTCCGAGCCTTCTCTTTGCCGTAGACTCTCTCCAGCAATTATGGCGGCTTCTTTGAACTCCTTCCGATCTGTACTGAAGAAGGGCAACGTGTCAGCGTACTTGTTAAGCTCGGCGATCTGTTCGCGGCCTAGCGTTGGCGCTACAGCCTTCTCGCGCACTCCTGCGGCGCGATAGAAATCCTGCGCAATCCTGTCTCTGATGACGCTGTAATCACGAGCATTTCGAGACTGCATATGAGCCATCCTTAGCTGGTCAACTCTGGCGTCAGCGACAGCTTGTCGCTCGCGCTTCTTTTCCGGGGAGTCTGTGAAATGTCTGATGAGCGTTTCGAGTGCGCTCTTTGGATCAACCTCCCTGACGCTCGTAGTGTAAGTCAAGCCCTGGGCGTCTGTGACTGGAAACTGGCGATAGTCGCCGTACTCAATCGTGGCTTTGAGTCGATCGGCAGCCTTAAGCATGTCCATCCTGGCCATTAGAGCCTTGCCCTTCACGTCAGCCAGAGTTGACGGAGTTGGATTAGGTTGTCCGGTGAGTCCCGACTCGACGAGAAATCTCGAGAATGACAAGTCGGCCTTCTTTGCGAGCACTGTTAGGCGCATATGTTCGTCGTTTGTCAGCCTCACCAAGGCTCCTTTCGGGTATTGTTTTTGCCGCTTGCCCATACTCTTGACTTAGTCAATTGTTCTCTGTCTTAGCGCGATAGCGCGAAGACGTAGCCCGCCTAAAGGCTGACTCTTCTACGCGCGTTTGCGATCCCTCTTTCATGCTCTTTTCTCTCGGTTCTGCTTAGTGTCTCTTGCGGCTGATTTGATGAGCGCTGCGGTCGTTTGCGCTCTCGGTAAGTTGCTTGGAACCACGCGTCGTCGTGGGCGCAAGTTGGAAAGTTGTGAAGTCGCCTCGATGAACTGTTCGTCGAATCGGACCTGGGATGGACTTCGTTTGCGCAGAATCGACGCGCCTTTTTGACCAAAGGTGGTTGGATTTCGGTCTGCAATACTGTACAAACTGGCGCCTACTGTAAAAGTCGACCGACGACGCTGGCAGCGCGTGACTCGGATGCGCAGTCCGTCCTCGGCTCCAAACCGGGCGGCGAATATGGCTCGCCTGGTTGGCCGTTGAATACCCAATTCGTAGCCGATAGCTCGCTCGGATACGGTTCAATAGTCTTAGGCTTGGGCGTGCGCAATCTGATTTTCGCGATCGATGTGTCGCACTACTCAGCTCGCTTGTTGAACTGATGTCGAAGTGCAGGCAGGTCAACCCCGCTTTCTCTTAATCGGCG
This sequence comes from Acidobacteriota bacterium, assembly GCA_038040455.1. GTDB lineage: Bacteria > Acidobacteriota > Blastocatellia > UBA7656 > UBA7656 > Onstottus_A. Next base: position 19,487 of record JBBPIH010000059.1, read on the forward strand.
GGTCGCAGGTTCGAGCCCTGCACGGCTCACTTTCAATTCTATCAGTTACGGCTACAGGAATGGTAGCCCTCGCATTTTTGTCTAACAGGTTTATCTACAGGTAACACGTATCAGAAACTGCTCTGCTTTGTTCCGGTTTGGGGTCCGATCCTTCCGGCTATCAGCAACGCTGCTGGCCTGCACCCGCTCGTCCGCCCGCTTAATCCCCGATCTGAAAAACTCGCACCTGGGCAATGAGCAGGCTTACAATGTGGAGCGCCTATGCTCCCCTATGTTGAGCGATGCCAAGAGCAATGAAAGCTCAGCTTCCTGATGCGACATTCGCGCGCCGGTGTTTCTAATTAGGGTAACAATAGTCTTGACTCACCAAGTAATCCGTGCTAAAATCACTCCATTATGAAGCAAACAAACGATCAGCCGCAAACGCTTCTTGAGGCGATCCGCTATTTTTCAGACATCGACCGCTGCATCGACTTCATGGCCCACTTCCGATGGGCTGGCGGCAAAGCCGTATGCCCGCGTTGCTCTTGCCCTGAGACCTATTACCTTGCAAAGCGCCGCGTGTGGAAGTGTAAAGGATGCTACAAGCAGTTTTCAATCAAGGTCGGAACGATCATGGAAGATTCGGCCATCCCCCTCGACAAGTGGCTCTCCGCAATGTGGATGATCGTGAATGCGAAGAACGGCATAAGCTCATATGAGATTCAAAGAGCGGTAGGCGTTGCTCAGAAGTCAGCTTGGTTCTTGCTTCACAGAATCAGACTCGCGATGCAGCAGGGAACCTTTGAGAAGTTAGGCGGCGACAGCGGCCACGTTGAAGTAGATGAAACGTTCATCGGCGGCAAAGCTCGGAACATGCACATCGCACAACGCAAGCGCAGAATCACCGGCACCGGCGGGAAAGACAAAACGGCCGTGATGGGCATCTTAGAGCGTGGCGGCGAAGTGCGCACGATGGTAATAGGCACTCGAAAGAAAAGCGAACTGCACGCGAATGTAAGAAAGCACGTCGAAGCCGGTTCAGCGCTCTACAGCGACGAGCTTAGATCGTACAACGGCCTCGAAGGTGACTACGCGCACCAAGTAATCAATCACGCAGTCAAGTATGTCGATGGCCAAGTTCACACAAACGGAATTGAGAATTTCTGGTCGCTCTTGAAGCGCTGCATCAAGGGAACCTATGTGAGCATCGAGCCGTTTCATTTGTTCCGCTATTTGGACGAAGAAACCTACCGCTACAACATGCGCAAGATGAACGACGCGCAGCGATTCGTCCTGGCGCTCCAATCAATCGTTGGCAAGCGTCTCACCTACAAGGCTGTGACCGGCAAGGACATTAAAGAGGCACGGCAGAATATCCCGACTGTGTGAAAGCGCCAGAACCGGGGCAAGCGCGCGGTAGTTTAAGGCCGTAACGCGCGTGACGGAATCCAGCTTGACTAAGCGCTACGCATCGGTAGAATGCCTGTGAATCCCCGTTCGACTTGCGGCGAATGGCAAGTTTGTCCTCTTGCGCCAACCGATATGCAATATTCCGAGAAAACTTTTACCGCTCTGGATTTTTTCGCAGGCAGCGGGCTAGTCAGATTCGGACTTGAGCCTGAGTTCCAAACCATATGGGCGAACGACAATTGCGCGAAGAAGCAGGCGGTCTATGTAGCGAACAACCTCCATAAAGAATTTCATCTCGGATCAATCCAATATGTCAAAGGGGCACAACTGCCCGCCGCTGATTTAGCCTGGGCATCGTTCCCCTGCCAAGACCTCTCGCTCGCCGGTGATCTCACGGGAATGAAGAGAGGAACTAGGTCTGGGCTCTTTTGGGAATGGACGAGAGTAATCAAGGAACTGGACGACTGCGGAAAGCGCCCTCCTATTCTAGTTGCCGAGAATGTAGCGGGCTTCGTGGTAGCGCATGGTGGAAAGCACTTCAAGGAGGCTTATCGGGCGCTTCGCAATCTTGGCTATCGAGTGGGCGCGGTCGTGATAGATGCTCAGGATTTCGTTCCGCAGAGCCGGTTGAGAGCATTTGTCATTGCAGTGTCTGAAGACATTCCAATTGAAGGACTGTGCCAGCCGATGCCTACAGAGCCATTTCATTCAACTGGTCTCATCAGAACATCATCAATGGTTAACGACCCCGAATGGGTCTGGTGGTCGCTTCCAATACCTTCGGGAAAGACAGCATCGTTCGCTGATCTGTGTGAACGCCACGCTCCCTGCGATCCTCCTTCAACTACAAAGGAAATCTTCGCAATGCTTTCCCCTTTGAATAAGCGTAAATTGCGGACTGTAACTGAGGTTGACGGTTACTTCGCTGGAACAGCGTACAAACGCACAAGGCCCGATGAGAACGGTAACAAGGTTCAGCGTCTAGAGATCCGATTCGACGGCGTTGCCGGATGTTTGAGGACACCTAATGGCGGCAGCAGCCGACAAACGGTAATAATCGTTGATCATGGCAATGTAAGATCCCGCCTTATGACCGTGCGAGAGTGCGCTCGGCTTATGGGCGCCCCGGATACTTATAAACTGCCTGGGTCTTACAACGACGGCTATCGGGCAATGGGTGACGCTGTCGCAATTCCGGTAACGCGCTGGCTTACGCGTCACCTGCTTGCACCACTCGCTGCCCGAAGCAGGAGCGTGAGTGCCGAAAACGCCTCCCAAAGTGTCGCGTGATCTGACTATTGGCGGTCCACCTACAAACCTCGACTTCGAAAAGTCGTTGATGTTCTTTCACGCCTATATGTACGGCCCGCTGCAAGGAAAACTGCGGCTCTACGGCGCACGAGAGATTCCACCGGGACCCGTGGCGATGCCATCGGATTGGGAAGTATTCGCTTCTATCCTCGTAGATGATATGGGCCGGAAACTCGGACCGGGCATTGACTTGAAGAATAATGAGGTGAAGTCAGCGAAGCGAGGTGGTAGTTACGAGTATCAATACCATAAGCTCGCGGGGCGACAAAAACTAGTGGACGACATGGCGGTCGGTCATCTGTTTTTCGATCATGATAACCATCTGAGAGATGTCGATCTTAGGTACGTCCACGGATCGGCAATGAAGGAGCAATTCTTTGAAAAGTGGTTAGACAAATATCCCGATCCGTATCCGCAGCGCTACCGAAAGCAGGTCTCATATAAATGGGTCAAAGATAACGGAATTTTACTGATGACGCTCAAGGATGGAGAGGTTGTCTTTCCAGAACTGATTATCGAGCCACCTCCTGATGTCTGACAATCTCACAGCAAAACAACGGAGCGCATGTATGCGCGCAGTGCGGAGTCAGGACACTACTCCTGAAATGCGCGTCAGACGGGCGGCTCATTCATTGGGTTATCGTTACACGCTCCATCGCGGCGACCTTCCGGGGAAGCCGGATCTTGTCTTCGCGTCTCGTAAGAAGACGGTATTTATCAACGGATGCTTCTGGCACGGTCACGATTGTTCGCGCGGCGCTCGCGTTCCCAAATCGAATACAGCATATTGGATCGCCAAGGTTGCCCGTAATCGGCTGCGCGATGTCACGACGCAGAAAACGTTGAGGCGCGGCGGTTGGTCAGTCTTGGTATTGTGGGAGTGCGAGCTAAAGAACGTGGTACGAACGCGACAGCGCTTGACGCGCTTTCTAAGCCGCTCCTAGAGCCGTTTTGGTAGTGGGGTATGTTGGTCGCTGTGTTTTGACCAACGGACATAAGTTTATGAAAAACAAATCTCTTGAAAACGAACGAGTCTTCAAGAAAAACGGGCTGACTTTTACAGAGATTATCCGTCAGGAATACGGCAAAAATAACTGCATCATCAGCGCAGGCTTCGTTAAAGGTAAAAACAAGCCGAAAGTAGATACCTGTTATCTTCGATTGGAAAAAGATAACGTCGAACCGACCGTGCTGCTCCTTCGTCCAGACGAAATACAAAGTATCGCTTGGGTAACGAGCGGCACTGTTTGGGCGCATCTAGTGGCTAATTCTTCGGGTTAGTGTCAGTATCTTGCTTATGCTTCTGACCTTTTCCCTTAGTCGGCGGCGCAGTTTTGCCTTTGACCTGCGTGGTCTTTTTGCCGCCTTCATCTTTGTAAATGCCGGAGTCTTGAGTTTTTTCACCCGGCTTGACAGTTTTTTTACCAGACATAATTTATCTCCTAAAGTAAATGAATAAAAGGACGAGTTTCATTTTACACCAAGAAACAGCCAACTACCAACTAAGCAGCAAGTAATTCTCGAAGGCTCCAAACGTGGTTTGTTAGGCCGCTTTCCATCGCCGGGGTGACTCTTAGGCTTGAATGTACCTTGCAGAAGTTGTAATAGGCGAAGTGTAGAGCATAAGAGTGCTTGGATGATTATGCCACGGGCGGGCCGGGAACGATCAAACTGTTTTGAAAGACCAACACAGTACTACCCCACTACCGCCGTTTTCGGCCCATTGGCGTTTTAATGAACCTACTATATACTAGTCGAAGACTAGGCGCGTTCAAGCGCCAGTCAAGGGAACACTGTCGATTACTGCAAAGGACTAGTTCTCAGACGCAGCCCCCGCGTGTGGGTATTTGGCTGTCTAACCGCAGAGAGGGACGGTGAGATTATGAGCACAACAGAAAAAGAAAGAGCACCTCAGACGGAACGTGATGCGCGCTTGCGGGAGCTTATCCTGCTTATCGCTATACGGTCGGAAGGTGACGAACCGTTTGGCGCGGTGAAACTTAACAAGCTCCTGTTCAAGGCTGACTTTTCTGCCTACGTGAACTTCGGCGAGCCTATAACAGGCCAGGAATACCAAGCGCTGCCACAAGGCCCGGCTCCGCGTCGAATGAAGCCGATATTGGATGAGATGAAGGCCGATGGCGATATTGCAATCCGCACGCACGATTACTACGGCAAAGATCAGCAAAGGACATTCGCACAACGGTCGCCAGACATCAGCCGTTTCACGTTTGCAGAGATTGAACTAGTCGATAGGCTCATCAAGGAATGTTGGGGTAAGGACGCGACGACGATGAGCTTTATGTCACACCAGTTCGTTGGTTGGAAATTGGCTGGAACGGGCGAGACTATTCCGTATTGCGTCGCGTTGGTTGATTCACGCGAGCCGACATCAGAGGAAGTTAAGCGCGGCCTCGCACTTGAGTCTTTGGCGTTGGCGTCTTTAGGAGAAAGCGCGGCATAAGCAAGATGGCCACCTATCGGTCAATTCGGCGCGATCCTGATTTCGATGCTCAGCTTAGCGAGTTGATATACGATGTCCGACGCGCTGATGAGTTTATCGAAGCAGCGGAATGGGTACTCTCTCGTAATCCCTATGAGGGTACTCAGCTCTCAGGCGGGCCGGTCTGGTTTCTCCCAATGCGGAGCATTCCAGACCAGCCATCCGCCGTCATCTACTATGCGTTTAATGATGAATGGATAGTCTTCCTGCGTATCGAGATAGTCTGATGGGTGCAAACCGAAAAATCTACGTTGAAAAGCCGGGCGATTCGTTTGGCCGCTTCCAGAAAGCCGTCAAGAAAATACTGAGCGTCCCGAAGGCCGAAATCGACAGGCGGGAAGCTGAGTATCAGGCGACCAGGAAAGCGACAAAGAAACGCGCCTGACTCCATAGCGGGACGGGCCACCCAGGAACCCGTCCTACGCGCGGGATTCTATCAAACGCGGCCCGCGTTAGTCCACTATTTTTTCTCAGGAATTTCTTTCCCGATAGCTTGGTGAGTCAAGACTGTTGTTACCCTAATTAGGGCTGAATAAATTCGCGGTTTGGAGAAGCGACGAGCCTAATAGCATTTATTGATACTCTCAACCGGCAAGTCAGGAAGCCTTCTAAAGGAAGCAAGAACAACCGATAACACATGCCCATATTTGTTCTGAATTCAACTTCCTGCCTATTAAGAACTCCTTCATCCAAAATCAGCAGACTCCCGCTAGCAAAATGACACGCACAGACAGTCCTGTAATGTTTACGAGTTCTGGTCACTACTGCTTGGAAGCGCGGGAGCGACGAATATCCCGTGACCACCTGAAGCAAGGGAGGCTAAACGTAGCGCCAAGGCGGATCGCACGCTTTGGGCAGGAGAGCTCAATTCCATAGTGATCAGGAGAGCTCAATTCCATAGTGATAGGGAAGCGACAGGAAGAGGAGAGAGGCAATCAGGCCACCAATAGGAAGGCGGGATTCTGAGGGCGGACTGCTTCATAGGACGACAACTTCAGATATGCACACGCGGATGTGGAATGATGTTCAGATTCGAGACGAGGCGGCCAGACGGCGAAGGCTAGAGCGGAGCCGCCGAGCGGTTGACAGGAGACATTCTCTCCCTCGCCAATATTCCACTCGAGTGTTAATCATCGCGCCCGACCTCTCTTTCAGATTTGGTCTGGCGAGGGCACTCGCTGCGCCTGGGAGTCAAGGGTGGTGCTTAGTAGCAACTCATCTGAGACAGCCATAATATGTTGCACATAAAACAGACTCGAGCTCAGCGGGTCCGGTATTGATCTACTTTTGCAAGTTGGCTCCCAAGTCGATTGGAGCTGTGACTAATCATCTTCGGGGTTCAAAGGGTATTCTGCCGAAAGCTTGCGGATTACGCTGCCCCCAAAAAGACGTAAAGGAGACAAAAATCGATGAGATCCAAATCCACAACAGCAGGCCTGCTTGCGTCGCTTTTCTTGGCCGCAACTTTCATGGGTCCTATGCTGTCGAGCACAACAGCCGCCCAGACTCCTAAGAAGGCTGGCGCCGCCAAGGGTAAAGTAGAAAAAGTCCATGCTCAAAAGAGCAGGGGTGGCGGCGGAGCTGATGAGAACATCAAGAGTGACTCAGACGCGAACGATCCGGGGAAGCAGATGCCTGCCCCTGGGAATAAAGGGGGAGAAAAGTCGAAAGGGGCGGGCGATTGCGCTGTCGTTGTTGATAACCGGACTGGCTGGTATGTACGCATTTTCGTAGACGGAACCTACCGCGGAACCATCGCGCCGTGGGGCGACGCGTATTGCTATACCGGTGCTGGTAGTACACGACTCTACGCAGTGGCAACCTTTACAACTGGCGAACGTTTCACGTGGGGCCCCGGCAACGTGAATTGCTACGGTAGATACTCGTGGCAGCTTCACCCGTAATCTGACAGCGCGACAAAGCACCTCTGTCCATAGGACCGTGAGGGGCTGCTCGAACGCGCAGCCCTCACGCTTAAAGCAAACAGACCTGGATTAGGGCGACGCGGTAATCGCGCGCCGTTCATTCGGTCTGGCTTGAGTAACACAAAATGGGGGTATCGCTGTGAAAGTGTCGGCTCGTACATTCACATCAATCCTGTTGCTGCTGTCGCTGCTAGCCTGCAACGCGCCAGCGAATACTTTCGGCCTATCAAATCCCGATCAACCTGCTCAAAAGACAGAGACTCGCGAGCCTGTGAAGCGAGCGCTGCTGATCGGCATCGGCGTTTATCAACCGCAGAAAGCCGATGAGAAACCAAAAGATCAAGGTGCTGTCAAAATGGAAACCGCCAGCAGGCAACCGGCATCCGTTGCCAGAGGCGGCGGGCGCGCGGCGTTCAGCAATCTCGATGGTCCCAAAAAAGACGTCGCCGCAATGCGTGAGGTGCTAGCAAGGAAGTATGGCTTTACCGTGATTGACACCCTCGAAGATCAAAAGGCAACCCGCGCTGCCATCCTCGACGCCCTCAAAAAGAACCTGATAAACGATGCGGCCCCCGGCGATGTGTGCGTGTTTTACTATTCGGGCCATGGATCGAGAGTGAGGAACTCGAAAGGCGGAGAGCCCGATGGATACGACGAAAGCATGGTGCCAGCCGACTCAAATCAGGGCGCGCTCGACGTTCGTGATAAGGAGCTTTCGCGGCTCTTCCTCGAGGCGTTGAAGAAAGGCGTCACGCTTACGACTATCTTCGATAGCTGCCACAGCGGCTCTATCGGTCGCGGATATCCGGTGGAAGAGAAGACCCGAATGGTGCCTTTCATCGAAGCGGATGTGGCAGAAGAGCCGGGCTTCAACGACACGCCGGGACAGTTAGGCGCGCTTATATTATCGGCCTCGCAGGACAATGAAGAGGCAAAGGAGCGAAGGTATGAAGGCGCATGGCGCGGCAATTTCAGTTGGGCGCTCATGAGTGTTTTGAATCAGCCTTCTGTTTCGGTCAACGAGCCAGCCGAGCGAATCTTTCAGAGAGTGACCAGCTTTATGAAAGGCGAAGGCGTTTCTCACCAGCCCGTTCTTGAAGGCAATCAGGAACGTCGCACCGGGCCGCTGTTCGGAAGGGCGACGTACAAAACCGCTGGTGGCCCGACCGCTTCGCTCGTTGGAGTCAGAGACAAGGTTATAGCTGAACTGCAGGGCGGGCAGGCCATGGGACTGAGCAAGGGCAGCGAGCTTAAGAAGCTCACAGCCGACGCCAATGAAAAACCGGTGCGGCTTCGCGTGACCGAAGTCAAAGGGTTGAACAGCTCGGAAGCGATGGTGATAGAGGGCAGCGCAGCAACGTTGAAACAGGGCGATCTTTTTGCGATTGATCGCTGGGCCGCCCCCGAAAGGGCCGACCTGAAGGTGTGGATTCCGCCCAGTGTCAGCAAAAGCGAGCTTGCGCGAGCCGCGCAGGAAGTGGCCGCGCTGCGCCAATCAACTACCGTCGATCTGGTTGATGACCCGACCGAGCAAACTCCCGCATACGTTGTTCAGTATGAAGAGGCCGGCTGGAAAGCCTTGATGCCCGATGGACGGACTCAGGCGCTGGGCCTTGCTCCGGCGATGAGCAAATTCGCATCCGGCATCACAATGCGCTCGCCGATGTTCGTGAACCTGCCTCCTTCGACCGAGTTGAAACAGGCCATCAAGCTGGGCCCCGGAACCAGCCGCCTGTCAATCGAAGTCACGAAGTCGCCACAGGAGGCGAACTACATTTTGGCCGGTCGAGTGAATGGAAACAATATCGAGTATGCGTGGGTGCGTCCCGGCGTGACGAAAGAAGACAAGCAAAGAGGAAGCAATCCGCTCCCGATCAGAACAGACTGGACTGCCAATACTGACCCTGCTGCCGCAGCAGAAAAACTGGAGGAGCAGGCAGTCACGTTGAGCAGGATAAGAGGCTGGCTTGAGATACAAGCTTCCACGAGCCAGTCTTTCCCTTATACGCTCGCGCTCAGAAAAACGGGCACGGATCAATTCATACGACAGGGCGAGGTTCAGGAAGGTGTGAAATACGATCTGGTCCTTGTAGCCGATGAGGCCGGATTGAAGCGGCTGCAGGATGATAACCAGCACGTGAAGCAGCGAAGGGTCTATGTGTTCGCGATTGACAGTCACGGCGATAGCGCGCTGTTGTTCAACAGGCGAGGAGACGTCGAGAACCTTTACCCGTTTGATCCGGATAAGCCTCCGACGCAACAGCCAAAGGTGATACTTCTCGGTGAGGGTGGAATGATAGGCATGGCTCCGCCATTCGGGCTGGACACATACGTTCTTCTGGCAAGCGAAGAGCGAATTCCCGATCCGTACATACTGGAATTTCAGGGTGTAGTCACGCGAGGCAAAGGAAGCGATACGCCGCTTGCGAAACTCCTGCACGGTATAGGGACCGCGTCAAGAGCCGCGAAAACGGATGTGCCTCTCAACTGGTCAATCGACCGGATCTACTTGCGTAGCGTGAGCAAGCCTCGATGAGCAGGCATGCTTTTGGCCAAACCGAATCCAGAAAGGAAATGCATGTCTGCCACTCCCGGATTTGAGACCGTCGCTGTTGTGAAGAGACTCCTGCTCTATTTAACTATCTTCGCGCTAGTGATGCCCCCTATCTTTTCGGCCTCGCCTGCAACGGCTCGCGCGCGCTCGCAGATTAATGAGAACGATCCAAGCATCGTGCTATTGAACGCAGTTTGGGAACGACTTCTAGCTGTAGTCTCGCCTCCGGCTGGACTCGCGTGGCCTCCGCAACTCCGCCTCCTGACCGACGCGGAGATGGTGATGGCGAAAATGAACCCGAAGGATCCCAACGCTTTCGCCACTCCCTACAAGGGAACCTCCCTGGTGTGCGTCAACAAGGCTTTGCTCAATTCGATAATCGAGGGAAACGCAAACCGGCTGGCATTCATTCTGGGCCACGAGCTTTCCCACATCACGCTGGGCCACGTCCGGCCCGCTGGCAAAACGCTGTTGATGATGACAGTTTTTTCAAGAGAGCAGGAACTTGCCGCCGATAGAAACGGCATCAAAGTGGCTCTGGCTGCGGGTTACGACTTTGGCGAAGCAATGGTCGGGCCAAAGCGATTCATAGAGCTTGGCCTCGAAGTCGCTCCTCTGTGGCCAAGCGATCATCCTTCCTGGACACAAAGGCTCGCGCTGTTGGAAAAGAATCGCGCATCGCTATGGAACAGCATGGGCGCGTTTAACAATGGTGTGCTATTCCTGACAGTCGAGCAGTACGCCTCAGCCGAGCGGTGCTTCGCATCGGTCGTAAAGGCATTCCCCGACTGCTACGAGGCTCATGCCAATCTCGGCTACGCCCGCTTGATGGAGTATTGCGACCTGCTGCGGCCTGAAGACGTGGCCGAGTTTGGAATCGGCCACATCATGATCGGCGGTTTTTATCGGCGGCCAGACAGCCTCATCGAAAAAGGGAGAGGCATCAACGCCGAGCTTTGGAAGCAGGCCGTCCGTGCGCTCGAAGAAGCGTTGCGCTTGAAGCCCGATCTCTCGCTGGCGAAGGCGAGCTTAGGCATAGCGTATCTGGTGCGCCCCGAAGGCAAGGATGTTTCGAAGGCAAGCCGCTATCTGGAAGAAGCTGCGGCGTCGGCGATGAAAGACAATTCGCTTGGGGCGGTTTCGCGCGCGGCGGTGCTGGTCAACCTGAGCGTCGCAGAGCTTGCGGCGGGCAGGGCTGATCTGAGCGACAGGCATTTGGGACAGGCATACCGGCTGGCGGGCAGCGTTGCCGTCATTCGCGGCGCGATACTCTACAACTACGCTCAAGCGCTGTTGCAATCGGGCAAAGAGAATCAAAAGCGTGACGCTTCTGATGCGCTCTATAAGTACTTGAAGACAGCCAGTCCTGCTTCGTTATGGTGGAGGCTCGGATTAAACAGCTACTCGAAGCTGTGCGGCGCGTTCGGAGGGACGTGTGAAACTGAGCAACAGATTCGCGCCAGCGCAACGCAGGATTTCCGGCCACTGCCTCCGGTAGAAGTCCGACCGGGAATTCAAATCCAGCTTGGCGATTCAATCGAAGAGGTGCAGAAGCGGCTCGGCTCGGCCACATCGATTCCGATTGTGAGAGAGGCAAAGCTCAATCGATATCGCTATCCGAAGCTCGGCATAGACGTCATAGGAACCGATCAAGTGATAGCGATTTCTCTCAACAGTCGTGTTGCGCCCGCGCTCAAGCTGCAGGCGCAGGGGCCGGGCGGGCATGCAAAGACGCTACGAGTAGGGATGACTCAACCGCAGGTCGCGCAGGTGCTTGGGCCGACCTCATTCGCGGCAACGGTGTTCAATACAGCGACCTCTTACAGTTTCTATCCTCAAGTGGGACTGGCCGCGCGATTCGTTCAAGGCAGAGTCGCCGAATGGCTAGTGGTGATACTGCCGAGGCGAGAAGGATAGATGAGCTTGAGCAATGCGGCGGCGGGCTGTTTTCTCACGGGCGGTCCACCCCCATCAGTATTCCCGCCATCGAAGGGAGCATGAAGTGAAGAGATTAACGACGCCAACAACCGCTTCAATCATTGTTTATCGCCTGCTGGTGGTAACGCTCCTACTTATCTGCGCGCCGCAAGGCTCCTCGCTGGGGATAGTGCGCACCCCGTTGCAGCAAGATCCGTCTCAGAACACGACCAAGGCCGCCGCAGAGAACGCGTTCAAGCAAGGCCAGGAGTTACGCGGCCAGGGTTCGCCGGCATCGCTGAGAAAGGCGATCGAGAAATACGAAGAAGCGGTATTACTTTTCCGGTCGATCGGTGATCGGCGACACGAGTCTGCGGCACTCTACAATGTCGGCCTGGCCTACTCGGCCCTGGGAGAACAGCAGAAAGCTATCGAGTCGTACAATCAGGCGCTGACGATTGTGAAAGCGATGGGTGACCGTGACAATGAAGCCACGACGCTCCACAACATTGGACTGGTCTACGATTCTCTCGGCGAGAAGCAGAAGGCGCTCGATTACTACAACCAGGCGCTGCGTATTCGAAGAGCATTGGGTGACCGGCGTGGTGGAGCCATGACACTCAACACCATCGGTTCACTCTACAATTCTCTCGGAGAGAGGCAGAAGGCGCTCGATTACTACAACCAGGCGCTGCTGATCGCAAGAGCCCTGGAGGATCGAATCGGCGAAGCCACGATCCTCACTAACATCGGCCCAGTTTACAGCGCTTTTGGAGAGAAGCAGAAGGCGCTGGAGTTCTACAATCAGGCGCTCCCGATTCTGAGAGCGGCAGGTAATCGGAGAAGTGAAGCTGAGACCCTCAACAACATCGGTGGACTCTACGATTCTCTCGGAGAGAAGCAGAAGGCGCTCGATTACTACAATCAGGCGCTGGTGATCGCGAGAACGGTGGGGGATCGAAGAGGTGAAGCCAGATACCTTAACAACATCGGAGTGCTCTACGAATATCTCGACGAGAACCAGAAGGCACTGGAGTACTACAACCAGGCGCTCCCGATTCGGAGAGCGGTAGGTGATCGAAGCGGTGAGGCCAAAACGCTCAGCAATATCGGTACACTCTACAATTTTCTCGGAGAGCGGCAGAAGGCGCTCGATTACTACAACCAGGCGCTCCCGATTCGGAGAGCGGTAGGTGACCGAAGTGGTGAAGCCGCGACGCTCAACCACATCGGCTCAGTTTACGGTGATCTTGGAGATAAGCGGAGGGCGCTCGATTACTTCAATCAGGCACTGCAGATTCGGAGAGCGGTGGGTGACCGTGGTGTTGAAGCGGGGACGCTCAACGACATCGGACAGGTCTACAATGCTCTCGGAGAGAGGCAGAAGGCGCTCGATTACTACAACCAGGCGCTCCCGATTCTGAGAGCGGTGGGTGATCGTGGTGGTGAAGCAACGACGCTCAACAACATCGGACAGACCTACGATTCTCTCGGAGAGAAGCAGAAGGCGCTCGATTACTTCAATCAAGCGCTGCCAATTCTGAGAGCGGTGGGTGACCGCAGCGGTGAAGCCGCAACGCTAAGAAACTTGATGGCGCTATGGGCCGCGCGAAACCCCTCGCTTGCCGTTTTCTACCTCAAGCAGGCAGTCAATGTCTTGCAACAACTCCGAGCGAATATCGCTGACCTCGACAAAGAGTTACAAAAGACCTTCCTGAGAACGAATGAAAGCACTTATCGCGGGCTTGCCGACTGGTTAATCTTCTCGGGGCGCCTGCCTGAGGCGCAGCAAGTTCTCAATCTCTTCAAGGACCAGCAATTCTTCGACTTCAATCGTGATATGCAGAAACCCGCCGCACGCCTGACACTCACCGTGCACGAAGCGCTGATTGCTGAGCGCTATGAACAGACTACCAAGCGCATCGAGATTGTGGGCCGGCAATTTGACGAACTGAAGCTCAAAGTTGGCGAGCGTCAACCAAGTGCGCAGCAAGCGGCACAACTGGGGCAACTTCAAGCGCAACTGAAGACCGCCTCGGACGAATTCCTTGCTGTTCTCAAACAGGCGGAAGCAGAGTTTGCGCAACCAAGTGCAGAAAAAGACAAAGTGGGAGAGATTGCTGACACGCGCGAATTGCAGAATGCGCTACGCGAACTAAGCCGGCAGACTGGTCAGAAAGCAGTTGCCGTTTACATTCTTGTCGTTGAGGATAAGCTTCGCGCTCTACTGATCACGGCAGACAACATCACCGCTGCCTTACACCCGATTAAAGGCGACGAACTCAACCAAAAGGCTTTGCAACTCTGGGGACTGCTGCAATCGGATAAGTATGACCCCAGGCCCCTCGCACAAGAGTTGTATTCAATCGTCTTCAAACCCATCGAGGCGCAACTCCCCAAAGACACCAACACGATTCTCTGGTCGCTCGATGGCAGTCTGCGCTACGTGCCGATGGCAGCTTTGCACGACGGCAAGCAGTACCTCATTGAACGCTACAACCACGTAGCCTTCACCCGAGCCGATAGCGAGCGGCTACTACGGGCAGTCAGTCCGCGTTGGACTGGACTGGGGCTGGGCAGTTCCCAGGCGCACACGGTTGAACTATTAGGTGACAAAATCACTTTCAATGCCCTGCCCGGCGTCACTGAAGAGTTGCGCGTACTCTTCCGGCAAAAGGGATCGCCAAGCGGTTTACTTGATGGTGAAGTCCTGCCCGACGCCAGGTTCACGAAAACAACAATGCTGGCTGGTTTGAAGCAAAAGCGGCCGCTAGTTCATATCTCCAGCCATTTCAGCTTTCGTCCGGGCGACGAAGCACGTTCGTTTCTACTTCTTGGCGACGGAACTGCGATGACGCTTGAGGAAATGAAACAACATACGGATCTGTTCGCGGGGGTGGAACTGCTGACGCTTTCGGCCTGCAACACGGCAGCACAACAGCCAGGCGCAAATGGACGCGAGATCGATGGCTTTGCCGAACTGGCCCAAAGGCTCGGCGCCGGTTCAGTGATGGCGACCCTCTGGCCCGTAGCCGACAACAGCACACCGTGGCTGATGCGTGAGTTCTACCAAACACGACAGAACGGCAATGGCCTGACCAAAGCTGAAGCCTTTCGGCGGGCGCAGCTTGCATTGCTCAACGGTACCGCCCAGACAAAGCCTTTGCCTGAGTCCCAAAAAGGGGCTCCTTCACCCGTGCAGATTGTGATCACCCCAAACGACGGCAAACGCGACAGCGCGGGCACGCGCGCTGCAATTGTGTACGTGTCGGAGAAGGACGCGCCTCCTTTCAAACGAGATGAGAAGAAACCTTTCGCCCATCCCTACTACTGGGCCCCGTTTATTCTGATTGGGAATTGGAAATAGTGAAATCGTAAACCCGTGCTGCGTTGGCCGGTCGCCGCGGAAAAGAGGGATGTTAGAAAGATGAAGAGCATCCGTAACAAAGCTTTGGTTTGCATCACGCTTCTCAAACACAGAATGCGCTGTCAAACTCACGAATCGCGGCACCAGTCGGCTAATCTTGCCTCACTGCATGGGGCTCCGTCATGGCTGGTAGGCGCTCACTATTGCGTTGGAAGGTTTGTGGAGGATTTGTGATTCGAAGTGAGATCCAACCCGAAGAGCGAACGCAGCTAGGAATATTTTTGCTGTTTCTGGCTCTGGCTGTATTTGTGCTGCTCGACGTCGGAACAGGTGTCAAGGTCAGTGCGGGACAGGCCTTAGGCAGCGCACAAGAACGTCTTGAGCCGGGCAAGCCTATCGAGCGGCAGATTAGCGAAGGCGAGGCGCACTCATTCTCGTTAAGACTGGAGGCAGGAGAGTTCATCCACGTTTTCGTTTATCAACGAGGAGTCAATGTGACGGCAACGTTGGTTGGGCCGGACGGGAAGAAACTTCTCGAAGCCGATAGCCCAATCAGCACACAGGAAGCGGAATGGATCACTCACGTCGCGTCTGCATCGGGAGAGTACAAGATTGAGGTCCGCGCGGTGGACAAAGGCGCGCCGCCCGGCCCCTACGAGATAAAGATAGAAGAGCAGCGCCGGTCCGTACCGGATGATCGGGCTCGATTGTCGGCACAGAGCGTGTTTGCTGAAGGGAAGAATCTGTACGACGAGAACAATGCGGATTCGTATCGCAAAGCAATCGAGAAGTACGAACAGGCGCTGGTTTTTTACAGGCAAGCAGGCAGGCGCACGGAAGAAGCGGTGACCCTCAACTGCGCGGCGAGAGCATACACGTTCATCTCTGATCACACCGCAGCTATCGAGCATTACAAAAAGGCCCTGTCGATCTATCGAGAGATGAGTGATGTTCACGGTGAAGGGATCACGCTGGGCGGGATTGGGTATGTGCATCACGTCATGAGCCATTACGATGAGGCAATCAGGTATTACGAGCAGGCGCTGGATGCGAGACGAAGGGTCGGTTATCAGGCGGGCCAGGGCAAGACGCTTACCAATCTCGGCCTCGCGTACTACAACCTGAGCCGATATGAGAAGACGATAGAATACTACGAGCAGGCGCTGGCGATAGCGCGAGAACTGAAGGATCGAGCGAGTGAGGGTGGGGTGCTGAACAATCTTGGCGCCGCATACTACAACCTGAAGCGATACGAGAAGGCGATAGGGTACTACGGGCAGGCGCTGGCGATAGCGCGAGAGGTCAATGATCGAGCGGACGAGGGCAGCACGCTGAACGATCTTGGCAACGCATACTACAGCCTGGGCGGCTACCAGGAGGCGATAGGGTACTACGAGCAGACCCTGGCGTTAACCCGAGAGATGAAGGATCGAGCGGGCGAGGGCAATGCCCTGAACAATCTTGGCCTCGCATACCGCGGCCTGAGCCGCTACGAGAAGGCGATAGAGTACTTTGAGCAGGCGCTGGCGATACTGCGAGAAGTCAAGGATCGACCAGGCGAGGGCCGGGCGCTAAAAACTCTTGGCAATGCATACGGCCACCTGAGCCGATACGAGAAAGCGATAGAGTACTACGAACAGGCGCTGGCTATACAGCAAGAGTTGAAGGATCGAGCGGGCGAGGGCAATGCGCTGGGCAATCTCGGCACCGCATACTACAGCCTGAGCCGATACGAGAAAGCGATAGAGCAGTACCAGCAGGCGCTGGCGATATCCCGAGAGCTGAAGGATCGAGCAGGCGAGGGCGGTGC
>JBBPIH010000059.1:36365-44175 GCA_038040455.1 Acidobacteriota bacterium
CCGAGAGCTGAAGGATCGAGCAGGCGAGGGCGGTGCGCTGAACAATCTTGGCAACGCATACGAAAGCCTGAGCCGGTACGAGAAGGCGATAGAGTACTACGAGCAGGCGCTGGCGATATCCCGAGAGCTGAAGGATCGAGCAGGCGAGGGCGGTGCGCTGAACAATCTTGGCAACACATACCGCAGGCTGAGCCGATATGAGAAGGCGATAGAGTACTTCGAGCAGGCGCTATCGATAGCGCGGGAGGCGAAAAATCGAGCGGGCGAGAGCAATGCGCTGAACAATCTTGGCCTCGCATACGACAGCCTGAGCCGATACGAGAAGGCGATAGAGTACTTCGAGCAGGCGCTGGCGATCAGAAGAGACCTGAAGGATCGAGCAGGTGAGGGCAGTGCGCTGAACAATCTTGGCGGTGCGTATCTCAGCCTGAGCCGATACGAGAAAGCGATAGAGTACTTCGAGCAGGCGCTGGCGATACTGCGAGAGGTGAAGGATCGGGCAGGCGAGGGCGGTGCGCTGAACAATCTTGGCAATGCATACGACAGCCTGAGCCGATACGAGAAGGCGATAGAGTACTACGAACTGGCGCTGGCGATACTGCGAGAGGTGAAGGATCGAGCCGGCGAGGGCACGACTCTGAACAATCTTGGCGGCGCACACTACTACCTGAGCCGGTACGAGAAGGCGATAGAGTACTACGACCAGGCGCTGGCGATAGCGCGAGCGGTGAAGGATCGAGCGGGCGAGGGCAATGCGCTGGGCAATCTTGGCCTCGCATACCACAGCCTGAGCCAGTACGAGAAGGCGATAGAGTACTACGACCAGGCGCTGGCGATCAGAAGAGATCTGAAGGATCGAGCTGGCGAGGGCGGTGCGCTGAACAATCTTGGCAATGCATACGACAGCCTGAGCCGATACGAGAAGGCGATAGAGTACTATGAGCAGGCGCTGGCGATAGCGCGAGAGGTGAAGGATCGAGCGGGCGAGGGCAATGCGCTCGGCAATCTTGGCCTCGCATACCGCAGCCTGAGCCAGTACGAGAAGGCGATAGAATACCATGAGCAGGCGCTGGCGATATTGCGAGAGGTGAAGGATCGAGCGGGCCAGGGCACGACGCTTAACAGTCTTGGCAACACATACCTCTATCTGAGCCGATACGAGAAGACGATAGAGTGCTTCGAGCAGGCGCTGGCGATAGCGCGAGAGGTGAAGGATCGAGCGGGCGAGGGCAATGCGCTGAACGGTCTTGGCGGCGCGTACGGCAAAGTGAGCCGATTCGACAAGGCGATAGAGTACTACGAACAGGCGCTGGCGATAGCGCGAGAGGTAAAGGATCGAGCAGGCGAGGGCACGACGCTCAGGAATCTGATGGTCCTGCGCAGAAACCAGAACAACAACCGAGTCGCCATCTTTTACGGTAAACAGGCGGTCAACGCTTATCAGGAGATTCGAGGCAATATCAAAACGCTCGACAGAGAATCGCGGCGGACTTTCCTTAAAGATAAAGAAGACGCTTATCGCACACTTGCCGACCTGCTCATATCCGAAGGCAGATTGCCGGAAGCAGAACAGGTGCTTGCCCTGCTCAAAGAAGAGGAATACTCGAAGATAGTCCGCCGCGAGGGGCCTCTCTCTTCAGGTCTCGGCTTCAACAAGGCTGAAACAGAAGGCGCGAAGGTCTCCGAACAACTTGCCCCGCTTGCAAGAGAGCGCGGAGCAATACAGGCCCGACTCGACAACAAAACGGCGAGTGACGACGACCGCCGGCGACTGGATGAAATCGACAGCCAGATCGCGCAAACTAATCGCGAGTTTCGCCGCGTGATTGCGGAAATAGCCAAAAGCCCCCCGACCGATGCACGGGGACTGGAAGCCGCTCAGCAATCACAGGCGCTCATGCCAGACCTGCGCTCGCTGGGTGAGGGGACGGTTGCGCTTTACACAGTCGTTACAAAAGAGAAGGGCTGGATAATGATGGTCACGCCTGATTCGCGCAAGGCCTACTCGATCGACACCAACGGGCTTGAGCAGACCATCGCCCAACTGCGCGAGACTCTCAAGGATGACCGCTTCGATCCGACGCCGCTAGCCCAAAGACTCTACAAGATGATAATGGAAGCGCCGCAGAAGGAAGGGCCTACTCTTGCGCAGGACCTTCGCGCTTACGGAGCCAAGACATTGATGTGGTCGCTCGACGGAGTTCTTCGATATGTGCCGGTCACCGTGCTGCACGACGGGAAGGACTACCTTGTCAAAAGCTACGTTAACGTAGTCTTCACAACTGCAAGCATAAGCCGATTGAATGCCGCTGTGAGCGGGCAGTGGCGCGGGCTAGGGCTTGGGGTGTCAAAGAAGTACGGGGATTTCCCCGCGCTGCCGGCAGTCGAGCGCGAGTTGCAATCAATATTCTTTGAGTCAGGAGGAAACAATCGAACGGGCGTGCTGGCGGGTAAGATAAGACTTAATGAAGCGTTCAACAAGAAGTCGATGATAGATGGATTGCGTGAGGGCTTTCCTGTGGTTCACATTGCCAGCCATTTCAGCTTCGACACTACAAATGAAGAGAAGTCCTTTCTGCTGCTGGGGGATGGCAACGCGCTGACGCTCGAAGAGCTTCAGGATTACCAGAACATCTTCGAGAAGGTAGACCTATTGACGCTTTCTGCGTGCGAAACGGCGGTAGGGGGAGCGAACGGGAAGGAGGTTGAAGGGTTTGCATATCTGTCGCAGAAACTCGGTGCGAAAGCGGTCGTGGCGAGCCTGTGGCCGGTAGCCGACGTCGGGGCCGAAGCGTTCATGAGAGAGTTTTACTATGTGCGCACTAAAGACACGGCATTGAGCAAGGCGGAGGCTTTTCAGCGAGCGCAGCTTGCGTTGCTACGAGGGCAAGAGAAGACGCTGGATGCGAAAGTGAAGGAAGCGCGCAGCCGTGGTCCGCAGGCTGTGGGAGGCGAAAGCAGCAAGGGACTTTTGCCTTACAAGAAGGACCCGTCGGCGCCGTTCGCACATCCGCACTACTGGGCTCCGTTCATATTGATCGGCAACTGGAAATAAGTAGGTTTCAAATAGCAATCGAACGAAATCGAAGCGGTGGAAACAAACTGCAAAGCGATACGACGCGGATGGCGGACCTCGCTCGAATCGGGACGACGAGGTTCCGAGGTTTGTCAAAGACCCACGGCGAGCTTACGCCCATCCGTACTTCTGGGCGCCATTTCTATTGATTGGTAATTGGAAGTGAGCAGTAGGCGGCGGGCCGACCTGATTGCGATGATCCTCGGCGCGGCGTTCGCGCTAAAGTCTGATGCGAATCACAATTGCTTTGTGACTTGCCTTGACGCGTGAAGAGCGTCGAGAGGAGAAAGCAAGACTATCATCAGCCATAGAGGTATAGTTATCGCGGCAGCAACCGCTCTCTTTGCGGCCCGGCTCTTGATTCTCGAAGTGGCGGCAGTGAGTTCGCTTGTCACGAATGAATCCAACACTGAGCCAGATATCGAACGATAGCCGCCCGCTCGCAAAAGCGCCTTTCTCTCGCTGTGGGGCGCCAGGATCCTTGTACTCGGCATCGGATTCGAGATGCTGTCGTGCCGCCTCGTGACAAATTCAAGATGGCCCTGGCTTGCGCCGCAGAGCCGGCAGAATCTATGAGTTGTGAGCAGAGATGTCCCGCACGCGCGGCAGGTCTTCAGGCTCACTGTTATCGCTTGTGGGTTGTAGTTCATTATCATTCCTCTCGTGCAGAAGTGGGCAGGTCGCAGAAACGTTACATGACGCAACGATCAGTTGCGCAAGCAGCCCACGTCGAGACAAAGAAGTGATCAGCGTTCTTTCAATCAAACGGACTTTGTGATAGAAGCGCAGGCAACATCGACCGGAAAACGAGCGTCCTCCGGCTTTATGCCGAGCGGGACGGAACGATGATGGGAGACCAGCCAGTGTACAAGAAAGACTGGGTCCTCACCGGACCGGCGCTCGAAAAGCTGCTCGCCTGTCTGGACGCAGATCTGAATGAGGCCGGGCGTAAGCTCCTGGACATACGCAGGAGGCTCCAGAAGTTCTTCGAGTGCAATCGTTGTCCTGACCCAGACGAGCTTGTCGATGTGACCATAGAGCGGGGCGCGCGGAGAATTGATGAAGGAGTGGAGGTGCGCGAACTTCCTAGCTATCTCACCCAGATAGCTCGGTTTGTCCTGAAGGAGCACTGGGCATCGCCTGAAAAGAAGATGGAGGAGATTGAAGACGAGGGATCCGGCCTGCTTCTGGTATCTCCAACGCTGGACGAAACCCAGAATGAGAAAGAGGAGCTGGAGGAGCGGCTTGAATGTCTCGAGAAGTGCTCCGGCAAGCTACCGCTTGCTGAGCGCCAACGGGTGATCGACTATTATTATGAACAGGGGCGGGCGAAGATTGACAAGAGGAAACGAATGGCCGACGAGCTGACGATAACTTTAGGCAATCTCAGAGTTAGAATGCACAGAACGAGGGAGCGATTGGAAGAGTGCATACTCGATTGCCTGAGTGAGAAGAAACGGATCTGAGATTGCGCCACTAGCTTATGAGAGGGCTGTCGGAGGGCGTGATGCGAACAGTTGAACTAGACAAAAAGCTCACGCGATACTTGCTGGGAAAATTAACCGGAGAGGAGCGTATTGAAGTTGAAGATAGGTATCTCTCAGACGGAAAGTTTTTTGATGAGCTTGCGGTTGCCGAAGACGAGTTGATTGACGACTACGTTCGGGGAGAACTTTCGCACAGTAACCGCGAGCTATTCGAGCGAAACTTTCTTTGCTCGACCGGGCGGCATGAAAGAGTGAAGTCCGCGCGGGCATTGATGAAGTTTGCTGATACTCACGCCGCAACTACTCGTGTTTCGTGGTGGCAGCGCGTTCGGTCAGCGTTGAGTCTCGAGTCGCCGGCGATGCGGTTGGTTCTAGCAACGGGATTCATGATGTTAATCATTGGCGGACCGCTGGTGGTAATTCAAATGAGCAAGCTGAGCTCAGATCTGCAAGGGCTGAAATCGGAGCAGCTCGCGCAGAATCAAAGAGAGACGGAGCTGGAACAATTGCTCGCGCAACAGAAGAGGCAGAACGATGAGTTAAATCAGGCTATCAACCGAGAGCGCGGCGAGCGCGGGCAGTTGGAGCAAGAGGTGGCCAGACTGAGAGAACAGCAGGCCCCTCCCGTCACATTTGCGCTTGGGTTTGGCGAGATCGAGAGAAGTAAAGGCGGCCCGGCCCAGGCCACGAAGCTCAACGTGCCGCAAGGCATTGAGATCATCAAGCTGCAACTGGAACTTCTCAAAGATGAGTATGAAAACTATATGGTTATTCTGGAAGACGCGCAGCAACGCGATATTTGGAGAGGCTTGCTGCAGAGCACCAAGGCTGGAAAACACAGGGCAGTCGTCGTCAGATTGCCTTCCCGCCTGTTGAGCACCGGCCAATATAAACTGATTCTTAGCGGTACGAATAACAAAAGAGACTACGAAGTCCTAAGTGAGTTTAATGTGGACGTAATCAAGAAGTGACTTACCCCACACCTATTGCGAACGCAAATGAGCCAAAAAGCCAAGGTGGTCAAATTGGAGCAGAAATGCGGCTACCCGTCATTTGCGCATGGTGTTACCAAGGTCCTTCACGGCATCGCCAACTTTGCGTCTCGCTTTGCCTAAAGTCTCTTGGACACCCCCTTTGCGGCGGTCGGCGGCCCCGTGGTTTTCCATACTTCGATTGCCCACCGCGTGCCCAATATTCTCTTTTACTGTGCCTTTTGCCTTATTGATCTTGCCTCTAATTTCAGCTTTGTTTGGTAGTCCCATGGCTAAGCTCTCCTTTTCTTTTGTAATACGCCGGCCTGGTCCAACTGGCCGTCGATCTGATTAACAGCAAGCGAATCTCCGTCGTCTCAATTCCGGATGCTCTTGCCTCGAATAAGCTAGCGCAGTTGAAGCACGACGCCTGGCTTATTGATGTTGATATCAACTTCATGCTTTGCAGGACCGCGCCGGAAGACGCCTGCGAAGTAAAGCACGGCCAACACCACGATCAAACCCAACACAACGGCCACGACGGCCAACGCACCGCTGCCGCCGCCGCCATCGGAATGAACTTCTATGATTCTATCTGTCATCGTTCTAGCCTCCGTTCGGTTCAGTAAGTACAATACCCCTATCTCGAATCCAGCACCGTTCAATATTGGACAAACGTGGAAATAGTAGTTCCGATCGACAGGTCGGTTGGGAAACCGGGCCTAGCAGGCTGCTGAAAACCAGTTCATCGCCACTAAGCCACGAGGACACAAAGGAGCACAAAGCCCACAACTTATACATTCACTGACTTGGTGCACCTTCCTGTCTTTGTGTCTTGGTGGCGAACTCCCATTTTTCAGCAGCCTCCTAGAATCGATGTGAGGTAAGCGGCGAGCTTTTTTCCTTGATGATCAGATGGTGCTCGCTATTGTTTCTCAATGAGGTCCAGGTTCCGAAATCTCTGCATCGAACTCGTGACGCAACTTGTTCGCGAAGGCTTGCTCGAAGAACGCGCGAGCGACTTCTGCGCGCTCACAACCAAAGGACGAGAGGCAGGTGGCGACAAATGAACATCGATTGAGGCTGAACTCAAACGTGGGACTACTTCGAGGATTATCCTGTGACAAACCTTCGGTAGTGCTCAAACCGCTTAAGAATCAAACTCACATATGTCACCGGCTCGATGCCGCGACAGAAGCCATATTTCACTACCGGGTCCTCTGAATACTGCACCTTTGATTTCTGCAAGAGCCAATACGCGACATCGTCCCAGGCTTTAGGGTTGCTTCCGTATTTTTCTGCCAGCCGCTGCGCATCTTCTACATGGCCTGCGCCGGTGTTGTATGATGCCAGGATGAACTTAAGACGCTCATCTTTATCTTCGATTCTCTTACTCCAATAATCGGTCAACCAGATAAGAAACTTGACCGCACCACGCACGTTGTCCTCCGGGTCCAGCGGATTCTGCACGCCGAACTCTTGTCCAGTCGCCGGCATGAGCTGCAACAGGCCTGTTGCCCCCGCCCATGACTTCGCATTGGGCTTGAAGCGAGATTCTTGAAACGTTTGCGATGCCAGTAGCCGCCAGTCCCAGCTAAGTTCTGCCGAATATTGTCTGAGCAGGGGATCGTACTGAGATAGCTTCCCTGTCTCATGCATGAGGTACTCGCTTGCAGCGCGCTCCTTGTAACCCTTCCGGTCGATGAAATACTTCTTGTACATTTTATCGAATAGTGAGCCGTTCTTTTTGTGATCTATCCATCGGTTCAACTCTTTTAGCAGCGCGGATGAGTTTTTCCTCATCACCCACGCGACCCTGTTTGAGGCCCCAACAAGCGGGCGAATCTTGATGTTAGTGAAATAGGCTTCCTTCAACTCAGCCAAATTATTCTGCACGACGGTGTACTCGATATCTCCTTTGGCTACTTTATTGATCAGCGCTTCATCATCGATCTTACCTCCCACCTCAACAACGTGTATATCACCTGAGATTTCATCGGCCAGTTCTATCAGTGTCCTGCCGTAGGCAGATTTCCTTGGTAACGTAACTGTCTCTCCGGCTAGTTGAGACGGCTTTGTAATGAGCCTGGCATGTATTTCTATCTCGTCGGGTTTTATGTCGGCAGGCTCAGACGTTATCTCGGTCTTGACTGGCTCAGGCAGGTTCGCTTGATCCAGCGGAGCTTTCTGCTGCACCAGCGCTGGCTCAGTTCGGTACAGCGTATGTGTGAACGAAACCTTTGCTTCATCCTCCTGTTTAGGGATAATCCGAGCAG
>JBBPIH010000060.1:0-41006 GCA_038040455.1 Acidobacteriota bacterium
TTTTGCCTTTTACAAAAACCATCAGGTTGAATGGGTTTTGCAAGAGGCTCTTGAGTTGTTTGATTTTCAGATCCAGCGTCGACCGCGGAATTCCGAGTTTGACAGCCGCACCATTTGGCCCGGCAACTTTTCCGTTGCTTTCCGCAAGAGCCGCTTCGATGAGTTCCTTCTCATAGTTCTGTAGGTTCTGTTTGAGAGGACCTGATGATTCCAGGCGAGCGTTCTGACTTGAAAGCCAGGCCTCATCGATCCATAAGGTATCCCCGGTGCAAAGGATTACAGATCGCTCAATAATATTTTGCAGCTCACGAATATTGCCCGGCCAATGATAGGACTGACATAGCTTGAGGGTATTTTTGTCGATCTTGTTGATTTGCTTCCGGGCTTTGTCCGCGTACCGCTTCACGAAGTACTCGACCAGCATCGGAATGTCTTCTTTCCGTTGCCGGAGAGGCGGCATATCAATCGGGAAAACATTCAGCCGGTAGAAGAGGTCGGCGCGAAATGTTCCTGAAGCAATGGCAGCCGGCAAATCGCTGTTGGTGGCGGCGATTATTCGAACATCAGTAGGAATGACGCCGCTACCGCCCACCCGTTCAAACTGGCGCTCCTGGATCACTCGAAGCAAAGCAATCTGGGTTTCTGCGGGAAGCTCGCCAACTTCATCGAGAAAAATCGTGCCCGAGTCCGCCAACTCAAAACGACCCTGTCGGCGCTGCATGGCACCGGTAAACGCCCCCTTCTCGTGGCCAAACAGTTCCGAGGCGATCAGCGAAGAAGGAATCGCAGCGCAATTCACAGTAATAAAAGCCTGGTTGGCACGGTGCGAACCCTTATGTATGGCTCGCGCAATCAGCTCCTTCCCGGTACCTGTTTCACCCGTAATCAGCACCGTAGAGTCGGTGGGCGCGACTTTCACGATGCTGGAAAGGACAGTTTTCAAGGCGGGGGAGGAGCCCACGATTTCTTCAAACATGAAGGCCTGATCGATTTGCTCTCGCAACGCGAAGTTCTCTTGCTGCGTTCTTTCCTCCGCCTGTTTGCGATCGTCGATGTCAGTACCGGTCGCATACCAGCGGATGACCTCTCCTCGTTCGTCCAACAGAGGATTGTATTGGACCAGGAACCAACGATACTGACCATCCCTGCGGCGCACTCGTCGTTCGTACTCGAATGGGAGCCCTCGCGAGATCGCTGCATCGCGTTCGTCGCGCAATCTCTCGGAATCCTCCAGATGAAAGACCTCACCAAAGCTTTCCGACGCCACTTCCTCTTTCGTCAGGCCGGTGTACTCCAGTACTGCCTGATTCGCGTATAGAAAATTTCCGTCGGCCCCGATGGTGATGATGAGCTGAGGTATTGCATCGATGCTTGTTCGAAGTTCAGCTTCGGATTTGGCTATTTCGTCGAAAGCCCTCGTTAGCGCCGCCTCAGCGCGCTTGCGTTCATCGATATCCGTCGCCAAGTTATACCAACGGACAATGCGACCTTGGGTATCATGCTGAGGACGACTTCGCACGTGGAACCAATGGTACACGCCATCCGCTCGACGGCTACGATTCTCAACATCGAGTGGCTCTCCAGTTTCGATCGACCGCCTATAGGCGTCGATCATGCGAGGAAGGTCATCCGGATGGATGGTGCCGCTGGTGTCCCAATCCTTCAAGTCCTCAGTCGTCTTGCCGAAGTATTCCAGGACCTGGCGATTGACAAGTTCGACCTCGCCTGCGGCATTCGCGGTAGACACAAACCCGGGAATGCTGTCGACGACCTGGCGTAGGCTCTGCTCATTTAACCGGAGGGCATCCTCAGCGCGCTTGCGATCGTCAATGTCAGTCAACAACATGTACCAGCCGGTGATACGACCTTCGGTGTCGCGCGCAGGGTGAGAGCGAGATTGGAACCACCGGTACACGCCATCGGCACGCCGCTGGCGGAGCTCAATAACATATGGCTGCCCGTTTTCGACCGAGCTCCTCCATGCGTCGATCACTCGAGGAAGGTCTTCCGGATGGACAGCGTCGCTCATGGCCCAATTCTTCAGTTCCTCAGTCGTCTTGCCGAAGTATTCCAGGACCTGGCGGTTGAGGAGTTCGACCTCGCCCGCGACATTCAAGGTACACACAAACCCAGGAATGGCGTCGACTATCAGACGAAAGCGTTCCTCACTCTGCTGGAGCGCCGCCTCGTTGCGCTTTCGCTCAATCGCAACCGCCGCGAGATGCGAAATCTGCTCGATGATTTTTTGATCCTGCTCACTCGGGCTGCGCGGCTCGCGCCAATAGATCGCGAAGGTGCCCAATATGAGGCCATTCGATGCCAGTATCGTGGTCGACCAGCACGCTTTTAGACCGTGCGTCAACGCGGCCGAGCGCCATCCATACCTGTCCCATTGCGTGTCCGAAGCCACGTCCGACACGATCACTTGTGTCTCGCGGCGCGCTGCCTCAGTGCAGGGTCCTCCTTCGCGATCCACCGGTGTCCCTGGAAACCGGTCGTTATAGCTGGATGGAAGACTCGGCGCAACTGCCTGCTGGATTTTCGAGCCACTCGGATCGAACAAAAGGACGCTGCAGTAACATCCACTGGCAGTCTGTTCTACAACTCGGCAGAGGGCTTCGAGAATGGATTCAAGCGAATTGCCCTTGGCAGTCATTTCCAGAACGTGATTCTCTCCGGCGAGCAAGCATTCCGCGCGCTTTCGGTCTTCGATATCGGTGTTCGTTCCGAACCATTTGACAACCCTTCCTTCGCTGTCGAACGACGGAGTCGCACGGAAAAGAAACGAACGATACACTCCGTCGTAACGGCGTAGGCGTCCTTCAATCTCACCTGGCTCGCTGGAAGCCAGAACGGAGCGCCAGTAATCCACAAGTCCGTTCAGGTCGTCCGGGTGAAGGGCAACCGTCCAGCCCCAACCACGCGCCTGTTCGGCCGAGAGGCCGGTATAGTCGAGCCAGCGCTGATTGAAGAAGTCAGCGGAGCCGTCTGGAGAACAGGACCATGTCAGTGTGGGGCTCGAGTCGATGAAGCCTCGAAGCTCGTCTGCCGAGTATTTCATTTCGAACGTCTTCTGGAATGCCATTCTGCCCACGCGCTAATTGGAACTGCTTATTGTAGCTCGTAAGGGTGCTGCCGGACAAAACCCGCGCAAGGGCACTTACAGACCGAATAATAGGATTTGATGGAAGATAGTCGCGGTTGCCGTCCCACGAAGCGAAGCACGACATCAAGTCACCCTCCAACCGATGGGTGAAGCGGGTTCTCCTTTCGTCGTTTGTTTGTCCGCCCTGTTCCGTAGATGTCTGGTTGTACCTGTAGATGAAACTGTAGATGAAAGAAAAGGCTACCATTTCGGTAGCCCTTAAGTGATAGATTTTAAAGTGAGCCGTGCAGGGCTCGAACCTGCGACCCGCTGATTAAGAGTCAGCTGCTCTACCAACTGAGCTAACGGCCCGTGAGATTCGAATTCTACTGAGGGCCCTATTTTATTGTCAATGCAACCTCCATTCGCGTGTGCTACCTCTTTCTTCTCAGATTGTCTTCGCGCACCGAAAACCGGAGATCATCCAACGCTCGTTAGGATGGAAAAAGTTTCTATAGGTAGTGCGAATGTGATACTGAGGCGTCGCGTATGAACCGCCCCGCAGCACCTTTTGGCCCACGAACCACTTGTCGTTGTATTCGTCAAACTCGGGTTTGAATCCGGGATAGGGCACGTAATCAGACGTAGTCCACTCCCAAACATCACCGATCATCTGATAGCAGCCATATGCGCTTTTCCCTTCAGGAAATGACCCTACAGGAGCAACACCCCACAAATCGTTTTCAAACAGGTTCGCTCTCGTAAGGTCCGGACTTTCGTCTCCCCACGGGAAACTCAAACGAATGGTTTGCTGAGGCGGAAGACACGCCGCCTTCTCCCATTCGCCTTCAGTCGGCAAGCGCTTGCCCGCCCATTTTGAAAACGCGGACGCTTCATAGAAGCTGACGTGCGTCACCGGTTCATCGTCTTTGTCTTCGGCTCGGTGAAGGCCTGAGAAGTCTCTGATCATCCACTCGCCGCCATGAAGCTCCCAGTACAAAGGTGCTTGCCACGCTTCTCTGAGAGCGCAATCCCACCCCTCGGCAAACCACCAGCGAAAATCCGTGTAGCCGCCGTCGCGAATGAACTCGAGATACTCGCCGTTGCTGGCGGGCACTCGGTCAATCGCAAAGTCCGGCACAAAGACTCTATGAGCAGGCTTCTCATTATCGAATGCGAATTCATCGCCCGCGTGCCCAAGCCAGAACAGACCGCCTTCCACTTCTGCCACGCCACTCACGTTGTCGCGCAGCGGGAGCGCTCTAGTCGAGAGGGGCTCATAAAGATCACACAGCAAGTGTTTGATGTCATACACCAGAAGTTCCTGATGCTGCATCTCGTGCTCGAGGCCGAGCCTCACCAGCAGCAAAAGCGAGGCGGCTTCCGGATTGTCTCGAGTGCGGCCGAAAAGCTCGAGCATCGACTCATCGATGCGTCTTCTGTAGGCGAGGGTGTCTTTTACCGTCGGCCGCGAACGAGTGCCGCGCTTGTCGCGATCAATACGCGAGCCGAACCGCTCGTAGTATGAGTTGAAGTAGAAGAGATACTCTTCCGAATAGATTTCGTAACCTGGCAGGTGGTCCTTCAGCAAAAGCTCAAAGAACCACGAGGTGTGCCCGATGTGCCATCGAGGGGGGCTCATGTACGGAGCCGTCTGAATCACGTAGTCCTCGATCTCCAGAGGCTCGACGATCTGCATCGTTCGAGCACGAACTTTTCGAAACCGCTCGGTCGTTTCTGCTACGGTTGTCGCCGGTTTCAACTCGTCCCTTTTTGCTTGCATGCTTGATCCTTCCACCCGCTAAGACTTGAACAGCGTCCTACTCCGCAAATCTTGTTACTCCTCGGCGCGGCTGGATTCTCAGTGCCTGATGAGACGGCCAGCGCGAGATTACCACTCACCCATCCATCGCGCTAAACAAATTGTTCAGCGACTCCGCCATGGTCGGATGAGCGAAGATTGTTTCTTTCAGCACTGTGTAAGGCACGCGCCCTATGATCGCGATTTCGAACATCGCCATCAACTCACCCCCCTCTACTCCCAATACCGCGCAGCCGAGTATCTGATTGGTGTGGGCGTCGACGATCGCTTTAATAAAACCGCGGGTCTCGCTCATCTCAATGGCTCGAGCCACGTGGGTCATAGGCAGTTTAGCGACCCTAATGTTCAGCCCGCGCTTGCGACCCTCAGTCTCGGTCAAACCGATACGACCCAGTTGCGGGTCGATGAAAACAGTGTAAGGCACCGGTCGATTTTTCGTCGTCGCGTCGCCGCCTTCGATCAAGTTCGCGCGAAGAATCCGGAAGTCGTCATAAGAGATATGCGTGAACTGCGGGCCGCCCTTCACATCGCCAAGCGCGTAGATGCCTGGCACGTTACTCTCCAGCCGATCGTTGACCCTTACGAAGCCGCGCTTGTCCGTCTCAACTCCTGCCGCTTGGAGGTTGAGCCGCTCGGTATTCGGCGTTCGCCCTACTCCTACGAGTAGGTGCGAACCCCTCAGCGTCTGCTCGCCCTCCGGTGTCCGCACTGTCAAGCGGATCACACCCTCGTCGCGTTCGGCGCGTACAGCTTCAGAGTTCAACAACAAAGTGATGCCATCCTTGCGCAAGATACTGGCCACCTCATCAGCGACATCCGGATCCTCATTCGCGAAGGGCCGGTCGCCTCGGTGGACGATAGTCACCTCGCTGCCAAAGCGGCGAAACATCTGGCCGAACTCCAACCCGATGTAGCCGCCCCCCATCACGAGCAGATGCTCTGGTAACTGATCGAGCTCCATAATAGAACTCGAATCGAGATAGGGAACGTCGGCCAGCCCCTCAACTCCAGGCTTCGCCGGTCGTCCTCCAGTGTTGATGAGTATCTTGTCAGCCACGAGTGACTGCTTGCCGCCGTCGTTCAGTCGAACTTCAATCGAATGCGGAAGGGTGAAACTGGCTTCGCCCTTCAGCAGATCCAGACCCGTAGTAGCTTCGACGGCTCGGAGGCCGCTGTCGCGAAAGCTCTCGACCACCCTCTGTTTTCGCGCGCGAACTTCGGCCATGTTCACCGACACCGGGCCCGTATGCACACCGTACTCACCGGATCGGCGAGAAAGGTAAGCGACCCGCGCGCTGTTGAACATTGTTTTGGTGGGAGTGCACCCGAAATTGACACACGTGCCGCCGATGTATTCGCGCTCAATGAGAGCGGTCTTCCATCCTGCCTTCGCCAGAGCCACCGAGAGCGGTTTGCCTCCCTGACCCGAGCCGATAACTATCGCATCGTATTTTTTTGGTTCTGGCATATTTGGCTCCGTCGAACACAAGCGAAAACAAGCAGCTCACTCAAGAGAACGATCTCATTGATTCATCTCGAGCGTCGCAAAGAACCGTTGACTACTTCACGATAATCGAATGGGAACCACGTTCCAGTACGCGACCGACGATGTCAACGTAAGAATAAGTTTCGCGCAGCCGGGCAAGTAGCGCATTAGCGCGCTCGGCCGGAATCGAAATCAGCAAGCCGCCC
The DNA here is from genome assembly GCA_038040455.1 of Acidobacteriota bacterium. Classification (GTDB taxonomy): domain Bacteria; phylum Acidobacteriota; class Blastocatellia; order UBA7656; family UBA7656; genus Onstottus_A. The sequence goes on from JBBPIH010000060.1 coordinate 6,600, forward strand.
GCTGTCTGTGGATCGTAAAGCAGGTTGCCCATCTCTGTGCTCACGCTTTCCGCGATCTCTATGTCATCGCCAACGTATTCGCGATTAGTCTTATCGCCGCTTGTTAGCAGCCCCGCGCGAGCAAGATCGAGGGCCCCCGGCAAGAGCGGCAGGCGCGACGAGTCGATCTCGATCGTCACCTGACTTGCGCGCGCAAGCTCCCACGCGTGGCCCAGCAGCGCAAAGCCAGTCACGTCGGTCGCGCCTTTAACGTCAAACTCGCGCATCGCTTCAGCGGCGGCCTTTCCAGGCGTCAACATCGTTTCGACCGACGAGGCTGCAACTTCAGCCGGCGTCTTGGCGAACTTGATTCCCGTTGAGATCACGCCCGTCCCTATTGGCTTGGTCAAAAAGATGGCATCGCCAGGACGAGCGCCAGCGTTGGTCGCAACCTTGTTCGGATCTATTACTCCGGTCACCGAGTAGCCGAACATTATTTGCTGATTGTCTACGCTGTGACCTCCGAGCAACGCGACTCCGTGCTGAGTCAGAACCTCAAGTCCGCCCCGCATGATCTCCGCGAGTATCGAAAAATCGACGCCTTTTTTCGGAAAGCAGGTGATCGCGAGCGCGGTGATTGGAGTGCCTGCCATCGCCCATACGTCGTTGATCGAATTGAGCGCTGCTATGCGTCCATAGTCCAAAGGATCGTCGACGATAGGGGTAAAGAAGTCGAGCGTCTGCACGATAGCGAGGTCGTCGCGGAGACGGTATACTCCCGCATCGTCAGCGAGGTCGAAGCCGACAATCAGATTCGGGTCGTATGGTTGTTTCGGTAGCTCGCTCAGTACCTGGGCGAGCGCGCTCGGCGCAAGTTTAGCCGCTCAACCGGCGCACGAAACCATCTCCGTTAATCGCATTAGTGTAAGCTCCTCGACTTAATATACCGAAAACGAGAAGGCTCACCAACTAGCCCCCCGAAGCTGGTGCGCGTCAACTCGTCGCACGCTGGTGCGCGGGGTTGCGTTGGCCGCGTAGCGGCCTCCTATCGATAGCCCTTGCAACGAGCCTCAGCTTGGCCGCGTAAGCGGCTACCTGGATCCCTGATGCCCTCGAGCTATGCGACTTGCGAGGGCATGACGTTGTCGATCAACATTGTAGCCGCTCGCGGTCCTGCCTGTGCTGACGTTGTTGTCTATCGACAGGTAGTCGCTACGCGGCAGGCCAGTCGCGACTGCCCATTCCAACGCGCAATCTATCGGGCCGGTATCGCAATGAGATTGGCGCAGGGCCGAACGTGACCTGCACGAAAATGACGCGCACCCCACAAAGCTGGACAAGCGTGGGAGCGCGGAATACGTTAGAAGTATGCCGCGAGTGCTTTTGCTATTGCCGACGACAACCTATCGCACGAAAGCTTTCGTGGATGCCGCGCTGAAACTCGACGTGGACGTAGTCGCGGCATCTGAACAGCCAAGCACTCTCGCAAGCAAGAATCCGGGGGGATTGCTCACGCTCAACTTCTCAGAACCCGAACGCGCAGCGCAGCAGGCTAAAGAGTTCGCCGCTCAGTTTCCCATTGATGCGGTCATAGCTGTCGATGAAGACACCGCTGTCGTCGCCGCCTCCGTGGCTCACGCGCTGAAGCTCACGCACAATTCTGTGGAAGCCGCGATCACCGCTAAGAACAAGCATCGCATGCGCGAAGTGCTCAGCCGCGCGGGAGTGCAGGTGCCTCGCTACTGGCATTTTTCTTTGGACGAGGACCCGCGCGACGTCGCCGCTGGCGTTACTTATCCGTGCGTCGTCAAGCCGGTGTTCCTGTCCACAAGCCGCGGTGTGATGCGAGCCGACAATGAGGACGATTTCGCAGAGGTGGTGCGGCGGCTCGTTCGCATAGTGAGCGACTTGAAGCTTTCGCGACGCGGAGGCGCTCTCGCGCGCGAAGCGCTCGCTGAGGGATTCGTTGCGGGTTCTGAGGTGGCAGTCGAGGGATTGGTCACAGACGGTGAGTTTCGAATGCTCGCGATCTTCGACAAGCCTGATCCGCTCGACGGGCCGTTCTTCGAGGAGACGATCTACGTCACGCCGTCGCGGCTGCCGCTTGTTGTCCAGCAGCAGATCGTCGAAACAACCGGGGACGCGACTCGCGCGATGGGTCTGACGAAAGGCCCGGTGCATGCTGAGCTGCGCACAAACAAGCGCGGTCCGTGGGTGATCGAAGTCGCAGCTCGCGCGATTGGAGGGCTGTGCTCACGCGCGCTGCGGTTCGGCGATGGAATGTCGCTTGAGGAGCTGATCATTCGCCACGCGCTTGGGGAAGACGTCGGGGACTTGGAACGCGAAAATCAGGCAGCGGGCGTGATGATGATCCCGATCCCTCGTGCCGGTACTTTTAGAGAAGTGCGTGGCTTGGACGCCGCTAGGGCTGTGGCTAATATTGAAGACGTGACAATTAGTGCTCACATCTCGCAAGAGATTCTGCCGCCGCCTGAGGGAGCGAGCTACCTCGGTTTCATCTTCAGCCGCGCTGATACTCCTGATCAGGTCGAGGCCGCGCTGCGGAATGCCCACTCGAGGCTTGAGTTCATAATCGACTAACACCAAGGAATCCGGCTGTTTTGTGTTTACCAAGTTGTGTGCCTATTGGCGGTATGTGCTTATGTGAGCTATAAGATGAATACTGGGTTGATTGTTCCAATGCCGGACTGACTGCGGAGGCATCCACATGAGCAGGGAAGACATACAGAGGACTATAGCCTTCATTCTCGATCAGCAAGCGCAGTTTGCCACTAATATTCAACTTCTGAGAGAAACGCAGACCCAACTAGAGAGCTGGCAGGCGCGCAGGCGCGGACTGAGGCATCGATAAGAGGGCTAGCAGGCGCGCAGGCGCAGACTGAGGCATCAATCAGAGGACTTGCTGAAGCGCAGGCGCGGCTGGCTGGAGGTCAGGAACACACAGATGAACGACTTAACAGGCTTATCAACGTCGTGGAGCGCTACCTAAGCAAAAGCAAGGGCAAGGATTCTGCGTGAGAGAGTGGAAAGCAACATTGCTTGTCTCGTGCTACGAGCTGGGCCATCAGCCAGCGGGGATCGCTATGCCGATGGGGCTGTTGCGCCGCGCAGGTTATGAAGCCGAAACGATGGACGTTTCAGTCGAAGGGTTCGACGCGGACAAAGTGAAGCGCGCGCGCTTCGTCGGGATTTCGGTCCCGATGCACACCGCGTTGCGGCTCGGCTTGCGCGTGGCAGAGGAGATTCGCAAGCTCAACCCCGGCTGCCACATTTGTTTCTATGGTCTCTATGCTTCTCTCAACGCGGACTATCTGCTCAGCACAGTTGCCGACTCTGTGATCGGCGGCGAGTTTGAAGAAGCGCTCGTCCAACTCATCAAAGCAGTCGACTCCGGAGCCCCGATCGACATCAAGGACGTGAGCACTCGCAGCCGCGCGTCAAAGCCGGTGCTTGCTCGCCTAAACTTCGCCACGCCCGACCGCAGCGCCCTTGTCCCGCTCGAACACTACGCCAGGCTTGTGTACAACGGTGAACAGCGCCTGGTTGGTTATGTGGAGGCAAGCCGCGGATGCTTGCATCACTGCACGCATTGTCCAATCCCATCTATTTACAACGGGCGCTTTTTCGTAGTGCCTGAGAACATTGTGCTCGAAGATATTCGCGGGCTCGTAGCTTCCGGCGCGCGGCATATCACGTTTGGTGACCCGGATTTTTTGAACGGGCCCGGACACTCGCTCCGCATCACCGGCGCGATGCACGAGGAGTTTCCAGAACTCACTTTTGATTTTACCGCCAAGGTTGAGCACATACTCAAGTACCGCGAGCTGGTTCCAGAGTTCGCTCAGTCCGGCTGCATTTTCGTTGTGTCGGCGGTCGAATCCTTGAGCAACACAGTGCTGGAGAATCTGAAGAAGGGCCACACGCGCGACGACGTCCTGGAAGCGCTTCGCATACTGCGCGGTGCGGGCATAACCATGAGGCCGACGTTCGTTCCATTCACACCGTGGGCAACGATCGACGACTACTTAGAGATTCTCGAGTTTATCGAGTCTCAGGAGTTGATAGATCACGTCGATCCCGTGCAGTACAGCATTCGCCTGCTGGTTCCGCCGGGCTCGATGCTGTTGTCGCAGCCGGACAATCGGTGGCTCGGACAGTTGGTTCAAGAATCGTTCACCTACGAGTGGGCGCATCCCGACCGGCGCCTGGATGAGCTGCAGAGGCGAGTGAGCGCAGTCGTTGAGCAAGCGGCTGGCAGAAACGAAGACACGCGCGAGACGTTCTACGACATTTTAGAATTGGCTCACGCGGCTCGAGGCGACGCGCCGTCCGGTCGATTAGCAGTGCCGATCGACCCTTCGCGGTTGCGCCCGCCGCGATTAACTGAAGCATGGTTCTGCTGAGCGGAGCCCACGCGGGACCAGTTTGGTCCCCTCGAAAAAAGGGCGGGGATGTAGAATTTAGAAGCCAATGGGCAGGGATTGGTATGCGCATAAGCGCAATAAATTGTTCGGCCCACCCCCTGGCGACATGGATATGTCTTCGAAGAATCGTTTATAATCAAGCGCGAAAAGAAGCCAGCAAAAGAGGAGCACAATATGAGTTCACCCTTAGCGATTCAAATTAAAGCCGAAGTAGATCGGCAAGACATTCACGTGTGCCGCTTCACGGTCGATCGGCCCGTGCACGATGGATCTGCCGTCTTCTACACACCTGAAGAAGCGAAGGACAACGACCTTGCAGATAACCTGCTCAAGATTCCCGGCGTCATGAAGGTCGAGGTCAACAATAACCTGGTAGACGTCACTCAAGGAGGCGCGGAAGATTGGCGCCAGTTGGGTAAGCGAGTCGGCACGGCGATCCGATCCTTTTTGAATCCACCGCCCGAGATTCCTGAAGGCGACCGACTTCCTCCCGAGCACGTGAGGACAAGGGTACAGCAGGTCCTCGACGAGATGATCAATCCTGGAGTGGCTGCTCACGGCGGGTTTGTTGAACTACTGGATGTTCAGGACGACAACATATTCATACGAATGGGCGGCGGGTGTCAGGGGTGTGGCGCGGCGGATGTGACTTTGAAGATGGGCATCGAGCGATTGATTCGCGAGCAGGTGCCTCAAGTCCGCGAGATCCTCGACACAACCGATCATGGCTCGGGCACGAATCCGTACTACGCTCCGTCGAAGTAGCAGCGCAGCGAGACAGACTGCTGATCAAGTGCAACCATTACTAAACAGGTCGTGTGAAGGAGAACTCCCTGGACAGCGTGCCGTCACAGCTTCGTACTTACAGGATTACCGTCGTAAAATTGTTGGAGTCTGTCTTCCTCGCGCATGGTTATTGGCCGTGAGAGCGCAGGTGGCTACCCAAAAATATCCTTAACCTTGTCCACAATCCCCCGGTCGTGATGTCCGTCGGCTTCGAGGTTGGCAAGTTCTTCAAGCAGCCGCCGCTGTTCCCGTGAGAGATTCGTTGGTGTGATGACGTTGACTGCTACGTAGAGGTCTCCGCGACCGCGTCCGCCAAGCACCGGCATTCCCTTCCCTTTGAGCCTGAGCACGCTGTTGCTCTGCGTGCCCTCGGCAATGCGCAGGCTCTGTTCGCCTTCAAGCGTCGGTACAGTTATCTCTGCCCCGAGCGCGGCCTGAGCAAAGGAGACAGGAATAGTGCAATACAGATTCGCGTCGCGGCGTTCAAAACGCTCGTGTTCTTTGACGTGTACGATGACATATAAGTCACCTCGTTGCGCGGCTAGCTCGCCGGCTTCACCCTCCCCAGCTATCCGCAAGCGCGAGCCATTATCCACGCCGGCGGGAATCTTGATCTCGAGCATTTTGTCCCGCTCAACCCTGCCTTCGCCGCGGCACCCGCGGCACACATCCTTTATCACCTTTCCGCTCCCGCGGCACGTCGAGCAGGTGCGGCTGACTGAAAAGAAGCCTTGCTGATATCGGACCTGCCCGTTTCCCGAGCACGTGGAGCAGCGAGCGGGCTGCGAGCCTTCGGCCGCGCCGGTTCCACGACAGACCTCGCAGGTTTCGAGCCGGGGCACGCGAATCTTAGTCTTCAGTCCGTCGGCAGCTTCTTCGAGGGTGAGGTCTATGTCATATCTGAGGTCCGAGCCACGGCGAGGTCCCGCTCGGCGGCTGGTTCGGCCGCCGAACATTTCCCCAATGCCGAACATGTCGAAAAGGTCTTCGAAGCCGGGGAATCCTTGGCCGAAGCCTGCGCCCGCCGCGGTGCCCGCCCCAACTCCTGCGTGCCCGAATCGGTCGTAGCGTGCGCGAAGCTCGGGTTGCGAGAGCACCCGATACGCCTCGTTCAACTCCTTGAAGCGCTCCTCGGCTTCTTGGTCGCCTGGATTTTTGTCGGGATGGCATTTAACCGCGAGGCGCCGGTATGCCTGTTTTAGCTCTTGATCGGTCGCCTCGCGGCGAGCGCCCAGAACCTCGTAGTAGTCGCGTTTGCTGCTCAAATATTGGTTCCTAGTTTCTGGTTTCTGGTTGTGGTTCCTGGTTGTGATTTCTGGTTCCCGTAACCAGGCACTAGAAACTAGAAACCAGAAACTAATAGGCAACCAATTATAGCAAACTCTACAACACCTCTGAAAACGGCGCGGTCTCTTCTTCTCTATCTTTTTCGTCCGAACCCGATGCAAGCCCCGTCGGCCGGAACATCGCGTCGGTGATCATGCGAGCGGCTTTTTCGAGTTGTTCCAGCGTGTAACGCATCTCGGTCGAGTCCTCTGACGCGAATGTGTCGCGCGCGTGTTCAATCGTGGTGCGTACAAAGCCCTGGTCATCTGCCGGGAGCATCCAGCCAAACTCCGCGAAAGACCGCACCGTGTTCTGAAGCAACCCTTCCAGGCGGTTTCGCGCGATGATGATCTCCTTCAAGCGGCGGTCGGTCTCAACGTTCCGATTCGCCTCTTCTATGAGGTCGTAGATCTCAGAGGCTGACAGCCCCGAAGACGGCGTTATTCGCATCGCCTGTTCGAGGCCGGTCATCTTGTCGCGCGCCGAAACCGAAACGATTCCGTCAGCGTCTACCTCGAAAGTAACTTCGATCTGAGGCAGACCGCGCGGAGCCGTCGGCAAACCGACAAGCTCGAAGCGCGCGAGGCTGCGGTTGCCAGCGGCTATATCGCGCTCTCCCTGCAGCACATGCACCTCGACGACTTGCTGGTTGTCGGCGACCGTTGTAAAGACGAGGCTCTTCTTCGTCGGTATGGTCGAGTTGCGATCCAGAAGCTTGGTGAACAATCCGCCGCGCGTTTCGATGCCCAGCGACAGCGGGATGACGTCGAGCAGTATCAGATCCTTGACATCGCCGGCGAGCACGCCGACTTGAATGGCCGCTCCAATAGCAACAACCTCGTCAGGGTTGATCTCGATCGACGGCTCCCGCTTAAAGATTTCGCGCACGCGGTTGATGATGATCGGCGAGCGAGTCTGACCGCCGACGAGCAGCACCTTTGTGATCTTTTCGGGAGTGAGCTTGGCGTCTGCGATCGCTTTCTGGCAGGGCTCGATCGTGCGCTCGACCAGATCGACGACAAGCTCTTCGAACTTCGTTCTAGCGAGAGTCTTGTTGAAGTGTTTCGGACCGGTTGGATCCGCAGCGATGAAAGGCAGATTCAATTGCGACTCGGTCGCGGTCGAAAGCTCGCACTTCGCGCGCTCGGCCGCTTCCTTCAGCCTTTGAAGGGCGAGTCTGTCGGGACGCAAGTCAATTCCCGTTTCCTGCTTGAACGTCTCGATCATCCAGTCGACAATGCGCTGGTCAAAGTCTTCGCCGCCAAGGAACGAATCGCCACAAGTTGACAGCACCTCGAAAACGCCGTCGGCCATCTCCATAATCGAGATATCGAAGGTGCCGCCGCCCAGATCGTACACCGCGATCCGCTCGTTCTCGCGTTTGCCAAGCCCGTAAGCTAGCGCGGCAGCCGTCGGTTCGTTGATGATGCGCTGAACGGTCAGGCCTGCGATCTTGCCCGCGTCCTTTGTCGCCTGCCGTTGAATGTCATCGAAGTATGCGGGTACCGTAATGATTGCTTCAGTCACTTCGTCGCCAAGAAACTCCTCGGCTGCCAGCTTCAACCGCTGAAGCAAGATCGCGGAAAGCTCGGGCGGCGAATGATCGCGGCCACGCACTCGCACGCGACAGTCCCCGTTTGCCGCTTCGGTGATTTCGTAGGAGCAGACCTCGCAAGCGCGTTGAACTTCCAGCGAGTCGAACTTGCGACCCATCAGCCTTTTCACCGCATAAATCGTATTTGCAGAATTCGTTATTGCCTGGCGCTTGGCTATCTGGCCGATTAATCGCTCGCCCTTCTCGGTGAAAGCGACCACCGACGGCGTGGTTCGCCCGCCTTCCTTATTCGGGACTATTTGCGTAACGCCGCCTTCCAATATTGCAACGCATGAGTTTGTCGTGCCGAGGTCTATTCCAATAACTTTGCCCATGAGAGACTGCCTCCTATCCACACCTAAAGCGAGAAGGTAATAGAGGGTACTGATTAGTTGATAGGGGCTGGAATTAACGGTTCCGTGTTCAAGGTTCCACGTTCAGAGTTCGAATAATCATCGAGGACCATCCCGGAACTCGGAACCCTGAACCCGAACCACTATTTTTCGGGGCTGGAGGCGACCTTAACTTTCGCCGGACGCAGCAACCGGTCGCCGATCCTGTAGCCTCGCTGAAACTCTTCGATCACGGTGTTCTCTTCGTGCTTGTCGGTCGCTTCGGTGGTCACCGCCTCGTGAACGTGTGGATCGAAAGCTCGCCCGACTGCTTCAACCGGTTCGAGTCCGAATTTCGACAACGCGTCCTTGAACTGCTTGTGAATCAATTCGACGCCGTGTCGCAGCGCTTCCGCGTCGCCTTCACTTGTTTCCAAGCTCGACAGCGCTCGCTCGAAGTTGTCGACGACCGGAAGAAACTGCAACAGAACGTCATCTCGGCCGTGCTGATAGGTTTCGCTGCGTTCGCGCTCAACCCGCTTCCGGTAATTCTCAAACTCGGCCTGCCGTCTGACCAACTTATCATATAGCGAAGCCTTCTCTGCCATCAGCGCTTTGATCTCGGCTTGCTGCTGAGCAAATTGGTCCTGCTGAGGTTCATCTGGTTCAGGAGCATCAACTTCTTCCGGCGCCGCTTCCACGCTTTCCAGCTGATCGCTTTGGCCAGATGCCAGCTCCAGTCCGGGGGGCTTGTCAGATCCGTCTTCTGAGTTTGCTTCGAGCCTCTCTTCGCCATCAAAGCTTATGGGTATATCACGTGCCTCGTTCTTCTTGTCTCGCATTTTCCTTTTTTTCTATCTTCCCCTCTTGTCGTTCACTTGCCGAGGAATTAAAGCGTTCTAGCCGAACCTCCGTCGAGTGCGCGTTCGAACAACCTGGCAATGTAATCTACTACTGCGATCAGCCGTTCGTATTCGAGGCGGGTCGGTCCCACTACGCCGATGCTGCCCAGCGCAGCGCCTCCAGGATAAACGCACGGTGAAGCGATCACCGTACAACCGCGCAGATCGGCAAATCGATTCTCACTGCCTATTCGCACGGCCACAGCCTCGCGTCGGGCACTCTCGACGCACTCATTCAATATCTTAACGATGCGGCTCTTTTGCTCAAACATCTTAAATAACGCTCGAATGCGCTCAGTGTCCGCGAAGTCAGGCTTCGATATTATGTTTGAAGCTCCCTCTATAAAAACGTCGGGCTGATCGCCTTCCTGCAAACTCTGGCTGCACAATAGCACAGCGTTGCGAAGGAACTGATCGTAGAGAGCCTTCTCTTCGCTCATCCGAAGCAATAACTCATCGCGGATCTCCGCCAGCGTCCAGCCATGAAAGTTCTCGACCAGATAACGGGAAGTTGAATTCAGCTCGTCCTGCGTGAACTCAGCATCAATGCGAACCACGCGGTCTTGCACTCGGCCCGCACTGGAGACTGTAATGACCAGTATGCGCGAGTCTGGCAGCCTGACGAACTCGATGTGCTGAAGTATGTCCCTCGAACTGGAGGGGGACACCACTATGCCGACGTTGTCGGACAATTGCGACAGTAGCCGGCTCGTGCGCTCCATCAGGAGTTCCGGATTCGCCAGCGACTGCTCATCGAGCAAACGTTCATTTATTCTCGCCGCGTCGGCTCGCGAAAGCTTCGTCGAGCCTATGAAATTGTCAACGTAAAGCCTGTAGCCCCTATCAGTGGGCAATCGCCCCGCCGACGGGTGCGGGTGCGTCAAATAACCTTCGTCTTCAAGCTCCGCACAGATGTTGCGGATCGTAGCGGAAGAAAGGTTCTCACGCGACTGCTTGGCAAGCGCAAACGAACCCACAGGCTGACCCGTGGCGATGTGATCTTTTACAATCGTCGCGAATATCTCACGCTTGCGGTCATCGAACCTGTTACCGCTTCTCTTTGTCATATGTTCTTAATGGGGGGCACGCCCGACTGGAAATTCGAGGTCAACTTACCATCAGAGCCACACCCTGTCAATAATAATGCCCCGCAAGGGTAGGGCTGCGCAAGCTTTGAGTTTACGTCACATTCCAAACCCCAGTTAGCCCTCATCGCGCACGCTTCATCACTTTGCCACCGAGTTGAACTGCGCTTACTTCTGCTTTGAAGCTACGGGCGCACCGTTGTTGGCTTGGGTTCCAAGCTCGAGCCGGTCGCGAAACAGATTCAGCAGCAGCAATGTGCCAATGCCGCCTGCGCCGTCGCCCGAGCCACCCGTAGCCAGCACATCCGGGGTTATGCGCACACCTTTTTCGCCGATTACTTTCAAGGTTTCAACCAGCGCGACGCCTTGCGGTCCGATCGCGTTGACTTGTTCGGCGTAAGCTACGCCCTGAGCTTCACCCATGAGCCGAACCTTTTCCGCTTCGGCCTTGCCTGTAGCTAGAATGTAGCTCGCCTCGCCCTCGCCTTCAGCTTTGCGTTGCTCCGAGCGTTTGCCGGCGATCTCCACGCCGACGGTCGCTGCCATCAACGCGACCTGATTGTCGGCTTGCGCTTTGGTCCTCTCTAATTGAATGCGCCGTTCTTCAGCTTCGCGCTGCGCGTTGAACATGTGCTGCTTCTGCTCGGCGAGGATCTTTTCGGTCTGGGTCTTCATCAACTCTTCGGGCAGATGAATGTGACAGATCAAAACATTCACGACGTCTACGTGGTACTTCAAGAGGTGGGCACGCACCCGAGCTTCAGCGCGCTCCTGCTCTTCGTGACGATTCTGCAGGTAAGCCATCGCCGACGACTCGGAAGCCTGATTGCGGAAGATCGAGTCGATCAGCGGGTGCATCACGTTCTGAATCAACCGGTCGACCGAGCCGATCTTAGCGACCATAAAAGGCGCGTCTTCGGGTTTGACTCTAAAAACCACCCGCACTTCGAGCTGCATCGTGAAGCCGTCCTTCGAAATCACTTCGAACGGATTGAAGGTGTTTGCGACTTCGCCAGAAGTCCATTCAACGGTTTGGTTCGTTGTCGGTATGACTATTGGCGTCACAGCGAGCGTGTTGACGTAGTAGCGCCCCGGCCCAACTACAGTCTCCTGTATACCGCGAAAGCCGGCGGGCACAACATAAGCTTCGTGAGCGCCTGCGTCCAGCCGCTCGTCCGCAGGGTCCGTGAGCGCAAGGTCTTCTTTGATCTCGGCAACAGTGTCCTTGTCGTCGAGCAGTGCTGCCGCGTGCGCCACTTGCTCCTGTTCTTCCCGCTCTAAGCGCTCTCGAATTTTTGCAGCCATTGCGCGGCGCACTTCTTCCGAAGGGTCTTTGCCGACGTTTGAAACGATCACCGCGACTTCGCCCGGCTTCACTTCCTTCGCACTTTCGGGAATCACTTTGAACAGCATCGAGTTGATGTAGTAAGTGCCCGGAAGCAGTATGTCTTTCTGCGGCCCTCGCTGCCCGCCGTGACCGATGAATTCGTTGCCGTCTTGAAAGTTGTCGTGGCCCTCGACCTGAGTGGCGACGTAATCTCGCGAGTCCAGCGTCGCGCCGTCCAACGCTTCAACGAGGCCAATCTGATTTTCCTGGATCGCGGTCGCATCGTTAAGACGCACGAAGAACAAACCGGGCTTGCGCTCGCCGCCTCCTTCAAGCGGCGTCGAGTCGGTCAGTATGCGATAAGTTCCGGGCGTCAGGATGTCAACCTGTGGTCCCTTTTGTCCGCCAGCCGCGATGAATTGCTCGGCGTCCTGAAAGTTGCGGTGTTTGGGGATCGCTTTCGCGAGCAAACGGCCAGGGTCGAGTTGTGCGCCATCAGCAGATGTGACGATGCCCACTTTGCCTTGCGGGATAACCGTCGTTTTCGTTACCGAGACGCGAAACAGGTAAGGATGAATCGGCCACAGGCCCGGCGGCAGGGTTCGAAGCTGAATGCCTTTGACGCCGCCGCGCTTGATGAACGCGATCGGGTCCTGAAAGTTGTTGTGCGCGTTTTGAGCGCGATCGGCGGCGAAGATTCCTCCCGGCGGCATCGGCTCGCCGTCGATGGCTTCGATGATGCCCATCTCGTCGGCGCCAATTTCAATCAACGGGAACTTGCGAATCACCTTCTCGAAAGGCCACTTGATCATATGAAGTCCGGGCTTGAGCACGTCGGCTTGAATGCCGACTTCGCCCTCGGTTGCTACTACGCGGCCGGGCGGCATCTTGGCGCCCAGGTAGCGCCGCTCTTTAATTGCGATCTCACGCGCGCCGACGTTGACCAATATTCGCCGCAGAACGAGGAAAAGCAGCACGATCACGACGAATGCGATCACCAGGTACGGGATGAGAGACTGAACAGCGTTAGGGTTCATGATTGACCTCGATCGCTAGCGGCTAAATGGAGGCGCAAGGTTCAACGCGCGGGCGTCGCCGCCGCTAGTTCACGGCGAATGCCGGCGAGCTTGCGTTTCAACGCAAAGCCCGCGCCTCCGCGTCTCGCTTCAGGCGCGAGTATCCAGTATTGGCTCTCGAAAAGTTCGGCCAACTCTTCGGCCGAGAAGCGTGTGAGCCTTCCGCGTTGCCAGAATGAAACGACCAATTCGACTGCTTGTTGATAAGTCTCGGCATCGTCTGAAAGCGCGGCAATGTGCAGCATCTCGGTTGTCGAACGTCGATCGGGTGCTGTCTTCCACGTGTCAATCAGGCGCTCGGCCAACTGCTTGTTTGCTCGAAGCTCATTGCTCTTCGAAACATGCGAGACGAGAGCGTTGAGGTTTTCCTGACGATGGGAAGCCCACTCGACCAGCGCGTCCAAGATGTCGCCATATACCTTAGCGTCTTGCTCAGAGAGGGCTGCAGGAAGCGCATCCAGATCCCCGCCTTTCGCGCGGGCGAGCAGCTCAGCGCGGCGTTTCGAGGCGTCGGCCACTTGCCGCTCAGCGAGTGCAGCCGGTTCAGAAACATCGAACAAACCAGCCGATTGCCGCGGTGGAAGATCACGGCTCGAGGCTGCGTTTGACGGCGTTCGTTGCCAGAAGTAGATGGAGAAAGCGGCTCCCATCAATGCAAGAAACGAAATAATGATTATGGCGACCATTGTCTCAATACCCTGAGGGACAACTGATCAGAGGAATATCGCCCTCAGCATGAGTCCGATAGACGCATTGGTCAAGCACATTCTGACGCCACGCAGAATGTGCGATCTACGGTTTCAACCGCTGTTCAGAGCCGAACCCAAGGGTCCCTGCATAGCATCGCAGGTCGCTATAGTTTCGTGTTGACTTCGCCCCTCAAAGTGTTCTACAAATGCGCCGATCGAATCTACAACAAGTCCGCCACATAGAACCGGAGAACAACCATGAAAAGACTGATACGGTTCGTCGCTGCAGGTGTTCCCCTCGTGCTTGCACTGGCATCGGGAGTGTTTGCCCAAACTCAAAACAACCACGGGCGTGATTCAGGGCACAGTATTGGATGAGCAGGCCGGTGTAGTGCCCGGCGCCAACTTGGAAGTTAAGAATCCAGACACCAACTTCTCGAGATCCTTGACCACCGACACGGACGGCCGCTTCGTGTTTCTTCAATTGTCTCCAGGTCGCTACACGCTGACGATCTCGAAGCAGGGCTTTGCCACCCTCGTTCCAGGAAAACCTGGAACTGACTGTTTGGTCAGACAATTTCGCTGACTCTGAACATGAAGGTTTCTCGACTTGAGGAACGCATAACGATCACCGCGGCGCCGACCATCGACACGGTTAAGACTGAGTCAAGCTCAACGCTCAACGAGTTGTCGGTCAGCAACCTGCCAATTCTCGGACGCAAGTTTGAAGATCTGCTGACGCTCACGCCTGGCGTCAGCATCGTGCAGGGACCCGACGGCGATGAGATCAGCTTCGCCGGACAACGCGGCATCTTCAACAACATCAGTCTTGACGGCGGGGACTACAACAACGGGTTCTTTGGCGAGCAGGCGGGCGGCGAGCGAGCCGCTATCGATATCACTCTTGAAGCCGTCAAAGAGTTTTAGGTCATCGCGACCGGAGCCAGCGCTGAGTTTGGTCGCACGGCCGGAGGCGTCGTCAACGTCATTACCAAGTCGGGCACAAACAATCTTCACGGCAGCCTGTTCTATTTTCAGCGACTCGAAGCACTGAGCGCAGATACCTCCGACGGCAAGCCGCTTACGGATTTTCACCGGGAGCAGTTTGGCGGAACAGTCGGCGGGCCGATTGTCAAAGACAAGATCTTCTTCTTCGGCGCACTCGAGCAGATCATAGCAAATCTGACCCGCTTCAATTTGAGCGAATCGATCGGTACTCCGTGCTCCGTTTCAGCACCGACGATTGGTGCAAACGAAGCGCTGATAAACGGCAGCGCTGACTGTCAGCGGCTCGCTCTGCTCAACTTCTTCAAGACGAGGCTCGGTCAGGACGAGAGCTTGCCCGTCAAGCGTCCCCAACGCAACACGGCGACGCTGACCAAACTGGACTGGAACCTCTCGGCCGACAACAAACTCACCGCGTCTTACAACTTTGACTACTCGAAGAACGAGAATCAGACCTTCGACGTCGCCACATACGGCACGTCAGCCAATGGAACCGAGGGTCCGTCGAAGATCAACGTTTTCAACCTGAACCTGTTCAGCTCATTGTCGCCGACCAGGCTCAACGAAGCTCATTTCACTTACGCGCGCGAGTCGCGTCCGCGGTCGGCCACCCTGTCGAACCTTGCGGCCGACACCGGGATCGGATTCGGCCCCACGTTCCGCTTCGGGAACCCGTTCTTCGTTCAACCCAACGTGGACGAGCTCCTCTGGCGAACGCAGGTCAGAGACAGCTTCTCGATCGTCTCGGGCAAACACACCTACAAGTTCGGCGGCGAGTGGCTGCACACTCTGAACGATCAGATATTCCGCGGGTTCTTCACTGGCCGCTATCTGTTCGACAGTGTGACCGGCTTCCTTCGGTACGCTGCTCCGGCGGCGGCCGGCGGATTTGGTCCGCGGACGGTCGCGTGCTCGAATGGCAGCTTTGTCACTTTGCCTGCGAGCTGTGGCGGCGGAAGCAATCCTACCGGCGGACCTCTGTTGTTCTATTTGCAGGCCGGTATTCCCAGTGGATTGCCGGATGTACCGCCGCCGGGAGCATCGACGATCACCAACGACGACTTCGCCCTTTTCGTCCAGGACAAGTGGCAAATCCGGCCGAACTTCACGCTCAGCTACGGCCTTCGATGGGAGGCGCAAATCTTCCCCAACCCGATTGTGGATCCGGCGAAGACTGCTTACGCCCAGTTCTTGAATGACCCGAGGTTCCCATCCGATGGAACACTCCCCGATCAGAAGAAAGAGTTTCAACCGCGGGTAGGATTCGCCTGGGATACTTCGAATAAAGGGAAGTCAGTCTTGCGTGCGAGCTGGGGCATCTACAATGCCCGTCAGAATATGCTGTCGCAAGTCGGGTCGATCACCACCAACGGCGCGCAGCAGAGCACCAATTTTGCAAGCACCGACAACATCAGGCTGTTCGGCGTGGCGGCGCCGGTCTGGCCGGGATTGGCCCCGGTGGGACCACCCCTGCCGGCAGTCAGTTCCCTCTGTTCACCGGCGTGCGTGTCTTCAGCCGCGATTACAAGAACCCGCGTATCTACACGACCAACGTGGCATTCGAGCAAGAGATCGCGCGGAACGTCGCATTTTACGTGGACTTCACTCACGCGAAGGGCGTTCACCTGACCCGGTTTACCAATATCAACATTGGTTCCGGTCCCGCGGTCTGCTGCGCGATTTCCAATACGGTTCAGATCCTCATTCCGGGTACAGGAGACGCCTCATTCTACAGCGGCGCTCCGATCTTCGGCCCACAACTCGGCGATGTGTTCGTCACCGGGAGTTCGGCCAAATCGCTTTATCGCGCGCTGACTGTCGGCTTGAGGAAGCGATTCAGCAACCGCTTTCAGTTGGAAGGCAACTACGTTTTATCAAGAGATCTGGATGACGACTCAAACGAGCGCGATCCGTTCACCGAGACGCTCGTTCAACCGCTTCGACTTCTCGAAGGACTATTCGCCGTCGGATCGCGACATCCGCCACAAGTTCAACTTCTACACCTACGCGGAGATGGGTTGGGGGCTGCAAGCTAACGCGAGAATACAGGCGCGTTCGGCCCAGCCAATCACCCCGAGTCCGCGCGTACTGAACAACGTCGATCGAGGCCGCAACAGCACACGCAAGGACAATAAGTTCTTGTCCTTTGATTGGCGCTTGCAGAGGCCGTTCAAGCTCGGCGAGCGGATGGCGCTGATGCCTATGATCGAGATGTTCAACACGTTCAACAACGAGAACAACATAAACCCGCTAGTCTCGCCGGCGCTTTTTAACTTCGACGGCTTCTTGAGGTTCGGAGTGGGGGATCCGAGGCAGTTGCAGCTCGCGCTGAAGTTCACCTTCTGATCTACACGCCAATGCAAAACAAACGCGGCTCACTCCACGTATTGAGCCGCGTTTGTTCTTGGCATGTCAGAACGCGGAGACGCCCCGATTCCATCGTGCCTGCTTATTTGGGAGCCACCAGACGCTCCACTGTCTCGTAAGTAGCTTCCAGAGCCTGATCCAGCTTCTCGGGCTCATTGCCGCCACCTGTAGCCATATCAGCGCGGCCGCCGCCTTTGCCTCCGACTAGCACGGCTATTTCGCGCACGATCTGCCCGGCGTTGAGCCGCTTGGTCAGATCGTCCGTCACACGAGCCACTAGCGAGGCCTTGCCATCATTTGCCTGGCCGAGGACAACTACGCCGGACTTAAGTTTCTGCGAAAGCGTGTCCGCAAGCTGTCGCATTCCGTTCGCGTCAAGATTAGACACGCGGCGCGCAACGATACGAATCCCGGCGACCTCTCGCGCGCTATCGGCGGCTGACGCCGATTCTGCCTGAGCCATCTTCAGTTTCAACTGTTCAATCTCACGCTCGTAGCGGCGCACCTGATCTTGAAGCTTGTCCACCTGAGCGGGAATGTCGCGCAACGGAACTTTGAACCGCTCTGCAAGTTCTGCGATCACCTGCTCGTCAACCTGGAAGCGCGCGATTGCAGCATCAGCAGTCAGAGCTTCGATTCGCCGTACGCCCGCGGCAATCGAGGAGTCGCTGATGATCTTTAACGGGCCGATGTCTCCAGTAGCGTGAACGTGCGTGCCGCCGCAAAGCTCGGTTGAAAAACCCGGCAGGCTCACAACACGAACGTCCGAAGCGTACTTCTCGCCGAACAATGCCATCGCACCTGAGTTCAACGCTTCCTCCAGCGGCTTGATTTGCGTTTCGACCGCACGGTTGTGAAGAATCTCATTGTTGACCAGCCGTTCGATCTCTGCGATTTCACCTTCGCCAAGCGGAGCGTAGTGAGTGAAGTCAAACCGCAGTCGGTCGGGAGCAACCAGCGAGCCCGCTTGCTTCACGTGGGGGCCGAGCACTTCGCGCAGCGCAGCGTGCAGCAAGTGAGTGCCCGTGTGATTGGCCTTTATTCGGCGCCGGCGCTCCGCATCGACTCGGGCGTTGATAGCGTCGCCGACGCGGAGCTCGCCCTGCGCGACCTTTGTCTTGTGAATGTGATAGCCAGCGACCACTGAATAAGTGTCTTCGACCGCTGCGAGCACATTATCGCCTTCCAACACGCCGGTGTCGCCGATCTGACCTCCTGCCTCTGAGTAGAAGGGCGTGCGATCGAGAATGATCTCGCCGGTCTCGTTGATCGACAAAGACTGTCGTTCTTCGTTGCCCACGATGATCGCCAGCACTCGCGCGCCAGCGGTCTCGGTCTCACGATAACCGGCGAACTCCGTGCGCGGGAGGGGCGTGGCAACCTTAGTATAGATTTCTCGCGTGCGCCGGCTTGTCTCGACCGCTGAAGGCGCGGTCTGTTGTTGAAGCTCGCGAAGCGCACTATCGAACTGCTCGTTGAACTCTTCTTCGCTTATCTCAGTGCCGTGTTGACCGAGGACTACCCGAATCAAATCGCGCGGCACGCCATACGTATCGTACGTGCGAGCAAGCTCAAGCATCGGCGGGGAAGCGGGAGAGTAGCTCTCGAACAACTCGGCAAGCCTCGGCTCACCAACCGTCAGGATCCGGCTGAACCGCTGCTCCTCGCCGCGCACTGTCTGCTCGATCAGATGTCGCGATGCGATCAACTCCGGGAACGGCTCGCCCATCAGCTCGACTACGAAATCGGTGACACGATGAAAGAACGGAGGCTTGAGCCCAAGTCCTTTCTCGCCGTGATAAATCGCGCGGCGCATGATTTTGCGCAGCACGTAGTTGCGCCCCACATTTCCGGGAGCAATACCATCGGCGATTGAAAATGCAGTGCACCGAGCGTGGTCCGCGACCACTCGCATAGCAAATCCTTCGGGCGAATCGTAAACGTACTTCGTGCCGGCAAGCGCCGCGATAAAGTCGATTATCGGCTGAATAAGATCGGTGTCATAGGCTGACTTCACGCCTTGAAGCACCGCCGTAAGACGCTCAAGCCCCATACCAGTATCAACTGAGGGAGCCGGCAGGGGTTCAAGCTTGTACGCACCATCCGGCGACTGCGACCGGTTGAACTGCATGAAGACCAGGTTCCAGATTTCCGTCGTTGTGTCTCCCGGTCCATTGACGAACTCAACGCGGTTGAACTCAGGATCATCGGGCCGCTCGCCCATGTAGTAGTGGATTTCCGAACATGGCCCACACGGCCCGGTTTCGCCCATCTGCCAGAAGTTATCTTTTTGGCCGAATCGGAGAATTCGCTCCGGACGCGCCCCTACCTGCTGCCAATACCGCTCCGCTTCTTCGTCGGGAGATACCTCGTCGTCTCCTCCAAAAACCGAGAACCACAAGCGCGACGCCTCGAGGCCGAATTCGTTCACGAGCAGGTCCCATGCAAAGTAGATTGCTTCCTTCTTGAAATAATCGCCGAACGAAAAATTGCCGAGCATTTCAAAGAAAGTGTGATGCCTGGCCGTGCGCCCGACTTCGTCCAGATCGTTATGCTTTCCGCCGGCGCGCACGCATTTCTGCGACGAAGCTGCGCGTTTGTAGTCGCGATTTTCGAGGCCAAGGAATACATCCTTGAACTGGTTCATACCGGCGTTGGTGAATAGCAGCGACGGATCATTCGCCGGCAACAGCGGCGAGCTTCTGACGATGCGATGGCCGCGTGCAGCAAAGTAGTCGAGGAACTTCTGTCTGATCTCGTGTCCAGTCATAACGGTTGTCTTTATCGAACTTGAAGCTGAATTATAGCAAAGGCAGGCGGGAGAGGGGAAAAGTAGCATAGACTTTATTAGTCTGTGTCCTTCGGCTTCCCGAGCCATCCCCGAACACAGACTAGTAGAGTCTATGCTACCTCAGGGCCGCGGCTTCTTCGTCCCTTGCGCGCAGCAGGTCCAACATCAGCGACATATTGCTCGGCGCGTCGATCGTGCTCGGGTAGTGAGTAGAAGTTCGCTTGAATTCGAACGAGCCTTCGGTGACATGCAAAACATTCTTGAGCGCTTCGGTACCCGTGCTTAAGCCCGAATGCGCACCGACGATCTGGCCGTCATTGAAGTGAATCTCACCGTTGCCTGCGGGCGACATCACCGCCAGCGCGCCGCCAAGCCGGTTGTTCTCGATTATCTGAATGACGTCGAACATGCTAACGATCGCGAAATTTCCCAGCAGCACATCGGGTGTGTTCGAGCCATTCGGTCTCCGCTCGCTCACATCGGCGGGGTCTGCAGGCGTCGGCGCCAGGACCAGCGGTTTGCCGTCGATCAGGCTTTCGAGGGCGGCCACATGGTCTGCCTGCAGGTCCAGGAAATGCACGCCCATACCCATTCGTGGTATGTTGTAACGCACTTCGGCGGTGGTTTCGATCAGCACATCCTTGATGTGGAATCTGAGTCTTAGAACAGTGCCCTGCGGATAGCACGTGACCGAGTCAATGAAAGCACCGGTCAGGCTGAGGTCATTGATGCGGGTGGCCAGACGGCTTATGCCAGACACGTCACACTGCACTTCGCATATATAGCTTATTCGCTTTGCTACGCGCCTGTCCTTACCGTAACTCATCACCGTCCCGCTTTGAGTGCGGATTTGGGTAAAACTAATACCGCAGTCCTCAATCCCACGTTTTTCTCTATTCGCTCTCTTCAATCTCTGCCTTCAGTGCCCGGAGCTTTCGTGAAATCAGTTCGTACTCAAATCCGAGCCGCGCAAGGTGATCGAACATTCGTTTCGCGGAGGGGCGGTCTGCGGGCCGGCCGTGCGTTCGTATGCGTCGCCCGATCGCCCGGTCGATCAGGGTTTCTTCCGCGACCTCGCCGAAAACCAGATCAAGAGCTTCGTCAATACTGTTCCGAGAGACCTTCCTGACGGCGAGCTCGCGCGCCAGCCTGGCTCGGCCCAACGGCTTCAAGCTAACGCGGTAGCTCGCGTAGCTATGCGCGAACAACTCGTCGTTGACATAGCCCAGGTCCTTTAGCCTCTTAATGCAATCCTCAACCACACCCGCCTCCGCCCAGCCCTTCGCACTCAGCCTGTTGCGCAGTTCGGCTTCACTACAAGCCCGAGCCGCGAGTATCTTGAGCGCTGTCCCCATAACTTTCTCACTCGGCTGCCGGGCGCTGTGACGCTCGGGTTCAACGCCGGTTGTTCCTTGCCTACCTGCCGCCGGGCGTTCTTCGAGCTTCCGGCCGCGTGGGCCGTTCACCTTGTTACTTGCTCTGTTCCTTCTAAAAGCCAATTGACGAATTGCTTGGTCTCGGGCTTGGTTGCATCGAGAGAACCGGTGCGTCTTCGCGAGCGCTCCATATCTTCGCGGGCCTGGTCGGACACCGATCTGACGCCCGACACTCTCAGCCGGAATTCATCGGCATTGGTCGCTCCGTTCAACGCCTCCTCGTATGTTATCAATCCGCGAGTGTACAGATCAAACAACGACTGGTCGAACGTCTGCATACCGTACTGCGAAGTCCCCTGGGCTATAGCTTCGCGTATCGTCGCAGTTTTCTCCGGGTGAATGATGCAATCGCGTATGTACGGAGTCACTATCATAACTTCGACCGCAGGCACGCGGCCTTGTATCGCGTCAGCGGCACGCACAAGCCTCATCGAGATCACCGCTTTGAGCACGCTTGCAAGCTGCAAGCGAATCGCTCGCTGCTGATGCGGAGGAAATACCGATACTACGCGGTTGAGCGTCTCGGTCGCGTCGAGTGTGTGCAGCGTCGATAAAACCAGATGACCGGTCTCGGCTGCTGTGATCGCAGTCTCGATCGTCTCATAGTCGCGCATTTCGCCGACAAGTATGACGTCGGGATCCTGTCTTAACGCCCCGCGCAATGCTTCCGAGAAGCTTCGCGTGTCGACGTCGATCTCGCGCTGGTTCACGTAAGACTTCTTGTCGCGGTGCAGGAATTCTATCGGGTCCTCGATGGTGACGATGTGCCCGGTGCGAGTGCGATTCATATAGTCGATCATCGCGGCGAGCGTTGTCGACTTTCCTGATCCGGTTGATCCCGTGACCAGCACAAGCCCTCGGTTCTCGTTTGCGATCTTCTCGATCACTGGCGGCAAGCGCAGCTCCTCGGTCGTGCGCACGGTTGTTGGAATGACTCTCAGCACCATGCCGACGGTGCCGCGCTGCTGAAATATGTTGCAGCGGAACCGGCCCAGCCCAGATACGGCGTATGCAATATCAATCTCGGAATTCTCGTTGAACCGTTGCTTCTGGCGGTTGTTCATTATGGAAAACGCCATGTTGAGCGAGTCTTCGCCCGCCAATCGTTGCGCCTCCACCATCGGCTGAAGCTCGCCGTTGATGCGCATGAATGGAAAGCTTCCGGCCTTGATGTGCAGGTCGGACGCGCCCTTGCTGGACGCGATTGTCAGCAGCTGGTCTATACTCGTTGACATTCTCTTTGCCTCGCAAGGTCTAGCTTGGACCGAGAACTCTGGTGAGGATTCCCGGCAGACGGGCTGACTCGATCATTAGGAGCCGGATGATGGTCGTCGGGATCAGAGGAGAAGGGGCATTCGTGGAAGCCGCAAACCGCCTATTACGTACGTTCAGAGGCGGTTAGCGTCAATATTATAGGGTCAACCCAATGATGGGGCAACAGTAATGATTGAGGTACCATAGACTCTAGTCTGTGCCTGGTGATTGCTTATGGATGGTAGTGATCGGGCACAGACTAAAAAGTCCATGCTACGTCATTGTGGCGGAGTCCCGGGGTTCGCGACCCAGGCGCGGAACATCTCGGCCGCTTTTGCGCGAGGAACAATCAAATCCGTATCAACGCGTTTCCCGTCGCTCTTCACTTTTATCAGCTTCAGCAACTGGCCCAGATCCGGGCTCTTTTCCTTCATGCGCAGGGCCCAAAAGAGCGCGTTCAACAGGCCCGCCTTCTCCTTGGCGATTTCCGGCGTCGGAGCGAAGGCCACGATTTTGATCCGTGCAATGTCATCGTTTAGATCGAGACTAATCGTTGACGACGACAAAACAGCGACCGGCCCGAGCGCGTGCGACTCGCCAATGTTCGAGAGTATCTCCAGCGCGTTACGGTCAATGATCTTCGATTTGGACGATGTGATGATTCGGATGTTTTCAAACGATCCGTCGGGCATGACCTTGAACCCGGCCAACACCGAGAAATTCGCCTCCGTAATATCAAGCCCGCCCGCCTCGAACAGCTTGTACAGGTTTCCGACGGTATCTCTTATAGGAGCTATGTTGATCTCTCCGAACTTAGTCTCCGTAGCTGGCTTGTTCTGAGCCGCAACTTTGGCCGCCTCTTCAGCAGCCTTGCGCTCGGCTTCTTCTTTCTCCTTCTTTTCCTTTTCGGCCTTCTCCCTCGCCCGCACCAGCTCTTGCTTGTGCTTTTGTGCCCGCTCGCGGATCTCTTCGAGCGTCATCGCCGGTCCCCTCGGCACCGGCCGCAGCATTTGAGGCGGATAATATAGTTTGGCAAGTAGCGTGTTCGGGTCAAACTTGCGGTAAGCCTTGTTTACCACTCGCAAATGCGCGAACTGCGAAAACAATGCCAGGTAGGAAACATATAGGCCTAGCCCGAAGTAAACGACAGCCACGGTCGCAAGTATCGGCAGGAAGCGGCGTCTTCGGTTGGCTTCTATTGAATCGGTCGCAAGAGCCCCCTCGATTGTTTCCACCGGGTGAGCCAGCGATGCCCCGACGAGTCTAGCGAACTTGATCGGGAACCAACCTTCAATGCGCTCTGGCAGAAAAGCGACGCGAAGATACGAGAGAGGTCCCGCGCTCAACTCACGAACCGTATCGGCCAATGCGGAAGCGAGCCGCGAAGCGATACCCGGTAGCGGCATGATCCAGATTATCTTGTCCGGATTCGCTGCAACCTTTGTTTTGGTGGGCGCAACGCTTTTCATTTAGAAACTCTACCAGGCGGAACCATCGCGCATCCGCTGTTCCGCAGTCTTCACTATATACCTAATTGTACATTACGCAGCGTCCAATCGAGAACGTGCAAAAGACTAGTAAGCCGGACGAGTATGAATGGGTTTAGGGCGGTACAACTTATCGCAGTCTTTACGCGATTTCAATCATTTGCGAAACGAACAGTGTCCCAGCCGGGTGTTCAAGCTTCATCGCTCGAAAACATGCTGAAGAATTCTTCTACGGCTGCAACAGGAACCCGAGCAACCGCCATATTCTCGTCGACGTGCGAGCGCTGACTCATCCCGACCAGCGCGGTTGTGACGCAGGGAGTCGAGCGCACGAACTGAATAGCCCGCTGAGCGTCGGTGCTCAATCCTTTTAAGGCTTGCTCGACGAATGGCGGAAGGTTTTGACTCAGCTTCGCCTGCAACATCGACGCACTGCACATCACCGTGACTCCCAGCCGATCGGCAGCCATCAACAGTGAA
This sequence comes from Acidobacteriota bacterium, assembly GCA_038040455.1. Taxonomy (GTDB): domain Bacteria; phylum Acidobacteriota; class Blastocatellia; order UBA7656; family UBA7656; genus Onstottus_A. The sequence goes on from JBBPIH010000060.1 coordinate 30,961, forward strand.
AGGTGCTCGCCATCAACAAGCTGATTCACGATCGTGAGCGCTTCGGGCATGGCGAGGTTATAGGGCAACTGAATAGCTCTGAAGTGATGGTCTTCGCCTCCGAATTCGCGGGCGATCGCCACCATATCGGCGAGCGACAAGTGCCCGCGTGAGCCCGGCTGCTGCCGATACCCATTCCATGTGGCAGTGCCATAGGAGCCAATGCGACCCGCCACGGCGGCGTGCTCCAAAACCTCGAAGGCGGCCCGTATTCGCTTGTTGAATTCATCGCGCGGGACCACTTCAAGTTGGGACTCGGGGTTGTGAATGTAATAGATATCGATCGTCTCGAGCCCGAGGTTATCGAGGCTTCGAGCGAGTTGGTCTTCAAGATAGCGCGGCGTCATGCAGTGGCTGCCGCCGGCGATGTCCTCAACTTGCGCAAGACCCTTATTGAGAACATTCTCCATGACCCAAGCTCGAGGGTCGCGTGGCGGTTCGTCTTCGAAAGGGAAGAACCCGCCCTTTGTAGCTACAATGATTTCGTCTCGAGAAACTTTGCCCGCTTCGAACTGTTGCTTGAGGGCGGCGCCGATGGCTCGCTCGCTGCGCTGGAAGCGGTAGTTGATAGCCGAATCGATAACATTGCAACCCAGATCGGTCGCGCGCTTGATAGCTTCCTCGTAGCTTCGATCCGTGTGCTCATCCCAGTGACCCAAATACGTGCCCAGCCCGATAGAGGATACCAGGAGCGTGTGCCGCTCGCGAAAGTGTCCTCGAGCAGTGGTCGAATTCATCCGTTGGGCGTATCGTCTCGTTCCTTCAGGTGTGGCACCGCTCATAAGATTAACCTTTCGTCGTGGTTGGAAGATTCTATCAGAAAGAGGAGAATCCAAAAGCAGAAGTAAACGATCAACTAAGGCAAGTCGTCGATCATTTGTGCCGCGCGTTCGACAATCTTCTTCTCGGTATCGAAGGCAAGTCGCTTAATCGCGTCGCGGATCTCGACCCAGCGCGCTTCGTTTACTTCGTGGTCGTGATCGTTGACATCGCCAGACTTATACCGGAGCAGATAGAAATAAACAAACTTGTGATAACGCACTCGAAGGCCGTCTTCTTTCCAGAAGTACCAGTACTCGACTTTATCGATGCGCTCGACGACTTCAGTATCGATGCCCGCTTCTTCTAGGACTTCGCGAACGGCCGCGACTTCGGTTGGTTCGCCTTTGTCGACAAGCCCCTTCGGCAACTGCCAGCGGTTGTCTTTGCCGACGGAGATAAGCGCGACTTCGTGTTGTCCGCCTTGATTGCGAAACGCGACGCCGCCTGCGGAGATTTGCAACTTGGTTGGGACTTTACTCACGGGATCGTGGGATGAACCTGTATCGGCTGCCCTGTGTGGCTGCCCCATGGGAGATCGACACTCTCGCCTTTCAACTAATGGGCAGCCACAGACGGCAGCCGATACAGGCGACTCGCTTCATTTCTCTTCCGCGGCGACGAGCGACGCGGTCTCAAGCATTCGCGGAAGAACGTTGCGCCAGGCGGATTCAACTTCTGCGACGCGTCGATCGATTGCGCGCTCGCCGTTGACGTTTATCACCAATCGGTCGCCTCCGGTTCGACCGATCACTGCGGCCGCGACGTCGTGCTCGCGGGCGAGTGCGAGGATTTGATCGAGGTTGCCGCCCACAGCCGACAGCACGATCCGGGAAGGCGTCTCGGCAAACAATAATGCAGCCGCCGACAACTCGCCTTTTAAATCCACTTCACAGCCAACAGCGTCCCGGCGATAGGTTGAGAAGCAGCTTTCGGCAATCGCTACCGCCAGCCCTCCATCCGAACAATCGTGAGCAGACTCGACAAGCCCTGCATGAATGATCTTCAAACAGGCTCCTTGCACTCGACGCTCGAACTGCAGGTCTATCTGAGGCACACCGCCCTTGAGGCCTCCGGGCATCGCCGCCGTGTAGCAGCTTGCACCCAGGTCATTGGCAGTCTCACCAAGCAGTATGATCGCGCGGTCCGGTTGCTTGAACCATTGAGTCGTAATGTGACGAGGGTCTTCGACTAAACCAACCATCCCAATCACCGGCGTCGGGTAAATACCACGGCCATCGGTCTCGTTGTAGAAGCTCACGTTGCCGCCCGTTACCGGCGTTCCGAACACTTCGCAAGCTTCCGCCATGCCATCGATAACTTCGCTGAATTGCCACATCACCTCGGGCCGCTCTGGCGAGCCGAAGTTCAAACAGTTCGTCAGCGCCAGCGGGCGCGCGCCGCTCGAGACAAGATTCCTGCAGGCTTCGGCGACGATTAGCCTAGTACCCGCTCGCGGATCAACCTGACAGTAGCGCGCGTTCGAGTCCAAAGTTATCGCGAGCCCGTGGCGTTTTTCCTTGATTCGTATTACCGCCGCGTCCGAGCCCGGCAGCACCACCGTGTTCGTGCGAACCATGTGATCGTATTGGCGATAGACCCATTCCTTCGACGCGATCACTGGCTGTGTGATGACCCGCATAAACGTCGAGTCCAATTCTGCCGTCGACGATTCGACCTGATCGACTATGATTTGCGGGGTACTCTTTTGCTTCGAAACCGGACGGTGGTAGACAGGAGCCTCGTCTGTGAGGGCCGAGTTGGGAATGTCCGCAACTGTCTGCCCGCTCCTCTTCACTCGCAAGTGACCATCATCGGTGACACGCCCAATCACGACAGCGTCAAGCTCCCACTTCTTGAAGATGTCGACGACCTCGCGTTCGCGGCCGGCTGCGGCGACGATCAGCATTCGCTCCTGCGACTCCGAGAGCATGATCTCGTAAGGCGTCATCCCCGTCTCGCGCTGCGGCACAAGTTCGATGTCTATCTCGACGCCGTTGCCAGCGCGCGAGCCCATCTCACACGAAGAGCTGGTCAATCCTGCCGCGCCCATATCTTGAATTCCCACGATCGCGCCCGCGCGCATAGCTTCAAGACAGGCTTCGAGCAGCAACTTCTCCAGGAATGGATCGCCGACTTGAACCGTCGGCCGCTTCGACTGAGCTTCTTCGCCGAACTCTTCTGACGCCATCGTTGCGCCGTGTATTCCATCGCGGCCCGTCTTCGCGCCGGCGTAAATCACTGGATTGCCAACGCCCGCCGCGCGGCCATAGAAGATCTGGTCCTTTCGCATGATCCCGAGCGTGAATGCATTCACCAGCGGGTTGTGAGAGTAACACTCGGCAAATCGCACCTCGCCGCCAATGGTCGGAACTCCGAACGCGTTGCCGTAGTCCCCGATGCCTTTGACGACTCCGGCCACAATCGACCGGTTCCGCGCGACGGTAGCTCGTTCTTCCGCCGAGGCATCTTCGCTCGCCGTGAGTGGGCCGAAGTGCAGCGAGTTCATCGCCGCCAACGGCCGCGCGCCCATTGTGAACACGTCGCGAAGTATTCCGCCGACGCCTGTAGCAGCGCCTTGATAAGGCTCGATGAACGAAGGGTGATTGTGCGATTCGATCTTGAACGCGGCTGCCAGGCCTCCGCCGATATCGACAACGCCGGCGTTTTCGCCCGGGCCTTGAAGCACGCGCTCGCCCTTCGTTGGCAATCGCCGCAGGTGGACCTTCGACGACTTGTACGAGCAGTGTTCGGACCACATAACCGAGAAGATCCCAAGCTCGGTGTAGTTGGGGTCGCGGCCTAACAGTTCGACTATTCGGATGTGCTCTTCGCCGGTGAGTCCGTGGCCTCGAATGAGTTCGGGGGTGATGGCAGGTTCGTTCATATCGGTAGTGCTTTTTGAAGAACGCGGACGGAAAGATTAATCGATATGCTACGCGACCGGGAGAGGCTTTATCAAGTTGCTTCTATCGCTCGGTGTGCATCAGATTTAGAAAGCGAGCGCCACTTATCCGGCTGAGAAGATTCGCGACAGGGAATGGCTCAAGACGATGGGCCACACGCCGACGCTGATGGACTACTCCCGCTTCAACTACGTTGTGCAGCCCGAGGACAAAGTCGATCCGGCTCTTCTGGTACCTGGCATCGGGCCTTATGACAAGTGGGCGACGATGTGGGGCTACAAGCCAATTCCCGGCGCGCACACGCCTGACGAGGAACGGAAGACGCTCGACGAGTGGGCGCGCGCGCAGGACAAGACACCTTGGCTGCGATTCTCGACAGCAGGCACGCGAGCCTCTGATCCCGGAGAGAACACCGAAGCAGTCGGCGACGCGGACGCGGTCAAGTCGACGACGATGGGCATCAAGAACCTCGAGCGAGTTTCAAATATGCTGTTTGTCGGCTACGAGTCGGCCCGGTGAGCCGTACGACGATCTTGAGGAGTTGTATGGCCGAATGCTCGGGCAATGGGCAACCGAGTTGAATCACGTGACCCAGATCGTCGGCGGCTTCAACTCGCAGGAAAAGTACGGGGGTCAGGACGGCGTTCTGTTCACGCCCGTTCCAAAGCAGCAGCAAGCTTCGGCAGTCCGCTTCTTGAACGAGAACGCGTTCACGACTCCGGCATGGGCGATCAAACCCGAGGTGCTCGGACGCATCTCCCCGGTTGGAACGCTCGACTTGATCAAGGCCAGCCAGCTTCGAGTGCTGAACTCGCTGATGAGCGGCGCCAGATTCAATCGACTGGTCGAGCAAGAAGCGATGGATGGCGCAGCGGCTACAAACCCGCGGAGTTTCTGGAGGATGTGCGCAGGGGAATCTGGCGCGAGCTCGAGGCCCCATCGGTGCGCGTCGACGCTTATCGTCGCAACCTGCAGCGGGCTTATCTCGAGTTGTTGTCCGAGAAGCTCAACGGCCGAGCTCCAGTAATCGACGAGCAGCGCCCCTTCCTTCGAGGGGAGCTTCGTTCGCTGAATCAGATGATCGCGCGAGCGATGTTGCACGCGACGGATCGGGCAACCCGGTTGCACCTTGAAGACTCGAGGGATCAGATCGCAAAGGCGCTCGATCCGAAGTTCGCCGCGCCGGCTTCGGCTACGACGCCGCTGTTGCCGTTCGGCAGGGGAGCGGACGAGTCCTCGGACTCATTCGATCCGTCCGATCCAAACGCTCCGCTGTTTTGCTGGCCGGATTACGCGGTCAAGCGCCTGCGCGATTGAGGGCTGTGTGGTAGTTGTGAAGTCGAATCTACCTTTAGGGTCACGATGCTTTTGCAAGCTCCGCAAGTGTGTCCGCAAGCGAGTAAAAAATAATTCGGCCGTCGCTGCTTCCCAATAGCTGCTCGCTTGCGCGCTCGGGGTGAGGCATCATCCCCAACACATTCCGCTCGCGATTGCATATCCCTGCGATATTATCGAGCGAGCCGTTGGGATTCGCCTCAGACGTCAGGTTGCCGCTCCGGTCCGAGTAACGGAAGATGATCCGGTTCTCGCGCTGCAGCTCGGCGAGCGTATCGGGGTCGCAGAAATAATTTCCATCGCCGTGCGCGATCGGGACCGAGAGCACCTGCCCTCGCTGGCAGCGATTCGTGAACGGCGTGTCGGTCGCTTCGACGCGAATGTTGACGTGCTTGCAGATGAACTTGAGGTTCTTGTTTCTCAGCAAGGCGCCCGGCAGCAATCCAGCCTCGCACAGGATCTGAAACCCGTTGCAGATTCCCATCACCAGCCCGCCCCGCGCGGCGAATTCCTTGACCGCGCCCATCACCGGGCTGAAGCGGGCAATGGCTCCGGTCCTGAGATAATCTCCGTAAGAGAAGCCGCCCGGCAGTATTACTGCATCGCAGTCCGCGACCGAGTTCTGACGATGCCAGATGAAATCAACGGGTTGGCCGATCACTTTACTGATTACGTGGTAGGTGTCGTGGTCGCAGTTTGAACCCGGGAACATCACTACGCCGAATTTCATTTACTCCTCCGATTCTTTGATTAGCGGGTTGGGACTGCCGCGCCGGGGGTTCGTAAGCGGAATTATCGCACGATCAAGAATCGGAATCTAGCTCGACCAGATAGTCTTCGATGATCGGGTTGGCGAGAACATCCCGGGCCAGGCGCTCGATCTGGGCGCGGGCTTCTTCGCGGGAGAACGAATCGTCGATTATGACGACGAAATACTTGCCCTGGCGGACGTCTTGAATCCCGCGGTAGCCGATAGTCTCGACGGCGTGATGAATGGCCTTGCCTTGAGGGTCAAGCACGGAAGGTTTAAGTGTGACGTAGATCTTGGCTTTCATAAGGTTCGTCAGTGGTCCGTAGTCAGTGGTCCGAACCCAAAGCTACGGGCTACGGACCACTGACTACGGACTACGGACTATTCTCAAAAACTCGCTGGAATATTTTATCAACGTTACGAAGTTGGTTGTTCACGTCGAACAGCGCGTCCAGTTCTTCGCGTGAGAGCTTTTCCGTTACGCGATTATCGTTCATGACCAGGTCGTGGAAGTTTGCGCCGTCGTCCCACACGCGCATCGCAAGCGGCTGCACGATTGCGTAAGCATCCTCTCGCGAGATACCCTTGCGTGTCAGCTCCAAGAGCAATTGGCCGCTCGCCGTCACGCCGCCCAACGATTCAAGATTCGCGCGCATGCGGCTCGGATACACTCCTAGACCGTCGATCAGCCACTCGGTCTTGCTTATCAAATAATCAGCGAGGATGCATGAATCGGGCACGATCACCCGCTCGACCGACGAGTGCGAGATGTCTCGCTCGTGCCACAGTGGAATGTTCTCGAATGCCGCCTGCGAGTTTGCTCGCACAACTCGCGCGAGACCGCAAATCTGTTCAGAGGTCACCGGGTTGCGCTTGTGCGGCATGGCCGAGGAACCCTTTTGCCCGGCTGAGAACGGCTCTTCGACTTCGCGGACTTCGGTGCGCTGAAGATGACGCACTTCAAGCGCGATCTTCTCCATCGACGACGCAATGATCGCAAGAGTCGCGAGGAATTCAGCGTAGCGGTCGCGTTGAATTATTTGAGTCGAGATAGGCGCGTGCTTCAGCGTAAGCTTCGCGCAGACGCGCTCTTCGACTTCGGGCTCCAGATTTGCGAATGTGCCAACCGCGCCCGAGAGCTTGCCGTAGTTGATCACTTCGCGCGCCCGACGCAATCGTTCCTTATTTCGCTCGTTCTCGGCGTAATAAACCGCAAGCACCAGACCGAACGTCGTGGGCTCAGCGTGCACGCCGTGGGTGCGCCCCATCATCGCAGTGTGCTTGTGCTCGATCGCGCGCCGCTTCAGCACAAACCCCAACCGGTCGAGGTCTTCGAGCAGCAGCGTCGCAGCATCGCGCATCAATAACGCATTCGCTGTATCGACCACGTCAGACGAGGTCAGCCCGTAATGAACGAAGCGCGACTCGGGTCCGATGCTTTCAGCGAGCGCCGTTGTGAACGCGATCACGTCGTGCCTGGTCGTGCGCTCGATCTCGTTGATGCGATCTACGGAGAAGCTCGCCGTGCGTTTGATCTTGTCGACGGCGTCGCGTGGAATGGTGCCCATATCGGCGTGGACTTCGCAGACAGCGATCTCTACGTCGAGCCACTTTTGAAATCTATTCTCGTCTGTCCAGATCGCGCCCATCTCGGGCCGTGTGTATCGTTCAATCATAATTGGAGACTTAAACACAAAGGCACAAAGGCATAAATCCGTGCCTCAAAGTTCAAACCACTCGCTCACCCTATCCGGGAGAGCCACCTTCACTCGCTCTTCAGCTCTACGGAAGAAGAGTGAGCCGTGGTAATCAAGCGCTTGAAGCGCAGACAACCTCGCCAGTTCGGGATGATTGCAGTGACGCGACAAGTGCCCGAGCACCAGGTATTCTGCCTGGCCGTCGAAGTCTTCGCGAATCCAGCGAGCCGTCTCGTCGTTCGACAGATGTCCCATGTTGCTCGCGATGCGCTGCTTGACCGACCATGGATAAGGCCCGACTTTCAGCATATCCCGGTCGTGATTGGATTCAATCATCACAAGGGTCGAGCCGCGCAATTGTTCGGCCACCAACTGAGTGATGTACCCAAGATCGGTCACTGCTCCAACCTTCACGCCTTCGGACTCGACGGTGAAAGCAACAGTATCCACGCCATCGTGAGGTATCGCGAACGGGTAGAAGTTCATCGAGCCGATCTGGAAAGGCACACTGGAAGCTATGACCTCACCCCAGGGAATCTTCTCGCCGTCGCCCGGGAACTTACACTCCGTGCGAGTAGCTTCGGACATGAAGACCGGCACTTCGGCAGTCGAAGAAAAAACTCGAATGCCTTTCATGTGATCTGTGTGTTCGTGGGTCACGACGACTGCAGAGAGTTTAGCCGGGTCAAGTCCCGCATCGGTCATGCGGCGCGCGGTTTCTTTTGCTGAGAGTCCCACATCGACTAGCACGCTGGTCGCGCCCGACTCGATGTAGAGCACGTTGCCAGAGCTTCCGCTGCCTAGGATGATCAATCTCATGCCTGTCCGTTGTCAGTTGTCCGTGGTCAGTTGTTAGCCGTCGACCACGGACTACGGGCCACTGGCCACGGACTAAACTGCAATTTGTGCGCGATCGAGATCGAGGGAACCAAGCTGTCCTACTGCAGTGATGGCCAGTTCGTCGCTGCCGAATATCTCGCCGGCTACGCGCTGCACGTCAGACGTCGTCACCCGGTTGATGCGCTCGAGGATCTCGTCGAGCGTGAACTGGCGGCCAAAGAAAATCTCTTGCCGCGCGAGGTTGCTCATGCGTGCCGAGGTCGATTCCAGGCTGAGCATGATCGACACCTTGAGCTGATCCTTCGCTCGTTGAAGCTCGGCTTCTGATACGGGCTCGCTTTTGAACTTGTGGAACTCCTCGACGCTTAGCTTTATAACGTCGCCGACTTGGTCAGGTGAAGTCGCCGCGTAGACCGACAGGTAACCAGCATCTGTGTACGCATTCACTCCCGAGTAGACCGCGTAAGCGAGGCCGTGCTCTTCGCGGATCGTTTGAAACAACCGTGAGCTCATGCCGCCCCCGAGTATCACGTTGAGCACATGAACCGAGTAACGGTCAGCCGACGTCATCGACGGACAGCACATGCCAAGCACCAGATGCGCCTGCTCGAGATCCTTATCGAGCACTATGCGGCGCGCCGCGTGCGAGGGAGCTGACGCAGACAGATTCGCTGGCCTGTCCTTCAAGCTGCTTAGATATCCCCCGACCATATCGACGAATCTTTCGTGCTCGAGGTTGCCGGCGCCGGTGACTACCAGATTGCGCGGCGTGTATATATTGGAAAAATACTCAACCACGCGCTCGTGGTTGAAGGTCGCTAGCGTATCATTGGTGCCCAGAATTGAGCGCCCCAGCGGATGATCGGGCCAGAAGTTTGCGACGAATACCTCGTGCACGAGATCGTCGGGAGTGTCCCCGACCATCTTGATCTCTTCCATCACAACGTTACGTTCGCGGTCGAGCTCTTCGTCGGCGAACGATGGCGCGGTCACAAGGTCGGCGAGCAAGTCAAAAGCTCGCGGCAGATGCTCGTCCAGAACCTTGACGTAATAGGCTGCGACTTCGCGGCTGGTGAACGCGTCGACGTGTCCGCCGATTGCGTCGCTTTCGACTGCGATCTCCCGAGAGGTCCGATTGCGTGTGCCTTTGAAGAGCGTGTGCTCGATGAAGTGAGAGATGCCGTTAAGCAGGGCGGCTTCATGCCGCGAGCCCGAGCGCACCCAGATCCCGACAGAAGCGGACCGCACGTGATCCATTCGTTCGGAGATTATTGTTAGGCCATTATCGAAAACTGTCTGCTTGATGGGACTCGCTTGCTCGACCATATTGCACCAGAACGCGATGCTAACATACGCGTTGAACGGCGTGCAAACTGGCGGTCAGAAGTCAGAGGTCAGGAGATGGGGAGAAAGGGAGAAAGGGAGAAGGGGAGATGGGGAGATGGGGAGATGGGTCAGACGTCAGAAGTCAGAGGTCAGAAGTCACAAGTCAGAAGTCACAAGTTCCAGACGTCAGAAGGAAGTCAGACTCCTGACCCATCTCCCCATCTCCCCATCTCCCCATCTCCCCATCTCCCCATCTCCTGACTTCTGACCTCTGACTTTGGGTGTGCGACAAATTTATGAGAAAGATGGCGTTTTCTTTTTTTGTCCTCATTA
>JBBPIH010000061.1:0-40732 GCA_038040455.1 Acidobacteriota bacterium
GAAGTATTTATTGCAGTTATTTCCTTCCGCAAAGCCATTTGATAGATCGGTCCGGCTTCGGCGCATAGCTCCACATAGCACTTCCAGATGTCAGGTGGAAGCTCTGAAGAGAGAACTTCAGTTGCGAGCCGTTGGTGTCGCAAATTAGCAGACGCAGCCGAACAAGCCTGATCAATTTGTTTCTTTGAAGCACGGATATTCAATAAGTCCAGAACTCGCCGCAACTCTGCTTTTGGATCGTAGAAATATGCATCATAATGTGTAACCACGCGATCTTCGGCCCGCACCGTAGAAAGTACGTGCTGATGATACTTGAGCCACAGGTTCAGGCCGAACGCAATGGAAGAAAAGCCGCGCAATTGCAGAGATTGAGCAACCTCAAGGGGGTTTCTGAGGCAGTTCACTACCTTCAAGTTGGGGATAAGACGCATCCAAAAAGGAAGAGTCAATGAATTGCGAGGATCTTTCCAGCCCCAAGGCTCGTGAGGAGTGAAGCGCTGAATCAGGTCCGCTGCTTCGGCCCGCAATACGCGCATCTCCGGGCGCAACTCCCAGCCCTCAGGTACAGTCGGCGCCAAATCCCAACCGCCATCGAACTGCGCCAAGATCTTGTCATTCATTTCAACGAAATGGATGTTCTCCCAAAAGCCTTCCTGATTATCCGGGGCCGGAGGCGAAAGCTCACCCTCGGGGCCAAGATAGAGACCACACAAATGAATCAGTCTAGACACCATCGAGGTGCCTGAGCGATGCATACCAGCGATACAGATGGGCAATTTCGGTGTTTCCTCCTATTCAATAGGCGTTCTGTAGGATTCACTTCTCCAATGGGTGATGATTACTGCGCCAAATAATATAGTCAACATTCATGATTAAATCCACCTCGCCGTAAACCGAAAATGATGCAGAACAACTATCTCTTTGACACCAACGCCAACGCAGGTTTCCAGCAGACTGAACCTCCCAATGATATTCACTTCGGGCGACAATCGAGGGTCATTCTGGCAAAAGCGTAGCCAAGCCACAGCATGATTGGACACCTCACCAGTGCCAAGCAAAGCACGCACGGGGCTTTATGGTCGCGTAGATCGCCTTCCGCTATGCGAGAAGGCTTAGAATTCCCTTCTTACCAGATCAGATCGGTTGATCTAATTACTTGAGCTGCACATCCAGATTATAGACCTGAGCGTCAGGACCGGTCGGACGTGCGGAATCTACCACATCCACCCGCGTATCAGGGGAGCCTAATAACTGAGGTACAATCGGTCCACCAATAGCGAAAGTCCAGAAGTCCCGCAGCTCAGGTGAGGTAACGAAGACTATCGATTTTGGCGGGTTGCATTTTTGAGTCGCCACTATTGGCTTCACTACCTCTGCCCGATCCGCCGTGTGTTGCCAGGCATAGTAGGAGCGCTGATTGCTGATGAAGCCGTTTGTTGCTATCAGTGCAACCGCGACACCCCATGTCGTCAATAGCGCCCGCCTCGCCTGGTCCAAACAGATGCCGACCATCAGTGCGACTCCAACCAGCGGTTCTTGATAATAATAAACTTGATGATTGCGAATCAGAAAGATTGGGGACAAATACAAACCGATCCATACAACCGGCACGATTAGCAAGCGCCAGGAAGAACGGCCCCGCCACAGCGTATAGACAATCAGGAGCCAAAGCCCCGCGCACAAGGCAAACTCTACTGCCTGGGAATTGCCCGCAAGTACACCGCCGAGTCCGCGCTCACCCATAGAGCTGGGACTACCGAGGGAGAAGTTTCCCACGGTTGTGAAAAACGCTTGCGCCTGCCAAACCGCGTTAGGAAACGAGAGCCGGGGAGAATATACCGGATTATCAGGATTAATCGGACCTGTCAGGACGTAGCGCAAAACCAGGTAAGATGCCGAGACAATCACGAACGGCATAAACCTGACGCCCCAATATTGAATCTGGCTTTTCAATTCGCCCGGCTTAATGGCGAGTGCGGGGACCATCGCCGCCAGGATAACAATTACCGTAAAACCATTATCCTTGCTGTAGGCGCTAAAGGCACAGAAGAGAAAAGTCAGGAAATAATCCGACGTGCGACGCGTCTCGATATATCGAAACCAGAATAGTACGGCCAGCAGTATAGTCATCAGCAGGATTGATGCCTCATATACATTGATGTAGCCGATGATCGTCATGTGCATCTTGGAAGCGGCGAAGATACCGAGAGCAATAAACCGTGCCGGCCGGGATCTCACAAACTTCAACAAGACGCGATGCAACAGGAAGAGATTAAGAACACAGAAAATGAAGTTCCTGATGTGATACACCATCGGGTCAGCCGGCAAGACGAAATGCCACCATATATCAGAAAGAAAGATTCCGGGCCGGAAGAACATACCATCCATGCGGCTGAAAGCTGCTTCCCATAGATGCCTGCCGTTTGCGTTGTAGATTCGAAGATAGGTGAACGCCTCACCGAAAAAGAAATACTTAAAAGCTGGCCAGGAAAGAATCAACAATAAGAGGCTGGCAGGCCCGCCTACTACGAACGTTTCTTTGAGATGGGCATTCGAGGCCGGCTGCATTGTGGACGAAGGCTATCAAAAGAACCCGCAACCCTCAAGCTGCGATCAATGACAAGTTGCCTCACGAACAGAAATCTAGTAGCGGATAGAAGCGGTTTTCTTACTGGGGCGTAGCTCAGAATCTGTGATGGTTCAGAATCCACGGACTCGTGTTGCCTCACGTAAAAAAGTGCCCGAATGCGGGACTTTGACATCCTTAACGTCTTTATTTAGAATTCGGGTTATTGTTGATAGCCTTCGGTGCTACACAGGCTGCTACAACAGGCCTCAGTACAGAAATCGGGATTACCGAGAAAGTGAAGCAAGACTCAGCGCGAATCATTCAATACGGGTGATGGTATAGAGGAGTTAATGATAGGTGTTGGAGTCATTGGCTACGGATACTGGGGGCCTAACCTGGTTAGGAATTTCATGGAGGCACCCGGTTCAACCGTTGTTTCGGTGAGCGACCTGCGTCCCCCGCGTCTGGCAGAATTGGAAAACCGCTACCCCTCACTAAAAACAACTCGTAACTACAAAGAGTTGCTCGGCGATCCTACGATTGATGCCATCGCCATAGCTACGCCTGTTACATCTCATTTCGAACTGGCTATGCAAGCGCTTCAGAGTGGCAAGCATGTGATGGTTGAAAAGCCGCTCACGGCCACTTCCGAAGAGGGCGAGCAACTCATCCAGGAAGCCGCTTCCCGCAAACTCCTTTTGATGGTAGACCACACTTTCGTCTACACAGGCGCAGTAAGAAAGATTTGCGAACTCGTCGCGAGCAACGCTCTCGGAGAAATTCATTATTATGACTCCGTCCGTGTCAATCTCGGCCTTTTCCAGCACGATGTGAACGTCGTTTGGGATTTGGCCGTTCACGACCTGTCTATTTTGGATTTTGTCCTTCCATTCAAACCCGTCGCAGTATCCGCCACAGGCATCAGCCACATTCCTGGCCAGCCGGAAAACATCGCATATATAACTCTGTTTTTCGCCAACAGTCAAATCGCGCACATGCATGTCAACTGGCTTGCTCCAGTGAAAGTGCGGCGAACACTCATAGGCGGAAGCGAAAAGATGATTGTCTACGACGATCTGGAGCCGAGCGAGAAAATCAAGATCTATGATAAAGGCGTGACCCTCTCGCAGCGGCCAGAAGCACTCTACGAACTGCTAGTTGGCTACCGCTCTGGAGATATGTGGGCTCCGAAGCTTGACAACACCGAAGCCCTCCGGACAGGGGCCATTCATTTCATCGATTGCATCGAGAACAACAGGCGCCCGTTGACTGATGGCTTCGCGGGCCTGAGAATAGTCCGCTTGCTGGAAGCCGCTGAAAAGTCAATGCGGGCGCGTGGCGCATTAATTGAGCTAGGAGACTAAATGATCCCCTTCGTTGACCTCAAAGCCCAATACCTCGGCATCAAGGACGAAGTAAATGAGGCCATTGCCGGCGTCCTCGATAAATGCCAATTCATACTTGGCGAGCAAGTCGAAGCATTTGAAGCAGAGTTTGCAGGGTATTGCGGGGCCCAATATGCGATGGGGTTAAACTCAGGCACCAGCGCATTGCACCTCGCGCTGCTCGCGGCAGGAATCAAGCCGGGAGATGAAGTAATCACCGTCAGTTACACTTTCATTGCTACGGCGGCGGCGATTCGTTACACGGACGCAACGCCTGTGTTTGTAGACGTGAATCCGCGCTCGTACACAATTGATCCTGAAAGAATCGAAGCTTCAATCACGCCGCGCACCAAAGTCATAATGCCCGTTCACTTGTACGGCCAATGCGCCGATATGGACCCGATCCTTGATATCGCCCGATCGCATGAATTGGTTGTCATCGAAGACGCGGCTCAAGCGCACGGAGCCGAGTACAAGGGTCGCCGCGCCGGCAGCATGGGCGATATGGCCTGCTTCAGTTTTTATCCGGGCAAGAACCTCGGCGCTTATGGTGAAGGCGGAGCCATAGTCACTAACAATGGCGATTACGTAAGAACAGTAAAGGCGTTGCGCGATCACGGGCAAAGCCGCAAGTATTATCACGATATGCTTGGGTACAATTATCGGCTCGAAGCAATCCAAGGCGCGGTGCTGCGAGTGAAGCTCCGCCACCTGGACAATTGGAATGAGGCGCGACGGCGACATGCTGCTGAGTACCGTAGCCTGTTGGCCGATGCGGGCGTGGGCCTGGTTGAAGAGATGCACTATGGCCGATCAGTCCACCACATCTTCCCTATCTTCAGTGCGCAGCGCGATGCTCTTGCAGAGCATCTGAAACTGAGCGGCATTGCAACCGGCATCCACTATCCGATTCCTGTTCATCTGCAACCGGCGTTCAGCGATCTGGGATACAAGGCGGGAGAGTTTCCGATAACCGAAAAGGCAAGCGGCGAAACGCTCTCGCTTCCGTTCTACGCCGAGCTTTCACAAGAAGACCTGTCGGCAGTCGCAGCCACAGTTCGCCGCTTCGACGAAAAAGCAGTTGATGCTCAGGCTTGATGCTGGGTACCACGCGCTGAGGTTAACTAAGAGCTTGATCCCAACCACAACTGAACTATTGCCGACGATAACTTTCACTCTATTTCCCGACTGCCGCCGGTAACTCTTCATCAAAAGAACTGACGTTCACTGAGGCATTGCGTTTCATTCTATCATTGCGGATTCAGTTGTCCCTGGACAAAAGAAAGATCGTCAAACCATACTTCGCTATTCTCGTGAACGCTGGCGTGAACGTACGCGAAAACTGAGCCTGCTGGCGCTATAACAGAGAATTGATGCCAAGCCCAGGCCGGCCCTGCCGCAACAACATCGACGCTTACGCCCAGGAATTTCGAGTTTTCATCTGCCCAGTTGATCTGAAGACGCGCTAACTGATTGGGCAAATCCGCTCTGGTCCAGTGTCCGAGTGAATAGATTTCTCCAGATTTGACCGGCACACGGGCATAAAGTAGGTCAACTGGGTCAGCCCGCACTGCTACTTTCCCGGTATGTGACTGCGTATTGCTTTGCGCGATGCGAGGCTTTCCCACTACGACCCAGCCCGCCGGCCAACTCGATTCGTTTAATACTTCGAAGCTGGGATTATCTAGCAGGTTTGCGATGGAGCCCCTGTCGACGGGTACGTCGTGTAGACGGTAGATATATACGTTGTTGGCTATATATTCCAGCGTGGTGAACTGGCTTAGGAACGGCAGACTTAAGACGGGAAGAGGCGCCTTGCTGTATGAAGATGACCGATTGACTAACAAATATGTGAAGCCCTTCTCGACTAATCTTGCAGCTAGAGTGGTCTGTGTTGAGAGATTTGCTATGTATTCGGCTTCCCGCGGATCTACCATGGTCGCGTTCACATAGTAGCGTATACTCTCTACATCTACACCAATTACCTTTTGATCCTGCCCCGTTTTCTTATTGACATACTGCGCCACGGGATAGAGGGCGACCGCCCGCAAGAGGTAAGATTCCTCTGTCTCTTTGCCGAGAACCAGAGCAACCGGGAATCGCTCCGGGAAGTTCCAATACATGAGCGGAGACAAAGCAACCTGCGCCGCGAAGACAACCCCAAGCAACATTAGATTGACACGTCGTAGCCATTTCGATTTAGAGAAATGAACTAGCGGTTGCACCGCGAGGATCGCTACTACCGGCAGCACTGGAATGTAGTAGCGACCATATTGCATGATATAGGCGAGACAACCACCATACACCAGGCACACTGCTAACAACATCGCCGCTCTGCGCGCCAGCGCACCCCCTGTTACAACTGTGGCCAGGGCCAGTGGCAGCAGCACGAGAGCCAGACCAACTGCACCAGCCGGGAGCGCCTCGCCAAACTTCTGAGTCTCGAACGTGAACGCAAACGGAAGCTTCACCAAAGCAATCGGCGAAGTCCCTATTCCAAACAGGTGGGAATTCGAAATCAGGCTGATCGCTGGGCCCGCGGGACTTTGGAATCCTTTGTCTAGACTTTGGACTACTTTGTCTAGAAGAGGAAGAGGATGGAATGGGTTACCGGTGAGAGAATAGGCCAAAGCAAACCCGGGTGCCGCAACCAGACCGATTCCCAAAATATATCCCAGGAAGCCTTTCAGTCTTTCAGGGGCGGGCTGACGGCTTCGAATAAGATCCCAAAGTAGAATTAATCCAATAACTGGCAGCCCAAGCAATGCGTTCAGCTTCGCAGCTATAGCTGCTCCGGTCAGCAGCCCGCTGGCCCATAGCCAGCCCATCTGTCGATCCTCACGCCATCGGAAAAACGCGAATAGGCTCGTCAGCAAGAACATCGTCACCACGGCATCAACGTACGCAGTGCTCGACAGCCAACTCACCAGAGGAGTTGAAAAAAACAACGCCGCTGCCCACACTCCCACGCGCGCGCTAAAAAGTGCTCGACCAAATGCGTAAACACCCAGCGTGGTTACCACGCTCGAGGCTAACACCAATAGCTTGGCGACGATCTGCCCATGCAGCGACAGCGCTACGGCAAAAAGCAAATCGGCCAGGTTCGCAATATATCCATACGAGATCAAACCCACCGTATGCTCCACATAGTACTTAGCTACCGGCAGATGAGATGACAAAGCGTCGAAAAATCTCTCAGGCGCCAGGGCCCACGATAGGTCGCGCAGAAACACAAACCCTAGTAGCACAACGATGATGCCCGTCTCGGCCACCGGTTGGTCCTCCGCGGACCGGTGCCGAGGAACGAACAAACGACGACAGGCTAAAACGACTTTGAGCAGAGACCGCCCCTGAACAAGGGTCAGGGCCAAAAATATAATCCAGGCCCATTTCGATGTCAGTCGCTGAGTCAAAGAGAGTGCTAATGCGACCAGGCCCATTAGCGCCAAACCCAGCGGCAACAACACCACTGCCCTCTCGAGGGCGAGGGGCGACCGTCCCAGGCCCATTCGCCGAAGCGTCCAATCTCCCCAAGTCCAGGATAAGAGAAGCAACCACACGGTTATGAGCGCGGCCCCTATCTGATGGCTTAAAGCGATCATTGCTATTGCCACCGAGGTCAGCAATCCTAACCAGATCAGAGTGATGAGGCGCCGCCGGACAAGCACATGAGATAAGACCACCGCGACTGCAAACCACGTCCACGCCCATACCCACGTGAGATCGTCGCCTCCAGCGAGCGGGTGCTCCAAGCCGTCCACGGCAGTATTTACATACCAGCCGGTCATCAGGATGAGCCAGAGGCTCATGATCCAGGAGAAAATGCCGGTAACCCGGCTGGCAAGTGTCCGTTTTGCGGGAGTCGCAGGTAACAGCTCAGCGCTGTCAATCGAGTTGCTCAAAGGCGCCTCCATAAATTCGAACAGCCTCCTAACCGCTAGCATTCGTCAGCCGCAACGCTTTTCAGGAGGCTTCACTGTAGAAGGGAGTTAAGAATGGTGATCAAGTTGATCTGCTGCTTGCCGCAGCGTTCGAGTTCGAGTTCGAAGTGGAGTTGTTCTCACTTGCGACGATCGCCGTGATCCCGACGGGGACAGACAGTAAACGCAAAGTCGCACAAGCTTATTCGCCCTCTTACCTTTCAATCTCAGTACTTCATCCTTATAACTCGGCCCTAGTGAGATTATCTCGCCTCTGGGCGCTGCGCCCTTACTCAGGCCGTAATCGTTTATCATAAACAAAGGGTGGAAATCAAGATTCTGATAGTTTTGATGCTGTTGACGACTCAGATGCTGTTGACGACTCAAATGACGCTACAGCATGCTTTGTGCGATTCCGATATTCAGTAATTTGAAATGAATGCACTGAAAAGTTCAGGGTGAACCGCTGGGTCTCTGCAAACACCGAAGGCATCCCATTTCATGTAATCCGCTTCATCGAGCATTGTTAAATTGGATATGGGAACTCGACATCCACTATTTAGTAACCGCCGGACAGTTGCGGCCCAGAAACTTTCTTTGGTATTTATGGGGAAGATAATTAAAGACTACGAGCAAAATTAGAAGCTTTGGAGCTTGTCAATACAACCTGCCTTTAGAGAAAGAGGATGGCTAAAGTCTCTGTTATTATAGTCAATTACAACGGTCATCACTTTCTTGGGGAACTGTTTAAGTCGCTAGCCAGACAAACACTTCCCGCCGATGAAGTCATACTGGTGGATAATGCTTCGGCTGACGGCAGCGTAGAATTCGTGCGAGCGAGCTTCCCCTGGGTAAAGGTAATCGCGTGGCCTACGAATGTAGGATTCGCGGAAGGCTGCAATATTGGAGTTGCTAACGCACAGGGGGAGTATATTGGTCTGCTGAACCCAGATTGTGTCGCCGATGAGCGGTGGCTGGCCGAACTAGTTCAGGCACTTGAGGGGAATGAAAACATTGCTGGCGCAGATTCTAAGATTTACCGCGCTGACGAAAACACGGTAATAGAAGAAGCAGGCGCCGGTTTTAACAACCTGGGCTATCTGTGGCCGTTCGGCTTCAATCAACCTGATACAGGGCAGTTCAGCGCGATAACCGAGGTGCCTGCATTTACAGCCTGTGCAGGGTTGTTGCGCCGTCAAGCCTTTGAAGGCGAGCAGCTATTCGATCGACGGCTTTTCATGTACAACGAGGAGTTTGATCTCACTCTTCGGCTCCGCAGTCGCGGCTATTCCATTGTCTTCGCGCCTACTTCGGTTGTATACCACAAGGGCAGCCGGTCTGTAGCACAGGCATCGCAGAAACCGCTTCTTTTCAAGCGCTTTTATCATGATCGTAATCGCATCAAGATTTTGGCTAAGTACTATCCGGTTTCTGTATTGCTTCGCAGCCTGCCGTTGATCTTTCTCAGTTTCGCTTATGGGGACTGGCAATTCCTGCGTTACGGCGGACCGCTTTATCTGATACGTGCTAAAGCTGCGCAGGTGCAATATGCGTTTCAAGGGCTGATCGAGCGCTTGCGTGGTCCTAATATCAAGGCTGAAAAGTGGCTGCTCTGGATGGAGTATCACGGGCTGCGAGATATGCTGGCCTTAAAAGCCTCGCGAGGAGAATGAGATTCGCTTTTTTAATAAGGACTATTCGGCTTACTGTGGTGTAGAAGAAGCTGCGAAAACCAAAAGCTCGGGTTGGCTCAGTACGACTTCCCAATACGACTGTTTCGGATCAATCGGCTCCTATGGCCGTAATTGTTCATCATAAACAAGGAGTGGAAATCACGTTTCTGCTAGCTTCTTTCGGTGTGTTGACGACTTAAATGACGCCAGAGTATGCTTTGGGCGATTTTGATAATCTGTAATTTGAAGTGAATGCAGTGGAAAGTGAAGGGGTGACCCGGGTAAGTCATTTCGCGAGCGGTTTGAATACCACAGCAAAAGCGCAGAACGCGCGGTAAGCCGGAAATTGCGCGCACAAAACGCCTTTGTCCGCGCCTCGGTTCGTTGCTCTGAAGCCGAGGGGTGCGTTTTACTCGAAAAAAGAAGAGTTGGTTGTAATGTTGCTGCCGCCCTGTGCGGCTTCCCTTTTTGGGCTTAACGAATCGGCTGGAAGTGTGCGCGGAATCAAATCTCTTTGTCGGATTTCACTGCGACTTCAAGGGGACAAGCTACAGACAACGCTTCTGAGCCGCATCAAACCGGTATGACCATCTGCAACAGCGAGAGCACGCCGAACTCAATTACCGCGGACACAGCTCATGACACAATGCAGGTGACAGGGATTGCCGAAGACCCGCCTTTCAAGCCAGAGGCGCACGACCTGCCGGACGAGCCGTTGGTGCTCATTGAACCTAGCCATACCTGGAGTGCGCTTAACTTGCGCGATCTCTGGCAGTATCGCCAATTGCTCTACGTCCTGGCGTGGCGGGATGTTAAGGTCCGCTATAAGCAGACCTTGTTGGGAGTAACCTGGGTCATCATCCAGCCGCTCTTTACCCTGTTTATTTTCACGCTGATTTTTGGCAAGGTGGCCGGAGTTCCTTCCGACAATCTCCCGTATCCGATCTTTGCTTATGCTGGTCTGTTGCCTTGGACATTCTTTTCAAACGCTGTCGTCAACAGTGGGAACAGCATGGTCGCCAGTGCTCACTTAATTACCAAAGTTTACTTTCCACGCGTGATCATTCCAACCGCCGCGATTGGCGGTGGTCTTTTGGATTTTTCGATTTCGTTTGTTCTGCTTGCGCTGATGATGATCTATTACCAGGTAGCGTTGACGTGGAGCATTCTCCTCTTGTTGCCGGTCGTCCTGTTGACAGTCCTGCTTGCACTCGGCATGGGCCTTTGGATGGCTGCATTGAACGTTAAGTATCGGGATATTCCATTCGCCATTCCGTTCGTTATTCAACTTTGGATGTTCGTTTCACCGATCATCTATCCTGCTAGCTTTCTGCCGCCCGAATGGCGACGAGTGTTGGCTCTGAATCCCCTTACAGGAATCATCGAGGGTTATCGCTCTGCGCTCTTTGGGCGGCCCGTTGATTGGGGCACTCTGGGTATTTCGGCGAGCATCACATTGCTGTTGCTTCTCTATTCTTCGTATAGTTTCCGCAGGATGGAAAAGACTTTCGCCGATATTGTGTGATCACTAGTATCAACGATCTACTACTGCCGGCCGGGTGGAAAGGACCTTCGCTGCGGTGATCTAAAGAACGCTCATGCATCCAATCATTAAAGTCGAGAATCTGGGCAAGCAGTACACGCTCGGCGTGCGGAAGGAGTCCTACACAACCCTGCGCGAGACACTTATGGGTGCCTGGCGCGCGCCTCTGCGAAGATTGCAGCGGCGCCATGCTAATACGGATGAGGCGGTGTGCATCTGGGCGGTGAGCGACGTCAGTTTCGAGGTCGGAGCGGGCGAGATCGTAGGCGTTATTGGTCGTAACGGCGCGGGCAAGTCAACGCTGCTGAAGTTACTCTCGCGCATCACGGAACCGAGCAAAGGCTGGATTGCTCTATATGGCCGCATCGCCAGCCTGCTCGAAGTGGGAACGGGCTTCCACCCGGAACTGACGGGGCGCGAGAACGTTTTTCTCAACGGCGCCATCCTTGGCATGCGGCGCGCCGAGATCGCGCGTAACTTTGACGAGATCGTGGCCTTCTCCGAGGTCGAGAAATTCATCGACACCCCCGTCAAGCGCTACTCG
This sequence comes from Acidobacteriota bacterium, assembly GCA_038040455.1. Taxonomy (GTDB): domain Bacteria; phylum Acidobacteriota; class Blastocatellia; order UBA7656; family UBA7656; genus Onstottus_A. Next base: position 11,635 of record JBBPIH010000061.1, read on the forward strand.
TCGGGAATGTACCTGCGCCTGGCATTTGCCGTAGCCGCGCACCTCGAGCCGGAAATTCTGCTCGTCGACGAAGTGCTGGCGGTCGGCGATGCGCGCTTCCAGCGCAAGTGTCTCATCAAGATGCAGGACGCGGGGCGGCAGGGACGCACAGTGCTCTTCGTCTCTCACAACATGCCTGCTATCACGCGTTTATGCCCGCGCACAATCCTGCTCGACGAAGGGCGCGTGCTGTGCGATGGTCCGTCTCAGGAAGTGGTCAGCACGTATTTAGGATCCGGAGTGGGAACAACCGCCGCGCGCGAGTGGCCCGACCCAAGTAAAGCTCCGGGTAACGACATCGTGCGCCTTTGCGCTGTTCGGGTGCGCACCGAGGACGGGCGAGTCTGCGACGCGATAGACATCCGCTGCCCTGTCGGGGTCGAGATGGAATTCGAAGTCCTTGAGGAGGGCCAGGTGCTTGTGCCCAATTTTCACTTCATTAACCAGGAGGGCATTTGTGTTTTTGTTGTATCCGAACACAACGCAGAGTGGCGACACCGCCCTCGCCCGGCTGGGCGATATTTAAGCACCGCCTGGTTACCCGGAAATTTCCTTTCCGAAGGGACTTTAATCGTCGGCGCTGCGGTGAGCACGATGGACTCGGTGACAGTGCATTTTTTCGAGCAGGATGTTGTTGCGTTTCAGGTCATTGATAGTCTCGACGGGAATTCGGCGCGTGGCGACTACGCGGGGCCGATGCCCGGAATCGTCAGGCCTCTTCTACACTGGACCTCTCAATTCACTCCCACGGCCACCGAAGCCTCGCAGAGAGGGTAGCGCTCCATGAAAATTGTCATCCTGGCAGGCGGACTGGGTACGCGGTTGGCAGAGGAGACCGAGATTAAACCGAAGCCAATGGTCGAAATCGGGGGCCGACCGATTCTATGGCACATCATGAAGCATTATGCCCACTACGGCTTCAATGAGTTTTACATCGCGCTTGGCTATCACGGAGAGATCGTCAAGCGGTTCTTTGTCGACTATTGTTCGTTGAGTGGAAGCATGACAGTAGATCTGTCGCGGGGTGTTGTTGACTCGCAAGATAGCGACTGTGAAGATTGGGTCATTCATCTGAGAAATACAGGACAACATACGAATACCGGTGGCCGCCTCAAGCGCCTGGAGCCCTGGCTGAAAGACGAAACCTTCATGGTCACGTACGGCGATGGCGTTAGCGACGTGAACTTGACAGAATTGCTAGCCTTTCACCGCGGGCATGGACGAATCGCGACGGTGACGGCCGTGCGCCCGCCGGCGCGCTTCGGTGGGTTGATCTTCGAAGACGATCTGGTCGCCCAGTTTACTGAGAAACCGCAAATCGGCGAGGGCTGGATCAACGGTGGCTTCCTGGTTTTCGAGCCTGCAGTGTTTAAGTATCTCGCCGGCGACGACTGCAGCCTCGAAGCCCATGCACTGGAGAAGCTAGCGGGGGACCGCCAGCTTGCGGCCTATCGTCACGAGAGTTTCTGGCAGTGCATGGACACGTTGCGGGACAAGCGTCTGCTCGAAACACTCTGGCACGAGCACCGCGCCCCCTGGAAGGTTTGGGATTGATGCCCGTGACGGCTGATGGATCACCTAGGCATGACGGCCCGCCGCCTTTCTGGCTCGACCGGCCAACGCTCGTGACGGGGGCGACAGGGTTAGTCGGGGGCTGGCTCGTCCGCCGCCTGATAGCGGCGGGTGCTGATGTGGTCTGTCTGGTTCGCGACTGGGTGCCGCAGTCGGAATTGGTGCGCGCGCGCTTAATCGAAGAAGTTAAAGTCGTGCGCGGCGACGTGCGCGATCAGGCGGACACGGAGCGCGTGCTCGGCGAGTACGAGATAGACACGGTCATCCACCTCGCCGCGCAGACTATCGTCGGCATCGCCAATCGCAACCCTGTCTCGACCTTCGAGACCAACGTCGCCGGGACGTGGGTGCTTTTGGAAGCGTGCCGCCGGAGCCCCGCCGTCAGGCAGATCGTCGTCGCCTCCTCGGACAAGGCCTACGGCGAGCACGAGACTCTGCCCTACACGGAGGACGCGCCGCTCATAGGCCGCCACCCCTACGACGTGAGCAAGTCGTGCGCCGATTTGATTGCGCAGGCTTACGCTGCGACCTACGGCCTCCCTGTCGCCGTCACGCGGTGCGGCAACTTCTACGGCGGCGGTGATCTGAACTGGAACCGCCTGGTGCCCGGCACGATTCGCTCAGTGCTGCGTGGACAGCGCCCCGTGATCCGTTCGGACGGACAACATGTGCGCGACTACTTCTATGTCGAGGATGGCGCAACGGTGAACATGGTGCTGGCCGAAGCGCTGGCACGCGAGCCGGAACTGCGCGGGCAGGCGTTCAACTTCTCAAATGAGATCCAGGTGACGGTGCTGGAACTGGTCGCCCGATTGCTCGCGTTGATGGACTCAAAGCTTGAGCCCGAGGTACGCAACGAAGCGACAAACGAAATCCGTCATCAATATCTCAGCGCCGCAAAGTCCCGCCAACTGCTCAACTGGCAGCCGCTCTTTACGCTGGATGAAGGTCTGCGCAGCACGATTGACTGGTATAAGGCCTTCTTTGAAAATGCCGCATGAACATCCAATAACATGACGGAGAGAAAGAGCTTAGTGAGTATAGGGCTGCCGGTCTATAACGGCGCGCAATACCTGCGTCAGACGCTGGATGCTCTGCTGGGGCAAACATATGAGGGCTTTGAGTTGATTATTTCTGACAACGCCTCGATTGATGAAACGCCACGCATCTGCCGGGAGTATACTGCGCGCGACCCCCGCATCCAGTATCACCGCAATGACACTAACTTGGGCCAGCTAGCTAATTTCAAGCGAGTGATGGATTTGGCTAGAGGGGAGTTCTTCATGTTGGCGGCAGATCACGATGATTGGGGGAAGGAGTATATCTCTCGTTGCGTCGAGGTCTTGGACAATGACTCGTCTGTAGTATTGTGTACATCTGAGGCGGCGTGGATCGGTTCTACGGGCGAGTTACTGGAGAGAATCTCGACGCGTCTTGATACGAGAGGCCTGGACAAGGTTTCACGCTTTCACGTCACTCTCTGGTCACTTGATAACTGTTACGCATCATACGGACTGATACGGATGAGCGCTTTGAAGAACAGAGCGATGTGCATCCAGAGTTTCGCGCCAGATGTTCTTCTCCTGACTGAGCTTTCCCTGCTGGGAGCATTCGCCTGCATCCCCGAGAGGCTCTTCTATCTACGCCGAATGGAAGGGTGGGGTAACGCCTATGTTCAGGCGGAAAGACTTAGTATTAATACAGACTCAAAGCTATTAGGCCTACGCGTGTATTGGGGATTAGTTTGGCGGCGATGCCGAGTTGCAAGCAGGCATTTTCCAAGCTTGCGCGAGAAGTGCATGGCAATTCACTCTGTAGTCTCGTGCATGCAGATCAAGTACCGCTGGATTATTAGCGCATTCCATAGTTCCAGGAGAATGTTACCCGGGGATATGCAGGATGCTACCAGGGAACACTATAGAGAATCTAAAAGATCATCTTAATCGCCGCAGTAGAAGCAGCATAGAAGGATTAGACGTTAGCGAGTCTTGATCCTGCGGCTCGCCACCGCGGATGAGAATTCAAGCCTTCTTCGGAACTGCCGCATGAACGAACAACATTCGCCCGAGTGCCGGTCTTGCAGCGCGGGCGGACTCATTTCGATTATTGATCTAGGCCGCACCCCGCTCGCGAATGCGTTGCTCGCCTCCGAACAGCTCGCGGAGCCCGAAGCTCTACATCCGCTCGAGCTAGTCTTCTGTCCCGCCTGCACGCTCGTTCAAATTACGGAGACAGTGCCGCCCGAAAAGTTATTCCGCGAATACTTCTATCTCTCATCCTTTTCCGACACGATGCTGCGCCATGCCGAAGCAGTTGTTAGCCAATTGATTTCCGCGCGAAGTCTCAACGCTGACAACCTTGTGATGGAGGTGGCGAGCAACGATGGCTACCTATTGCAATACTACAAACAGGCGGGCATCCCCGTGCTCGGTATCGAACCCGCCACGAACATCGCGCGCATCGGCGCAGAGGAACGCGGCATTCCGACAATCTGCGAATTCTTCGGTATGCCTCTCGCCGCACGACTCAAAGCCGAGGGGCGAGGTGCAAACGTTATTCATGCCAACAACGTGCTGGCGCATGTCGCCGATCTTAATGGCTTCGTGCGCGGGCTTGAGTTGTTGTTGAAGGACGACGGCGTCGCCGTCATCGAAGTGCCTTACGTAAAAGATATGATCGACCGTTCGGAGTTCGACACGATCTATCACGAGCATCTCTGCTACTTCTCTCTGACGGGACTCGACCGTCTTTGCCGCCGCCACGGCCTCGTTATTACGGATGTCGCCCGACTGCCTATTCATGGCGGGACGCTGCGCATCTTTGCGAGCAAGGACGAGGGAACATTGGCGATTGACAATGTAAAAGGCTCTGGTCCTCGGTCGCCCGCCGTCCGTCGGCTGCTCGAAGAGGAAGAGGCATGGGGCGTCGGCGACGCGGAGTTCTATCAGGGCTTCGGCGTGCAGGTCGAGCGCCTGCGCCGCGAATTGCTGACGCTGCTGCATGATTTGAAAGCGCAGGGCAAGCGGATCGCCGTCTACGGCGCATCAGCCAAGGGCAGCACACTTATGAACTACTTCCACATCGGGCGCGAAACGCTCGACTTCGTCGTCGACCGCAGCACGGTCAAGCAGGGGTACTACACGCCTGGGACGCACCTGCCGATCTATGCGCCGGAGAAGCTGCTCGAGGAGAAGCCCGATTACGTTCTGCTGCTCACTTGGAACTTCGCCGACGAGATTCTGGCGCAGCAGTCTGAGTACAGGCGGCAAGGAGGACGTTTCATCGTGCCCATTCCTGAGGTAAGAATTGTTTAGTGCGGTAGTCATACGATTCAGGGCAGCGAGTCATTTCTAGATGCTCGGTAGTCGTGTCTCCAATGCGTGATCATGATTTTCAGGGAAACAAAGCTCAAAGGTGCGTTCATCGTCGAGCCAGACATCTTCGAGGACGAGCGTGGGTTTTTTGCTCGTAGTTGGTTGCAGCATGAATTCGCGCAGCAAGGGCTCGACTCGCGTCTCGTCGAATGCAACATTTCTTTCAACCGACTCAAGGGCACGCTGCGCGGAATGCACTATCAGTCAGCACCACATGGGCAGGCAAAACTCGTGCGCTGCACAATGGGTGCAATCTACGACGTGATTGTTGACCTAAGACCCGGTTCCGCAACTTTTAAGCGGTGGGTAAGCGTGGAACTGACGGCACTCAACCGCTTGATGCTTTACATCCCAGAGGAGTTCGCACATGGCTTTCAAACGGTTGAAGATGATACGGAAGTCTTCTACCAGATGTCGTCATCTTACGCTCCTGAATACACAAGAGGTGTGCGTTGGAACGACCCGGCCTTCAATATTTCATGGCCCGGCATAGCCGTTAGCATTAACGAGAGAGACAGACTCTATCCCGACTTCCGATCCTAGAGAGCGGTGCAAGGGCGCCCAACCAGGGCCCAGCGCACTCGCAGAGAATGGTTCTTGAGCAGGTGACAATGCTGATCGTATCCGAGAGCGCGAAGGTCTCACCTAACGCGGACATCGAAGACTCAATTCGCGGGACCGGGATCGTCAGCGAGTCCGGTGTAGTGATCGATTCGTTCGTCAAGCTCAAGCCTGCGGGTCGGCGAGAGGTTGTAGAGAGACTTGTAGATGGAGGGATTCTTATAACAAAGCAGGAGTGTTCCCAGAGTTCAGCCCAGAGCCAACCCCAGGCGGAGGAGGGCAACTTCGCCTTAGATTGTCAACAGTCAAAAGAATGATTACCGTACTCGGAGCATCGGGTTTTGTCGGGTCCTCTCTTGTGAAGAAGCTTAAGGAGACCGACCGCGAGCATTTCGCACCCGGGCGGGACGAAGCACTTCCACAAGAGAACCTCGGTAACATCATCTATTGCATTGGATTCACTGCTGATTTCAGATCGATGCCTTTTGAAACCGTTAGTGCTCACGTGTGTAAGCTACTCGATGTTGTGCGAGATCACGAATTCGATTCCCTGACCTACTTGTCCTCCGCGCGCGTCTATGAGGGACAGTTGGGGGTTGCCAGGGAAGAAGATCCCTTTGAAGTTGCTCCTTTGAATTTAAGCAACCTATACAACATATCCAAGGCGATGGGCGAGTCGCTATCCTTTGCTTGCGGAAAGAACGTGCGAGTTGTGCGTCTCTCCAATGTTTATGGAGATGATTTCACATCACAGAATTTTCTTTCAACAATTATCAAACAGGCCGTCTCGACAAAAAGGGTGACGGTGCAGACTTCACCGGATTCGGAGAAAGACTATGTTAGCGTTCACGACGTTGTGGATGCGCTCATCAAGATCGTCACCAGTGGTACGCGCAGTATCTACAACGTCGCCAGTGGTGTGAATGTGTCGCATCAACGACTGCTGGAGAGGATCAGCGAGCTTACAGGCTGTCACGTGGATTTCATCCCGGAAGCCCCAAGGGTCAGCTATCCGCCGATCAGCATCGAACGGATGCGTTCGGAGTTTGGATTCCGACCATCGAATTTACTTGAAGACCTGAGCAAAATGGTGAATTCATTTAGAAGCCGCTATGAGGTTTCAACGTGATCTCCCTGAAACAGGTTTGAAGAAGGAAGACGAACCCTTGGAGACCGAAAGAGAAAAACTGATCGAGATAGACTTCGGGAGGGACGAGGTGACCGTCGAGGGCGCTAAGGGGCGCGCCACCTACGCGATGGATACACCGGAGGCCTTCGGAGCGATCTCTCGCGCGTGGCTGCGCTGCGGCTGGGACAACAAGTACGTGTATAGCTTCACGTGGCTGGGGCGGCCAATTATTCAACTTCCGGATGACTTGATGCGCATACAGGAGGTCATCTATACCCTGAAGCCGGACGTGATCATCGAGACCGGGGTTGCGCACGGTGGCTCGCTCGTTTTCTACGCCTGCTTGTGCAAGGCGATAGAGCGGGGCCGCGTCATTGGGATCGACATCGAGATTCGGCCGCACAACCGTGCTGCGATTGAGGAGCACCCGCTCTCGACTTTCATCACGCTGATAGAAGGGAGTTCGGTTGATCCGTCCACGATTGAAAAGGTGGAGGCGCAGGTCCGGCGAGATGAAAGCGTTTTAGTGCTGCTCGATTCGCGCCATACAAAGGAACACGTGCTAGCCGAGTTGCGCGCCTATTCGACGTTGGTGGGACCTGGGTCGTATATCGTGGCGATGGACGGCATAATGGAGGAAGTTGCAGGCGGCGCGCGCACACAGCCAGACTGGGTTTGGAACAACCCGCGTCAGGCCGCGCTGGAGTTCATCGAGTCGAACCCCGAGTTTGTCATCGAGGAACCAGGATTTCTCTTCAACGAGGGCAATATCACGGAGAGGGTGACTTATTGGCCGTCCGCTTTTCTCAAACGCGTCAACCACAAAACGGAACTCTGCTGACGTTCTCTGACGTGATTTGATCGGGCCAATTCAATTCCTATTCATAAATCAAGGTCTATTAATGGGGAAATCCGATCCTTATCAGGGGGATAGTAGTTGTCATTCCAACAAGGAATCGCCCGGAGTTGGCAATGAATGCGACCCGCTCGGTTCGCGACCAGATGGTCGATGGAATCCAGGTCCTCATCTCTAACAACTCCATCTCTGAGAATGATATCCGCCCCGTCGGCAAGTATCTGACCGACTGCGTTCCCTGGTGAGGACTTTGATAAGCCGCAATTTTCCAAGAACGCTATTGAACAGGATTTGGGGCGGCCGTTTACAAAACGGTTGTGGCTTTTCCTCGCCCGCCACTTTGGCGTCAGTCTCCCAGATGATCACAGGTTTCAGTTCTATAGGGTTGAAGAGGCGATAAAGTTTATGTGTGATTTCCGCGAGATAGTTCGCAGGGATATGATGAGAATAAGGAGTTCTTACAGGCCACAGAACTGCCTGCCTTATGAAACCACTCAGCCCCTACTTTCTAGATAGCTTTAGGCGGCTGTCCACGCTCGCTCCTCATCCGTTAAAGGTATTCGTCTACCGAATGTTTTCGGCAGTACAGTTAACAAGGCTGGGCGTTGCCCGAAAGCTCTTCCGGATAAGATGGCATGCATCTCGTCATTTTGGCTTTAGGCGCAAGCCTCAAGGTGTCAATTTGGTAGCGGATGCGAGATCGGCAATGAGTGGAGGGGCTATAGCGCGTGGAGTGGCAGTTGCTCTGGGGCTAGCAGAAATACCGTTCGACATTATTAGTATGGGGCCCCCTTTCGTCTCAAAGCACGAAGACACATCTTTCTTGCACAAAGAGGTCAGGCGGTCCCGCTACGACATTTCGGTAGTTTGCACTAATCCTGATGGATTTGTTTCTCTAAAAATACATCTCCCTACAGAAGTGCTGGGCAACTGCTATGTCATCTTATACTCCTTCTGGGAGCTGCCAGAATTCCCCGAAGGTTGGCTGCATGTTTTCGGTACTATCAACGAGTATTGGGCGGGCTCGCGATTTATTCAAGAAGCTGTAGCGCTGAAGTCTCCGGTGCCGGTCGTCCGTATCCCTCCCGTGGTCCACCTAAGTTCGGCTCGTCAATTCTCACGCGAGGATTTAGGATTGCCAGAGCGCCGGTTTCTGTTCCTGACGATGGCCGATACGCTGAGCGTTTTGGAGAGGAAGAATCCCCTGGGGGTTGTCAGGGCCTTTAAGAAAGCCTTCTCAGGTAAAGACCCCAGCGTTGGTCTCGTAATAAAACTCAACAATCCTGATCACCTAACGTCTCCCTCGTGGCAAAGCATTTGCGACGAGATAAGCGATTGCGAAAATGTGTATATGCTTCGCCGCGTGCTAACTGGGGACGAGGTGACTTCGTTGATTTCGCATTCGGATTGCTATGTTTCGTTGCACCGATCGGAGGGATTTGGCCTCGTTCCGGCAGAGGCTATGAGCCTAGGTAAGCCGACAATTCTCACCAACTGGTCAGGCAATACCGACTACATGACAAAAGATAATTCAATCGGGATAGACTACGAATTGGTTAAGGTCGGTAAAGACTACGGAAATATTAAACACAATCAATACTGGGCCGAACCTGACATCGAGCAGGCAGCATATTGGATGAAAAGAATCTATCAAGAGCCGGAGCTGGCACGTAGCATCGGTCTGCGCGGCAAGGAGACGATCTGTTCTGAGTATTCGGCGGCAGCTATTGGTACGCTGATCCTAAAACGGCTTGAGTACATCAGGCGCTATGCGTGACATCTGGAGCGCGGGCGATGGGTTCTGATTACGGGAGCGCGTCATTGGTTCGATCCCGCCCGGTTGCATCTGAACGAAACCCCGGTGGTCGTTCTATCTCTCTGGGGTGGTGCGGAGTCGCATGGATCAAGCAGCATACTCGATATGAAGATTGCAGTAGTTTCTCCTGTGCTGCCGCCTTCGTGGTCGGGGCAAGCGATCTTAATCTACCGCTTACTCAAGGATCGCTCCCCGGAAGAGTATTGTCTTATTTCGCAGGAAGACTATGCCGCCGCCGAAGATACGGCAGCCGCGCCCAAACTAGCTGGCCGTTACCACCGGCTTGCGCCCTGGCGTCAGATTCCGCGTGGGCATTTCCTTGACACAGTGAAGCGGCTCAACATCTATCTGTTGAGCCGGCAGATTGCGCGCATCGCCCGCCGCGAACAGTGCTCAGCCATCGTTGCCTTCTCAGGTAATCTGAATGATCTGCCCGCGAGCCTCGTCGCCAGCCGCATCCTTGAGGTTCCCTGCTATGCCTACGTCTGTGATTTCTACTCATACCAGCAGGTAGGGGAACGCGCGTTTGCCGAGCAGACGGAGGCCAAGGTATTGCACGGCGCAGCCGGTGTCGTCGTGCCCAACGAGTTTCTGCGCGATGAGTTGAAACGCCGTTATGCGGTCGATTCGACCGTTATCTACAATCCGTGCGATCTGCAAGCGTACGAAGCCGCGCCTGCTTTTAGAGAGCATGATGGAGAGCAGCGCATTGTCTACACCGGCGCCGTCTACGCCGCAAACTACGATGCCTTAAGAAATTTGATCGGGGCCATAGAATTGCTAGGCCGCTCCGATATCCGACTGCATCTCTTCACTGCGCAATCACCGAAAAAGTTGAGAAAGGCCGGCATTCGCGGGCCCGTGGTTTTCCACGAGCACGTAAACGTCGCCGAAATACCCGCAATTCAGAAACAGGCTGATCTGCTTTTCCTGCCCCTTGCGTTTGACTCGCCGTACCCGGAAATCATTCGCACTTCCGCACCGTTCAAGATGGGTGAATACCTGGCGGCGCGGCGGCCGGTGCTGGTCCATGCCCCCGCCGATTCATTCATCACCTGGTATTTTCGCAGCCACGATTGCGGCTTCGTCGTTGATGAAAATGATCCCGCGAAGCTGGCCGACGGAATCAAGCGGCTCCTTTGCGATACAGGCTTGGCGCAGAAGCTGTGTGAACGTGCCTCGGAGCGAGCGCGCGCGGAGTTCAGCGACGAAATATCGCAAGCGCGATTCGCTCAGTTGCTCGAACTCGCCAAAGGGGGGGTGTAGCGCTTTGCGGATTCTTTTCGTCGGTATGCCGGATAGTGTGCATACCGCCAGGAGCATCAACCAGGTTGCGGATCTCGGCTGGGATCTCCATCTATTTTCTTCTACCTGGGGTGCGCCGCATCACGAGTTAAGAAACATTACTGTCTATAATATTTCGTACTCCCGGCCCAAGAAATTGAGTCGCAATGTACGCCTGAAGGGACTATCGCCGACGCGGACAGGCGGGCCCTGGCTAATCGGAATAGTGCCATATTCCTTCTGGCTTGAGCGGGTTATCCGCTGGCTAAAGCCTGACATCATACACTCGATGGAGATCCAGCACGCGGGGTATCTAACTCTCGAAGCCAAGATGAGGCTCAAGGGACCGTTCCCTCCATGGATCGTGACCAATTGGGGGAGCGACATTTATCTCTTTGGACGCCTTTCCGAGCATGAGAATAAGATCAAGGCCGTCATGTCATCGTGTGATTACTATAGTTGTGAGTGTCACCGAGACGTAGACCTCGCACGTGATTTTGGCTTTCAAGGGGAAGTGCTCGGTGTCTGGCCAAACGCCGGCGGATTTGACCTCAATCGATTGCGGCAGTTTCGCCAGCCAGGCGCACCTTCCACCCGTAGGTTGATAGCCCTCAAAGGTTACCAACATTGGGGCGGACGTGCCTTGGTTGGATTGCGTGCCATTGAGCTATGTGAAGATGTTCTTCAGGATTATCGCGTGGCCGTGTACACGGCCAATCCGGAAGTAAAGATCGCCGCCGAGCTGGCTAGCAGGTCGACAGGCATCCCTATCGAGATCGTCCCGAGTTGTTCACACGAAGAGATGCTGCGTTTGCACGGGCGTGCAAGGGTGTCAATCGGATTGAGCATTAGCGATGCGATCAGCACTTCGTTTCTTGAGGCAATGATTATGGGATCATTCCCTGTGCAGTCGAATACAGGGTGTGGCGATGAGTGGGTGAGGGACGGAGAGACCGGGATTCTTGTAGCGCCGAATGATCCGGAGATGGTTGCTGCCGCTATCCGCCGTAGCGTAACCGATGATGAATTGGTGGATCGTGCGGCCGAAAGCAATGCGCGCGTGGCGGCGGAACGGCTCGACTATTCTGTGATTCAGCCGCGGGTCATTGAGATGTATATGAGAGTCATGGGCTCGAAGGGCAGTCGATACGATGGATCATCTGCCTGGTAGCACAATAGCCATTTGAACAAATGAAAGATCAAAACGTGAAAAACCAGTTAGGACGAATGATTAATAGCCTACTTAGTCCCTTAGGGCTGAGTTTGAGCCGGACCAACTCCACAGTGCCGCTAGTTGACGCACAGAGACACTTCGTATTGGTCGCAGAAGTTGAGAGTGTTCTCAGAGAACTGCTTTTTCCCGACCTGCCCGTCTGCGAGAGACGAACTGAGCTATTGGCCCGACTGTTCGGAACCAACGTCACGGAAGGGATGTATCTGCTCGCGTACTTGCATAAGTCGTTGCGTTTCGAAGGTGATGTTTGTGAGTTCGGCGTTGCTCAAGGCGCCACCTCAGCGCTCATTGCAAACGAGATTCGAAGCACAGAAAAGAGTCTGTGGCTGTTCGATTCTTTCCGAGGGCTGCCCAAGCCAAGCGAAAAGGATGAATTGATCGACGATATTTTCGACTTGAAGACTATCGAGAATTACGAGGGAACCATGGCGTGCCCGATTGAAATGGTTGAATCGAATCTGAACGCCATCCAATTCCCGCCAGAGCGGGCCAAGATTGTGGCAGGATTCATCGACGAAACACTTGGCAGACTACACTTACCCGAGAAAGTCTGCTTCGCCTATGTCGACTTCGACTTTTATGAACCAATACTGACCGCTTTGCGCTTCTTGCACGAACGCCTCTCGCCTCGTGGGTACATTATGGTAGACGATTACGGCTTCTTCTCATCAGGAGCACAGACTGCCGTCGATGAATTCGTAGGCGAATGCGGCGACATCTATCAGTTGAGTCTTCCCCACAAGTCCGCCGGTCGGTTTTGTATGCTGCACAAAACCAGGTAGAGAAATACATAAGCTCATGCGAGCGTATAGGTATAGCGGATGATAGTGTTGATACTCGGTGCCTCTGGGATGCTGGGACATAAGCTCTGGCAACAATTCTCCAGCCGTTTCGACACTTATGCGACCTTCCGCCACACTCCCGAACCTTACGCGCGGTTCGGAATCTTTGACGAGTCGAAGTGCGTGAACGGTGTCAGGGCGGAGGACGCCGAGAGCGTACGACGCGCCCTCGCGCACGTGCGCCCGGCCGTCGTCGTCAACTGCGTCGGCATCGTCAAGCAGGATGCGGCGGCCAAAGATCCACTGGCAAGCATAGCGGTTAATGCTCTCTTCCCGCACCAGCTCGCGCACACTTGTCGCGTGGAGGGCGCGCGACTGATCCACCTGAGCACTGACTGTATCTTTTCCGGCCGTAAGGGCAACTATTCCGAGTCGGATGCTTCCGATGCGAACGATCTTTACGGGAGAACGAAGTATTTGGGGGAGGTCGATTACGAAAACGCTCTCACCTTGCGCACCTCAATGATTGGAAGAGAACTCACGGGGGCGCATGGCTTGATCGAATGGTTCCTCGGGCAAAAGGAAAAGACCGTGCACGGTTTCAAACGGGCCGTCTTCAGCGGGTTTACAACGCTCGCCCTCGCTGAGATTATTGCGAAGCTCATCGATGAACACCCGGGCTTGTGCGGTGTCTGGCACGTAGCTGCCAGCCCGATCAATAAGTTTGACCTGCTTTCACTTGTGAGAGACACATATCATGTCAAGGTTAAGATTGAGCCAGACGATACATTTGTTTGCGACCGCAGCCTCAACGGTGCGCGCTTTTGGAATGAGCTTGGGTCCCGTCCCCCCACTTGGCCGGTGATGATCAACGCGATGCATCAGGACCCTACTCCTTATGCAGAGATTCGGAGAACTTAATGCTTACTGATAAACGCGTCGTGGTAACCGGTGGCACTGGTTCCCTGGGTAAAGTGCTGGTGCGCAGGCTTCTGTCGGGCGAACTGGGCACGCCCCGCCAGATCACTGTATTTTCGCGCGACGAGGCCAAGCAGCATCACATGCGTTTAGCCTACCAACATCTACGCACGGCCACGGACGAGGTTATCTACCATAATTTCGAACAGCTTTTGCAGTTTCGCATTGGGGACGTTCGCGACCTTCATTCGGTCGCAACAGTACTGCGCGATGCCGACGTCGTCTTCAACGCTGCGGCGCTAAAGCAAGTGCCTTCGTGCGAGTATTTTCCATACGAGGCAGTGCTGACCAACATTCTCGGCGCGGAGAATATCGTGCGTGCGATTCGCGAACACCATTTTGCGGTGGAAACGGTCGTCGGCGTCTCTACGGACAAAGCGTGTAAACCGGTTAACGTGATGGGTATGACGAAGGCGATTCAGGAGCGTCTGTTCGTTTGTGCTAACCTCGATTACCCGAATACACGATTCATCTGCGTGCGTTATGGAAACGTACTCGCCTCGCGCGGATCAGTGATTCCACTTTTCCATGAACAGATCAAACACGGCGGGCCCCTGACTATTACGACGACCGAGATGACCCGGTTTTTGCTTAGCCTTGAACAGGCTGTGGATACCATCTTCGCCGCTCTTCGTGAGGGCAACAGCGGCGATACATATATCCCGCGCGTGCCTTCGGCGCGGGTGGTTGACATCGCAGAAGTTCTGATCGGCGGCCGTCCAATAGAAACTGTCGTGAGCGGGATCCGTCCCGGAGAGAAGGTGCACGAGATCCTGGTCTCAGAAGAAGAGGCGCATCGCACGACAGCGCGTGGTGACTACTATGTGATTGCACCGATGCTCCCCGAACTGCGTCCTGGCCCGGCGATCAGTAATACTCTCGAGAAAGAGTACAGTTCCGCCGATGATATTATGACGAAAGCGGAGTTGGCCACGCTGCTCAAAGAACACAAGTTGCTGCTCGAAGACAAGCTCGTTTACGAGGAAGATCTACTGGCATGAAGGTGATGACTGTTCTGGGGACGCGCCCGGAGATTATTCGTTTGAGCCGGGTCATCGAAAAGCTGGACCGGCTGTGCGAGCATGTGCTTGTCCACACAGGACAAAACTTCGATCCGCGCTTGAGTGAACTTTTCTTTCAAGAGCTCGGTGTGCGCCAGCCCGACCATTTTCTGGGTGTGCGCGGTAAATCCTTCGGTGAGCAGATTGGCCACATTCTTATTCAAAGCGAGCGCGTCCTGCTCGAAGAGAGGCCAGACCGAGTTCTAATTCTTGGAGACACGAATAGCGGTCTAGCAGCGATTGTTGTGAAACGCCTTGGTATTCCCGTTTATCACATGGAGGCTGGCAACCGTTGTTATGACGACCGCGTGCCGGAAGAGGTTAACCGGCGCGTGATTGATCACAGCAGCGATGTGCTAATGCCCTACACCGAGCGCAGTCGCGCGAACCTCCTGCGCGAGGGGATCGAAGGTCGCCGCATCTTCGTCACCGGCAACCCCATCCTCGAAGTCATCGAGCACTACGGCGAGCAGATCACGCGCTCGGACGCGCTCACCCGGCTGGGCCTTGCGCCGCAGAAGTATTTTCTGGTCACGATGCACCGTGCCGAGAACGTTGACGTTGAGGGACGGCTCCGCTCTCTGATCGAGTCGCTCGAGGCGTTGCACCGCGAGTACGGTTTGCCGGTCGTGTGCAGCACGCACCCGCGCACTCGCGCTCTGATGGAGCGTTACACCGTTGACCCGGAAGCGCACCGCGGCATTCAGTTCCACGAGCCGTTCGGGCTCTTCGACTTCGTCGCGCTCGAACGAAACGCCTTTTGCGTTCTGAGCGACTCGGGGACGGTGCAGGAGGAGTGCTGCATCTTTCGGGTCGCCAACGTCACCGTCCGCGATGTGACGGAGCGCCCTGAGACGGTCGAATGCGGCAGCAATATTCTTAGCGGCGCGGAACCGGAAACGATCCTGCGCTGCGTCCGCACCGTGCTAGATCAGAAGAGGGAATGGGCGGTGCCGCCTGAGTACCTGGTGGAGCACGTCAGCCAGACGGTGGCTAAGATCCTGCTCGGCTACACCCCACCTCAGCCTTCCAACAATACCGAGCTCCGTAACGGCTAATCTTGAACGCAGCCTGCTCCGAGGGAACCTCACGAGCTGGGGTTTCAGAAGAACGATGAAGTTTGCGCTCATTTCCAACGTCTTGCCGCCATCAGAGTCTGCGCACGCGATGATAATCCACCGGCTGCTGCGGGACCTTGACCCGGGCTGCTACTGCCTCCTCTCTTCAAGAAACTACAACACCGGCGACCAGCCTAATTACTCGGGCAGACTCGCAGGGAGATACTACTATCTACCGCCTGCGCTCGAGGTGACTCGCGGAAATTCTCTACTTCTGCAAGCTGCTGGCGAAGCGATTACCCTCGGGCTGCGGGTAGTCTTACGCGGCAGAGCGATCGCGCGGATTCTCAGGCGTGAAAAGTGCGCCGCGGTAGTGGTTTGTACGGGCGGAAATGAAATCCTGGATTTTCCTGCGGGGTATCTGGCTAGTCGTCTGGTCGGCGCCCGCTTCTATGCGTACCTGCTCGACCAGTATTCCCATATGGTTTCCTATGTGCTGGGTAAAAGCTTCCTGCGGCTCTTCGAACCTTTGGTCATGAACGGCGCGGCGGGTGTCATCGCGCCGAACGAATTCTTGCGCGACGAGCTTCGCCGTCGCTACCAACTCGAGGCGGTCGTGATCCACAATGCGTGTGATCTGTCAGTGTACGAGAAGTCGCGGGCAGACGGGGGCGGCGGAGCCGACAGGGCGGATGACGAAATCAGGATCGTCTACACGGGTGGCGTCGGGCCACTCCACTATGACGCCTTCCGGAATCTGGTAGCAGCCCTCAATCTGCTTGCCAGTGGGGATGTTAAGTTTGGCGGTAAGAGTGCGAGGCTGCACTTATACACCGCCCAGATACAGGCGGAATGTGAAGGCGAAGGCATTCACGGGCCGGTTGTGTATCACGAGCACGAGCCCGGGTCCGCCATGCCGGCAATTCAGCGGCAGGCGGATGTGCTCTTCCTCCCGCTAGCGTTTGACTCTCCTTACGATGAGATTGTCGGAACGGCGGCGCCGGGCAAGATGGGAGAGTTTCTGGCGGCCCGTCGCCCAATCCTCGTCCACGCGCCATCGGATTCGTTCATCGCCTGGTATTTTCGTCATCATGAGTGCGGCCTGGTGGTAGACCAGAACGACCCAGCGCTGTTGGGAGAGGCTCTTGAGCTGCTCCTCACTGACGTTTCCCTGAGCGAGCGACTCAGCGCGCGCGCTTGGGAGCGAGCCCAGGCCGATTTTAGCCTCGCAAAGGCTCAGGCGCAGTTCGCAGAGGTGATAGGGCTTAATGTGTTGTGCGGTACAAATGAAGGAACGCCGCCACTAGGCGCAAAATAGATGCTCAGAAGAGTCGTCGGGTCACGCCTCGGAGGGTGTCCAGCGGGTAATTGTGAGCAATAACGTCACGAATTCTTCTTGGGCTATCACTTGGCAATAATAGAGAAGCATTACCATTCACTACCGATGGGCACTCCGACTGTAAGCGTCATTCTACCGGTGTACAATGGGGAACAGTACCTGCGCTTCGCCGTCGAAAGCGTGTTGAATCAAACGTTCCAAGATTTTGAACTGATCATAATTGATGACGGATCGGTTGATTCAACACCGGACATCGTCCGAGAGTATGGCCAGCGCGTGAAGTATGTCCGACAAGATAACACCGGCGTCGCCGGAGCTTTCAACCACGGGCTACGCCTGGCAGCCGGTCGCTATGTCAGTTGGCTAAGCCACGACGATGTTTTCCTGCCTGCGAAACTAGAGAAGCAGGCATCAGCACTCCGCAGAGCGGGCGGTCCAGCGGTCTGCTACACCGATGTGCAGTTGATTGATACCCTCGGGGGCGTTATCACTGAGCTCAGGATACCCGAGCATGATCGCGGCGAAGTACTCCGACACGTACTAACGGCTGGGGCGATCTGCACAGCATCATACTCGGTGATGTACGACCGCAGCTGCATAGAAGAGGTCGGCTTCTATTCCGAATATTGGAAATATACGCAGGACGCTGAAATGCTGATGCGCTTAGCAAGGCGCTTCCCTCTCTTACATGTGTCCGAAGTGCTCGTGCAGGTCAGGGAGCACGCCGAGCGCGGGATACATTCAAAGGGCTGGGAGCGCGAGGTCGTGAGATTTTTCCGCGAGCATCTCGAGATCATCCCCATTGATGAATTGTTTCCCGAGGCGCCGGAGCGGAGCGAGGCTTATCAGTGGCTCGGCGACGCGCTTGCCGCGGAATCCTATCCGATCTACCGTGTGGCCTACACTCAGTACCGGCGAGCTTTGAGAGAACGCCCCTCGAGAATAGCCCCGTTACTCGGAAGGTCAGCGTGGCTCGCTCTACGGGATGCCTATGAAGTTCTCCTACAGGATGCCTATGAAGGTCTCCTGCGAGCCGTCAGGTCTGTTCCGTTACTACACAGGGTAGCGCGGTGGGTCTCGGGGAAATTGCCGCTCCCTAGGTGGCGAGCAATTCGTCCGGCGTTCGCTCGGAAAATCGATCGTTCATAAAACGATAGGCGAAGTTGACTGTGCTGAACTAATAGTGAGTACATTTCGAATATCTGTCGTCTCGACCGCGACCCGGTGCGATTCGGTGAACTCCTGAGAAAGCCATCGACCATGCCCACTTCAGAATAGTTCCCCGTTTACCAGGAAGAGAGTCGCGCCAGGGAGTTAAAGTATCGATCCTACTTGATCCACTGACGCCTCCCTGAGCGAGCGCGCGTGGGAGCGAGCCCAGACCGATTTTAGCCTCGCAAAGGCTCAGACGCAGTTCGCAGAGGTGATAGGGCTCAATGGTGTTGTGCGGTACAAATGAGTGAACGCAGCACCGCCACTAGCCGCAAAATAGATGCTCAGAAGAGTCGTCGGGTGACGCCTCGGAGGTGTCCAGCGGGTAATTGTGAGGAATCGGGTAATTGTGAGGAATAACGTCACGAATTCTTCTTGGGCTACCACTTGGCAATAATAGAGAAGCATTACCATTCACTACCGATGGGCACTCCGACTGTAAGCGTCATTCTACCTGTTTACAATGGGGAGCAGTACCTACGCTTTGCGGTCGAGAGCGTGTTGAATCAAACGTTCCAAGATTATGAACTCATCATCATCGATGACGGATCGCTTGATTCATCTCCGGCCATAGCTCGAGAGTATGGCCAACGCGTAAAGTACGTTCGCCAAGATAACACCGGCGTCGCCGGAGCTTTCAACCACGGGCTGCGGCTGGCCACCGGGCGCTACATTAGTTGGCTAAGCCACGATGATGTTTACCTACCAGAGAAATTGGAGAAGCAGGTATCGGCGCTCGACTCGGTCGGCGGCCCAGCGGTCTGCTACACCGACCTCCAGATGATTGATTCACTTGGTAAGGTTATCGTGGAACTCAGGATGCCGGAGTATGATCGCTCTGAGGTACTCAGGCGAGTACTCACAGGAGGGTCGATCTGCACAGCGTCATACTCGACTATGTACGACCGTAGATGCATAGACGAAGTAGGCTTCTATTCTGAATATTGGAAGTATACGCAGGACGCGGAGATGCTGATGCGCTTAGCGAGACGCTTCCCTCTAGTACGTGTACCCGAAGTGCTCGTGCAGATGAGGGAGCACGCGGAGCGCGGAACACGATCAAAGGACTGGGAGCGCGAGGTCATCAGGTTTCTCCGCGAGCACCTCCAGATCATCCCGCTCGATGAACTGTTCCCCGAAGCGATGGAGCGGAGCGAGGCTCACCAGTGGCTTGGCGACGCGCTGGCAGAGCAGCCCTTTCCTATCTACCGTGTGGCCTACACCGAGTACCGGCGAGCTTTGAGAGAATACCCGTCGAGAGTCGCCCCCTTTCTCCGCAGGACAGCGTGGCTCGCTATGCGCGATGCTTATGAGATTCTTGAGCGCGCCGCAAGGCCTGTCCCCTTACTACACACAGCGATGCGGCGCTTCCGGGAGAAAATACCGTCCGCGATGCGGCGAGCAATTCGTCTGGGGTCCGCTCGGAAAATCGATCACCCATAAAACAGTACGCGAAGGTTACATCGCTGAACTAATTGATAATCCGGATTATTCACTAGTGTGTGGTACCGCGAAGTATTACGAAGACGATCAGTTGACGGAAAAAATCAGCGAGCTTAGCATTAGGTTCACGGCTGTCGGGATCGGTTAAGAACATGGCAAGTGTCTTTCTGCGAAAAGCAGTTCCGGAGTCTTTTCGTCCGGCACTATGGAGGGCGCGGCGCGCGCTCCGCCAGCTATTCCACGGTTATCTGACCAACAGGCTCTTCGGACCTAACGCGCGCTTTGTTCCGCCGCTTGACCTGATGCACGATGGACCAGTCGGATACACAGAATTCAAGGATAACGGGCTCGAGTTCTTCCGCCACTACGTCGAGTTGTGCGGCTTAACACCCGACGAGAAGATGCTGGACATTGGCTGCGGCATCGGTCGGAAGACACTGCCGCTAGTCTCGTACCTCAGCCCGCGTGGGGGCTACGAGGGAATGGATATCGTCAAGAGCGGTATTGACTGGTGCGTTGAGAAGTATTCTCGGGACTATCCAAACTTCAGATTTCAATTAATCGACGTGTTCAATAAACATTATAACCCCGGTGGAACTCACAGGGCATCGGAATATAAATTTCCGTTTTCCGACGAGCATTTCGACTTCGCGGTCTTGAATTCCGTTTTTACGCACATGATGCCCGACGAAGTGGTCACCTACCTTTCCGAAGTAAGCCGCGTACTGAAACCGGGTGGTCGATGTCTCGTCTCCTTGTTCTTGCTCAACGAAGAATCGCGCGGTCTGATCGAGGCTGGTAAGAGCACGCTGGACCTGCGCCATGATTTCGGTCCTGCAAAAGCGATTTCTCGAGAGTCGCCCGAGCGAGCAATAGGCTACGACGAGGAGCATGTCATTCGTCTATACGGGCAAAGCGGATTGGAGATCAGACAGCCAATTTTGTACGGCTCCTGGTGCTCGAGGCAAAAGTTTCTCAGTTATCAGGATCAGATCCTCGCATTCAAGAACGCCGCCTGAAATAGATTCATGAAGCAGCCGATTGCCCAGGGAGTTGAAACACGGATCTGACCGATCCGAGGTAGCCAGGAGGCTGCCAGGCAGAGTTGCGGAGACGGCGCTTCGGATGATGGAGATGATTCCTTGAACCTGTATAGACTCGCCGCCATAGTCAAACGCCGTCCTGCGAATATCATCTTTGCCATCAAAAGAAGGGCATTTCTTTTTAAGGAACGCAACCTGCGCTCGAGTGGTTTCTCCAAGTCTCATTCGCCCGGAATCAATCTGGTGGCTTATATTCGAGCCGAAATGGGCCTTGGCCAGTCTGCGCGAGGAATGGCAACGGCGCTCGAGGCGGCGCAAATTCCTTTCAATATTCTGAACTTCGAACACAGCAATCCCGCTCGCCATGGCGATGGGTCGTGGGAGCATAAGGAATGTTTTGAATCTAAGTATGACATTACGGTTCTGGTGATTAATCCCGATAACGTCTTCAACGCGAGGCGTCGCTTGCCTGCACAAATATTCGTCAATCGTTACGTCATTGGGTATTGGGTTTGGGAATTGCCCACTGTTCCGGACGAATGGATGGAAGCCTTTTCGCTGGTCAACGAGGTTTGGGCGGCATCTCGATTTGTGGAAGAAGCGATTACTCTCAAGTCACCGGTGCCAGTATTCCGAGTTCCACATGTCGTGAGGGTCAAAGACGGCAATGAATTGTCGCGTCAGTATTTCAATCTGCCGGAAAAGCAGTTTTTGTTCCTCACCACTTGCGATACAGGAAGTATCTTGGAGCGGAAGAATCCCGAGGGCACTCTTGCAGCTTTCAAAAAGGCGTTCGCGCCGAATGACAAGAGTGTTGGTCTGGTTCTGAAGATTAGCGGCCCGCATAGAGCGTCTCGCCTCGGTAGCTTGGTGCAAACGGTAGGTAGAAGAAATCGACAGTCCAATTTGGAGCTGATCAAGGAGCAGATTCAAGGGTACGACAACATTCGACTCATAGATAGAATTCTGTCTCCTGAAGAACTAAGATCGCTGTTGAAGGTAACGGATTGTTACGTGTCGCTGCATCGTTCGGAAGGTTTTGGCCTGGTGCCGGCGGAGGCTATGAGCCTTGGCAAGCCTGCAATCATCACTCGTTGGTCAGGCAACATCGACTATATGACTGACGATAATTCCGTTGGCATCGACTATCGGTTGGTGAAGCTGGGCCAGGACTACGGGCCATACGAGGCTGACCAGCATTGGGCCGAGCCGGATATCGATCAGGCTGCTCACTGGATGAAAAGATTAGCTGACGATCCGGCTCTGGCTGCGGCGATTGGGAAGCGGGGACAACAGACAATACTAACGAAATTTTCGCCGGAGGCAGTCGGAGCGATAATCAAGAAGCGGCTTGCCTTTATCAGAAGCCAGCAACCTCAGAGGGGATAACTTGTAAATCGACTCGACGCCAGGCGCACGGAATCGACGAGGAATCTGACTGCGTTGTTCGTAACCAGGCATCTTTACCATGTTCTTTGCGAGCTGGCCGGAGGACTCTCAGACGGGATTTGCCTGTCTGGGTGCCGCAGTCAATTGAGCTAAACTGAGACTAGGGACGACGCGGCGGGTTATCAGCACAAAGAAAACCACAGTTTGGAGCAAGAGTTTATAAATGTCGAAGGTAAAGAAAGCTCTCATCACAGGAATCACCGGGCAGGACGGCAGCTATTTGGCCGAGTATCTGTTGAGCCTTGGTTACGATGTCCACGGGCTTGTGCGACGGGTAGCCTTGGAAGATCCGATTCGGCGGTTCGGCCGCATCGCGCACTTGAGTGAGCGGATCACTCTGCACGGCGCCAGTATTGAGAGCTACCCGAGCATTTTTAGCGTGATCAGCCGGCAAGAGTTTGACGAGTGTTACCACCTGGCGGCGCAGAGCTTCGTCGCCGAGAGCTTTGCCGATGGGTTCTCGACGATGAACACCAACATCAATGGCACGCATTATGTGCTGGCAGCCCTGCGTGAGTTGCAACCGCGATGCCGGTTTTATTTTGCAGGCTCGAGCGAGATGTTTGGGAAAGTAAGAGAATCTCCTCAACGCGAGACGACGCCGTTCTATCCCCGCAGTCCGTACGGCATAAGTAAAGTGGCCGGTTTCGAATTGACTCGGAATTATCGCGAAGCTTATGACATGTTCTGCGTCAGTGGAATTCTGTTCAATCACGAAGGTCCGCGCCGGGGGTTCGAATTCGTGACGCGCAAGATCACGAGCACTGTCGCGCGCATCAAGCTCGGGCTCGCAAACGAATTGTTTGTAGGGAACCTGGATGCCCGACGCGACTGGGGCCATGCGGCTGACTACGTCCGCGCCATGCACCTGATGCTGCAGCAGCCGGAGCCTGACGATTACGTCGTGGCTACCGGGGAATCACACTCAGTGCGCGAGTTCTGTGAATTGGCGTTCGCGGAAGCCGGACTCGATTGGGCAGACTATGTAAAAACCGATGAAAGATTCTGTCGGCCCGCTGAAGTTCAACAACTCGTCGGCGATGCCACCAAAGCCAGGAACGTGTTGGGTTGGCAAGCGCGATATAGATTTGAGGATCTGGTGAAGGAGATGGTTCAAAACGATCTCAAAGCGCTGAAGGAGGGTCAATCTCGCTTTTAGATCTTCCACAAATGCCTTATTCAACGTATGCGCCTAAAGCCGACTTCAGCGCCAAAACCTGTCGCAGACTTTGATGCTTCATCCATGGAAGCCAGGCCTCGGGGCTCACGGTATTGCCGCGCAGGCGCTCGAACAAGCCTTGCATCGCGTATTGGGTTTGAGCGGCAAGAGCGCGGAGGAACAACCGTGGCCCGCCTTCTCGGAGAAAGCGCCAATCCCAATAGGCCAAGCTCAGCAATATTAGCGGCATACTAAGTAGCAACACCATGGGCGGATAGTATTTCATGACTATTTTGATCCGATTCCGGTTCCCATAGAACTGCTGGAAGAGGACCGCCTTAGTAGTAGCGCCCTTGACCGCCTGTGATCGCTTATGGTGCACGACGGACGTCGGTATGTAACGTATCGTATAGCCGTGTCCGCGAAGCCGGAGGGCGAGATCAAATTCTTCATAATACATGAAGAGTCTACGATCAAACAGGGGTGCCCCTCTTAGCGCACTGCGTCGCAACAGCGCCGCGCAAGCGGTAAGTGACGGCGACTCACTGACGGAATCAAATTGTCCTTCGTCTAATTGATTTGATCCACGTCCCCAAACCAAGCCAAGATTATTGAACTCCGCCCCCGCGCAGTCGATTATCGATTCATCCGCCGCAAGGTAAATTTTGGATACCGCGGCTCCTACGCGTTCATCCTCATCAAGTGCTTTTGTGAGCTGAGCTAACCACTGCTCATCAACAACAGTGTCGTTATTCAGAAGTGCCACATACTCACCGTGCGCATTGGCAAGCCCGATGTTGTTGCCTTCAGCGAAGCCTGTATTAGTAGGTGAGACAACCACTTTCACCCAGGGGAAACGATCTCGCACCAATCCTACACTTCCATCACTTGATGCATTGTCAACCATGATGACTTCATCAGCAGGATAGGTTTGTCGGACTAGCGATTCGAAAAGCTCCCCAAGCACATGCCGACCGTTGTAGTTGACCACTATGATCGAAACCTTGGCCATTACATTAATCTCTATCTAAGCCCGGACGTAGCCGCACGGAGTACACCCGCTATCAGCGATTCTTTGATCGCGAGCGAATCTTCCTCAAATAATGCTGCGCCTCGATGACAATGGGAGGTGTGAGGCGCGTTAGAAAAGAGTAGAGTGAAGCGCCGATCTTCTCACTGGGTCGCCTGCGAAACAGAGTGGTATGCACGGGTGAAGTCTCTTCTGATGGCCGCCCATTCGTATAGTAGTATAGCGCAAAAGATTTGCGCGTTTGATGCTCAGGGCAATTCAAGGGGTCAGGATGACCATGATGGGCATAGTCTGTGGTGCTGAAAATAACGCATCGGTTGAAGACAGGTAGTATCCTTTTCTCGCTTCGGATCATGTCATTGTCCCAAAGTTCCAGATGTCCCCCATATTCCTCTTTCCAATCACGATTGAGATAAACCAAAAGATTGAGTCTCCTGTCCAGGCGGAGCTTGCTGTACCAGTTAAAATCTGCGTGGACCTTTAGATAGCCGCCTCTCTTGATCTGATGCAGACCGCCACCCCAGAAATGTGGGTCAGGAATCAGCCCATCAATTCCTGTCAGCTTTTCCAGAAAATTGACAAACGTAGAGGAATTTAATTCATATAGCAAAAGGCGTGTGGCGCTTCCGATTCGTGTTTCATTGCTGAGTGCCAGTTTTTTTTCTGTGGGATTATTAAATCTACCCCAGTCAACGTCGTCGGGTGAAGGAAACTCTCGCAACACTTCATTGAGGGTTTCTTCTGGAAGGAAATCCTCAATGACAACATGCGGAAATGGCTTTGCCTCCGAATATCCTGCGCTATACTGCGCTGCCAGTTCATCAAGCCGCTCTGGGTCCAGTGTAAAGGCAAGAGCTGTATTCATGGTCTAAGAAATGTCTCCTACGTTATTTCGCGCCGAAGGACCACGCTCGGCTCCAATAGCGACGAACTGGTTCCAGGCATACGTCCAACGTAGTGTTTTCAGAAGAGACCAATCTGATATCACTCGCACCGATTCCGCCAGGCGCCGTCGCTCACGTATCTCCTGCCAACGACCGCAAACCCAGCGATACGACGCCCATTTTGCCGCGATGAATGACGACCCGCGCAGAATGCAGTAGCCCCATATTAGTATCTCAGTAAGAAGCAGCGCGGGCAGGAGTATGAGCAGACTTGACCAGCGCAGATATGCGAACAGCATAGCCCACCGGTTGCGCTCGAGAAGGTGAATTTTGGCCGGGTACATTGTCAGCAAGTAATCGTGTCGGACTAGTGACTCTCGTACACAATAAAGCTCGAACCCGATAAGCTGTAAGAGCCACGAAAGATTCACATCCTCATGATAAAGGAATCCGGTGGCGTCCAAACCTCCGATTCGCGCTAACAAATCACGACGTACGACAAAAAGAGCCCCGGAGACTCCCGAAACGCGCACAGGCGAGCGTTCTATACTTTCGAGCGACCGACCAAGCCAGCGAGTAAAACCGAGACCAGTAACGTGTATGTCAAGCCCGCCCGCGTTCACTCGCTTGCCATCCGCTAGCATGATGAGCGGGTTTACCGCGCCTGCCTGAGGATGATTCTCCAGGAAGTCGATCAACGGCTCGAGCCATTCGCGCTCTACTATAATGTCCATATTCATGATAGCGACGTATGTGCCGCGAGCCGAAGTCAGCGCCAAATTCACCGCAGCAGCATACCCCAGGTTGGAAGTGCTCCATAGAGCAGTGACATCAGGATGGCCGGTTGCTATATCGCGAATGACTCGTGGGCTGTCATCGGTGGATGCGTTATCGACTACTATCAGTTCCTGAGCTGGATACGTGCCCGCCAACAGCGCTTCAAGACAATTGTCCACCCGCCACCCGCCGTTGTAATTCACCACAATCACCGAGACAAATGGTGCGTGTGAGGAAGAAACGGAAGGTTCCCTATGACTGGCGCTATCCAAACTATTCGCTCTTACTTCTTGAATCTAATACTTAGATCACTGAGATGAGAATGACTGTCGAAACTTGGAACACAAACCGAATTGTTAGCAAGTCTCCAGACAAAAATCAAGCGTTGAGCTCTCTTTGGTGGTGTCCTATCCTAATAGGACACCGCCGCTCTTCTCGCTATGTAAAGACCGTCAATGCCCTCCGTCCGTCCAAATTATTTGACTTACGACGCGCGCCGCCTTACGAATACCTGAGAGCGATGATGCGGACCACGGAGGGCTCTATCGACGCGAACACGAGGCCCGGCTTGATTGCGAGCCGGATTGCCACTATATTTTGCACTCGCGAAGCTGAGGTTCCATTTCAAATTAAGCAATGTTACTGTCGAATCGTTCACGCGCCGAGCAACTGGTCCGCCAATTGGTTAATAGCGGGTTGCATATTGCTGTAGTGGTTCCCTGTTTTAACGTGGATGAATACATCGTTGACGTTGTAAAAGGAATCCCAGACTACGTCAGATACATCATCCTCGTCGACGATTGCAGCACCGACCGAACCGGTGAACTGATAGATCTACTCTCCAACGACCGCGTTCTCGCGATTCATCTCCCACATAACGGCGGCGTAGGGGCAGCCATGATGGCAGGCCTCACAAAGGCCGCGGAAAGGGATGCTGATATCGTCGTCAAATTAGACGGAGACGGCCAAATGGATCCGCACTATCTGCCGCCGCTCATAGAACCGCTATTGTTGGGGAAGGCGGATTATACGAAGGGGAACAGGTTCAGGAACGCTCTGTTGTTGACTGAGATGCCGACCGTGAGACGAATAGGTAACGCGGTGCTCTCTTTTCTCAACAAATCAGCATCCGGCTACTGGAACGTCTTTGATCCGACGAACGGATATATAGCGACACGCCGCGAGATTATTGATATGCTGCCCGTACAGTGGATCCACCGCAGATTCTTCTTTGAGAGTTCGATGTTAATAACCCTCGGCATTCTCGGAGCAGTTGTCCTCGATGTGCCGATACCGGCCCGCTATGGGTCGGAAAAATCAAATCTTCGGATCGGCCGCACCCTATTTGAGTTTCCAATACAGATGAGCCTCGGCTTTATGAGGCGCATCTGGTTCCAGAAGATCCTCTACAGCTTGACGATGGAAGCCCTGCTTGGAGTCTTCGGGTGCCTGTTTTTCTTCGCCGGCGTCGCATATGGGGTCCACGGGTTTATTAAATTCACTTTGCTAAGTCACGCACCGTCGCCGACAGGGGTAATTATGGCCGCGGCGCTGCTGATGTTATTCGGTTTTCAGATGATATTGAACGCGATATTGTTAGACATACAGTCAGTACCCCGTTCCCCGCTATGTGATAGATTGGTAGCGGACGTGAGTGATCGTAGAAATGAGCGTTTTGCAGGAAGTGACTCGGTCGGCGCATAACCACTGTGTATACTTCGGGCGTTCCGATCAAGTGGAAGGGATGCTGGACAATTGTTGGAGATTGACAAAATGCACACGGCACTCGTCTCGGTAATACTGCTGGCGCTGGCCGGATCGATAGACTGCACCTGCGGCTTGTCAAATAGAGAATGAGCTTCACGTAGAAATCGTTGAGATTGATAGATTCCCCGGCCCGATCCGCTCTCTGAGGCGGAATCAGAAGACTTGTTTAAGCACGGGTACGACTTGGCAGCTCTTGCAAGAAAGCTTCTCAACGAAACGGCCAAGGCAGCAGGAGCCCGGGCGTTACAGTAACAGCGAGGGTGTAAGCCTTCATTTGTATGGTTTTTTAGACAGGCTTTATTGGTAGGAGGTAACACTGCGGTACTTTTTATTACTCTTTCCTTTTTGCCTTTCTTTACGTCTACTCGGGTCTCGGACTGACACTGCTGCTATGTCCCCAAGGATTAAGGTAGCACGCGCTATTTTTGTCGCCTATGGTCGGGTACTGTTACCTCACCCTAGTTGGATGGTTTTGCTATAGCCTGGATCTAAAAGGAACTGATGCCTATGGTGCGGGGCTTTTGATTCCCCCCTCGGGTTTCCTTTACTAGTATCAACTCCAAAATATAAGCCTTCACGTTTTCTTTCTGTTCAGCGTCTTACTTCTTTATTCACTCGGTCGCGAAGTATTTCGATACAACCAGTCCTCTGCAATTGTAATCACGGCCCTATATGGGCTGAGTCCTATAATGTTCTATACGGTCTAAAGGTCTAAAGCGCTATATAGATACAGCCGTGTTCACGGGAGCGGCTTGGCAACGCGGTAGGCGTTGAGAAAACGCGCCAGGTTTCATTCAAAACGTGCATGATAGTAACAAAATTCGTGAGCTTAGCACTCACACCTGATGATAGGCGCCACGGGGCAGCCCGATGATTGATGGGACATCAAGGGGGTTTCTGGGCTTGGTTCTTAACCTGCTCCGGTTATGCCATCGCTGCATTCTGGCCGAGTTAAGCTCAATAGTGCGCCTGTCGACGATTTTATGCCTAGCGGTCTGAAGCTTGCTCTAGCATTAATGTTTGACAAAGAAATGGTCTTATGATTTACTTCGCGAAACTGAAGCTGGACTAGCCCCTTGTAGTTTTAAGCAGACACGACCAGGTTTCGATTGAAATGAGTGCTCGGATGAGCTTCAGACCGGCTGTTGGGATGATGGTCGGCGTTGGTTTCACTTGACCCTACGCAGGCAAGCCCCTTTTGCAGGCGCAATAGATCAACGATCAAGCAGTGACTGTCCGAGACGAGAAGCG
>JBBPIH010000062.1:0-40273 GCA_038040455.1 Acidobacteriota bacterium
TTCTCAAGTAACTTCTTTCCTTCAGCTTGAATGCTGATCGCGCGCCGCAGCTGAAGGCCAGCGTTAGGCCACTACACGCACCGTTGAGTATGTATGACACTGAAAAGACACGTTTCCGAGTAGGCGTAGAGCTTTGGATCTGCGAGGTTGGGCTTTTCTCGGCAGTTTCTTTAGTGCGGAAGTGGGCGGGGAAGTTGGATTCGAGTGCCGTCTTCCTCGCGCCCGCCGAACAACGGATTGGTGAGGATGATGCCCACCCGGTCGCTTTGACTGCAATTGATGCAGGGCTGCCCCAGGGTATTTTCGTGGCGCACCAAGCTAGGGTCTTCGATGCCGTGCAGCAGCATGTTGGTGACGCAAGCGCAAGGGTCTATACTGTTCGGGTTCAATAAATGCGTGGACGTTATCTGGTATAGATAACTATTCTTTGACTGCCTCTCCGAGGGCGGCAGGTGCAGTGATCAAGCGCAGCATGAAATTTATGGGAAACAAAGGCAGCACCGGCACCTCCATTTGTTGGGTCGTGGATAACGGTTTCGTGGCTGACACTGCATTGAATACAGCGGTCACCATCGACAGCAGCCCCCCGCCGACAGAGGCAGAGTCACTGGTATTGCAAGCACCACAATCCAACGGGGAGTCTCGGTTCAAATCTAGGAGGTCGTTCGATGAAGTATCCAAAGAATCACATGCTCGGCTCTCAGCGCAATGGGTTGAACCATGTGGGAATGAACATAGGAGCCATCAATGATAGAGCCTTAGGGCCAGTCAGAAACAGCGAATATCCGACCTACTCTGATGCCTTGCTTAATTGGTACCAGGCCAAGAATGTAAAGTCCGTTCGATTCATGTTCACCTGGGAAGCGGTTCAACGAACGTTAGGGGGGGCGATTACCTCTGATGCTGTGGGCAGCCCGGACCCGGTAAATTACATCAACTATTGGAAGGATCTCAAAAGCGTGCTCACGCGCTTGCTGGCAAGAGATATCTACGTGATTCTTTCCCCGTGGCAATTCAACGCTGCTTCTGGAGAGTTTGGAGACACAGATATCGTTTATGACAATGCGACGTTCAAGTTGCCTCCGCCCGCGCCGGACCCTTGGGCTCACTTTGCAAACTTTTGGGGCAAATTTGCCACTGCCATTAACGTAGTTACCGGCAACGATCAGCGCGTTGCGTTCGATCTGATCAACGAGCCCCACACGCATGCTGAGTCAGGTAATAGGCCTGGAGACATCGGCATCAGTTTGGCTGACTGGTTCTCCTGTGCTCAGGCTGCCATTAATGCGATTCGTCTTGCTGGAGCAACGAACACCATCTTTATTCCAGGCATGGCTTATACAGCCGCCAGTTCGTTCACCACCAACAGCAGTTCAACAGCGTGGGTTAATAATCTGAGTGACCTTCAGAAAAACATCGCAGTCAGCGTTCACTGCTACATCCACGACCGTGTAGATAAAGCCAGCCCGACGGTGCTGCGCGATGCTTGCTCAGCGCTTGTCACTTGGGCGCGGATGAACGGCATCAAGGTTAACATCGGCGAAATCGCTATCAACGCAGGAGACAACGGCAGAGGTCTAAAAGCCGACGGTACACCAAACTATTGCAGCGACTTCGCCACTGCTCAGGAGCAATGGGAAGATTGGAACAAGTTCTGTGTCGCAAACAATGACGTCCTTGTCGGTTGGAACTGGTGGGGAAACTCAGCTGCTAATTGGTGGAACCAGGGGGACTCCTGCGATTCCAACGGATTTCACTGGGGCCTGACGTTAAACGACGGAGCCACTCCAACCATTTA
Source organism: Acidobacteriota bacterium (assembly GCA_038040455.1). Classification (GTDB taxonomy): domain Bacteria; phylum Acidobacteriota; class Blastocatellia; order UBA7656; family UBA7656; genus Onstottus_A. The sequence continues at coordinate 1,799 of JBBPIH010000062.1, forward strand.
TATGGATTTGATTGAGGCCACGCTTCCAGTGCCGATCCTCCATATTCGTGACAATACAGCCGACACTGGTTCGGAACCCAATGCGACGACAGCAGTGGCCTGGGAAAGCCTCGACGTGTGGGTCAGGCAATCCGCTGATGGAATTACCGTCGGCGAGCCCATCCTGGGCGGTGCACCAAGCGTTGTGTATGTGAAGGTAACCAATAAAGGCAAAGGTCTCCATCCCGACGACGGAAATGATGTTGTAAGACTCTATTGGGCCAAGGCACAAACCGGTTTGTCCTGGCCTAAGCCCTGGGATGGCTCAATTGTGACAATTCCCAAGCAAGGGGCTCGATTCGATCCTCCGCAACCAATTGGCACGATTCTCCCTGGACAAAGCAAGCTGATTCAATTCAACTGGCCTGACACGCCCAATCCGGTGGACTACCCAGGCAACGATGGCCACTTCTGCCTGCTGGCCTTTGTCACGAAAGCAACGTCTCCCCCTCTGGAATGGGAGGGATTTGATCCAACCCAGGATCTGAACAAGAATGTCCTGGGATCCAGTAATGTGGCCTGGCGAAACATTCACATCGTCCCCGTCGCCAAGATGAAGATGGGTGACATGGTCGTCGCGAACCACACGGGTCGGGACATGCTCACGCAGATCACATTCGAGATTCTGGATACTGCGGCCAGGCCGATCGATCCCGCCAGCGCCAGGCTGTTGATTACTGCGCAAGGCGCCGCTCTTGAAAAGCTTCGCGAACACCAGGTCGACCGTCCGTTCCTGGAGGATCTGGGGCATGGTACTTTCCGTGTTCTGGACATCGCGACGGGAATTCCGCGTCTCGATCTGCGGCCCGGGGAAGTCCTCCCCTTCGGGCTGGAGTACGTCCCGGACCAGGAGGCAAAGGGCTATGCCGTCCGCGCCATCCAGTTTTCCTTGGAAGGTGCTTCCCGGAAAACCATCGGAGGGCAAACGTTTGTCGCTGGAGAAGTCGAAGGATTCACGACACGGCAAGAGCGTCGTCGTAGAGGTTCATGGTGGCCATGGGTGATAGTATCCGGATCGCTCTTGCTGTTAATCGCCCTGCTTGGCAAAGGCAGGAAGAAAAAATAGATTGAGTCCAGAAACAACAGGAATTTCCCAAATCCGCCTCCGCGTTTCGGCGGCCTCGTAGGGGTATCCGCAAGCGAGTCGGCCTAACATTGGCGTGCAGCTGACTGCCTACAGCGTCCGCTGCGCTCCCGCTTCCGGCAGCAGCTGACGCCCGGCGTTAGGCCGAACTCAATCTATGGAATTCAGTCATCAGACTCGCGGAACCATTGCACAGGTGCTAGCGGCGTCGTCGGACGATGGGGTTCGGACATTCATCTACAAACATCTTGGAGTGATTGAATCCAAACTCCCTCCGCCTCGAGCACTGCTCAAGGAAGCAGACGCTGACGCGATTCGAGCTATGGTTGTGGAGCTACTCGCAGTCAACAAGGTCCTTCGAGCCACAGCGCCGGTCAAATATGTATTTGAACAAGCCGTCGGTGAGCTGCAACGATGGGTATTGCATGATGGTTGGATCATCGAAGGCGCAGCGCTTGTCAGGGTCACGCCATTGGCCGAGGAAGTCACAGGCATCCGCGACAAACTGGCGGAGGACCTTGCCACGAGCGGACTGGACCACGACGGTGCGATAAGGGCATCACTGGACAGCTCGTCCAGGGACTTCGTTGCGGAGCCTCCGGATTTCAACGGTTCGATCACCAAGGCTAGAATTGCGCTAGAGACTCTGGCACGCCGAGCGGCAGCCCAGCTTGCCGCTGCGAAGGGGGCGCCTTATCCCCAGGATTCGTGGGGCAGGGCGCTCGCACTCTTGAAGGCTCAAGCCGTAATCGAACAGCCCGAAGAGGAGATTCTCGCTCGGGTTTATACGTTCGCCAGTCCGGGAGCCCATGTTCCCAAGGGCGTCACGGAAGAGGAATGGGCGAGGCTCGCTCGCACCTTCTCGGTCAGCTCCGCGTACTTTCTCCTACGAAAGGTCACGGCGCCGTAGCGCGTTTTACGGGCAGTCAGCCTAACTCGGGCGTGCAGCGGAGCGCGCGAGTCGGTGTTCGCCGTTCTTCGAGTGAAACGTCGCGCGCCCGCTGACGCCTGACGTTAGGCCCGTAGGCAAACTGAGGAGAATCACTAAGCAGTCTCAGCGACAGGAAAAGAGGACAGCGATCGAGGGCTGCCATCTCCAGCTACGAGGCCCGGAGAAAGGAGACTATAATGCAAGAACAACTCGCGTTGGCTATTATTCCCGGTACGGGCTGGAGCGCCCGTGAGATACAGACGATCGCACGCGAGGCCGAAGACGCAGGTTTCGATGCGATCTTCACTGCCGAAGTCAACAACGATGGGCTGGCGACGGCACAACTTATGGGTGCGGCAACGCGCCGGATCCTGGTGGGGACTTGGATTGCTAATATCTACCTGCGCCATTCTTATGTCTGTGCGCAGGGTGCTGCGCTGATAGCTGACGCAACCGGCGGGCGCTTCATCCTTGGCCTCGGAGTCAGCCATCAGCCCGTCAATCAGGCACTGGGGATCGACATGCAGCACCCACAGATAGCCTTGCGGCGCTACGTGACTGAGGTGCGGGACTGGCTCCGGGGCGAGGGGCCATCAACACATCTCCCCCAGCGGCCCGCCTCACATGCGGTGCCGCTCTACGTTGCCGCACTAGCCTCGTCTACCGTCGAGCTTGCAGGCGAACTTGCGGACGGCATCATGCCCTTTCTGTGGCCCGCTGGGCGCGTCACACAGAGCAAGGTGTGGGCCGCCCGCGGCCGTGCTAAGACTCCCGCGCTTGGCCAGCTTGATGTCACGCTCGGTCTGCCAACTTTCATCGGCGACGACCTGGAGGCGATGCGCGTCGCTGCACGCCAGAACCTCGTCTTATACACCAGCTTCCCCTTCTTCCAGAGGCTCTTTCGCGCGAGCGGCTTCAGCGCCGAGGCTGCCCAGATGGAGCAAGGGGCCGGGCTCGCCTCGCTGACCGACCGCCTTTTGGATGCGGTTTGTCTGCTCGGCCCTGTGGCACGCTGCCGGGAACAGCTCATAGCATTTCGCGTGGCGGGGGTCAATATGCCAATCCTTGTTCCTACGATAGGTGTCGACGGGGCACGCGCAGTCATGCAGGCTTTCCGGCGATAGTAGTCATACTAAGCCCTAACCCAACGAGAAGACCAGCATCACGCATATCGAAGAAGGGTTTGACTATCGGCGGCGCGATGGATTTATGATGGACTTCAATCTATGTTAGTTGAGGATTTACAAAACTATCGTCGGCAGTTTGAATCAATCAAGACCGATGCACAGAGTCTGCTCGGAGATTTGACTGGGCTTCAATTCAACTGGCACCCAAGCCCTGACCGATGGTCAATTGCGCAATGCATAGACCATCTTGTTGTTACGGGCCGCGACTCGCTGTCAAATATTCATCGCGCAATCAATCAGGCTCGGTCAAAGGGTTTATTTAGTCAAGGCCCATTTCGATATGGACTGATGGAGAAATGGTTTGTGCGTCAGATGGAGCCTCCTGCAAGAATGAGGTTCAAAGCTCCGAAGGCGTATATGCCATCAGGAGACCAGTCTTATGCTGAAATCGTAACAAGCTTCTATAGTTTGCAAGAAGAATTCTTACAAGGTATCGACGAGGCAAGCGGAATAGATTTGTCGAGGACGAAAGTGAGCAATGCGGTGAGCTGGTGGTTTAGATTGAGTCTCGGGCAAGAGCTAGCGTTTAATGCGGCGCACGAACGCAGACATTTGTGGCAGGCTTGGGGAGTAAAGAAGGAGCTAGATTTTCCTCGCATGCCAACAGCCGTCTAACGTGTTCGCGGGCATCGGATCTCGTATGAAACATCTCCATTGCCGCCGTCCGCGAACGCTGATGCCCAACGTTAGACCGCCGGACTGACCCTCTTCAAACGATTGCGTATCCGAGAGGAATGGAATGATGCGACACGGTATGGGATGGGTGATCGTGATCGGCCTTGCGTATGCTGCGACCCCTGCACCTGGGGCCGCCAACGCGATCGTGTCTCAAGTGGACCACGTGCTGTTTGTGACGCCGGGCGGACGCGCGCTCGTGTCCCTGCTAACCGAGACTCTGGCGCTGCCCATCGTGTTCCCGCAGGCCGGTGAGGACTGGACGCAAAGCACTGGGATCGGCCTCGGTAACGTCACGCTTGAAGTGTTCCACAGACCGCCGGCACCGGAAGGCGCGGCCCCGGCCGCCGGGCGCATCACCTCGCTGGCACTCCAGCCGACCGACTTCAAGGTCGCTTCCGACGAGCTGACGTTGCGCAGCATCGACCACTTCCCGCCAGCGGTGGGGCCGCGGTACAAGGACGATTCGACCCCACGATGGATGACGATTGGGCTCAGGGGCTTTGGCCACGGCATGTTTCTGATTCAGCACAACTTCGACATGAACGAACGTCGATCCCGCTTCGATCGGTTGTTGCGTGAGCGCGAAGGCGGCGCCTTGGGGGTGGTGCGAGTGCGTGAAGTCGCCATTGCGCCCGACCAACTCGATCGTGTGAGAGAACGATGGAGCACGCTTTTCGGACCGCCCGCATCCGGCCAGGCGGACGTTTGGGTCATCGGGAGCGGCCCAAGGATCCGGTTGGTGAGAGGCGGAGATAGCCGCGCGGGGAGTCTAGTGATCGAAGTGAGAAGCCTGAGTCGGGCGAGCGAGGCGCTGCGGCGACTGGGAATTGCCGCCGAAACGGCCAATAACGAGATCCGGATCGATTCGGGCCGAATGTTCGGCCTACGCATGTTCCTTCAGGCACAATCAAGCGGGCCGCGAGACCGGTAGCACACAGATCGACCAATGTCCTCCGACCAGGAGAAAGATGTTTTGCAAGAGTGGCGTGAGTCGGCGCCTTATTGGGCGAAGCACGCGGACACTGTGCGCTCAATGTTTGCGCCCATCACTCGCGCGCTGATCGAAGCTGGTGGAATCAGCGAAGGCCAGAAGCTGCTCGACGTAGCCGGCGGTTTCGGCGAGCCCTCAATCGCTATTTCGTCAGTGGTACGCGCTTATGGTTTGGTGATCTGCACAGACGCCGTGGCGGAAATGGTTGCTACCGCTCAACGCGAAGCCCGCCACCGCAACCTAACAAACATCGAGTTCAGCCAGTGCCTGGCCGAGTCGTTGCCGTTTTCTGATAACTGGTTCGACGCTGTTGTTTGCAGGCTCGGGGTTATGTTGTTTCCAGATCCCGCAGCCGCGATACACGAGATGTTTCGCGTCGTGAAGCGGGGAGGACAAATGTCGTGTGCTGTTTGGTGTGGCAGAGATTCAAATCCATTCTTCGGACTCGTGATGGATGTCGTGTCGCGCTTCATCGAGTCTCCGCCTGAGGACCCTGACGCACCCGGCGCGTTTCGATTCGCCGAGCAGGGCAAGCTCGCCCGTCTGGTTGGTGAAGCCGGCGCGGTTAACGTGAGCGAACGACTTCTCAAGTTCGATCTCGAAGCGCCTATCGCACCAAAACAGTTCTGGGAAGTGCGTGTCGAATTGAGCGACACACTGCGAGCGAAGGTGGCTACGCTTACTTCGGAGCAGTTGGAGCATGTAGCTCAAGACGTCGAAGAAGCCGGGCGCGCTTTCTTCACAGAGGGTCGCATGACCTTTCCAGGGCAGGTGCTGATCGTGACGGGCAGGAAAGCTTGAGCAGCATCTGGTCTCGGCGTCGAATCGCCGCCGGTGCATCTATGCTATACTGCATCGCACGTAAGCGCAGCGGATCACGCTGGCTGCTAGTAATCGGTTTTTCAATATTCACCAGGAGATCCTATGAACGACTTCGAGCCTCAAAAGCACAATTACTCACAGCCCCGAGACTGGTCGCCAGAGAACAGGATGGGCGGTGTTCGACCGCTGACAGCAGCCGAGGTCGGCGTCGGGGAGCGTGTGGCGTTCATTCGCAAGGTGTATGCGCTTTTCTTTGCCGCGATACTGTTCGCTGTTGGGGGCGTCTTGCTCGGATTCGCCTTCCCTCCACTGATGACCGCAGCGGCAGAGCACCCGTGGATCATGCTGTTCTTGATGATCGGTGGCGTTATGGGGGCGCAGGCTGTACGCCACGTGCCCGGCGTCAATCTATTCGCGCTGTTTGGATTCACGACTCTCACGGGCGTGATCATTTCGCCTCTGCTCTACATCGTAAGCCAGAGCAACCCCGACTCGATACTTCAAGCTGGGGGGCTGACGGTGGGCATCTTTGGCGGGCTGACCGCGTACGTGTTTATTTCGAACCGCGATTTCAGTTTTCTGCGGGGAATGGTGACGGTAGGGCTGATCGTGGTCGTGCTTGCAGGATTGTTCAACGTGATTTTCGTTGGCTCGCTCGGGCTCGGGTTTGCGCTAGCCGTAGCTACGCTGCTGCTGTTCGCCGGCTTCGTGTTGTATGACACATCGAACATCATCCGGCGCTATCCAACCACCGAATACGTGGCCGGAGCATTGGCCCTCTACCTGGACGCCCTTAATATCTTCCTGGCGCTTCTTCGGATACTCAACAGGCGATGAAGAACTGCGGTTGAAGTTCAGAGTTCAAGCTTCAGCTTGCTTGATCTCGAATGGGCATCCTTTGAAGTTCAGAGTTCAAGCTTCAGCTTGCTTGATCTCGGAAGCGCAACCTAAAGGTTGAACTCTGAACTTACTTTGCCCACGCCATTCCGTCGGGTTCCTTACCGGGCTCGATCGTTCCCGCCATTGCCAGGTCCTCGAGATTGATTACAGAAACTTTGTTGGCTTGCGTAGACGCCACAAAGGCGCGACGCCCATCAGGCTGCATTAGAATACCGACCGGGACAGCACCGACTTGAATCCGCTTGAGCTCCTTGCGCGTCGCCGCTTCGAACACGATCACTTCCCCTCCCTGCGCATCGGAGATCAGAACGCGCTTTCCGTCAGGCGTGAACTTCACTCGGATCGGCGAGCGTCCCACCTTGATCGTTTCCTTAACCGTATCAGTCGCCGAGTCGATAATAGAAAGGCCGCCATCGCCGCGATGCGAGACCCAAACCTCGCGGTCGTCGGGTGAGATGTCGATTCCCTCAGGACCTTTTCCAACGGCGATCTGCGTGATCTTTGCCGGGCCGGGGCCCTTGACGAACTCTATTGCGCTGATGGTGTCCGATCCGATGTTCGCGGTGTAGATCTTCCCTGAAGTCCGCGCAGCTACAACCATATGAGTCCCGGTTTGCCCGGTGCCCATGGTCCAGTCGACGCGGCCCGCAGCGGGGTCATATCGCGCGACGGCACGGCTTCCTTCTATGGTGAAGAAAATCTTACCGTTCGACTCAGTGATGCCGTGGGGCCGCAACAACACCCCCAAATCCACTCGCTTCACTTCTCTACGAGCGGCGATGTCGATAACTGAAATCGTGTTGCCGGGCCGTTCAGCGGTGCCGTAGTTGGAGACGAAAGCGAATCGCCCATCGGCTGAAGCTGCGACCTCGTGAGGAGCTTCGCCGGTCGGCACACGCGCGAGCACCTTGAGAGTTGCCGGGTCGACGATCGCAAGCGTGCTCTCAGACTTATTAAGCACGAGCAGCGCTCCGTTATCTGATCGTGCTGCCGAGGACATCGGCAGCATCGCGGCGAGTAAGAAAAACGGGGTCGCCGCAGCGCGTCGAATCTCGAGTAACCTTTTCATCTTCAGTGAACCTCCATGGGGAATGATACGCAACTACCGTGACGCGATCGTTGGCACCCCTAATCGATCCCTTCGTCAGGTCCGTTCATTCTACTCCCGAGAGCGTAGCGAGTCACTCTGAATAGAGCGGACGGTGGTGTCCTAATTCGATTTTCTTCTCTGCGTGCCCTTTGCGTCCTCTGCGTCTCTGCGGTGAACCCCAACGCCGAGAATCATTCACCGCAGAGACGCAGAGCACGCAGAGAATTGAAGTTATGACACTACCGAGCGGACCGCCCGCGTGAACGACAGGACTAAATCGCGGAAGATAATTCCCGACTTTAGTGGTCACTTGCTGATCATAAGACAGAACGATATTGAGACAATCCCGGTTGATAGCTCGTGAGGGCGACGCTTGAGTCGACTCGTCCTTTTGAGGATTGTCCTCCTCCGGCCGGTTTGCTAGAGCCGGTCACTTGAGCTGAGGCCGCGACTATCCGGCAACCCACCATCCGCACTCACGCCACCGGTAGTCGCGGCCCAGCTTTTTGCCTAATAATGTATGAGTGGGTGTCTTGATGACTGACGGCAAATGGCCACGACACCATACAAGAATCTCTGCGGCGGAGGGGCAAGCTATGATGAATCGCAAACTGAGACTACGAATCTTGATCGCGGCAGCTACCGTGACCGCTTGGTCGAGTCCATGCGCGCTTCAGCAACCAGGGGGACCAGGTTTAGCGGCGACCAACCCATCGAGCGCGCGGCTTGAGCCGCCCCCGGACGCTGCTCGGTACAGAATCGACGCCGCCGAGAGCCGGTTCATCGTACGGGCCTTCGCCGGCGGGTTCTTGTCCGCATTCGCCCACGATCACACAATAGCGATTCGCGATATCGGCGGCGAGGCTGACTTCACTTACGGGAAGGTCGAGCCGGCCTCGCTTCGAATAACGATCAACTCTGATTCGCTTGCCGTCACCGATAAGATCAGTGCGAGCGATCGGCAAAAGATCGAGAGTACGATGCGGAACGAGGTGCTGGAAGTATCAAAGTATCCGGAGATCACCTTCAAGAGTAGCAACGTCGCCGCGACAAAGACCGGAGAGGGACAGTATCAAGCGCGAATCTCGGGCGACCTCACTTTGCACGGCGTCACCCGGCCTTTGACGATAAGCGCTCAACTCGATTTTGGTGACAAGACTCTGCGTGCGAAAGGAGCTTTCGCGCTGAAGCAATCGGGCTTCAATATCAAGCCGGTGTCTATCGCCGGCGGAACGATCAAGGTTAAAGACGAGTTGAAGTTCACATTCGAGGTCGTAGCGCATCCGTAGCTCAGTGCTTAATAAGGAAGCAGAGGCTGTATTACGCGTTGGAACTCAGTACCTATTCACCGCGGGCGAGCCTTCCCAGCGCGCCGCCGGGGTGCCAGCGCGCGTATTGCTCGCGGGTCAAACCTTTGTGCGCTTCAAGAGCTACCGAAAGAGAACAAAGAACGTAGATTTTAGCTAGAATGCTCGCCCGAGGAACTAAGTTCAGCTCCCCACCTTCGTTGTCGACCCCAGCATCCAAGAGGACGTCTGCAACGCGAGCAAGTTCCGATTCGCGATTGCCCGAGACGGCAATGATCTTAATCCCGGCCTCACGCAGCGTCTCTATTGCCGATAGTAACTCGGGGGTTGTGCCGCTGTTGGAGATCGCGATCGCGATGTCGTTGGGGCAGACCTGGCCGGCCGAGCCGTGAATGCATTCAGTCGCGTGCAGAAAGTAAGCCGGCGTGCCAGTGCTTGAAAGAAGCGAGGCGACGTAGCGCGCGATGTGCTCGCTCTTGCCAATGCCAGTGACGTGGACTCGACCGCCACGCGACTCGCACTCCAGGATCAGATCAGCAGCGCGCTCGATTGCCTCGATCTCGGCGCGCGTTCGAAGGGCGGCTAGCTCGTCTATCACCAGGTCAAAGAAAATCTCGACAGCATCGGCGGGACTCCCCTGTTCGTCAGCATTTGCAGCATTTGCATCGTTTCCGTCGAGACTTCGATCCTGGCTTTCGTCTGCGATAGCATTGGCGTCCGCTAAAGCGGTCTGCGGCGCCATGCTCATAACGGAATCGGCGAGATCCTCCAAGCCGGATGCGTCCACGACAACAACCTGAAACGGTTTCTGATCTCGACTGGTTGCCATTTGGAATTCCTCTTGGAGCGGGCTTGATAGAATATTGCCCGCGGGTGGTAGAGTCAAGCACCGCGGCGGCGACCACGATAGACCGAGTCTCGAACAACAACTAGAACTCAGAGTCTATGCTACCTCACAGAATCTCCCGGTCGTTGCCGGTGCGGCGAGTGATCCGCTCGCGGTCCAGGTATTCGAGCAGCGGGATCGCATACTTGCGCGTCAGCCCGCCGGTGATCTCCTTGAAGACCGAGACATCCATCTTTGGATTGATCGGCTTTTGCGCTCGCACACGCGTTTTCAAATCTTCAATTGAATCGGCGTGGAATACGAAATCACCAATGCGTACCACGCGCCTCTCAGAAGCAATCAGATTGTAGAGCTTTCGAGCAAGCTCGATCTTGATCCCCGCAGCAGCGGCGGTCTCCTCAAGCGTCCTGGCTTGCAGACCCGACGCCTTGAAAGCGGCTTCCAGAGTATTCTTGGCGGCCTCGTCCGAGCCGGTGAGCGCCGGGTGATGCGACGCCAGCCTGAGCGCGTCGCGCTCGGCGGCGACTTTGCCTTCTTCACCGAGCCGCGCTACGACTGCGCGAAAGATCTCGGGACGAACATGGCCGAATACCCGGTCCCGCACTTCCTCGCGGCTGAGTCCTAGCGAAAGGGGCTCGCGGCGGTGATGTTCGGCGAGCATCTCCATCACGCCAGTAGCGAGCGCGCGATAGCTCTCGCCTGACAGCAAAACGAGCGGCGCGGCGGTGACTTCAAAAATACGGCTAGTTCGCTTTAGCTCCTGTGTGGTCGCAGTGATCTGCTCGTCACTGGCGCCGGTGCGGGCTGCAATCTCGGCTTGACTCATCGCATGGATGCCCGACATTTCGATGAAGATTGCAACGCGCTCAGCAAGATCAGCCTCTTCAAGCTGTTCGAGCCAGCCGCGAGCGACAATGTCGCGTATGCGATGTTTCAAGGGCAGGGCGTCGATCATCACGCCGCCCCCTATGGTTACTTGCGGAGAGTAGCTTCGTATGATGAAGCGGTCTCCCGGAAGCGCGGTCATCGGTTCCTCGAGTCGGAGCTGAACGATTGCGCTTCCGCCCGGCTCAATAAAACCGCGTTCCGAGTTCCGCGTTCCGAGTTCAGGGTTCTCCGATTCGGCTTCTAACCCAAAACCCTGAACCCTGAACCCTGAACCCTTGAGTATCACCACTCGGGCCATGACTTCTGCCGTGCCGTGGTGCAAGCGCACTCGCCCACGTTGCGTGAGCGGACGCGGCGCTGACGGCAGGACCTCGAGCCGGGCGTCGATCATCAAAGTTGCCTGCAGCCTCCCGGCGGGAGCGAGCACGCTTCCACGCTCGACCTGCTCGAGGTTCAAGCCTTGCAGGTTGATCGCCGTGCGCTGACCCGCGAGCGCGCGTTCGGTGTCCTGCCCGTGCACTTGAACATTGCGAACTCGCGCCCTCACGCCGGCCGGCATGATTTCCAACTCGTCGCCTACCGCAAGCTCACCGGCGATAAGAGTGCCAGTGACTACCGTTCCGAATCCTTTGATCGAGAATGCGCGGTCAACAGGCAAGCGCGGCACTGCACTTTTCATCTTGGGCTCAACGCTCGCGGCCAGGTTAGCAAGAGTCTCCTTCAGCTCTTCTATACCCTCGCCTGTGCGGGAGCTGACAGCGATTATGGGGGCACCTTCGAGGAACGAACCGTCAACGAAGTCTTCGACCTCGGCGCGCGCAAGCTCGAGCAGTTCTTCGTCCACCAGATCCGACTTAGTGAGAGCGATCAGCCCTGATTTAACGTGGAGCAATCGGCAGATGTCGAAATGCTCGCGCGTCTGCGGCATTACAGATTCGTCTGCTGCCACGACGAGCATCACCAGATCGATCCCGTGCGCGCCGGCGAGCATGTTCTTGACGAAGCGCTCGTGACCGGGCACGTCAACGAAGCCGAACCTGAAATCTCCAAGAGCAAGGTCGGCAAACCCGATGTCGATGGTGATGCCCCGCTGTTTTTCTTCCTTGAGCCGGTCCGCGTCGATTCCGGTGAGCGCTTTGACCAGCGCGGTCTTGCCGTGGTCAATATGGCCCGCGGTACCGACGATTATGTGCTTCATGGTGGTTGCTCTCGGGTGAAGATACAGGACTGCTATTTCGGGAGTCAAACATGCGACCCGAGAGGTTTAGGAAAGCTGAAGGCTTCAAAAAGATTCTCTTCCTGCGTACCGGTGATATAATCAGCGCAAAGAAGTAACAATGCCGACGGTCTTCTCACACGCCGCGATGGGGTTTATTGCGGCGAGAGTCGCGTCTAAAGCGACCGCCCCAAACACACGAATCGCGACTGCATCGATGGCGCTCTCGGCGCTGCCCGATGCCGACGCGCTGTTTATCAGCGTGATCCCGTACAATCATCCGCTGGGCCATCGCGGGTTAACACACTCGCTGGCGTTCGCAGCAATAATCGGTTTGGTGATGGCAGCGCTCTTTTCAAAAGCGGGCTGGGCGAGTCACCTTTCATTCACTGATGTGGGTTGTCGCGCTGAGGGAAAATGGATAGAAGCGGTTTGCCTGGTGGTCAAGATCGATTGCGTTGCTTCTCTATCCTAGCCACTCGTTCGATGATTTCCGAAGTGGATGAGCCTTCAACGTAGGGCAGCGACCGAACCGTACCTCCGGCGGCTTCGACCTCTTCGCGTCCGACTATTTCATCGAGCGGCCAGTCACCGCCTTTGACGAGCACATCAGGTAACAGGTCTTTGATTAACTCGCGCGGCGTCTCTTCGTCGAAGATGATGACGTAGTCGACGGCTTCAAGAGCGGCGATGACTTCGGCGCGTTCCTGTTCGTTCAAGATCGGGCGACCTTCTCCCTTGAGCACGCGAACCGAGCGGTCGCTATTTAGCGCAACGACCAGCGCATCGCCGAGCGAACGAGCCTGGCTCAAGTAGCATACGTGACCCGAGTGAAGCAGATCGAAGCAGCCGTTGGTGAATACCAGGCGCTTGCCTTCGCTCCGCAGGCGCTGGCGTTCTTGAATGAGCGCGTTCTTGTCCAAGATTTTCGCCATCGCGTCGATTGAACCACGTTAAGGCGCAGCGAGCAACTTTTCCGCCAGCGTTGATACAATGCGACACGGTCACGCCTTCGTGCGGCTTTCTGTCTTGGTGGCTTTGTGGCGGAATTCTCTTGCCACTAAGACACCAAGGCACGAAGGCCCACTAAGAGGTCAGATTCAAGTGACATTCTTTCTGAAGAACCTTTGGAGCAACACCGGCTTCCCGTGGCGGCTTGCTCGCATTATGCTGTTGCTCGTCGCTGGTCTGATCATCTTTATCATGGCGTTCGAAGACAAGTTCATCTACTTCCCCTCCAAATACCCGGACGGCTCCTGGGAGGTCAACAATAACCCGGCTCGCGAAGGTGAAGTCATCCCGAAAGTAGAAGACTGCTTCTTCGAGACACCCGATGGTGTGCGGCTTCACGGCTGGTATTGCACGCCGCATCGCAAGGCCGGGGGATCGCTCGCGCCCGTTGAGTCGCAGATGGTGTTGCTGTGGTTCCACGGCAACGCCGGCAATATCAGCTACCGCTACGAAATGATTCGCGCGATGATGGAGCTGCCCGCCCAGGTGTTCATCATCGATTACCGCGGCTACGGTAAGAGCGACGGTAACCCAACAGAGCAGGGTTTGTATCTGGACGCTCGCGCGGCGTGGGACTACCTGACAAACGAGCGAGGTGTCCTGGCTTCGCGCATTATGATCTTCGGCAAATCGCTGGGCGGTGCTCCGGCAATTGATCTCGCGAGCCAGGTTGAACCGGCCGGTTTGATCGTCCAGTCGAGCTTCTCATCTGCAGGTGATATGGCGGCCGCTGTCTTGCCTTTCTTGCCGCGAGTCTTCTTGCACACCAAAATGGATTCAGTCAGCAAGCTCCATCGAGTTCGATGCCCCAAGCTTTTCATCCACAGCCGCGCGGACGAAGTCGTTCCGTACGAGCTTGGCCGGCGGCTCTACGAAGCCGCGCCCGAGCCAAAACAGTTTTACGAAGTGAAGAACGCGCCGCACAACTCGACTTACATCGCCGGTGGCAAGCCGTACTTTGAGGCGCTGCGTGGGTTCATTCACTCATGTCAGCCGAAGTGACTATTCAGACATTCCGGTCTCTTCCCCTTCAAACCGAAGAACTCAGTGCGTTGACACTCTTCAAAACGCATTCCTATAATCGAGACTTATCTTAGCCGGCAGCAGGATGTCATGGGAGACCTTGATGGAGGACGAGCAACAGCCAGTAAGCGACGATAACGATCAGATCGAAGAGCGGCGACGTTCGCTCTCACAAATCACCGAACTGGGTTTTCCTCCTTATCCGCACAAGTTTGACCGCACTCATTCCATCAGCCAGATCGTCCACGAGTTCGCCGACAAGACCGGCGAAGAACTCGAGGCCGAACACCCGCACGCTCGTGTTGCCGGGCGGATTCACGCCATAAACAAAATGGGCAAGGCTGCCTTCGTTCGGTTCTCGGACGGCGGTGAGTTGCTTCAGATCTACCTCAAGTCAAACGAGGTCGATGAACGAATCTGGGCGCTTTTTAAGCTGCTCGACCTGGGCGACTTTATCGGGACCGAGGGCAGGTTGTTTCGAACTCGAACAGGAGAGCTGTCGATCCACGCAGAATCGCTCACGTTCCTGGCAAAAGCTCGCATTCCACCACCTGACAAGTACTACGGGTTGCATGAAATCGAGCTGCGGTACCGCCAGCGCTACGCCGATCTGATCGCCAGCCGTGAAGTCCGCCGCGTGTTCGAAACGCGATCTCAGATCATCAGGCTGATACGCCGGTTCTTCGACGAGCGCGGTTATATGGAAGTCGAAACGCCGATGTTAACCTCGCTGCCGACAGGAGCCGCGGCGAGGCCGTTCAAGACTCATCACAACGCTCTGGACATTGACTTATACGCGCGGATCGCGCCGGAGCTTTACCTGAAGCGCTTGATCGTCGGCGGCTTCGAAAAGGTCTACGAGATCAATCGCAACTTCCGGAACGAAGGAATCGACCGTTCGCACAACCCTGAATTCACAATGCTCGAATGGTACGAAGCCTATTCAGAGTATGAAGACCTCCTAAAGCTTACTGAAGAGCTGATTGCAGCCTTGGTCGAGCAAGTATGCGGGGCGCTGGTGATCGAGTATGGCGAGAACAAGATTGATTTCACACGTCCGTGGAAGCGGCTAACAATGCGCGAAGCGGTCATTCACTATTGGCCGGACAAACAAGAGCGGCCAACTCTGGAAAGTCTATCGACAAGCGAAGGCATTCTTCGATGGGCGGAGCAAGATCAGAATCTCAGATCTCAGATCCCACATTTCAAATCGCTGGACTATGGCCATCTACTGGGTGAAGTGTTCGAGCATATCGCCGAACCTCAGTTGATCAACCCGACCTTCATCACAGAGTTTCCGACTGAGCTTTCGCCGCTGTCGAAGCAGAATCAGGACGACCCTCGATTCGTTGACCGCTTCGAGTTATTCATCTCAGGGATGGAAATCGCCAACGCGTTTTGCGAGATCAACGACCCCGTGGATCAACGTCAGCGATTCGAAGCGCAGATGAAACTCCGGGAGGGCGGTGACGATGAAGCGATGGTGATCGATGAAGACTACATTCGCGCGTTGTCTTACGGCATGCCGCCGACTGCAGGCGAAGGAGTCGGCATAGATCGGCTGGTTATGGTCCTGACTAACCAGAAGTCAATTCGCGACGTGATTCTGTTTCCGCATATGCGACCGGAGAAACCAGTGATCAGTGGCCAGGGGTCAGTGACCAGTAAGAGCGACTTGGGAGATGACGACTCTGACCACTGACCACTGAGCACTGACCACTGACCACTGACCACTGTTTCATGCCTTACGAACTCTTCATCGCTCTTCGGTATCTGCGCGCCAAGCGAAAGCAGGTGATGATCTCAGTCATCACTATCATCGCTATCGCTGCGGTAGCAATGGGTGTCGCCTCATTGATAGTCGTGCTCGCGATGATGACCGGCTTCCGGCAGGAGTTCCAGGCGAAGATTCTATCCGGCACTGCTCACTTGAATCTCAGGCACAAAGAGAGTCAGCCAATTGAAGACTACCGCGACCTCGTGAGACGTCTAAGCTCTCTCCCTCACATTCGTTCAGCTTCAGCAACACTCTATCAACGAGTACTCGTCCAGGGACAGAAAGACACCGAAGGCGCGGTCCTCAAGGGAGTCGATATGAGCGCCCCTTCAGATGCAAACGAAGTCTTCCAATTCACCATCGACGGCAACCCGCAGGCGCTAGCCGAACCAGAGACCGATCCGGAGACGGGCGCAAAGATTGACCGAATGATTCTCGGCCGCGAGCTCGCCCGAACTGTTGGGCTCAAAGCTGGTGACGTTGCGACGATCATCTCGCCACAAGGTCATCTGACTCCGGTCGGGCTCGCGCCGCGCTATCGCGACTTCAAAGTCGCGGGTATTTTCGCCTCGGGTCTGAGCGATTACGACCAGACGTGGGCGTACATTTCATTGGAAGCGGCCCAGCGGCTTTCGGGCGCGGAAGACGTGGCCGAGATCATCCAGATGAAAGTTGACGACGTCGACGCGGTCAAGCAAATAGGCGGCGAAGTGCTTGCGGTGGTGGGCGACGACTTTGAAGTGCAGGACTGGCAGCAATTGAATGCGCCGATCTACAGCGCGCTCACCTATGAAAAATATCTCACCGGCATCGCGCTGTTGATCGTGATCGGAATCGCCGCGCTCAATATCATCACAGTGCTGATAATGATCGTGATGGAAAAGCACAAGGACATTGCGGTTCTCAAATCGATGGGCGCAACCAATCGCAGTGTGATGTACTTATTCATGGCTCAAGGGGTGTCGATAGGTTTCGTGGGCATCATCTTTGGCGTCGTGGCAGGCACCGCCTTTTGCTATTTCGCGAACGGCCACCAGTGGATCAAGCTTCCATCGGGCGCTTACGCGCTCGACTATCTCCCTTTCCACGCGACAGCGAGTGATGTTGTCATCGTAGCGGCGGTGACAATCGCGATCAGCTTCTTATCGACGATCTTCCCATCGCTAAGCGCGGCGCGGCTAAATCCGGTTGAAGCGCTGCGGTATGAATGATCGAGGATAGAGGATCGAAGATTGAGGATCGAAGATGGAGAATAGAGAATTGGCCAATTCCGAAGCGCGTGCGCACAGCGTCAATCTTCGATCTTCGATCATCGATCATCGATCCGCTTTGGTGCGCGCTCACGGCCTCACCAAGACCTATGAATCCGGTCGAAGCCGAGTTGTTGTCTTCCAGGACTTGAGCCTTGAGATCTCCGAAGGCGAGATGGTGGCGGTCGTCGGACCATCGGGCGCTGGAAAATCAACTCTATTGCATCTCTTAGGTGGATTAGACCGTCCGACTGCGGGAACGGTAAAAGTGGGCGAGTTTGACATCTTCAAACTGGGTGAGGTAGACTTGGCGCGGTTTCGGAACGGGGAGATTGGTTTCATCTTCCAATTTCATCACCTGCTGCCCGAGTTCACCGCCCTTGAAAATACGATGATGCCGCTGCTGATAGGGCGAAGCTCACATCGAGCGGCTAGAGAGCGAGCCAGGTCAATGCTAAAGAGCGTTGGGCTCGCTGATCGTGCGACGCACAGGCCCGGAGAGTTGTCCGGTGGTGAGCAAGCCAGGGTCGCGCTGGCAAGAGCACTCGTAGGCCGGCCGCGCTTACTGCTCGCAGACGAGCCGACCGGTGACCTCGATAGCAAAACAAGTGAAAGCATTCATAGCCTGCTCAAGGAGGTTCACAGATCGCAGAAACTGACCTCGGTGATCGTTACTCACAACGAGCGTCTTGCTTCCGTCTGCGATCGCGTACTCCACCTTGAGGATGGGCGCTTGAAATAATCGATGAACGATGAACGCGGAATGATGAAAACGAAATAGCTCGGTTCATCATTCAGCAATCATCATTCAGCGTTCTCTTAGCGGAACCGGGTATGTTCGAACGTTACACCGAGAAGGCTCGCCGCGTAATATTTTTCGCAAGGTATGAAGCGAGTCAGTTTGGAGCTCAGGCTATCGAGGCAGAGCACATACTGCTCGGATTGCTTCGCGAGGACAAGCAGCTAACCCAAAAGTTCTTCCGCAGCCCGCATTCAACCGTCGAATCAATCCGCAGAGAGATCGAATCCCGCACTCCTCTTCGCGACAAAGTGTCAGCCTCCGTAGACTTGCCGTTGTCGCCGAGCGCAAAACGCGTGCTGAGTTATGCCGCCGATGAGAGCGAGCGGCTCGGACATCGCCACATCGGAACCGAACATTTGTTGCTGGGGATTTTGCGCGAAGACAAGTCATCTGCGGCCGAGATACTTTACGAGCGCGGACTTCGGCTCAATCAGATTCGGGACGACCTTAACCGCGCGCAGCACAACGAACGCGCGCTGGCTCAAAAGAAAGACGCGCCGCACCTGGCCGAGTTCAGCCGAGACCTGACCGAAGCGGCAAACAACGATCAGCTCGATCCGTTGATCGGCCGCGAAGCCGAAACCGAGCGCGTGATCCAGATTCTCTGCCGCCGAACCAAGAACAACCCCGTGCTGATAGGCGAACCAGGCGTGGGAAAAACAGCAATCGTCGAAGGGCTCGCGCAAAGAGTCGTCTCAGGCGAGGTGCCGCCGTTCTTGCGGGATAAACGGATCCTCGCACTCGACCTTTCGCTGGTAGTCGCCGGCACCAAATATCGCGGTCAGTTCGAAGAGCGCCTGAAGACCATCATGCGTGAGCTGATTGAGAATCCGCACTACATCATCTTTATCGACGAGTTGCACACTTTGGTCGGCGCCGGATCGGCAGAAGGTTCGCTCGACGCGGCCAACATCCTAAAGCCTGCGTTGTCGCGCGGCGAGATCCAGTGCATCGGGGCGACTACTCCGGCGGAGTTCCGCAAGACTATTGAGAAGGATCGCTCGCTCGAACGGCGTTTCCAGTCGGTCAAGGTTCCCCCGCCCACTGAAAGCGAAACGGTCAAGATACTCGAAGGCGTCAAGGACCGCTACGAAACCTTCCATCAAGTGCGCTACACCCAGGATGCGATCGAGACGGCAGTTTACGGGTCGCAGAGGTACATTCCCGATAGATTCCTTCCGGACAAGGCCATAGACATCGTCGACGAAGCCGGAGCGCGAGTTAAGCTGCGCGAGACCAACCTCCCAGCCGAGATACTTGACTGCCAGCGCAAGCTGCGCCGTCACACAGTCGCTTACGAGCGCGCTACATCAGAGCGTGACTTCGAGCGGGCCAAGATCTTCAAGCAAAAGGAACAGGAAGAACTGGACCGCCTTGCGACGCTTCGCGAATCGCACAATCTCGTAGCCGAGCACTTCCCGACCGTCAATCGGGATGACATCGAAGAAGTAATCTCGCGCTGGACGGGCATACCGATTACCTCGCTCAAGGAGGAGGAGTCGGCGAAGCTGCTGCGCATCGAACTCGAGCTGCATAAGCGCATCATCAGTCAAGGCCGAGCAATCTCGGCGCTCTCTCGCGCAATTCGCCGCAGCCGCGCAGGGCTTAAGAACCCGAATCGCCCCGTTGGCTCGTTCCTGTTTCTTGGGCCGACCGGCGTCGGCAAGACCGAGGTCGCCAGGTCGCTTGCGGAGTTTTTATTCGGTTCCGAGCGCGCTTTGCTCCGCTTCGATATGTCCGAGTACATGGAGAAGCACGCAGTCTCAAAGCTGATCGGCAGCCCACCGGGCTACGTCGGCCATGAAGAGGGCGGGCAGTTGACCGAGAAGATCAAGCGCAATCCCTATTCTGTGCTGCTGCTCGACGAGGTCGAAAAGGCGCATCCAGATCTGTTCAACATCTTGCTGCAGGTGCTCGAAGACGGCACGCTCACCGACTCTCTGGGCAATACAATCGACTTCAAGAACACGATCCTCATAATGACATCCAACATCGGCGCGCGGTTCATCCAGAAGCGGGGGCATATGGGTTTCCAGGCGTCGGCGCGCACGCAGCAGGCAACGGTTGAAGAAGGCGTAATGCAAGAGGTCAAGCGGACCTTCAACCCCGAGTTTGTCAATCGGCTGGATGAGATAATCGTGTTCGAGCCGCTCACCGACGCTGACCTGTTCGAGATCGTCGGACTGCTGGTTGCGCAGCTCAACCGCACGCTCATTCGCCGTAAGCTTCAGGTGCAGATGACCGAAGAAGCAAGGCGGTGGGTAGTTGAGAAGACATGCTCCGACAGAACCTACGGCGCCCGGCCGCTGCGCCGCGCATTGCAAAAGCATGTAGAAGACCCGCTTTCAGACGCGCTTATCGGAGGGAGCTTCAGTGAAGCTTCGGTCGTCGAGGTGTATCTAGAAGGCGATTCGCTTGGCTATCGGCCCCTCGAGCTTGAAGAGCTGGGCGACGAGCTGCTGGTGCAGTGACGGATTCCCCTTAAGTCTCATACATCGAACAGCATAATCACCCTCCGAGGAGCATGAGACTGGCCGGAGGTCGGGACACCTTTGATCCTTCCCTAACGCAATGCTTGCCTCGAAATAGCGGTTGGCCCAAGCGGCTGCATTTTTGTTACAATAAGCGCTCATCACAGCGTTCTATACTTCGGTGAGCCGAAATCGCGAGCATCTAAGCTGATGAATCAAGCTATTCGTCAGAATCTCGCTGGGACGGTCAAGGACAGCGATCAAGCTGTTAGCGTTTGCAACTGGGTCAAGTAGCTGAGAAGCTGAAAAAAAAGATCGAACCGAACACAACATTTCCATGGAGCGTGCATTCCATCTATGAGTAAGCGTGTTTTTTGGGTAGTCGCAGCACTCGTAGTAACGGTCGTCAGTTGGCCAATCAGTGGACGGGTTGCTCTCCTTCAGCCGCTCGCCTTAGCAAGCCGTGCTCAGAACGTCACCGTCGAGCAAGTCCTCATTCGCGGTAATCGCCGCATTCCAGAATCAACAGTCAAAATCTGGATCGGCACTCGCGAGGGCGATCCATACAGCCCAGTTCAACTGGACCGCGACGTTCGCGCGCTGTACGCCCAGGGCCACTTCGAGGACGTGAAGGTCTATGCGGAAGAAGGCACGCGCGGAGGCAAGATCATAACCTTCGAAGTGAAGGAGCGGCCTCTGCTTCTCGACATAAAGTACGAAGGGCTCAAGTCAATTCAACAGTCCACGGTGCTGGAGGAGTTTCGCAAGCGATCCGTCGGGCTGTCGAAAGAATCGCAGTACGACGCAGTGAAAGCCAAGCGAGCGGCCGCGGTGGTCAAGGAATTGCTCGCGAACGAAGGCCGCCCCGAAGCCACGGTTGAGCCTGTCGTAGAATCCATCTCCGCAACCGCGGTCGCGCTCACTTTCAAGGTCGAAGAAGGACCGCGCTTCCGCGTCGCCGCAGTCGAGTTCGAAGGCAACAAAATCTACTCCAGTTCTCATCTGCGAGGCCAAATGAAGCTCGTGAAGGAACTCGGTCTGTTCACCACGTTCAGCTCGAAGGACATCTATCACAAGGAGAAACTTGAAACCGATCTCGACCGGCTTCGCGTGCTCGTCTATGCCGACAACGGCTACTTGAAGGCGCGCTTCGGTGAGCCGCGTGTTGAAGAAGTCGGCAAGGTGGGCACCTGGATCCCGCTGTTTGGGCACAAGGGACAGGGATTGAAGATAGTCATACCGATTGAGGAAGGCCGCCAGTACCGGGCAGGCGAGATCAAGGTCGAGGATAATACGGAATTAACCGCAGAAGAGATCAAGTCGGTCGTGGGCTTGAAGTCCGGCGACGTCGTCAAAGGCTATAGCGTCGTTCAAAAAGGGCTCGACAACCTGAAGAAGGTTTACGGCTCGCGCGGCTACATCCAGTTCAACTCGGGATTCGTGCCCGACTTCAAAGACGATCCGGCGGACACGGCCAAGGGAATCGTCGATATCACCTTCAGTGTCGAAGAAGGTAAACAGTACACGCTTCGCAGGCTCGAGTTCATCGGCAACACATTCACGCGCGATAACGTGCTCCGCCGCGAGGTACTGTTGAACGAAGGCGAGCGGTACAACGAGCAGTTGTGGGACCTCAGCATACTCCGGCTGAATCAACTGGGTTACTTCGATCAGGTCAAGAAGGAAGACGCGACGATCAACACCAATGAAAAGGAAGGTCAGGTGGACCTTACGATGAAGGTCGCCGAGAAGGGCCGTCAGCAGATCCAATTCACCGGCGGTCTGTCGGGGATCGGAGGGTCTTACATCGGGATCAACTACTCGACTAACAATTTGCTCGGGTACGGCGAGGCGCTGTCGTTTAATGTTTCAACAGGAAACCTCCAGAAGATCGTCTCGTTTGGCTTCACGGAGCCCTACGTCAAGGGCCGGCCGATCAGTCTGGGGTTCAATATCTTTTATCAGAACTATCAATTCATCGGTCAAGGCTTCGGGGCGACAACGAATCAGAATTTCTTTGGCACCTTCGACGGAACTTCGTTGTTCACACAGAAGACGGCTGGAGCTTCTGTCTCTGCGAGCGCGCCGCTGCAGTACTTCGCCAAGCGGTTCCGAATGGGCAGGTTCATCAGGCTCGGTCTTTCTTATTCCTTCCAAACCACCGACATCGTCGACCCGTCGGTGAATAGAGACGGCGATCCGGCCAACGATATCCTGGTGACCTTCCGCCAGAGCGGTGTGACGCAATCAACGCTGGCTCCGTCGATCTCCTACAACACTCTCAACTCTTCGCTGGATCCGACAAAAGGGACTTCGATGACGTTGGGCGCTGCTCTGACTGGCGGACCTCTTGGCGGCAAGGTCAACACTGTAGCGCCTTCGTTCGAGTACAAGTACTTCCGACCGCTGTTCGCCGGCCGGGAAGCGGTGGCGAGAATCGAGGCGGGCAAGCCCACTCGCACTTTTGGCGTTCGGTTCTTGTTCGCTCACATAGGCTCGTTTGGCGCCGCGTTCCAATCGAACTCATTATCGTTCGTAGGGGGCACGCCGTTATTCTCACGCTTCTTCCTCGGCGGCGAACAAGACATACGAGGCTATAACATTCGAAGTATCTCACCCAGTGCCCCGGTCGTGACGACCGTCACCACGCAAAACGTTCGCGCGATGGATATTCTTACTGGCCAGAACCTGAAGGTGAGAAAACCCTCCCAGTCAAATGGCAAGAGCATCGCGCCAGGCGTCCTGGAGCAGTTTGTGGTTACGAACCAGGTAGACAACAACGTGCCGAACTTTCCTGCGTTCATCGGAGGGGATACAGAACTTCTGGTCAACCTCGAGTACCGCATCCCGATAATAGGCCCGCTCCAGTTTGCACCGTTCTTTGACATAGGCTCGGCGTTCAACCTCCGCAATCTGTCAGATCAGTTCGAGCGCTCCGAGTTCATACCGAACCAGATTCTGGGACAGGAAATCTTGAACCCGCGCGGCGAGATAGCGACGCAGCGCCAGATTAGCAGAGCGACGCCGCCAGAGAGCCAGGGCGGATTGCCGCCCGGGTTCAGGGTGGCGTTCATCCAGGGCGATAGGCAAGTGTCGAGAGACGTTCAGCTCTCTAACTCCGCGCACGGGGTATTCGACAACTATCGCTACAGTATGGGCGGTGAATTGCGCATGCAGGTGCCCGTAATCAACGTGCCGTTCCGCCTGATATTCGCCTGGAATCCTAATGCAAGGACGCAGACGAATCTCAATCCGTTCTTCTTCGAGCAGAAGCGAGCGATCCGCTTCTCGGTTGGGCGGACGTTCTAGGCCCGATGTATTGTCGGTTTACCGCTTCTAAACACGAAAGCGGTGCTGCTATAATCAGGTTTTCGCAAACAGCCGCTGACGCATGCCGTCAGCACGGCTCAATCAAAAGAGGACAGGAGCATCTATGGTCAAGATTAGGCTAGCTGCTTTTGCAGCGGCGATACTGTCGGCGATGACTGCAAGCGCTTCTGCGCAGCAGGCGATGCAGGCGGGAGTCGGCGCCGCCCTACCAGACGGCAAAATCGCTGTCGTCAACTCTCAAGCATTCCCGGGGGGGATCGGTGAGCTGAAACAGAAATACGATCAGGTTGATAAACAATTCCAGCCTCGGTATCAGCAACTCCAGACGTGCGAGACTCAACTGAAGCAGATGGAGAACGACATACAGGTTAAGTGCCCCCAGTTGACGCCCGACAAGTGTCAGGAGTTACAGACCAACTACAACGAGCTGAAGAAGAAATGCACTCGCGATTACGAAGACGTCAAGGCTGAGTACGAACGCGCGGTCGAGGGTGCAACAAAGCCTGTTCGCGACAAGCTATATCAATTTCTGAGTAACTATGCGACCCAACGGAGTATCGTCCTGGTGATCAACCTGGCAGGTGCTGCTCAGAGCGGAACTCTTGCTTATTGGAATCCGGGTGCCGACATTACCGAGGACTTTATCACCGAGTACAACAAGGCTAATCCGGTCGCGGGCGCGCCTCCTGCGCAGCAGCCGGCTAGGCCTCCCGTTAAGCCTGCGGCTAAACCTTGATAACGCGACGGAAGGAGTCACTTATGAAGTTATACAAGTTCGCACTCGTAGCGCTCGCGTTTCAGTTGCTTGCTGTTTCAGCTCTCGCCCAGCAGCCTGCTGCCAGTGCTCCGCAGAAACCAGCTCCGGCGTTGCTTCCGAAGGGAAAGGTCGCGGTAGTCAACACAGCCGCTTTTCAGGAGCAGGTTCAAGAGTTCCGGCAGAAGATCGAGTCACTGAATCGGCAGTTTGAGCCGCGCGTGAAGGAGGTCCAGGGACTGGCGGACAAGATCACTGCGCTCGAGACGACGCTCAAGTCACAGACCGGCGTTCTTACGCCAGCGAAGGTCGCCGAGATGACGGAAAACCTGGGAACTATGAAGCGCGAGTATCAGCGCAAGGCCGAAGACCTGCAGGCGGATGCAGGCCGGGAGCGCGACAAAGCGTTCGCGCCGATCACCGGGAAGCTGAGCAAGTTCGCTGAGGACTACACAGCGAAGCGCGGCGTCGTGATGTTGATAGACCTTTCAAATGGAGTTCAGTCTGGCACGCTGCTCTGGTACGATCCGCGCTCGGACGTCACTCAAGATTTCATCAGCGAATACAATAAGGCGAACCCGGTGACAACGGTTGCGCCAAAACCTGTTGCGAAACCCTAAATAAAGCAGAAGAAGGGCATGGAGCTCAGGCTTGCCTGGCCTTTGATCGGCGGAGAAAGAGACCAGGCTAAAGCCTGAACTCCATGCCCTTTTTCTTTTCTCCTCTTTTTTTACTTTGTTTTGTTGCTACTGCAGCGTGTCGAGCTTGCCAAGCCCGTGGTGGTCGTCTTCGTCCTTGACCCTCAGCATGTCAAGTATCAGCGCGGTATTGCTTGTAGTTTGAATCGTTCGGTCGTACGCCTCGCTTGTCTTCTCAAACTCGAAGCTTCCATCGCCCGCTCCGGCGAACAGACTTAGCGCCTTCCTACCGAAATCCATTCCTGACTTCGCCCCGACGACCAGGCCTTCGTCGAAATGTATCTCGCCACAAACCGCCGATGAGGTCACCTGGAGCAATCCGCTCAACTTGCTATTCTCGACGATCTGAACGATGTCAAACAGATTCACGTCGGCAAGACTTCCCGACAATATCTTCTGCGGGCGTATTGGAGGGGACTCGGTTAGGCGAACATCGCGTAGTTGTCCGGTGACCGAGACTCTGGGATCAAGACGCTTGGCTTCGAGTAGTCGTTCGTTCGCGCTTTCAACATCGCCCGCAGAGATGTGAAGACTCGCGAGCGCCATGCAATGTTGCGCAGCCTGGTCCCTGCGACCCGCGTCAATCAGTATCTCGCGGAGTTTCTCTCGCAACCCTATGTGCCGCGGCGCGCTGTCGATTGCGCGCTCTAGCGTCTCGATTGCGCGGTTCACCATACGATACTTCACCAGCAAATCAGCGTCTATGATCGCGCTCTCGGGATCAGATTCGTTCGGATTGGTTCTCGCCATATGCTCCCAGTGCTCGTTTTTAGTGGTCTGCACCAGTCTAACACAAGCGGTCAGGCCCCAGAATAGTCTTGTTTGAATGTGTGTGGCCCATGCTTTACGCACACCGATCACGTCAATAAACACGGGCAGCGCGTCAACTTAGAGAATGCCTAGTCTCCAGCAACTCCTGCTATTCCATTCCTATCAGCGAGAGCGATCAAGTCATCTTTATCAAACAACAAAGTCTTTCCGGCACTAACGTGAATCGCGGTTGCACCCGCTTGAACCATGTTCTCAATTGAGGGCAATCCAATTACAGGCACATCGAACCGCATGTCCTGGTCGGGCTTCGCCACCTTCACAACGACAAAAGGTCTGCCGTGAGTCACTTCGCCGGCACGGACGATCACCGCGTCGGTTCCTTCCATCGCCTCGATCGCGACAACCGCGCGATCCTTCACGGCGATCGTTTGCCCCAGATCGAGCCTAGCGATCTCGCGCGCGATTCCGAGCCCGTAGTCGATATCCGTATGCTCTTCTTTCGTCGGCGAACGGCGCGTCAATACGCCTGCGGGCGCGAGGAACGACTCAAGAAATATGGTCGAATTCACGAGGGTCATTCCCTCGCGCGCAAGCTCATCGGCAACGGCGCCGATCAAGCTGTCAGTGTTCTTCGTTGAAAGGCGGGCGAGCAAGCGCACCATTCTGAGATCGGGCAGCGCATTGAGCCGGAATATCTGATGGTGTTTGACCTGGCCGGCCATGATCACGTGAGTGACACCCTCGTTTTTAAACAAGCGAATGAGCCGGCCAAGTTGACCTACGCTCATCCATTCAACCTTATCGGCTCGCTGTTCTATCTCAGACAAGGTCTCTTCTTTGATGGCGGCGACGACCATCTCGACACCGCGTTCCCGCGCGCCCTCGAGCACGAGAAAAGGAAAGCGCCCGTTGCCTGCTATCAGCCCGTACTTCATAACAGAGGCGTTGCATAGACTTTATCTGTGTCCTGCCGATCTCATCGAGCCAACACACACAGACTAAAGTCTATGCTACTTTAGAACTCCACCCAAGTGCCCGTTTGCGATCCTTTGGCCTTGCGATACAAGTAGTCAGCCGATGCGAGGTCTTCGATCGCGAGTCCCAGCGACTTAAACAGCGTGATCTCATCCGCTGAAGTGCGACCGGGCTTCGCGCCAATCAATAACTCGCCGATCTCTGCTTTGATGTGATCAGGCCCGATAGCTCCATCGCGCAGCGCGAACAGATAGTCTCCGCCCTCGTTCACAGTCGATTCGCGCCGATCGACAAACAGACTCGCCGCCGCCATAGTAGCCGTATCAACTTCGCGCGTCGTTGGAATGCTCGAACCGACCACGTTCAAGTGCGCACCAGGCGAGATCCACTCGCGCTTAAGAATCGGTTCCGCGGCGGTGGTAGCAGTGACGATCATGTCCGCGTCGCGAACCGCAGCCTCGACGCTTTCGACAGGCTCAACCGCAAACGAGTAGCGCCAACCCATCTCGTCGGCAAACTTCTGTGCGTTCTCGAAGCTGAAGCTCGCCACTCGCGCGCGTTTGATTGGACGCACGCAAGCCATAGCTTCGATGTGAGTGCGAGCCTGTACGCCTGAACCGATGATCGCAAGCTCACAGGCATCCTCACGCGCCAGAAGCTGCGTCGCCACACCCGAGACAGCAGCGGTGCGAATCGCTGTTATCGCCGAAGCATTCATCAACGCTATCAATTCGCCTGTCTCCGCGCTGAAGAGCATAACGCTTCCCTGGTGCGAGTCCTTGCCCCTCGCAGGATTTCCAGGAAAGAAGCACACGGTCTTCACCCCGTAAGCCGCTCGCCCTCCTGAGCGATACGATGGCATCAGCGCCATATCGCCCGCGGCGCCGGGAGGCATGATCACCATTCGCAAAGGCTGATACACCTCGCCCCTGGCGAGGTCCGCCAGCGCCTCAGCCATAACTGGAACGCACTCGCAGACGGGAA
This sequence comes from Acidobacteriota bacterium, assembly GCA_038040455.1. Lineage (GTDB taxonomy): Bacteria > Acidobacteriota > Blastocatellia > UBA7656 > UBA7656 > Onstottus_A. The sequence continues at coordinate 29,625 of JBBPIH010000062.1, forward strand.
GAAGCTCCTCGACTTCGGCGTGGGCCAGGATCAGAACTTTCATCACTTCGTCACTCCGCGCTCGGAGCTTTCAATAAACTCGACGAGGTAATCGATTTCGGGCCAGCCGCTTAGCTCTCGCTTGATCGCGTCAACCGCCTGGCTAGTGTTGAGTTTCGCCGCCAGCAGCAATCGAAACGCGTGGGTTATGCGGCGTATCTCTTCGATGCTGAAGCCCCGCCTGCGAAGTCCCAGCGTGTTCTGGCCGTAGCACCGGGCGTGATTGCCAACCGTGCGAGCGTAGGGCAGCGCGTCCTTGACTACAACCGAGTACCCTCCGATGAAAGCGTGCTTACCCACTCTGCAGAACTGATGCACACCCCCGTAAGCGCCAATCGTCGCGTAGTCTTCGACGATCACGTGACCGGCAAGGGTGGATCCGTTTGCGAAGATAGTGTGGGAACCGATGATGCAGTCGTGCGCGATGTGGGCCTGAGCCATGAAGAGATTGTCAGAACCGATCTGGGTCAGATTGCCGCCACCTTCGGTGCCGCGTTGCAGTGTGATGAACTCACGAAAGGTGTTGCGCTCTCCCGCGCGCAACCAGCTCCGCTCCCCTTTATACTTCAGATCCTGCGGCGGCTGTCCCGCAGACACGAAAGGAAAGAAGACGGATCCGCTCCCAAACTCAGAAGGCCCTTCAATCACGCAGTGGCTGGCGACTTGAATCTCGTCGTGCAAGATTACGTCGTCGCCGATAATGGAATACGGCCCGATGGAAACATTGCGTCCGAGTTCAGCCTTGGGACTAATGATCGCGGTGGGGTGGATGGACACTTCGCGGCGCGCTCCTAGTCTTGCTCGGGTGGCGAGCAGGCGGCGTTGTTGATCTGATCGCTGCGTTCGACGATGCTGCGGTCGACTAGAGACGATGAGATTAAGGCCTCGGCGACTAGCTGTCCGTCAACGTAAGCCTCGCCGCGCAAGCGTATGTACCGCGGCCTGAGCCTCAGCACGGTCAGCTCGAGCCGTAACTGATCGCCTGGCACAACAGGACGGCGGAACTTCGCGCCATCGATCCCGGTGAAGAACACGAGCTTCGTTTCCCGGTCCGGCAGATTCGCGAGCATCATGACACCGGCGGTCTGGGCCATCGCTTCGACGATCAAGACGCCGGGCATGACGGGCGCGCCAGGAAAATGCCCCGCAAAAAAGGGCTCGTTGAGGGTGACGTTCTTGATCCCGACCACGCGCTTGCGGGGCTCATACTCGATTATCCGATCGACGAGCAGAAAAGGATAACGGTGAGGCAAGATCGCCTGGATCTGAGTTGTGTCCAGTAGTGTTTCCATAGCCTTTTGAGAGTTCCGTTGATGTCTCGGATTGTATTCCGTCACGCGGCTTCCAACACAAACTCGGATCGATTGATCGAAAGACCTTTCGTTGCCAAGGCTAAGAACGGCGTCGCACCGAGCAGTGACACAGGCAGCCTCTTCGAAAGCAACTCTGTGATCTTTTCATTGATGACGTTGGCATTAGCGTTGTCCGGCAAGCTAACAAAGATCACTCCTGCTGTGAAACCGCTTGGCCAGGACCTGTGAAAAGTGAACCCGCGGTCACGAGTGACGATGATAGCATCAGAAGCGACTGCCGCTGCAAACACCTCCCCATCGTCTCGCCCGCGCAATCCGATGTCTCGTACATCCTGGACTGCGAATCCAAGAGATGCAATTTGGTGCGCCAATGATCGGGGCATGCTCTCGTCAACTAGGATATTCAACTGCTAGGCTCCGACCAGAGGCACGGCATCGGTCTTGCTCACCAGATCGGCCGCATAGGCAAGAGCGGCTTCCACGTCTTCCTTAGAGAGTGCGTACTCCCCCATCACGTCTTCCTTGCTCATCCCCCCTGCCAACGAACCGATCACGATGGACACCGGAACTCGCGTTCCCGTTATGACTGAAGCTCCGTGAACAATGTGAGGATCCACCGTAACTCGAGGCGCAATTTCCATGCTCGACCACCTCCAATCTGATTCGACGCTACTCGGCATCACGTGCCGAGTTCGGCGTTAACCCCCCAACGATCCTTTCCAGTTGCCTCAATCGCTCGGCTATTTCAGGAAGCTTCGAGTATAGCACCTGCGAACGACGCCACGCATTGTAGTCCTGAATGGGCGTTCCAGCCATAAAACCGCCAGCCCGGACGTCTTTTGTCACGCCCGCCTGTCCGGTTATCGTAGCCCCGTCGCCTATCGTGATGTGCTGATTGGTTCCCACCTGCCCGGCGATCACACATCGCCGGCCGACGCGAGTGCCGCCCGAAAAACCCGTGAGCGCCGCGACAACTGTGTCTTCACCTATTTCGCAGTTATGACCCACCTGAATCAGGTTGTCGAGCTTCACTCCGCGCCGTAGCACGGTGTCGCCGAAGCCGCCTCGATCAATCGCGCAGTTGGCTCCTATCTCGCAATCGTCTTCTATCCGCACGCGCCCGAGCTGCACCAGCTTCACCTGATGTCCCTCTTCGTCGGGCACGAACCCGAATCCATCGGCGCCGATCACCGCTCCAGCATGAATAATGACGCGCTTTCCTATTGCGCACTCGCGATAGATCGTTACGTTGGCGTGGACAACCGAGTCGTCGCCGATGCTGCATCCATCGCCAATCACGACCCCTGGATGTAAAGTCACTCGATCGCCGATCACGGCATCTCGCCCGATGGTAACCCGAGGATGAATCGACAAGTCCGCGCCAAGCACAGTTCCCTCACCGGCAATCAGATCGCGGCTCACGCCGACGGGTTGGTATTCGGCTTTGTGCAGCGCTTCAATTGCTCTGGCAAACGCAAGCTTGGGATTGACAGCGACCAGCAGATTTCGCGGCGAGTCTAATATCGGCGCAGATACGATGACCGCAGTAGCGCTAGACTCGTTTAGACGAGCTGTATAAGCGGCACTAGCCGCTAGAGTCACGTCGCCTTCAGACGCGAGATCGAACGGCCGAGCGCGACTTATTTCGGCACCCGGGTCACCTATCAGATCGGCCTTTATGACTTCTGCCAGCTCGGCCAGTTTAGGCATAGAATCCTACTCCAATTGAGAGTGGCAAGTTTCCCATGTTGCGACGCTCCAGGCAACCGGTGGCGTTTCGAACAATTGCGCGAGTTTGAAGGCTGCACATCGCGTGTTCGCACGTTAGGGCCAGAGGGCTGAGTCGGCCGCGGAGCGGCCTCCTATCGATGGAAGGTTACGGAGCATCAGCTTGCCCGCGTAGCGGTCTCCTATCGATAGCAATCGTCAACGCGACGCAGCCTGGCCGCGTTGCGGTCTCCTATCGATAGCAACTGGCAAGGTGACGCAGCCTGGCCGCGTAGCGGCTACCTGAATCTCTCTTTGTATTCGGCTAAGCGACTGGCGCGGGGCCGACGTTGTTATCGATAGGTAGCCGCTACACGGCCAAGCTGAGGCTCATTGCCAGTTGCTATCGACAGGTAGCCGCAACGTGGTCAAGCTGAGGCTCGTTGCCAGTTGCTATCGACAGGTAGCCGCTACGCGGCCAAGCTGAGGATCGTTGCCAGTTGCTATCGATAGAAGGCCGCTACGCGGCCCTGCGGGTGCTGACGTTGCCAGGCTGAAAGTAAAACGTTACCGTGCCCGAAGTCGTAACGCGCACCGAGTTCATTAAGCGAAATCTTGACTGAGAAAAATCGCGCGAGGTAGCTTGCGACTTCTCTTCAGTCTGGTTAATCTCGATACTTGCTGGAATCAATTCACTAGTTTCTCTATAGAGGCGATCATAACCCCAATGCTGAAGCGCACACCGCTCTACGAAGCCCACGTTGCACTTGGCGCTCGAATGGTTGAATTCGCCGGCTGGGACATGCCGGTTCAGTACACAGGACACGTCCAGGAGCACATGGCTGTCCGCGAGGCGGCAGGCCTGTTTGATGTTTCACACATGGGCGAGATCGAGATAAGAGGCGGCGATGCGCTGTCTCTCGTTCAGCTTGTCACAACCAACGATGCGTCCAAACTTGAGGACAATCAGGTCCAGTATTCCACGATGACTAACGAAGATGGTGGTGTGCTTGACGACCTGCTGGTGTACCGAATAAACGCTGCCTATTTTCTGCTGATCGTAAACGCGGGAGGCGCCGATTCGGACTACGAATGGATCAAGAAACACGTTGGCGCTTTGAGCGCGGAAGTGCACAACACGAGCGACGCGTTTTCACTCCTGGCGCTGCAAGGCCCGCGCGCCGAGCCCATCTTGCAAGGACTGACCGATCACATGCTTGATCGGATACCGTATTACTGGTCGCAGCGCGTTTTTCTGGATAAAGTCGATTGTCGCGTGTCGCGCACCGGCTACACCGGAGAGGACGGGTTCGAGATACTCTGCGACGCACTCGCCGCGCGCCACGTTTGGAACCGGTTGCTGGTAACCGGTCTCGATCAAGGACTGCTCCCAAGCGGTCTCGCCGCGCGCAACACCCTAAGGCTTGAGGCTGCGTACCGGCTCTATGGCCACGACATGGACGAAACAACAACACCGCTTGAAGCCGGGCTCGGATGGGTAGTGAAACTCGCAAAAGGGGCGTTCATCGGCCGCGACGCGCTTGTGCGACAGAAGCAAAAAGGTTTGAAACGGAAGCTTGTTGGCTTTGAGGTACTCGACCGCGCGCCGGCTCGCGACGGTTATCCCGTTGTGATCGGCGATAAACAGGTCGGGGTCGTCACATCGGGGAGCCCCGCCCCGTACTTAAAGAAAAACATCGGGTTAGCCTACCTCCCGGCCGAACATGCAGCGGTGGGCACAGAGTTTTTTGTCGTCGTCCGCGGACGTAACGTCCCCGCCCGGGTAGTCGAGACACCTTTCTACAGGCGCGAGAGAAAATTTGATTGAGGATCGGGTTGGACCAGGCTTTCAGGGTCAGAACTCGACGGAGAGACAAAGGATGGCAAATACACCGGAAGACCTCAGCTACACCAAAGACCATGAATGGGTCCGCGTCAAAGGGAGCCAGGCGACCGTCGGTATCACCGACCACGCTCAACATCAGCTCGGCGATGTCGTTTACGTAGAGTTGCCGAAGGTCGGCGACAAGTTCGAAGCATCTGAGCCGTTTGGCTCGGTTGAAAGCGTCAAGGCTGTTAGCGAAGTCTACATGCCAGTGGGCGGCTCGGTCGTCGAAAGCAACGAGAGCCTCAACGATTCTCCCGAGCTCGTCAACGAAGACCCCTACGGCGACGGATGGATGATCCGCATCAAGATTGACAACCCCGCACAGGTCGATGCCCTTTTGACCGCCATCGAGTACGAAGACTACATCAAGGAAGAATCGGCGGAGTAATCGCAAATGAGATATATTCCGAACTCGCCCGGCGAGCGCGGCTCGATGTTGGCAGACATCGGTTTGGATCGCATCGAAGAACTCTTCGATCAAATCCCTGAGCAGCTAAAGCTCAAAGAACCCATCGGTGTCGGTGACCCGATGAGTGAGCCCGAGCTCTTGGAGTACTTTCGCAGCCTGGCTTCGAAGAACGGGATCGACTACCAGTCCTTTCTCGGCGCGGGCGCTTACTCGCACTTCATACCGGTGATCATCGACTCATTGATCTCGCGCTCGGAGTTCTTCACTGCATACACGCCTTATCAACCAGAGCTCAGCCAGGGGACGTTGCAATACACCTTCGAGTTCCAAACGATGATCTGCCAGCTCACGGGGATGGAAGTGGCCAACTCATCGCTGTACGATGGCTCGACGGCTGTGGCAGAAGCTGTCTTGATGGCCAATCGCGTCACGCGCCGCGCCAGGTTCATCATCGCTGATACGGTCCATCCGCAGTATCGTGAAGTAGTCTCGGCCTACACGAAGCATCTCGGGTTAACAATCGAGCACGCTCATCACGGCGAAACCGGCGCGCTTGATCCAGGTTCGCTCGGAATCGATAATCAAACCGCTGCGGTTGTTGTGCAGTCGCCAAACTTCTTCGGCTGCATCGAAGACCTTGCTGCAATCGCGGATGTCGCGCACGAAGCGGGAGCTCTACTGATCGTCGCAGTGAGTGAGCCGATGAGCCTCGGAGTTTTGAAGCCGCCGGGAGCATGCGGAGCTGACATCGTTGCCGGCGAGACTCAATCGTTCGGCATACCACTGAGCTTCGGTGGCCCTTACTGTGGCATGTTTGCGACGCTGGAAAGACACGTGCGCCAGATGCCGGGGCGATTAGTGGGCGAGGCTCGAGACGATCAAGGGCGGCGCGGCTACGTGCTGACCCTGTCGACCCGCGAACAGCACATTCGGCGTGAGAAGGCCACTTCCAACATCTGCACCAATCAAGGACTGTTTGCGCTGATGGCTACAGTTTACCTGGCGACCATGGGAAAGCATGGCGTGCAAGAGATTGCGCGGCAGAACTTGCAAAAGGCGCACTATGCCGCGTCGGAGATCAGCAAGCTCGATGGGTTCGAGATGAAGTTCTCAGCTCCGTTCTTCAACGAGTTCGTTGTGCGCACGCCGCAGCCAGCGTCCAAAATGATGAAGCGGCTGCTCGACAAAAAGATAATCGGCGGGATCGCTCTTGAAGGTCATTATTCCGACATGACCGACTCGGCGCTGGTGTGCGTGACCGAGACGACGAAGAAAGAAGCGATCGATGAGTTGGTGCGCGCTCTCTCTGAGACTTAAGATTGAATGAGGCCTGTATGGGCGTCCCTGGAAGTGGCGCAGACTTTAGTCTGTGTTGCCGGTCCGCAGGCTAAAGCCTGCGCCACATCATGGACGCCCATACAGGTCGCTTACCAAAAATGCTAGGAGGCTTATCATGCCAGATCTACAAAACCTTGGAGTTGGCGGCATAGTTTTCATAGTCGGAGCCGTCATTTACCTTATCAATTTTTTGCTTGGCCTCGCGCGGCGCGGCAAGCCGTTGCCTGTTGACGGAGTTGGGCTCATGGTGCTCGGAATTGGCATCGCGCTTCTGTTGAAGTTGTGAGGCACCTATCGAAATGAAAGAATGAGCAAGAACAGAATCAAGAAAGCAACTACGCACGTAGTCCAAAACGAAGGGCTGCTATTCGAAGAGTCGCGTCCTGGCCGAATCGGCTACTCAGTTCCTAAACTCGACGTTCCCGAACGCCGGGAGGATCAACTGGTCGATGAGCGGCTGCTTCGAGACGACGAGCTCGAAGGTATGCCCGAGCTTTCGGAAGTTGATGTGATTCGCCACTTCACTCGGTTATCGACCTGGAACTACTGCATCGACCACGGGCTCTATCCGTTAGGCTCGTGCACGATGAAGTACAATCCGCGTATCAACGAGAAGGTCGCTCGCATGGAAGGGCTGGCTAGTCTCCACCCACTGACTCCCGTGCCACTGGCTCAAGGCGCGCTGGATATAGTCTTTCACCTCGAAAAGTGCCTTGCCGATATTACTGGACTTGCCGCGGTAACGAGTCAACCCGCAGCCGGTGCGCAAGGTGAGATGACTGGTCTAATGATGATTCGCGCCGCGCTGACGGAACGCGGCAATCCGCGAAAGAAGGTCTTAATTCCAGATTCCGCGCACGGAACGAATCCCGCATCTGCGGTCATCTGCGGCTACACGGTGGAAACGGTACCCTCCAGATCCGATGGACTCACCGACCTTGAAGAGCTGCGCCGCCATATGAGCGAAGAAGTGGCTGCTTTGATGCTCACGAATCCCAACACGCTTGGGAAGTTCGAGCGGAACATCCAGGAAATCTGCAGCATCGTTCACGGACGCGGCGGATTTGTCTATATGGACGGCGCCAACATGAATGCGCTTGCGGGTGTAGCCAAGCCGGCGAGCTTTGACATTGACGTGATGCACTTGAACCTTCACAAGACGTTCTCAACCCCACACGGCGGCGGCGGTCCCGGCGCCGGACCGGTCGCTGTGACTGCCGAACTCGAACCCTATCTTCCGTTCCCTCGAGTCGTACGCGCCGAGGACGGGACTCTCACGCTCGACTTCAATCGCCCGAAATCAGTCGGCCGCGTGCGCGCGTACCTGGGCAACTTCGGCGTGCTGGTTCGCGCGCTCGCGTACATTTTGACGCACGGCGATCAAGGCTTACTCGAGGCGACCCAGACCGCGGTGCTGAATGCGAACTACATCGCGCATCACTTGAAGGACAGCTATGACGTAGCATACCCCGGCCGCGTGATGCACGAGGTAGTGTTCTCCGACAAGCGTCAGCTCAAGCTTGGAGTGCGAAACGCTGACATCGCCAAGCGGCTTATTGACTACGGATTCTATCCGCCGACTATGTCGTTCCCACTCATCGTCAGCGGCGCGCTGATGGTTGAGCCCACCGAGACCGAAGGCCGCGAGGAGCTGGATCTGTTCATCGATGCGATGAAGTCCATCGCTGAGGAAGCCGCCGAAGATCCGGAGTTCCTAAAGCACGCTCCTCACACCACAAAAGTCGGCCGTCTTGATGAAGTGGCAGCCGCGCGCAGACCGGTGCTGAGGTGGCGCCCCGGCCACGGCGAAAGACGAGCCGAGGGTACTTCGTCATCCTCATAGCTGTTGCGACATTTGCTTACAGCTCATATCCTTTTTAACCATAATATCGATCTTAACGTGATAATAAAGAGAGGTGCCGAAATGACCATGGAGAACTTAGAAGAACTTCGCGACCGGCTGCTTCGAGAGGACCGCGTTCAGCAGATGGTGCGAGCGCGCGCCTACGAGATCTACGAGATGCGAGGCGGTCAGCCTGGATGGGATTCCCACGATTGGTTTCAGGCCGAAGGCGAAGTCCTGGCATTCCTTATTGCCCATGAATCGCGCCGAGAAAAAGAGAAAACAGCGGCGGAAACCACTCGTGGGGCATCCGCGCCGCAAGCGCCCGCAATGTCTGACGCGCCCGTGACTAAGGAGTCCAGACCGAGCGCAGCTTCCAAAGTTCGCGGCGGCAAACAGGGAGCGACAAAGAAGACGGCCCCAGGAAGAGCCACGTCGAAGAAACCCGAGTCAAAGCCCAAAGCCAAACCAACCCGCAAGTCATCAAAAAAAGAGAGCGATCAGTAGAAAGAGTCTGGAGTCTCGGCGGCAACTCCGTAGGAGTTGAATGTCTATAGAGAACGAGTCGAATTGGACACGCACCCCAGTCGGGGTGCTATGTGCCGGGTTTCGATTACTTCTACGAGAGCCGAACGAACATTGCACCCCGCCGGGGTGCAACTGCGCGACAAACTAATCTCTATGAACATTGCACCCCGCTGGGGTGTAACTTCTTTTTACTTTTTCGGTGCGTAGTAGGCGTCGCGCGTTCGTGCCGAGTATCCTGGCCGGGCCAGAAAAACTTTGACGTGTCGCAGCCGCCCGTCGTGTTCCAGGTTCTTGGGAACGTAGGTGATGATGTACTGGTTCTTAAGCTCGTGCGCCACTTGAGCATATACATCTTTCATCTCTTTGTCTTCGAGCGGCGAGAATATGCGTCCACCTGTTCGCGTCGACAGCCCGGTCATCAGCTCTTCGGCGCGTTGGAACCTCGCAACCATCATGTCCGCCATCTGGGCGTTGCCTCCGCCGAACACTCGCGAGGTTCTGCCTCGATACTTGTTCAACTGGTTTATGAACGCGCGCGCTTTGCTTATCACGTAGACGACTGAGCCTGACTTGACGATCGAAGTGAGCGCCTGCTCATAAGTAACTTTACTGGACGTGTCGTCACCATCGGTCAAGAGGATGATCGCCTTACGCCCTTCGACCTTTGCCAGTTGCTCATCGGCCGCCGAATACAGCGCATCGTATAGCGCCGTGCTTCCATAGTCGAAGCTGCCTTGCTTCGTTTGCACCATCCCTGGCTTAAACCGCCACGAGAGCGCGTGCCGAACATCATCCGCTTTCGCGGTCCAGTCTTGAATCAACTCGATGTTTGTGTGGAACTCGATGACCGAGATTTTGTCTTCAGGCCCAAGATGATTCACAAAGTGCATCGCCGCGTCGCGTAGCGAACTGATCTCTGAGACCACCGATCCCGAAGCATCAAGCATTAGCACTACGTTGACGGGCACGCTGCTCATAACGAAGCTAGCGATGTCCTGACGCTGGCCGTCTTCAGCAACTATGAACTCGTCCTTTATCAGCTCAGTGGCCTGATGGCCGTAGGAGTCGGTCACCGTCACGTTGAGGAGCACTTCTTCCGCTCGCAACCGAATGGCCTCGTCGGGGCCCGGCTGCTTGGGAAGTGTTTTGCGTCCGCTTTGAGGGTGAGCTGTGCTTATCAACAGAAGTAAAGCTAAGAAAGCACCGTAGACTCGGCCGCAAGTTTTTCCACGTTTTAGCATAGGTAACATCTGGTCTTTTCAGTATAGCCGAGGCGAGTCATATCCGAAAACTTGAACCGCGCAAACTGGGTATGGCCGAGTGCAGATGCCTTATGCGCTTGCCCGGAAATATCCAAACGCCTCGTCGGAATGGGGTTGGCAGTTCGTGTTTCCGCAAATGAAGCGGTGGGTTAATGCGCGAACCGGAGAGCAAGGGCGGCATCACGTGGACGAATCGATCTTTGGAAAAGCAATTGCCGCTGCGGTGCGTGAAGCCGGGATAGCCAAACACGCGACGTCGCACACGTTCAGGCACTATGCCGAGTTCCCGACTATGCCGAGTAGAATCGTTGTCACCGCATCG
>JBBPIH010000063.1:0-38866 GCA_038040455.1 Acidobacteriota bacterium
AAGGTCCAAGGTCCAAGGTCCAAGGTCCAAGGTCCAAGGTCCAAGGTCCAAGGTCTAAGGTCCAAAGCCAAGGTCCAAGGTCCAAGGTCCAAGGTCCAAGGTCCAAGGTCCAAGGTCGTGATTGCCGAGATCAATAAAAAGCGCTGCCTGATTAGTCTGCGATCCACGGCCTCAGACTTTGGACTAATCTCCGGTCCGAGACCCCGGACTTTGGACCTTGGCTTTGGACCTTAGACCTTGGACCTTGGACCTTGGACCTTGGACCTTGGACTCATTTCATGGCCAACCAGACTTCCACGATCGTCTTCGACCCGGAACGGCCCATTTGCCGCGGCGGCATCGTTTCCGAGCCGCTCAAGAACGGGATGGTGTACATCCGGCACCCGAAATTTTCGTCACAAATCATCAACCGCGAGTCATGGGCCTTCCTACAGATGTGCGACGGGCGCGGCCTCGAACAGCTAAACCAGAAAATTGCCGAAAACCTGGGCTTCAGGCTGACGCTCGATCAGTTGCGTTCGAGCGTGAAACAATTCGGAGCTACTGGTTTGTTCGAGGGCTCGTCGATCGTAACTCGCAACTACCGGTTGTTCGACGCCTCGCCACTGCTGAGTCGCATTACGCCCGTGACGGGATGGCTCACTACTCGCTGGTTCGCCGCGCCGACGCTCGCTGCGCTGCTCGCCTGCCTGGTACTGCTAGCCGCCGACTGGGGCCGCTTCATCGAAGCCGTGTCTGGCGCCGCGCGCGAGCATCCGGTAGCAACACTGCTGCTCTACTATCTGACCTTCATCCCGATAGCCCTGATACACGAGGTAGGGCACGCGCTTGTAGTCGCCGGGCACGGCGGCGAAGTTCCAGAAATCGTGTTGCGCGGCAATGGCCACTTCGCGGTGATCACAAACACGAGCGTGCTCAAAGATCGTTCAGCGCGTGTGTGGTACCTCAGCATGGGTACCGTTACGGACATCTATATCTGGCTCGCGCTGCTGGCCGCATTTCACTACAGCACCAGTTATGTAGTGCTGATGTTCCTGCTGCCGCAAACGATTTACTTCTTGCTCTACAGCTATTCGATTTTCAAAAACTCAGATTTCCTGAAAGCAGTTGCCGCTTGGCTCGACCAGCCGGTTCCGGCTCACCCCTGGCAATTCGTCCGCGACAACTGGCGTAAGCGTCCCGCGTCAGGCTCCGCGCGCAAGCTGCTTTACATAATGACTGCGAGCCTGGCGGTGAAGCTCGCGGTGACCGCGTTCCTCATATGGACGTTCATAGTCAACGAGTATCGGGTGCTGGTGCTGTATGCAATCTACAGGGTCCTGGTATACACTCTTGGTAATTGGCCGAACTGGTTGCGCCGTTTACAGTACAAGCTTCAACTTGCTTCCGGGCAACCTAAAGGTTGAACTCTAAACCTTCACTTTGATCGCCAGCAAAGTAATATCGTCGCCTTGCGGCAGCCCGCGCGTGAAGGTCAGGACTTCTTCGAGTATTCTGTCTCTGATCTCCTCGGCGCTTAACGCGGCCTTCTTCCTAACGAGCCGCTCCAATCGCTCATCTCCGAACATCTCATTGGACGCGTTAACCGCTTCGGTCACCCCGTCACTGAACATGACGATAGCATCACCGGCTTCAACTCTGGTGAGTCGAGCTTCGTATTCGGCGAAGTCAAACGCGCCGAGCACGAGCGATTTCGTCGACAGCAACTCTAATCGTCCGTCGCTCCGCGCGAGGATGGGCGGATTGTGACCGGCGTTGACATAGCTGAAGTTCCCTTCACGATCGAGGATGCCGCAGAACAGAGTGATGAACCGGTTGGCATCGGACCTCTTTACGATCAATCGATTCAGATTGGTGATCACCTCCGCTATCGACAGTCCGGTGCTGAACTGAGCCTGGGTCCCACCTTGCGCCATCGCGGCGAGCAACGCCGCCGAAATCCCTTTGCCCGACACGTCGCCAAGAACAAAGGCCGTACGTCCATCGTCGAGAGCGATCACGTCGTAGAAATCGCCGCCCACTTGGCGGCAAGGGACGCTGCGAGCGGCGACCTCGCAGTAATCAAGTTGGCGGAACATCATAGGTAAAAGCGCCGACTGCACCTCGTGCGCCATCGCAAGCTCGTGCTCGAGCTTTTCCTTCTCCTTTTCTTCGTGCATCAGGCGGACGCTTTCGAGGCATTTGGAGGCTTCGAAGGCGAGCGATTCTAGTAACGTCAACGAGGTCTTGGATAGCGCACCTGTGACTAGCCGGCTGTCCACGTACAGGATTCCGGTAACATCCGGCTTAAGCATAGAAGTCGCGCCCATCTGCTCTCTCATCTTGAAACGGGCTAGCGGAATGCAAACGATGCTGCGGAGGTCAAGCCTTAGGGCACTCTCACCAGCGGCGCCTGAGTCACTAGCATCACCGTCATTGACGATCACGCTGCGGTTGGTCCTCATAGCGCGTTTTACAACCGAGTGGCTCATTGCGAAATTGGCGCCGGGCAGCGAATTCCGCGCGCGATCGCGCGCCACCTTGAACTCCAGCTCACCGGCTTCGTTCTTCAACATCAGGAATCCACGCTCCGCCGCAGTCATCTCAATGGCTGAATCGACAATCAGGCGAAGCACGTCTTCGGGGGTGAACGAAGATTTGAACGCTTGATTCACTTCGAGGAACCGCGCAAGCTTCTGCAGCTCATCGCTGGCTGAGGTCGCATGCGCGTCCGAGATCGGCATGTCTAGTGTCGCTCTCTCACTCGGCGGCCGCAAACCAGAAGCGGACGGTCCATCAACGAACTGGATTTGAACGTTGCTGTCGCCGCCGAGCTGGATGCGGTCCAGGTGCCGCAGCAGGGTGCGATCGATACGCTGATCGTTGACGTAGCTGCCCGACTTGCTCGCCTTGTCCACCAGGTAATAGCCGCCGTCTTCGAAAACGATCTCGGCGTGCTGGCGCGATATGCTCGGGGTAAGCAGGTAGAGGTCGTTTTCGGGGTTGCGCCCGATCGTGAACACTGGTTTATCGAGCGGCAGCATTCTCTGGATGCCGAACTGATCAGTGATCTTCAACTCGGATGACGTCTGCATAACAGCACTTCTCGAACACTGATTGATACAAGTGATGAACGAATGACGATGATCGGATTCGTCATTTAGAACGACGCGAGCGCCGACGCCTCGTCGTCGAACACCTCGAGAACAGATAGGAGTCCAGTGATCGAGAGTAGCTGGCGCGCTAGACGTGACAGGTTTAAGAGCTTGAGCTTGCCGCCGTCCTTCTTGGCGGTGGTGAACGACTTGATGATCGCGCCGATGCCGGAGCTGTCGAGCACTGGAACGGCAGCGAGATTGAGTAGAAGTTTCGTCCGGCCCCTCGCCAGAAGCTCGTCGATGACCTCGCGCATCTTCTGCTCGCCTGCGCCCAGCGTCAGATTCCCCTTCAAGTCTAGAACGGTAACGTCGCCGGCAGTTCTAACGTTTATTTCCATCGTGCTCTCCCTCGATCAAATCAACTGAGATAAGACTCGATAATGGCGAGGCCGAGGTACTTCAGGGCGGGATTGTATCACAGCCGAGGCTTTTCAAGCAGCCTTCATCGTCGCGGCGGCCGCCGTGAAATCAATCGTGACCTCAGCAGGCGGCAGCGGGGAAATGTGGCCGTGTCTGCCGTGAAGGGGTTCGAGCAGGCGATCAAGCTGATTCGCCGTTTCTCGGCTCAAGTATTATCGCTCGAGCTGTGATGAGCATCGATACAGCTATCACTTTTGTAAGAACCGCCACTGAAGCCTTCATGTGTAGCAACTTTCATGTTTCGCCTCCCTTGTTCTTTGTCGAGTGTAACGCGCCGGTTGCCACTCTGCGATCATCCATAAATAGAATTCTTGTTGTCGGAAGCGCCTCAAAAACTAACTCGCGCCCCCACCTGAAAAGCTCGTGGGCCGCCAGAGCCGAACACCTGGGTGAAGCGCGCGCCGGCCTGACCGAAAGCGATGCTGGAGAGGTTGCCGCTATGGCCGGAAAGGTTCGCGGCATTGTACAGGTTGAACGCCTCGCTGATGAGCGTCAAACGCCACCGTTTTTCAAACACGAACTCCCGGCTCAGCCGCAGATCGAGCGACTGAAAATTGTCGCCAAACCAGTAACGCTCCGGCAGCGTCAACCTGGGGATCGCTGCGCCCTTGCCGTCAACCTTGTCGGCGTAGGTTTGGTTGAATTGGGCGACGAGGCTCTCCAATTCCGCACGCCCCAGGCTGCGGTTGAAAGCGTTCACCGTGGTTCCGGGCAGCAGGTCGCCTGTGGTGCCGTCGCCGTTGAAATCGCTCCCGCCGACGAAAGCGCTCAAAGGTGGTGCGCTCGCATACGAGAAGTTGACCCAGCAATTGAAAGCCGCGCGAGAAAATGGCACAACGCGCAGGAGTTCACTTTTACAGACTCTTCTCTGAATTACATGCGTGGTAGTTTACGTCATGTAGATATGGCGAAATAGAGCCGGGGACAACGACGCGCTCAGTGCGAATGGTGGGGCCCGTCTCGGTTTATGAAAAGGAGAGAAAATCATGAAGTCTGCCTCACGAATTGAACGAAGGCATCGTTTGAGGAATCGAATAAACCGCGCAAAGCACACTGCTAGTCTGGTACTGGCGCTGATCTGCTTGACCAGCGGGCTTGCTTTGCCGGGTTATTGCTTGAATCAGCAGTTTTCTTCCCAATCCGCGATTGCGCCAGCGGCGAATTCGGCTTGGAACAACACTGGCAATCTCAACACTGTTCGCTACCTTCACACAGCAACGCTGTTGCCCAATGGCAAGGTTCTAGTCGCGGGGGGCGACAGCGGCTTTGATAACCCCAGCCTTAACAGTGCGGAGCTATACGACCCGGCCACTGGGACGTGGAGCTATACCGGCAGCCTCAACGTATCTCGACTCATCCCCACTGCGACCCTGTTGCCTAACGGCAAGGTTCTGGTCGCAGGAGGATGGAATGACCTCGCTGGCCCGGTCAACAGCGCCGAGATATACGACCCGGCCAATGGGACGTGGAGCAGCAGTGCCAACCTTGACACGGTCCGTTTTTGGCACACAGCGACACTGCTTCAAAACGACAAGGTTTTAGTTGTGGGGGGCTCCGACGAGAATTTCCCTCTTAAAAGTGCGGAGATATACGACCCGGCCACCGGGACGTGGAGCGTCACCGGCAGCATCCTAGCAGCCCGCTATGGGCACACGGCGACGCTACTCGAAAACGGCAAGGTTCTCATAGTGGGCGGATCGGACGATGGTGACCTCGCCTCCACCTTAGCGAGCGCGGAATTATACGACCCGGCCACCGGGGCGTGGAGCGTCACCGCCGACCTCAATGCCGCCCCTATTTTTCACACGGCCACGTTGCTTCCCGACGGAAAGGTCTTAGTCGCGGGGGGATACAATTGGCCTCCGATATCTCTAAACGGCGCGGAGCTGTATGATCCAGCCACCGGGACGTGGAGCGATACCCGCAACCTCAATGCGGCCCGCAATAGTCATACCGCGACGCTGCTGCCGAGCGGCACGGTTTTAGTTGCCGGGGGCTATGATTGGAATCGCCGTTCCTCACTAAACAGCGCGGAGCGATATCACTCGGCCATCGGGATATGGGACAGCACCACTAACCTCAACACGCCTCGCGACGGTCACACAGCGACGCTATTGACCAACGGCAAAGTGTTGGTCGCAGGGGGCCAAAGCGGCAGCATCCTCAACAGCGCGGAGCTTTATGATCCGACGGCCACAGGCCCAATCGCGACCCCAGGAATTACCAGCGCTTCGGTGCAAGGCAAAAAGCTGTTTGTATTCGGTGAAAGCTTCGACCCCGGCGCGGTGATACTGCTCAACGGCGAGGAGCAGAAAACTAAACACGATGGCCAGAACCCTGAAACGACATTGATAGGCAAGAAGGTGGGCAAGAAGATCAAGCCCGGCGACAAGCTACAGGTGCGAAACCCCAACGGCACACTCTCGGAGGAATTCATTTTCACAGGTTCATAGATCAATCACACCAAAGACGCAATAGAGATTTTTGGAAAGGAGATTACTTTGATTAAAGCCCTGAAATCTCATCCACAAATTGAGCAACCGCATTGTGTGAAGAAGCGAATAAACCAGGTGGAGCAAAGAGCTGTGCTGGTGCTGGCACTTCTCGGTTTGATCCCCTTATGCTGATCGCGCTCTTCGCAACATCGGGAAGATGGGCGGTGACGATCCGACTTGAATTGTACCCATCACCTCAAACCCGTGCCGTTTATACAGCGGGATGTTCCGAGGGTTTGTGGATTCGAGATACGCAAGCTTGTTCTCACGGTCGCACGGGATCAACGCGTGCCCCATTAATGCCGAGCCATAACCGTTGCCCTGTTGGGCCGGATCAACACCAATGAGCGGCAAATACCAATGAGGCTCAGTGGGATGGTAGCCTCCCATTTGCTCCAGGACAGAGAACACCTCCTCCTGACTCCGCTCAGGAACTGTTCGCTCGAGCAGGGCGATCATCTCTTCTTCTTGGGGTTGGACATCAGGTGGCAGCCAAAGTGCTGCCCCTGAGAAGCCATCAACGCAATAGCCGGTGCTGTGCTCAAATGCTTTTCCACCGAATGCCCTGACCAGGTCGGGGAAATAGCTGAGGTACTCATGCGGGTCCGGATACGCCCAACGTGCAACAGGGTCTGCGCCGAATGCCAGTACAATGACCGCAATAACGTGTTCTTGATCAGATGCCGTCGCGGACTTGATCGGTATCGTCGTCATGATCTTCCTCCTGAAAAGGCCCCCTTTCGAGTCGGTCCGAATACGCGGCCTGTAGCCCAAGGCGTCTGGCATCGCGTGCTGATCAGCGGAAGTTTTCCACCACCATCAGGTCGTCAACGGAAGAGTCCACGCGAGTAAAGAGAATCGTTCGGCCGTCGGGAGACGCGGTCAACCATGCCCCAACCTCACCGAGGTTGCGGGCAACGGTCGTGGACTTGCCGGTGGCAAAGTTGAGATACTGAAGCCGCGTTTCGCCCCCGAGCCGGTCGATATAGTAGGCGCCTTTTTCGACCAAACAGAAATTAAACCAAATGACCCCGTCGAGAACCTTGACCGGCTCGCCGCCGGAAGTCGGCAGGCGCCAAACGGGCGACACGACCGACGCCGTTAAGTAGTAGATACTGCTGCCATCCGACACTTCGAAGGCTTGGGTACCCTGATTAGGCGTGACCTGTACCGCATCTCCCCCAGCCGCCGGCATTTTCCATACTCGATAATCACCGGATCGCATGGAGTTGAAGTAGATCCACTTGCCGTCTCGTGAGAACGTGGAAGCGATGTCGATGGCCGGATGCGAAGTGAGACGGCGAGGCTTGCCGCCCGCAGCGGGAACTATATAGATATCGAACTCGCCTTCCCCATTGGAGGAGAACGCAATGAGGTGACCGTCCGGAGACCAATGAGGGCAATTTGTGTCCTGAGCACCCATGGACGTGAGCTGGACGGCGTTGGACCCCTCCGGATCAGAAACCCAAATCTCCGCTTCTCCCGAGCGATCCGATGAAAAGGCGACCCGCCGGCCGTCTGGCGAAAACTGACAATGGTACTCCGCTTTTGTGGATGAAATCGCCACAACCGGAGCAGACGAGGATGGCGCGCCGGCAGCGGAAGTCTCGATACGCCAGAAGTTCCAGTCATTGAAGCTGCGCACGTAGACTAACCGGGCCGGCCTTCCAGGCTGAGAACGCGAGATCGTGGGCATCAAACCATCCTCTCCCACGTAGGGGATACGCGTTGGCGTGTGCTCTCCGGGGACGGCCAGTCTCCAGAGACTGCCCTTGGCGGAAAACACAATCTCCTTACCGTCCGGCATCCATGCAGGAAAGTCAGCGCGCAGCTCAGCGGGCGTGAGGCGCTTGGGTTCGCCGGCGGCAGTCAGACCTTTTCCCAGCGGAAGCAGGTGGAGCTCCCCTGCGCCCCATGAAGTCCGGCGAAGGAAGACCAGTGAACGGCCATCAGGAGAAACCGCCGGGCTTGTGTCGGCGAGCACCGGAGGTTGCGGGTTCATCAACTGCCTTTTTTCTCTCGTTTCGAGCGAAACCACGAACAAGGCGTCGGGCTGTCCCTCACCTGGAGAATCGGTCACTACCAGAGAGTTGCTGTCCGGTGACCAGGCCAGGTACGCCGCAACGGGAAAAAAGTCCTGCGACCAGATGTCTGCCAGTTTACGTTCGGGTCCGCCCAGAGGGGGTATGAGCCACAACTCGCGGCTGCGCAGCCCCGTCGGCGCAGTCGGCTGGCTTCGGAAGAAGGCGATCCACCGGCCGTCTGGCGACCAGACCGGGTTGTAGTCGCTGCGCGGATCGGTCGTCAATGGCAGAGGCGAGCCCGAGCCAATCATCTGCACGTAGATATCTTGATTGTCCTGCTTGGGTCCGGTCCAGGTGAACACCACGTAGTTGCCGTCGGGGGAAAGCGAGGGAGACTGTTCAACCCCGGGCAACGTCGTGAGCGCGACGGCCCGAAGGGGCTCGGTGGGCGGTCCCGGCCGCCACGCCTGCCATGCTAAGAAACCCGCAACCACCAGCATCGATAGCAAGGCGGCCCAGGTCCAGGGCCGCCGCGACGGCGCGTGTACCTGGCCGGATGAACCGGATTCCTCGCGCGCATCTTCCAGCGCCACTTTCAAATCAGCCACGGTTTGGTACCGCCTCGCCGGATCCTTCCGTAAGCAGCGCAGTATTATCTTTGCCAGATCGTGGGGAACCTTCGCTGGCAGCGGCTCCGGTTCCTGATTGAGCACCGCCGCCAGCGTCGCTATCTGCGAATCACCCCGGAATGCCCGCCGTCCCGTCAGCATCTCGTATAGCACCGCACCGAACGAGAAGATGTCGGTTCGGGCGTCAACGGGCTCGCCTTTGACTTGCTCAGGCGACATATACGGAACGGTGCCCACTATAGCTCCTGGCTCTGTCAGTAAGCTCTCAGTCATGGCTTCGCTCTCTGCTAGCGATTTCTCTCGGACAACTTTAGCCAGGCCGAAGTCCATCACCTTCGCCTGCCCGCGACCCGTGACCATTATGTT
Organism: Acidobacteriota bacterium; assembly: GCA_038040455.1. Classification (GTDB taxonomy): domain Bacteria; phylum Acidobacteriota; class Blastocatellia; order UBA7656; family UBA7656; genus Onstottus_A. Next base: position 9,072 of record JBBPIH010000063.1, read on the forward strand.
TTGAGGCTTGATATCGCGATGAATGATCCCGCGCAAGTGAGCTGCCGCCAACGCGTCTGCCACTTGCACTGCTAGATCGAGAGCCTCCCTTAGCTGCAGAGGTCTCTCGTTGATGCGCCTTGAGAGCGTCTCGCCTTCTAACAGTTGCATCACGATGAAGCTGCGGCCATCTTCTTCCCCGACCTCGTGAACCGCGCAAATGTTGGGGTGGTCGAGCGTGGCGGCAGCCTGAGCTTCTCTGAGCAAACGCTTCCTGGCTTGTTCGTCAGCGGTTGATTCGGGAGGGAGAAATTTGATGGCGACCTTTCGGCCGAGTTTCGTGTCCTCGGCCAGGTAAACTTCACCCATCCCGCCCGCGCCGAGCTTCTGGAGGATCCGGTAATGGGAGATTGTCTCAGAGATCATCGCGCCGTGTCCTCAATCCGAACTCGCGCCGGTAACCTTCCCAACGCGTCTTCCGGGCCTTGCATGAAAGCCCTCCCCCTTTATTCCGCCGGGAAATTCATGCGGCGGAGCAACTCCTTCCAACGCGGGTCGGAGTGCAGGCTCTCGAACGGGGGATCTGCCTTGACATAGGTAGCCACGTTGTTCCTCTCTTCGACCTGGCGGAAAAGCACTTTGAAGGCTTCATCCTTGTCGCCGAGCGCGGCGTAAGCTCTTGCTAAGGGAGCATCGGAGAAACTGACGAGGTCGGTCGTGGCCTTCAACTCTGCAAGCATCCGCCGCGCTTCTTTCTGCTTCCCCATTCGCGCGTAGACGCCCGCGATCCCAACGGAGACATCCGGAGCGCCTCCGCCATGCGACTGATACTTTTTGAAACTGGCGATCGCCTCATCGTATCTGCCCATCTGTCCGTAGAGCTCTCCCAGTATCCAATATGGCATAGAATTCCCGGGATTGGGATCCAAGTCAATCGCCCGCTGCAGATGCGGCACCGCTTCTTCATACTTCCGGGCGCGGTACAGCACACGGCCATAGCGTGATTGAATATTTGATGAAAGTGGGTCCAGTTGTTCGGCGCGTTGTATTTCTCTGATCGCCTCATCGTGGCGCCCCAGCGCCATCAGCAGGTCGGCATACTCTTGATGCGCACCCGCGTTATTCGGATCAAGCTCCAATGCGCGTGTGATCTCTTGCTCCGCGCCTGCCCAGTCCCAATCATTGGTTTTGACGGCACCCAGCGCGATATGCGCCTCAGGGAGCTGATGATCCAGCGCCACCGCCTTCAGTGCGGCGTCACGCGCAAGTGGCGCCACTTCTTTGCGGTTTTTCGCTCCGAAGACGCCTCTCGTCGACCACGCATTGGACAGCCCGGCATAAGCGGCGGCGTAATCGGGCTCCAGTTGAATGGCGCGCTCGAAGTGTCCGATCGCTCGGCGCAAATCTTCTTCGTTGGTACGGAGATGGTGACGGCCAAGCAGGTAGGCCTCGTGAGCCTGCGGATTGATGTTGCGCGCCGCCGCCAGCCGCGCCCGTTCCTCCGGGGTGACCTGGATGCGAATTTCATCCGCGACCGCGCGCGCCACTTCGCTTTGCAGCTTCAGCACATCGCTCAGGTCTCGTTCGTATTCGCGCACCCACAAAGGCGAGTCGGTCGCCGCCGGAATTAACTTCGCTGTGACCCGCACACGCCCGCCTGACCGTTGCACTGTTCCTTCGATCACAGCATCCACGTTCAGTTCTCGCGCGATTTCCGGGAGCGACTTGGGGCTCCCCTTGTAACGCATCATCGAAGTCCGCGAGATCACCCTGCTGAGCGCGCTAATCTGCGTCAGATTGTTAATGAGCGCCTCGGTCATCCCGTCGGCAAAGTATTCCTGTGAGGGGTCACCGGAAAGGTCCTCCAACGGCAGGACAGCAAGCGACTTAATTTCAGGCTGGCGCGCAGCAGTCGCGCCTCGAAAGACAAGGACGTAAACGAGTGCTACAGCAGCCACTATAACCAGCGCAATCACAGCCAGCGCACGCCGAGAAAAGAGGGAACTAAGCTGTTTGACATTCGTGTTTGTTGGCGTGACAGACTCATGCGCAGTCGCCGCCCCGCTATGTGATGCCGTAATTCGTTCTATCTCACACTCCCGGCGCATATTCTCAAGGTCAATCGCCAAGTCGCGCATTGTCTGATAGCGCCGCTCTCGATCTTTCTCAAGACACTTGCGAACTATGCGATGCAACTCATCAGGGGCATCGGCATAGCGAGCAAGAGGCAAAGGCTCTCGTGTCAGTATTGCTGAAAGGGTCGCAGCCGCGCTCTCGGCGGTAAAAGGATGACGACCACTCACCATTTCATACAGCACCGCGCCAAAGCTGAATATGTCGCCGCGAACATCAGTCGTTTCTCCACGCACCTGTTCCGGTGACATATACGGAACTGTACCTACAATCGTCCCCGGTTCCGTCAGCAGGCTGTGGGTCTCGGCCTCACTCTCGGACACGTCTCTGGCCGTGACAACCTTCGCGAGACCGAAGTCCATCACCTTAACCTGGCCGCGAGCGGTGATCATTATGTTCTGAGGCTTGATGTCACGATGAATGATTCCTCGCAAGTGTGCTTCGGCCATCGCGTCCGCTACCTGAACAGACAGGTCGAGCGCCTCTTGCACCGACATTGGCTGGCGCCGTATTCGGCTTGCTAGTGTTTCGCCCTCGACATACTGCATGGCAATGAAGCTGCGGCCGTCTTCCTCGCCGACTTCATGGATGGCGCAAATGTTCGGATGATCGAGTTTGGCTGCTGCCTTTGCTTCACGGACTAGACGTTTTTTGGCATGCTCATCAGCGATAGATTCCGGCTGGAGGAATTTGATGGCGACCTTGCGGTCTAGTTGTGTGTCTTCTGCAAGGTAGACTTCACCCATCCCACCCGCGCCGAGCTTCTGAAGAATGCGGTAATGGGAGAAACGTCTTGTTAGCTGGCGTCGATTCTTTCATCCGGTTCATCTCTCGATGAGATCATTGCGGAATACCCATCCGCCGGAGCAGGTCGGCGAATCGCGGGTCGCTGCGGATTGGATCCCACACCGGCTCATCTTTAAAAAAGAGTCCGATCGCTCCTGCTTCTAAGCCACGTTCCAACCACCTCAAGGCCATTCCCTTCTCGCTCAAGGCCGCATAGATTCCGGCGATCCATTGCGCCTGGCTCAGGCTCGCCCCTGACATCGCTTCCAGCTCTTTGATGATCTGGAGCGCTTCTGCCCGCTTCCCCTGCGCGGCGTAGATCATTCCCGTACTTAAAATCAACACCGGGTCACTCCGCCTCTCTCTCTTGGCATTCTCCAATTCCGCCAGCGCTTCGTCGAGTAACCGGTTTTGTATGTATACGCTTATTTCCAAGCCGTAGGTAAAAGCCGGGCTTAGTTCATTGGCCTGCCGCAACATCTCAAGTGCTCGAACATAATCTCGCTTGCACAGGTAATTGGCGGCCACTGTTCGTGCGATGATCGGTGAGAGCGGGTCGAGTTCACGAGCTTTGAGCAGTTCCTCCAGGCTTTCATCGAGACGCCCCTGTTGCAGGAGCGAGCCCCCCAAGTATTGATGCGCCATCGCTAAGCTCGGGCTGAGTTCGATGGCGCGCCGCAGTTCACGATCACCCAGCGAGAGATTGTATGGGGCGAATGGGGTGTAGGCTTGACCAAGCGCGACGTGAGCTTCGGCCAGGTTTTCATCGAGCGCAAGGGCTGTGCGCGTGGCTTCTTCTGCCTTGCGCCGGCCTTCAAGCGGCGCAATGTAGCCGCGCACTCCAAGATTTACATAGGCGTCGGCTAAGCCCGCGTAGGCTAGCGCATAGTTGGGATCCTCTTCAATCGCTTTCTCGTAATAGCGAATCGCCGTGAGCAGGTCTTCGCGGGTGCGACGTTGGATGTAAGCCCGACCCTGCATGTAATACTGGAAAGCTTTGAGGTTCTCCGTGGGGCGCTTCGCAAGCTGCTGTCGCTCAGCGCCGGTCAGCTTCAAGCGCAGCTTCTCGGAAATCTCTTTGGCGATCTCCTCCTGCACCGCGAACACATCGGCGAGCCGGCGATTGTACTGCTGCCCCCAGATCTGGCTGTTGTCTCGCACATCCACCAACTCGATGCTAATCGCAAGACCATCGCCACGCTGCGTGACCCGGCCCGTGAGCACGGCCCGTACTCCCAGCTTCTGCCCCACCTCTTGGGCGTCGGTCTCTTGCCCCTTAAAGCGGAAGACGGAATTGCGCGACATCACCTTCAGATGAGGCAACTGCGAGAGGCTGTTGATGATGCTCTCGGGGATGCCGTCGGCCAGGTATTCCGTATCTGGGTCGGCATTCGCATTGACGAAGGGTAAGATCGCCACCGAATCTATCGGTTTGGCGCCCCAGGCGAAGTAGACGAGCGCGGCTGCCGCGATCACGGGTACTGCCACGGCGAGGAGCGTTCCTCGCTTGTGTCGCTTGATTTCGCCGATAAGATATTCAGCACTCGATGTCTTGGGCGCTCCGGCTGCTTCTGCGGTGATCGCGGCTGGTTCATGTGCCGTCTCCTCTCTCGTTTGGCTGCCGCTTGAAGTCGGGGCTGCGCTAACGGTCACTGCTGGCTGTGAAGAGCGTCCTTGTTTCGCCGCGAATTCTAGTTCCTGTTTCAGGGTCCGCAGATCAATCTGCAAGTCCTTAATCGTTTGAAAGCGCTCCTCTCGCTCTTTGGCTAACGCTTTGCTGACGATCCGTTGGAGTTCGGTTGGGGCTTCGAGCGCATAGCGCGCGAGCGGCGGCGGCTCGCGTGTCAGTATTGCCGAGAATGTTGCCGCGGCACTCTCTGCGGCAAACGGGCATCTGCCGCTGACCATCTCGTACAGCACGGTGCCGAAGCTGAATATATCGCTGCGAGCATCGAGTGGTTCACTCTTCACTTGCTCAGGAGACATATACGGCACTGTTCCGACTATCATTCCTGCCTCTGTTAAAGGGCTTTGAGTCTCTGCCTGGCTTTCTACAATTGACTCCTGCTCGACCATTTTAGCGAGTCCGAAGTCCATCACCTTCGCCTGACGGCGCACAGTCAGCATTATGTTCGCAGGCTTGATGTCACGATGGATGATCCCTAGCGAATGAGCTTCCGCAAGCGCGTCTGCCACCTGCGCTGCAATATCCAAGCACGCCTTCAACTCAAGCGGCTTAGTTCTCATTACGCTGGCGAGCGTCTCGCCTTCGACGTATTGCATCACGATGAAGCTGCGGCCATCTTCTTCCCCGACTTCGTAGATGGAGCAGATATTCGGATGATCGAGCTTGGCCGCTGCTCGCGCTTCCCGGACGAGCCGCTTTTTCGCCTGCTGGTCTGCTGTTGATTCTGGTGGCAGGAACTTGATAGCCACTTTGCGGTCGAGCTGAGTGTCCTCAGCGAGGTAGACTTCACCCATCCCGCCCGAGCCGAGTTTCTGGATAATCCGGTAATGCGAAATAGTCTCTGAGGCCACCCCTGATTGTCCCTGGATTAGTACTACGAAAGGCGTGGCAACTGTACTACTCGAGAGTTTGTTTTTCAATCTGAGGACTCGTTGGAACCGTAACGTGGGGATGAACAGACGAACGGTCAACCACGGGCAAAACCTCAGGGCCTTGCAGAATCGCCGTTGGCGGGTCGCCGGACACAGACTGAAGTCTATGCTACGGGCGCCGATAGGTCGGTTTCCATAATTCGCGCAGGTCTCGTTCAGGCTTATCGGGCGGCTTTGGAGCTGGCAGTTCGGGCTGTTGAGAAGGTTCACTCACGCGCCGGAAGTTGTAGCGGATCATCGCGCGGACGTTAATGGGATTGCCATCTCGCATCGCAGGCGTGTACTTCAATTGTCGTATAGCCGCTGCCGCGGATTCATCCAGCCCGAAGCCGGCCCACCGAGTTATCTCGATGCCACCGACTTCTCCATTCGAACGAAAGACAACCATCACCTCGACAGTTGCTGTTATATCTGCCAGCCCTGCTTCGCTGGTGTAACCGGGCTTAACTCGGCTGAGAAACTGAGGCGGCGTGAAACCGGCTGCGCGAGGCGAGTCTTCGTCCGGTATATCTTCGATGAGATCCGCGGCTGTTGCGCCGGAGGTTGCCGGCGCGGTCGAAGCCGGCACTCGACCCCCCGCGCGTATTTGAATGAGCCGGTCGATGTACCCGGTGACACGTTCGCCGAGCGCTTTCGCAACTGCGCTCAAAGCAACGTCCCTCGTCGCGCCTTTCTCCGAGATGAAATCAAAGACCGCCAGCTCACCGGTCCTTCCGTCAACGATCATCACTCCAGCGAAGGCTTCTTCGTGGGATTCACTCTTGCGCTCGCTGCGAGTGAATACCTCGAGCTTGCCTGTGATAAAGAAGTCGCAGCCGATTGCTGAGCCAACTCGGCGAGCTTCGTCGCGGCTCATGTTGATCGAGCCACCGTAGCCGAGACCCGACAGCGCGGGTCGAACAATGGATTCGTCGACCAACAAAACTCGCGGGTCTGAGCTAAGCGACGTGGTGAGGCGGTTCTCTACTTTTGCGAACAGCGCCGCCGAATCCCGCGGCGAACGATGAGTGAAGCCGATCAGCGCGACGCGCGGCGACGCTTGCTGGGATCGGGCAGTCGGCGAGACCACGCAACCCAGCCAAAGACCAAAATACAGAAGTTTCATGCAAAGTCGCCAAGACGAGCAAAGACGTCGTTCATTTGTCTTCGCGAACCTTTGCGGCTTTGCGCGAGACTTGCCGGCCGATTGCTCGCCGAGCGAACTGCGAAGCATGGACTCCTCTATTTGATCACTCTCAACTTCTCAACAAGCCAATCGCTCATCTGCTTGATCACATCTTCGCCGATCGTTGCTGTCGAAAGCGAGGTGTACTCGGAAGGCGCGCCCGTCTTCGCAGGCAGGAACAGATGATTCAAGCCCGGATACAAGCGCACGGTCACATCTTTGTTGCCCCCGGCGCGCGCGGCCTTCTCGATCATCAGAGCCTGGTCGGCGGTGACCTGGCGGTCTATCTCTCCTTGCAGGATCAGAACCGGCTGGCGAACACGGGCGATCGCCGGCAGGGGCTCGTAAGTTAGAAAGAACTTCATCCACGCGCTCCGCATTATCTCAGGCACCTTCGATGTGTCGCCGCCCTCGACGATCTTTCGAATTTGGTCCAACTGATCGGCTCGCCGCGCAGCTTTAGCATCAGGAGTCAGAGTCGTGTCCATGTCGAGCTGATAGTTAATCTGGTATCCGAGGACGACATCGCCGCGCTTGGCGGTTCCGGCCATCAAGACAATAGCTGCAATCCGGGGATCGGTTGTGGCAACCATAGGCGCGATTATGCCGCCTTCGCTGTGGCCGACAAGCGCGATTCGGTTTGGATCGATCTCGCGACGCAAACGCAAGTACTCGACCTGTGCCCGCACGTCATCGGCGAAATCGGCCGTCGTCGTGTCAGTCAACGTTTGGAGCCCGGTTGATTTTCCTACACCGCGGTCGTCGACTCTGAGCACAGCTATGCCGCGCGCGGCGAGCGCTTCGGCGATTTGTCCGAAGAGTCGGTACTTCTCGAGCCCGGGAAGCGGCAGTCGCTCGTCGCGAGTCTGCTGGCCGGAACCAGTAATGGTGATGACCGCCGGGAACGGACCTCTAGCCTTCGGAAGGAGCAGCGTGCCTGCAAGCGTGAAGCCTTTGGCTTGCACCGTCACTTCCTCAGCCGTGAACGCCGCGCCCGGAGGCGCGCTGTAGTCGGGCTCGACCGCTTTCATTTTGGCGGCGAGCGCGCCCTTGAAAGCCGCCTCAAGCTCAAGATAGTCTTCGCGCAGTACGCCGAAGTTTTGGACGGGTACAGCGAGTGCCGCTAGCCTTCCCCGGCTATCGAACCAAACCACCAGCCCGACTCCGTACGCGGTGACGTCGTAGCGGTCAAAGGTTAATACGCCCGCGGACCGGTTAGCAGGCGTCAGCGCGTCGCGCCCCACCCGCTCGACAGTGATGCTGCTGTTTGGAAAGATCGGTATCTGCTGCGAGCCGCCACGCGCGGTGTCGTACCTGGCAATGGCAAACTGGAACATGAAAAAGATGTTGCCGCCAAGCAGCGCAGAATCCTCTTTAAACGGAAGCTGCTGGGTCTTGCCGTTGGTTGTGATGGTCGCGGTTCCGTCTTTGATCGCGACCGACTGATCGAAGGCGCTGCCTGCGACAGTTCCTCTTGCGATGCTCGATGTAGGCGAGCCGGACTTATCAATGTCGATGGTCGTGTTCAGGTCGGTCGATGCGCCCGGCACCTTAAGCTCTGTGTGTGCGGTCGCGCTGTAGCCTCCATCGGGTCTGCACTTGATCTCGAACGTTTCGTTTCCAACCGCCTGCTCGCCGAGCTTAAACAGCAGATTGCTTTTGCCGCAGATCGCGGGTGAAAGCAAGGGCGTCGCCGCCGGCATCGAATCTGGCTTGGCCTGAATCGCTAAGTGCGAGGTTGAACCCGCGCTATCCTCGGCGCAAATGAGCAGGGGCGAGATGAAAATGAGCATTGTTGCGAACATCGGCTTCATAGCAGTTCTCCTTAACAGACGGACGTTCGTCTTTGCAAGATTACACCGGTTCTCGCTGGAGCGTTTGGGGTTCACCTTTTTCCAATCAATTCTATCGCTGTCAACACACGGAGTATGCCGCGATTCATATACGCCCCCAGCGTAACCAGACCCAGCACGACAACTGAATAGCTTCCAACCGTCGCAATGAACAACAGTACGTGCAAGCGATTGGAAAAGTCTGCCGCAAGCACGAACGCGAGCAGGAACAGCGCTTCAAAGACTGCAGCCGCGTAGAACGCAAGCCTAAAGTTCCTCTCGCTGCGGTCAATTCGTTCCAGCGCTTCCTTTCTAACCTCATCAAGATCCATTTTGTCTGACATAACGGCCTCCATTCGTTGACGGTTGGAGTTCATCGGAGATCACCGAGCAGTCTTGTAATAGATGACGGCGATGATTCCAATAAATTCAATGATTGCGTAAGCGATTACAGCGATTGTGAATCGCCGGTCTAGTCTCGCCGCCTGCGCATCGTGACTTTGATCAATCTTTTTTTCCGACATCGCTTCCTCCGATTTGTTCCTCTTGAAGCTGCAGACGCATACTCCGCAGCCCGTAAGACAATCGCGACTTGACCGTTCCCAGTGGAATTTCGAGCACCCCAGCAACCTCGCCAAGCGACATCTCGTGTAAGTAGTACAACACGACAACCGCACGACTGGCTGGCGACAGCTTCGCGAGTGATTGGGAAAGGTGCTCGATGCGGTCGGCCGCAAGCTCTTCGCGCGAAGGGGGAGTTGGAATCGCCTGGAGAGTAGCCTCGTCTCTGACCTGATCGTCCCAGCGACGTTCGCGCTTCAGGCGCCTGAGAGTCTCCCTCGTCGCAATCCGATAAGCCCAACTGCGAAAAACGTCCGGCTCTCGAAGCCAGCGCAGTTTGCGATAGATTCGAATGAACACCTCCTGGAGAACATCCTCCGCGAGATGTTCATCTCGAGCCAGACTGAGGATGTAGCGATAGAGAGGTTCCTGAACAGCTTTGAGCAAATCGTTTAGCGCCTCTCGATCTCCCGACTGGGCGCGTAATACCCACCAACTCTCTCGCCGCACTGTTTCCGTATTGGCCATGCACCTCCCATGACCCCGCTACGAATAGATAGGTTCGGATTGATCTCTTTTCAGCAGAGGCTAGTCGGCTATGCGAGACGCTGGAGGCAAGATCGGCGTCAATCGCAACGTTAGTGTCCGCGGCAACCCCTGAAGGTCATGAGTCACATCCACCAACTCCAGCGCTGATCGGTCGATGAGCTCACGAATCGGATCTAATTGAGCATGGCCAATCTCGAAGACGAGATAGCCGTTCGGCTTCAGGAATCGAGGCGCGTCCGCCAGCAGGCGTCGATAGAAGTCCAATCCATCCGCGCCGCCAAACAACGCCGTGTGCGGTTCCCACTCGCTCACCTCGCGCTGAATCAGTTCGGGGCTCTCTTCATGGACGTAAGGCGGATTCGACGCGAGGACGTCAACCGCGCCGTCGAGGTGCCTTTCAAGGAGCGGCGCGACTAGGTCCCCTTCAAGGAACTCGATGCGATCGCCCACACGATGGCGTTCGGCATTCGCACGAGCCACATCAAGCGCCACATGGGAACTGTCAGTTGCAATCACGCGCGCACCTGGTAAGTGTACGGCAAGGGCTACTGCGATGCAGCCGGACCCGGTGCCAAGGTCGACGATGAGCGGTGTCCGTTTTCTCGATTCGCTTACGAGCTTGATTACGCGTTCGGCCAAGAACTCAGTTTCGGGTCTGGGAATGAGCACATCCGGAGTGACGATGAAATCCAACCCATAGAACTCTTGATGGCCAGAAATGTACTGCAGCGGTTCGCCGGCAGCTCGTCGCTCGACAAGCGCTAGATACGTGCGATACGAAGCCTCATCGATTTGTTCTTCGGATCTGGTTAACAGGTGAGTGCGGTCGATGCCCACCACGTGGCAAAGCAGAAGACCCGCAGTGCGGCGCGCCTGGTCTACGCCCGATGCGTGGAAGCGGTCTGCGCCTTCAGTAATGGCTTGGGCAATGGTGGGCATCGGTTCCGAGTTCGTGGTTCCGGGTTCGGGGTTTCCCAACCCGGAACCCTGAACCCTGAACCTCAAACCGTTGCGCTAAGCTGGGGCTTCGTCCTTGAGCTTCTCGCCTTCATAGTACGCAACCAGCGCCTCGATTAAGTCACCGATGTCGCCCTCCATGAAAAGGTTCAACTGGTGCGAGGTATAGCCTATGCGATGATCGGTCACGCGGTTGTCTTTGAAATTGTAGGTCCTGATCTTCTCAGACCGGTCGCCGGAGCCGACCATCGAGCGGCGCTCGCTTGCGATCGCCTGGTGTTGCTTGTCTTGCTCCATCTCGAGGAGCCGCGAGCGCAAGACTCGCATTGCCTTCTCGCGGTTCTTAATCTGCGACTTCTCGTCTTGCATCGAGACGACCGTGTTGGTGGCGAGGTGCGTGATCCTGACGGCCGAGTAAGTGGTATTGACCGACTGGCCGCCGGGACCCGACGAGCAGAATGTATCAATACGAATGTCCTTAGGATCAATCTTGACGTCAACCTCTTCCGCTTCCGGAAGCACCGCCACTGTGACCGCCGACGTGTGGATGCGGCCCGATGCTTCCGTCTGGGGAACTCGCTGGACCCGATGGACGCCCGATTCGTGTTTGAGCTTGGAGTAAACGCGATTACCTTCGATCAACAGTATTGCTTCCTTAACTCCGCCGATGCCTGACTCTGACGCGTCCAGCACCTGAACTCGCCAGCCTTGTCGCTCGGCATAGCGGGAGTACACACGCATGATGTCGGCAGCGAACAACGAAGCTTCGTCGCCACCAGTACCGGCGCGGATTTCGAGGATGACGTTCTTCTCGTCGTTGGGGTCTTTGGGTAAAAGGAGGAATTTTAGGTCAGTTTCGATGGATGCCAGGCGCAGCTCGAGCTCACCGAGTTCCGCGCGCACGAGGCTAACCATTTCGGCGTCCTCCTCAGTCTCGAGCAGTTCCCTGGTTTCTCGAATGCCGCGATCAAGCGATTTCAACTCGCGATACTTTGCGACGATTTCTTCCAGTTCCCGGTGCTGCCTGGCAACCTTGGTGTACGTCGCCTGATCCGCCAGCAGTTCGTGATCACTCAACTGCCGCGTCAGTTCTTCGTACTTCTCTTCGATTGCGTCTAGTCTGTCGAGCATAATCTGAATAGTCCGTAGTCAGTAGTCCTAAAATAGTCCGTAGTCCGTGGTCCGTAGTCCGTAGGTCCGGCCTCGAATAGATCAACGCGTAAGAGCTACGGACCACGGACTACTGACTACGGACTATTCCTATCGATCTTAGATATCCATTCAGCATAGGAGCCAAGTTATCAACGAGCGGCTTGATCTTATTAACCTGATTATCATCGAGGAGGTTGCGCTTATAAGCTCTGCGCAGAAAGTGCTGAGTTTCTTTCAATGATCCTCTCGCAATTCTTATGAACCTTCGATTGTCTTGGAAACTATCACGTCCGGAGCCTTCCGCGATATTCGCGCCAATACTATCGGCTGCCCGCACTATTTGGCTGCCGACGGTGTCCCGCGCAAACCGATTCCATCCCAGCACGACATCCCAAATCTCATCCGCCAGGTTCTCGGACATTTGATAAACCTTGAGATTCTCAAAGTCACTCTTCGCCATGGGGCTTCCTCCCATCTAATGACCCCAGGAGCTACGGACTACGGACTACGGACTACGGCCTAATCGGCTCTAATTTGAGGGATTCCTTCAGCGCATAGATCGCGACTTCGAGTTGAGAATCGTCTGGCTCTTTCGTCGTGATGTTCTGAAGCCAAAGCCCCGGTTTCGTGATCACTGAGAAAAACCATTGAGCGCTGCTCTTCGCCGATGCGCGAATTATCTCGTAGGACACGCCCGCGATGACGGGCATCAACAACAGTCGCACTAGGAAATTGAGGAAGAGGGAATCAAACTTAACCACAGAGAATGCGACAATCGAAACCAGCATCACTATCATCAGAAAGCTGGTGCCGCAGCGCGGATGCTGTCGCTGCTTGGTGCGCGCGTTTGCGACAGTCAGTTCTTCATCGGCTTCCCAGGTGTAAACGACCTTATGCTCCGCGCCGTGATATTCAAACACGCGGCGGATGTCCCCCAGCAGCGAGAAGCTCGTGATCATGATCAGGAAGAACGTCATTCGAATCACGCCGTCGACGAGGTTGAAGGCGACTGAAGGCCGAATTGGATGAAGCCCGGCGCGTATCCACGCCCAGGCGTCCGCGTACCACGTGCCGCTTGCTGAGTGGGCGTCAATTGTTCCGCCGCCAAAGTAAACAAACAGAACGTTGGTCAGCAATAACGGCAAAACGATGAATAGCAGGACGTTGAAAAAGATTGCAAAGATAATCGAGCCTACAGCGCCCGCAGCCGCCGTGCTACTCTTCTTTTCCAGCGCTGGCGGTTTAACTTCAACGTTGACGGGCATCGGCCTTGTCGCTAGCTGTCCAGCGGTCAACCCCGCCGCCTGCAAATGGACCACTTCAACCTCCGACTCTTTCTCCGCTTCGTGGAAAACGACGTTGGCTGAAAAGTTGAGCGACTTGATGCCAAGCACCATCGACTGAATCAGAACCGCAGACCCGCGCAGCACCGGCAGCTTGAGCGGCGGGTACTTCTCCGCAAGCACGGGCAACCGCTCGGACTTCGATACGATCTGTCCGTCCGGTCGCCGCACCGCCACGGCGTACGAGTGGGGCGCTCGCATCATCACGCCTTCGATGACCGCCTGTCCGCCGACTATGATTTGGTCTTCCCGCATAAACAGCTCACTTTCTTCATGGAAAAAACAATGGTTGCCGGCTGCCGCTTCGACTACTTCGCATTTAGCCTGCTCACGGTTCTCGATTGAAAGCCGTCAGCGTGCAGATGCGACCGGGCGGCCCCGGCAACCAAGTAATGTTGTTGACCAGTTAAGCTTCGGTCTTACGGCCGTACTTGCGATTGAACCGTTCGACGCGACCGGCGGTGTCGACCAGTTTCTGTTTGCCGGTGAAGAACGGGTGGCAACTGGAACATATCTCAAGCCGGATCTCCGACTTGGTCGAACGCGTTTGCCACGTCTCACCGCAGGCGCAATGGACGGTCGCGTTCATGTATTTTGGATGAATATCAGGCTTCACTTTACCGGTCACTCCTGTTGCGAATTCTTCGGTCGAAGGAACGTTAAACCTACCCGATTAAACTGCGGCATGTCAAGGTTTGAACCAAAGCGCCTATCTTCAAGACTATTGCGCGCCGCATGCTTTCCATCTACAATGTGGCAGTCCGACCCCCTTGACTTGCCCTTATGCCTCACACCTGTGACTACCGCTCCCTGTAGTCCACCGCATCATCAGGAAGCTCCGGTGCAAGGACAACTAGGCGAAAAACTTGTTCCAGATCTCATACGCGAGATAGCCCAGAAAAGCTCTAGCGGATTGCTTCGGTTGTCGCTCGGTAAAGCGATCAAGGCAATCTTCTTCGAATCGGGCGCTCCAACATTCGCCATTAGCAATCTCACAAACGAGCAGCTCGACCACAAGCTGATGACCGAAGAGCTTGTGACCGTCGAACAACTCGAGCGCGCCAAAGAGCGGGCCGGGAAGGCTCACCGTCTAGGACCGGCGCTCGTGGAGATGGGACTTCTCGAAGACGGACAAATGCGCAAGCTGGTCTGTGATCAGGTAATGGGCATAATCTTGTCGATCTTCGAGTGGACGCGGGGCGACTACTCGTTTGACGAGCGAATCCGCGCAGCCCACGAAGTGACGCTGGGTCTGAGCGCCGCCGACGCCTTGCTTGAAGGCGCCCGTCACGCGGCGGATATTCCGGAGGTGGCTGAGGCAATTGTTCCCCGCGACGCAGTAGTCCTCAGGCCAAAGACCACCGGGCTGCGTATCGATTCGGGCAGACTAATCCCTTTAGAAAGCTACATTTTGTCGCGAATCGAATCTCCAACATCGGTGCGAGAGGTGGGGGAGCTCAGCGGACTTGTAGATGTGGACGCGCACCGCGCAGTTTGTGCGCTGGTCGCCGCTGGCTTCTTGAAGGTTCTTGATCATGACAAGGGAGAAGAAGATCCGGCCACCCGCGAGGCTGAAGAGTCGCTTGAACGCTTCCGCGAAGATGTCATTCGCAGGCTGCACTTTTTCACTTCGGCTGATTATTACGAGGTGTTGGGTGTGACCCGGCAAGCAACCACTGCCGAGATCAAGACCGCTTACTATGATCTGGCCAAGAAGTATCACCCTGACCGTTACCACCAGCGCGACAGCGGGAATCTGCGAAACAAACTCGAAGCCCTGTTTGCGTCGATTACGCAGGCGTACGAGACCTTGAGCCAGCCGGCGCAGCGTGCCGCCTATGACGAGAAGATAAGAAAGGCATCGGGGTCGGTTTCCCAACCTCTGCCCGCACCGCCGCCTTTGTCAAATCCTGAGCCGGCCGCCACCGGGTCTCGCGCGTCTGATGAAGAGCGCGCCCCGAGCGGCGACCTCAAGTCGTCGAATGGGCAACCGAGGAATACCGATCCCTCCCTGAGAGTGCATGTTGAATCGCCCGGCGCCGAGGCGATACCTGGCACCGGCATGGGAGGGCCTCAGCTCCCGCCCGCACAAAGGGCGGAGCATTACTACCAACAAGGACGGGCGCGTTTCGAGAGAAAAGAGTATCACGCGGCGGTTCATCTGCTCCGCGAAGCAATCAAGCTGGATTCGAGTCGCGCGCCTTACCACTTTCATCTGGGCATCGCGTTGATTCGTAATCCCCGGACCCGTCGCGACGCAGAACAGCACCTAGCCAGGGCGGCCGAGTTGGAGCCTTACAACGCGCAGATTCGCGTGAAGCTTGGGCTGTTATACAAAGAAGCGGGATTATCTAAGAAAGCTGAAAACTACTTTCGCGAGGCTCTTCAGCTAGACCCTGACAATCCGGTGGCAAAGCGGGAGTTGGGTTCTGCCGTCTCCAAGAGCAAGTCCGCCAATGGCAAGTTCTGGAAATCGGATGTTGGCACCATGGCGAAGAGGATCTTCAAAAAGTAGTCCGTAGTCAGTAACCTGACCACGAGCTACTGACTACGGACTACTGACTAATACCGGCCTTTACACGCGATCCAGTAGCCCACCAATCCGGCGTATGCTCCCAATGATCAGCACTGCAATCGGCGGGTACACAAGCGCGCCCAACAAGGTGCTCAAGCTCACCGCTGCGCCGTAGTGCCCGGGCACGAACTTGCTCACTACATAGCCTAGCCCAATCGAGACCAGATACCCGCATACAAGGAAGATCAAGCCCGCTCTCCGGCTTATCGACTTGTCCTTCGGCACTTCCGATTCTCTAAACACCGACGTCAGATGGTCAGGGACGTGATAGGTGTAGCGCGACAGTACCATCGCGAGATTCTTCACAAGGTAGATCAGCCCATAGAGCGCCAATGCGAGAATCACCACTCTGCCAATCAGCCGCGACTCTTCGATCATCGTCGGTTTAGAAACCATTACGTAGAATGCCGACAGGAACAGGGGAACAACGATCAGCACCGCGTGCGAACGAGCCGCGGTCTCTTGCCGCTCGCGCGCCAGCCACTCGTCCACGATGCGGTCAAAATGCCGCTGCATTGCGACGACTTCGGCCTGGCGAGATGCATAAAAGGTTCGCTGAGAATCAAAGTACTGACCGCTGTCGTAAGCCGCGCGGCGCCGCGGGTCGCTTAGCACCTGATAGGCGCGATTGATGCGCACAAAGCGCGCGGCGGAATCGGGCGAAGCGGAAACATCGGGATGGTGTTTGCGCGCGAGCCTTCGATAAGCCGACTTGATTTCGTTAGCGGTCGCGCGAGAAGTGAGTCCAAGAATACCGTAGAGGTCCGTCATGACTTTTCATCCAAAGGAGGGCGCTCTACTAGGGCTTTTGCTACTAACCCGGCTTCCTGCTTTGTTACAACCGTCTCGGTTGCAGCAGCCGCTGGGGGCTTAGCACTTTTTCACTGCTATCTTACTACTGGTTAGGGCGTCGCTCAAGCAATTCGTAGTGCCGATCAAGAATCAGGGAAACGGTGGTCAGGCAGCATGATCGTTGAGCTAAACCAGCGCAAGCCGCATCGCGCGAGTGCAGCAGGGACTCAGGTATGCGATCCTGTGCTCACGTTGTCGTCTATCGAGAGGTAGCCGTTACGCGGCTAATCGCGCCTGCTAGAAGCTCGCGAGGCTCGGGTCAAGCCTTCTTGCTGAGCCGGGCACGAGTTGATGCGATGTTGATGTGGCAAATGGCTACTGCCAGAGCGTCGCTAGCGTCGAACGGTTCAGGAGCGTTCTTCATTCCGAGCAGCACACGGACCATCTCTTGCACTTGTTGCTTCTCGGCGCGGCCATAACCCACGAGCGCTGACTTGATCTCGAGCGGTGAGTACTCGAATATCTCGACCCCCGCTCGCGCCGCGGCTACAAGCACCGCGCCTCGCGCCTGACCAAGCTTGAGCGCGCTCTTCACGTTCACAGCGTAGAAGGTGTCTTCAACCGCGCATGCCTGAGGGCTCAACCGCTCGATCACTTCTTCGAGCTTGCGGCTGATAGCGAGAAGCCGCTCGGCGAAGCTCAGGTGCTTCGGTCCATGGATGCCCGCGTACTCAATCACTTCGTAGCGCTGGCCGTCGCTATCGATCACGCCGTAGCCTGTCGTGGCGCTGCCGGGATCTACGCCTATCACTCGCATATATCATCCTGGCTCCGAGGCGATGTAGCGTAGACTGTCCAGTCTGCGCAATTTCCAATCCTCGGCTTTCATCCGCATGCGCAGACTGGACAGTCCACGCTACGTCAACCGGCGGCCTCCATCTCCTCCGCTGGTATGTCGAAGTTGGCTGCCACGTTCGAGACATCCTCGTTATCTTCGAGCGCTTCCATCAAACGGAGAACTTGCTGCGCAGTCGCGCCGGTGACTTGAACTGAGTTGGTAGGACGCATCGAAACATCGGATGAGAGCGGCTCGAACCCTGCAGCCTTGACCGCGTCGAGCACCGAGTTGAAATCCTCAGGCGAGGTGATCACTTCCCAGGTGTCTTCGTCGCCTGCAACATCTTCGGCGCCCGCTTCAAGCGCAAGCTCCATCATCTTCTCTTCATCGGCGGCGCTTTTGTCGAGGATGATCGCACCTTTCTTCTGGAACATCCAACCGACGGAGCCGGACTCGCCGAGATTGCCGCCGTTCTTCGAGAAGATGTGCCGCACCTCTGCGACCGTGCGCGTGCGATTGTCGGTCTGACACTCAACGAAGACCGCGACCCCGCCCGGGCCATAGCCTTCATAAGTGATGTCTTCGATTGCCGCGCCGGCGATCTCACCCGTGCCGCGTTTGATCGCGTTCATCATCGTGTCCTTAGGCATGTTGAGCGCCTTGGCGTCGTCCATCGCTTTGCGAAGCCGCGGATTGCCGGTGGGGTCACCGCCGCCTCGCGCAGCCACAGTCAATTCCTTTATCAGCTTCGAGAAAGCCTTGCCGCGCTTAGCGTCAATCGCTCCCTTTTTGTGCTTAATCGAATGCCACTTTGAATGTCCCGACATTGGTCTACCTCCCTAGCGCCTCGAGAACGCGCCGGGCGCTGATGCTGCGTATCCGAATCACCTTATCGCGCGATGAATCTCCCGAAATGATTTCAATCGATGTTGCGCTCACCTCGAACAGCTTTGCAAGGAAGCGTCTGCATTCTTCATTCGCCTTGCCGTCGACGGGCGGCGCTGCCACCCTCAACTTGATTGCGCCAGCGTACTCACCGATTATTTCAGTTCGCGGCGCGCGCGGTTGGACTCTTAACTTGATAGTGACCGCGCCATCTTTTTCATTGAGTTCGAGCACTGTCTCATCAACTTGATCGGCCTACCAGCTCTGCCAGGAAGCCAGTGAGAATCTGGACAATGAACATAGCTACGATCGGTGAAAAGTCGAACATGCCCGCGACGAAAACTCGGCGAAGCGGCTTGAGCAGCGGCTCGGTTATCACGAACAGGAAATGAAAGAATTTGTTCCTATAGCCAACACCGAAAAATGGCAAGAAGAACCTCAAGAAAATCGCTACAACGTAGAGCAGACCTATCAGCCTTATCAACTCCCCCACCATCGCGCCCGACGCTATTGAACCCAGCATAATGTTTCTTCCGATAGCGCCAATGATGCTGCCAAGCTGTCCGATCATGCTGGCGATGAACAATCCTGTGACTAAAATCAACACGCCCATCACTAGCGGGATCAGATCATATCGCAAGTAGCGCCCGCCGCCGCCGAATTGAGACCTTGCCGGACGGACCATAGGCTCGGTGATGCGCGTCAGATGATAGGGGATTCGCCCGAAAGGATTCGCGCCCAACCACGTCAGCAGCACTCGCAAGAAGAAAAGTGACGCGACGGCAATCGTCCCCCAGAACACAACCAGTGATAGCCCGTATAACGCAAGTACGATTAGATTCAATCTCACTCCCTGGCAGAAAGCAGAAAGCATTTTCCATTTTCCATTTGTGATTTTCCATTTGTCATTTTGTGTTTTCGATCTTGATTTGTCCTTTCAGAAGTGCGATCCAATAAATGGCAAATGGAAAATCGCAAACGGGAAATGAAACATGAGCTGCCTTCTGCATTCCGCTCTGCTTACCGCTTTTCCCGTGAGCCAAAGATAGCCGTTCCAACTCTCACCATCGTCGAGCCTTCATCGATTGCGACATCGAAATCGTGACTCATACCCATCGATAGCTCGGTCAACTTTTGCTCAGCCCCGCGACCTCGGTTCAAGCCTTCCAGTATCTCGCGGAGTCTCCGAAAGTAAGGCCGCGTCTGCTCGGGCGAATCAAAAAACGGCGGCATCACCATCAATCCGCGAAACTCCAGGTGACTCGCTGAATCCAGAGCTTCGATTATTGCCGGCAACTCGCTCTCGTCAGCGCCCGATTTAGTCGGCTCGTGCGCGAGATCAACCTGAACGAGCACCATTGGTCTTCTTCCTATCTCGCCTGCAATTCGGTCGAGCCGCTCAGCCAATTGGCAGCTATCGATCGTATGAATCACATCGAAGGTCTCGACGGCCTGCCGAGCCTTGTTCGACTGCAGATGGCCTATCAGGTGCCATCGAACGTCTCCCTCAATCATCGCGACTTTCGTGATTGCTTCTTGCACACGGTTTTCGCCGAGGTCGCGCGTACCTGCAAGCACCGCCTGCTGCACTGTCGCTGGATCGAATGTCTTGGAGACGGCGATGAGGGTTATGTCTTTCTCGCTTCGGCCGGCGCGCTCGGCTGCTCGCGCGAGCTGGTCCCGAACTCGCGCGAGCCGCTCTCGGATTTCTTCGGCCATTGCGTGGGAATCTTATCAGCGGCCGTCAGATGGTGACAAGCAAACCGACATTGGCGCGACAGGCCAAGCGACAGTTACGTTGAAAACCTCTTCGGGTCGGTGCAAAATGCCGGCATGGCCGGCACCGAAAAGCGCGAAGATCTGGTCGTGTTTATTCTGCGTCGAGCGACCTCGAAGTGCGGGGAGTGTGGAAGGGATCTGCTAAAGGGCAATCTCATACGGCTTCAAGGTGAAAAGGGCGCGCTGTGTTTGGAGTGTGCTGACCTGGATCATCTCGAGTTCCTGCCGCGAGGTGACGCGGCAATAACGCGAAGATCGACGAAGTACTCAAGGCTCTGGGCTGTCGTGGTCGAGTGGTCTCGCAGCCGCAAGCGTTATGAGCGACAGGGGATTCTCGCCGAGCCCGGAGCGATCGAGCGCGCTTTGGCGGAGTCAGAAGCCGACTCCGACGAGCGCGCTAGCCGCCGCGAACGAGAGGCATCTCGGCGGGAGAATCTCGACCGCAAATATGTAGCCGACTTCGGTCAGTCCATCCGCGAACAGTTTCCGAACATTCCTTCGGGCGTCGATATCAAGATTGCCGAGCACGCTTGCTTGAAGTACAGCGGACGAGTCGGCCGTTCTGCTGCCGCAAAGTCGTTCGAGCCCGACGCTGTCTTCCTCGCGGTTCGAGCTCACGTGCGGCACGCGTACACCGACTACGATGCGCTGCTTTTCAAGCACGATGATCGGCAGCTTGCGCGTGAAAGAGTGCGAGAAAAAGTTGAAACTGTTCTCGAGGAATGGAGAGCGTCGAGTTGATCTGCTCTTACTTTGTTTTGCCTTTTCCCTCGTTACTCTCCTTCCCCCATCCACCGCCGCCGGGCGTCTCGATGCGAATTCGATCGCCTGCGGTCGCATGCGTGGAATCTTTACCAGCGAGAACTTGCTCGCCGTTCTTAGTTATCAGCACGGTACGGCCCGGTGCTCCCGGCTCGCCGCCGTTCAAACCATAAGGCCGAGTCTTTCGCCGATCGGAGAGGATCGTCACCCGTGCATCGGTTAGCAATTCGACCTCGCGCACGACGCCATCGCCGCCTCGAAACTCGCCCGGGCCGCCACTTTCACGGCGTATCGAATATCTTCGCACGCGCATCGGATAAGCGTATTCCATTGCCTCGGCAGGCGTGTTCAGCGAGTTGGTCATGTGAGTGTGAATTCCGTCGATGCCATTCAACCCCGGCCGGGCACCCATGCCACCGGCAACCGTTTCGTAATAAGCGAACTGCTTGCCTGTGCGCCAATCCGTTCCGCCAATCGTAAGGTTGTTCATCGTTCCCTGGCTCGCCGCGGGTACGGGCGCGCCGGCTTTCGACAGCGCGAGCAGCACCGTGTCTACTATTCGCTGAGAAGTCTCAACATTCCCACCGGCCACCGCGGCCGGCGGACGAGCGTTGACCACCGTTCCCATCGGAGCTGTCACCTTGATCGGTTGCAGGATGCCCCAACTCGCGGGAACGTTCATCGGGATCAAGCAGCGAAAGACGTAATAGACCGCCGAAACAGTAATTGCCTCGACTGCGTTGATCGGACCGCGCACTTGCGGTGCGCTGCCGGTGAAATCGACAGTGGCCCGGTCGCCTTTGATCTGGATACGAACCGCTATGCGCACGGGTCCGTCGGAGTATCCGTCGTCGTCGAGGAAGTCTTCGGCTTCGTACACCCCGTCGGGCAAGTCACGAATGACGCGCCGCATCATCTCAGCGCTGTAGTTGACCAGGTGTTTGGCGTAAAGATCGGCTTCTTTGAAACCATAGCGCTCGACTATTTCGAGCAGCCGCTTCTGGCCGGTTGCAATCGCGCCAAGCTGCGCGGTGAGATCGCCTTCGCGTTCTTCGGGGATTCGAACGTTAGCGGAGATCAGCCTCATCACGTCGTCGTTTATGACGCCACCGATCATCAATCTCACTGGCGGAATCCTCAAACCTTCTTGATAAATCTCATCTGCCCGCCCCATCGAGCCCGGCGTCGCGCCTCCGATGTCCGCGTGGTGAGCCCTGTTGGCCACGAAAAACAGTGGCCGGTGGTCAGTGGTCAGTGGCCGGTTGGGTTGAGACTTCGTCGTACGACGGCTATCTCTCCCCGTGTGCTTGTTACTGACCTTTTTCTGGCCACTGACCACTGGCCACTGACCACTCCCGTACACTGCGGCCACCATCGTTACATCGGGCAGATGAGTTCCCCCTGCGTATGGGTCGTTGAGAACGACGATATCGCCGGGGCCGAGGTCGACAGTCTCAAGCGCGGCCCTCACGGACATAGGCATCGAGCCGAGGTGAACAGGCATGTGATCGCCCTGCGCGATGAGCGTGCCTTCGCTGTTGAAGACGGCGCACGAGTAATCTCGGCGCTCTTTGATATTGGGCGAGAAGGCCGAGCGGCGAAGACTAACACCCATCTCTTCGGCGACGGAGGAGTACAGTGATTTGAAGATTTCGAGCTTGACTGGGTCAGCTTTCATTAGAGCGACAGTTTACCACGGAGACTTCAAAGACGAAGGACCATACATCAACTACTAGCTTTGCGACCTGGTAGCTTTGTGTTGAAATTGTGCCTTGTGAGCAAGAACATCACTCCGCGAATGGGCATTCACACCTCGATAGCCGGCGGCCTGCCGAACGCGATCACACGGGCCGACGCGCTAGGCTGCGACTGTCTTCAAATCTTCGCTCGCAATCCCCGCGGTTGGGCGGCTCGTGAGCTGACGCATGCCGAGATCATGGAATTCCGCGAAGCTCGCGAGCGAGCCGGCCTGTGGCCGCTGGTGATTCATTCGGTCTACTTGATCAATCTTGCTGCGCAAGACCCGGTGCTGCTGGCAAGGTCCCGCGCCGCATTCCGAGAAGAGCTTGAACGAGGGCTGGAACTCGGGGCTGATTACCTGGTCGTTCATCCGGGCAATTCCGGAGTAGCGCCGGTCGAGATCGGAATGGGGACTGCGGTCGGATCAGTCCGCGAGGCGGCGCGGGGTCTCAAGTTGAAAGGCGCTGCACCTAAGGCCGCCAGGGCTGGGCGCAAGAACGCCCTTACAATATTGATCGAGAACACAGCCGGGCAAGGCTCGTCTATCGGCCGCGACTTTGATCAAATGGCGAGCCTGCTTGTGGCGCTCGACGATTTGCCCGTGGATGTCTGTCTCGATACCGCGCACACATTCGCGTCGGGGTACGACATCTCGACGGGTGGTGGATTGAAGACGACAATCGAAGCAATCGACCGGTCATTTGGAGTCGATCGGATCAAGGTCATCCATTGCAACGACTCGAAGGCTCCGCTTGGCTCACGCGTTGATCGGCACCAGCATATCGGGCTCGGTCACATCGGCGCGGATGCGTTCCGGCGTGTGACGCATAACTCTAAGCTTAGGGGAATCCCTTTTATCCTGGAGACTCCCGTCGACAAGGAGAGAGGTTACGAGTGGAACCTGGCTCGTCTTCGCGAAGTTGCTGGTTGAACAGGAAAGTGAATGGCGGACGGCGCCAGAAGCGCCAACCATTGCTGGAAAAAACCGCGCCTGATCGTCTCAAGCGTCAGCGGATGTAGACTGGGTTCGAGTAGATCCACGGGCGCTGCTCGCCGTCCACCTCGAGCCAGGCTTCGATGCGATACACGCCGGATGTCTTGACATCGAAGTCGATGCGGCTTGTCTTGGCGGACCGAATCACCTCGCCGTTGCGGATCAGCTTCATCGTGCATTTGACGGGAGTTGCCGCGCTCAGCTTAAGCTCACTGCCGAGCTTAACTTCGTCGCCCATTATCAGGTTGGTTTGCTTGCCGGTTCGAGCAATAAACGTGAAGCCGGTAGAGTCGCAAAGCCAGTCGTGCGCGACGTAAGCGTGACCGCGCCTGAGCGCCTCGCGCACGGCGGGTTCCGTAAGCTCGTGCGCCAGAATATGAGTTGATACGTACCTCAAGCTGCGCTCGTAAGGATCGAAGTCGAGCCGGGCTATCAATTCCCCCGGCTTTCTTCCTTTCACCAGCGCGGCCACGCCGGGCAGTTTGTCGGTAGTCACGCGAGTCGTCGTCGGTTTGCTGGTGATGTAGCCGACTTCGACCGTGTTCTCATCGATCGCAGTAATGGTGAACACCTGGTTGTGATGACAATCGTTTGCTGCGACTCCAGTGAGCTTATGCTGCTGCGCATCGCGGTCCCACTTGGCGATGATGTCTGACAGGTAATCCTGCTGCGCGCCGAAGACTTCTTCCGGGTATTCTTTGAGCGCGGCGACAAGCTCTGGCAAGCGCGCCGCATCCGTGAGCGAGCCTTGCAGCCAGAGGTTGAATGCGCCCTCGCCCTTCACATCGGTGTGATGATTGTAGATCTCAAGCCCATCGAGTTGATCGGTTGGCCAGTCGGCGCGCTCTTCGACGTGAGACAGAAAGATGTTTCCGCCGCCCTTGCGAACCAGTTCGACATACTGCTCGCGTGAACCGGCTTCCAGTCCCTTGATCGACTTGATCGGGAACGACAAAAAGCCACGGTCTTCTGAGCCGGGAATGAACAGCACTCCTTCGTGAAGACCCCGCCAACTGTCGTTGATAACGTCGCGTTCGGGCCGGACGTGATCGGTGAGCATCACGATCTGAACGCCAGCCCGCCTGGCCGCGGCAAGCAACTCCGGCCGCGTCCCGCCGGTGTGCGAGGCGTCCTCGGCGTGAGCGTGCAGGACGGCGCGATAGTCGTTATAACCGGTTTCCAGAGAGACCGGTCTGCGCTCGGCGGCGAAACGCGTGCGGTCGGCGTGAACGGCTCGGAGGCGCTCGATCTTCATGCGTTCGATGCTTGTGTATTTTCGCCCGGGTCCCAAGCGCGGCGCGGTCTGCGCAGCGTGTGACCCGGCAAAAAGGGTGGCTATCAACAATGCCGAATTCGTCTGCTTGATCATTGAACGTATTGGGTCGAAGCCTGTCTCGTCGCTAACGTAGTATCGGCATTCGCACGCGTGTCCACAAGAGCGAGAGCAATAACTTTAGTGTTCAGACGACCGTGAGTCGGCTGGTGAGCCAGTGAACAGGGCCTGTTGGTCACGGGAGAATTTGAAGGCGCCTTGCGCTTGCGCGTACCTAGTAGTTCCGTCGCGTACCATTTATCTTAGACACTCCCGTGGATAAAGAGCGAGATGAAGCGTGGAATGTCAATACGCTGCGAGATCTGGGTAAGAGTGACGAGACATGGACCGTCAAATCAGTTTAAGGAACTTGACTCAAGAACAGGTATCAGAACTCTTACCTGAGAACCTGATTCTACTTGGTTACCGAGGGTCCATAGCCCACAACATGTACGTCCCGCAGCACGACCCCAACAGCATTGATGACAAGGATCTGATGGGCGTCTACATTGCGCCGATCGAGCACTATACCTCGGCTTCGGCCGAGACGAAGTGAAGGAGAAGTTTATTAACGAATGGGACTCTGTCAGCTATGAGCTCAAGAAATTCATAGGCCTTCTTCTCAAGTGCAATCCCAACGTGCTCAGCTTGCTGTGGCTGCCTGAGCGACATTTGATCTTCGAGCACGAGTTGGGTCGTTTCCTTCGCGAGAACAGGGCGTTATTTGTTTCCAAGCAAGCATATCATTCGTTCAACGGCTATGCGTATGCGCAGTTCAAACGCATGACGCATTTCAATCAAGAAGCCCAGAATGAGATGGCTGCGCTTGAGAGCGGGCTAGCAGACCGCGGAATCGACCTGAACCAGTTGAATGCGACTCAAGCCGAACGCGACTCGATTGTTCAAGCTGACCCTTTCTGCGGGCAAACACTTGGTGCTTTGATTGATCGGTATTCGAGCTTGAAGAGGAAATATTTCTCCGGCGGCTACATGGGCGCCAAGCGCAAGGAGCTGGTACGAAAAGTAGGGTACGATGCGAAGAACGCGGCTCACTTGATTCGCCTGCTGCGTATGGGCATTGAGTTCCTGGTCGAAGGTGATCTGCACGTTGAAAGAGCTGAGGCCGAGCAGTTGTTATCAATCAAACGCGGCGAGTGGGACATCGAGCGCGTAAAAGCCGAGGCAGAGAGGCTATTCAAGCTGGCCGAGGAAGCCTACGTGAGGAGCTCCCTTCCGCCAAAGCCGGATACTCAAAAGGCAGAGAAGCTCTGCATGGACATAGTCACCCGGTACCACGGACTTGGTGATTTCACGCTCACGATCGCATGAACGAACAGGGATTATCCGAGCTTGGCTACGGTTCTCCTCAAGTGAAGGGAGGCAAAATGCAGGCAACACGAAAGGCGCAGGAACTTGACGTCGTTGAGTTGACTGAGGATTTGCCAGAGTATGGACTCAAGCGGGGGGAGCGAGGCACTGTTGTCGTTACATTCGACGAGCCGAGCGAGGCGTACGATCTTGAATTCGTGGATGAGTCCGGTCAATCAAGGTTCGCATATTCCGTACGGCCGAACCAGATTCTCAATGTTACCGCAGATTCAACGCGACTTTGAGTTGCCACGTTCACAAGAGGCGTTCTATCATACGTGCGATGTTCTCGAACTTATTACAACTTGAACTTACCCTTCTGAACCCGCTGCTCGCCTGAGCTTGTTGGGCGATTATTGTGTGATCGCCCAAACAGGTCTGCCAATCTCGCTTCAAAACTAATAGGCGTTTAACGGGTGCGGATATCATGAAGGAAAAATACTTCCCACAAGAGATCGAACAAAAGTGGCAGAAGCGCTGGGCTGATGAGAAGACCTTTGAGGTCAACGAAGAGCCCGGACGCGACAAATTCTATTGCCTCGAAATGCTCGCCTACACCTCTGGCCGCGCGCACATTGGGCACGTCTCGACCTATGCCATAGGCGATGCGCTCGCCTGGTACAAGCGAATGCGCGGGTTCAACGTGCTTCACCCCTTCGGCTGGGACGCCTTCGGTCAGCCTGCTGAAACTGCGGCCATCAAAGACGGCACCGATCCTGAGAAGTTCACTCGCGACGCGATCGCTTACATGAAGTGGCAGTTTCAGCGCATGGGCCTCAGCTATGACTGGTCGCGCGAGATTGCCACTTGCGATCCCGAGTACTACAAGTGGAACCAGTGGTTCTTCATGCGAATGTGGGAGCGCGGGATGCTCTATCGCAAGCTCGCGCCGGTCAACTGGTGTCCCAAGGAAGACATCTCGCTGTCGAATGAGCAAGCGTCGGGCGGTGAGTGCTGGCGCTGCGGCTCTCCCGTCATTCAGAAGCAATTGTTGCAGTGGTTCGCGCGCATCACCGATTACGCCGATCAGTTGCTGGACGATCTCAACAAGCTGGAAGGCAAGTGGCCCGATCGCGTGATCTCCATGCAGCGCAACTGGATCGGCCGAAGCCTCGGCGCAGAGGTTCGTTTCGAGGTTGATGCCGAAGAGGAGTCGATAACAGTATTCACAACACGCATCGACACGATCTTCGGCGCCAACGCGATCATTCTGGCGCCCGCGCATCCGTTGCTCTTGAAGATCCTCGGAGGCAAGCCCCAGCGCGACGAAGTGCTGGCCTTCGCCGAGAAACTCAAGCAAGAGCAACGCAGCGGGCGCATCGATGAGCTCGAGAAGCACGGCATCTTCACCGGAGGCTACGCGATCAATCCGTTCAACCAGGAGCGGCTGCCTATTTGGATCGCGAACTTCGTGCTGATCGAGTACGGAACGGGCGCGATTATGTCTGTGCCGTCGGGCGACCAGCGCGATTTCGAGTTCTCGCGCAAATACAACTTGCCGTTCCTACAGATCAAACTGAACGCCGAGGGTCGCGAGATTCCTGCGGAAGAAATGGAAGCCGCTGACGAAGCGTGGACGACTACGGTCAACACCGGTGAGTGGAGCGGGTTGTCTTCAGAAGAAGCGAATCGGTTGATGACCGAGCACGCCGAAGCTCACGGGTTCGGACGAGGCGCGATCACGTACAAGCTGCGCGACTGGGGCATCTCACGTCAGCGCTACTGGGGCACCCCTGTTCCGATGATTCACTGCGAGCGTGACGGCATCGTTCCAGTGCCGGGTGATCAGCTTCCAGTAGTTTTGCCAAAGGGAGTAAATCTAAAAGTCGAAGGCGGGTCCCCGCTTGATCACGTGCCAGACTACGTCAACGTGAACTGCCCGAAGTGTGGCGGCCCGGCGAAACGCGACACGGACACGATGGACACGTTCGTCGATTCGAACTGGTACTACTTTCGCTACTGCGATCCTCACAACGACCAGAAGCCGTTTGATCCTGAGAAGGTTCATTACTGGCTGCCGGTCGATCAATACATTGGCGGCATCGAGCACGCGGTGCTGCACTTGATCTACACGCGATACTGGTGCAAAGTGATGCGCGATCTGGGTTTGGTGAGGTTCGATGAGCCGGTGGCGCGGCTGCTAACGCAAGGGATGATTAATAAAGAGACTTATTATTGTCCCCAGCACGAGTGGCTGTTTCCCGAGCAGGTGACCGAGGAGAAGACTTGCATGATCTGCGGCAGCGAGGTCGTCACCGGCCGCGTTGAGAAGATGTCAAAGTCAAGAAAGAACGCGGTCGATCCGATCGAGATGATTAACATCCACGGGGCGGACCCGTTGCGCATGTTCGTGCTGTTTGCCGGGCCTCCCGAGAAAGACAAGGAATGGTCGGACACAGGTTTTGAGGGAGCAGCTAGATATCTGCAACGCGTATGGCGAATCGCGCACAAGTGGCAGAGCCGCATTGGGGGGGCGAGCGGCGGGCCTATCAACCAAAGCGATCTTCACGAACATCCGCGCACGCTGCGTCGTCGCACACATCAGATTATCCGCTCGATAACCGAGAACTTTGAAGAGCGACTGCACTTGAACACTTGCATCTCGTCGTTGATGGAACTGACGAACGCCATTTACGCTTTCGATCAAGCCGTCGATAAGAACGGGGGCGCCAACGAGTCGGATACCCAGGTGGCGCGTGAAGCATTCGAGGCCTTGATCCCGATGCTCGCTCCGTTCGCTCCTCACGTATCCGAAGAACTGTGGGAGAGCTTCGGCCATTCCGAGAGCCTCGCTCGATCGCACTGGCCCGAGTTCAACGGCGAGCTGGCGCGTGAAGAAGAGATCGAAGTCGCGGTGCAGGTGAACGGCAAGCTGCGCAGCCGCATTTTTGTTAGCCCCGACGCGAGTGAGGACGAGCTTCGCCAAACCGCTCTCGCAGACGAGAAGGTGCAGGCCGCAGCCGCCGGACGCGATGTCACGAAGGTGATTGTCGTTCGATGCAAACTCGTCAACGTCGTTATCAAGTAAACTCTTCTTTCACAGCCGCCGCGCCGGCGGCTGAAACCAAATAAAATAGTCTGCTGGGGTGTCCTCCTGCGGCATAGTCCTCTTCTCGATCAAATTCGGGCTAGCTGAAAGCTACAAATATTCGTAAAGTGACCGAATGAGGTTAGTCAATTTAACGGAACGCAGATGTGTCACCCTCTCGCGGATCACCAAACACAACTAGCCCACGTGGTAACAAACCGAGCCCACGCGCACGAGCCTTAAATGCTGTCACTAGGGCGCTAGGCCCGACTCGCTCCCCTCTCATTGGCTCGCACCAAGCCACCTCCTGACCGCGCTGGCACGGTTATTGACAATGGGACGAGCGGGGTTCACTCGGTTTAGGATGAAATTACGGTAAAGCAAATGAAAACGGTAAAAGCGCCTCTCACGGATGGCTTCCTCCTTTCAGACATCCGTCCTCGCACTAACTCTGCATTCGGGAAGTTCGGAGCGAACAGCATGAAAACGACTAAGAGTGTTCTCACTTTGCTGACAGCAGCATTGCTGGTGTTCTCTTTTGTGATGACTGACCTTCCGTCGGTAGGGCGGTCGGTTTTGGCGAGTTCAAACAAGCCCGCCAAGTCGGATAAGAAAATCACGCAGGATTTGCAGGACATCCTGGATA
>JBBPIH010000064.1:0-91 GCA_038040455.1 Acidobacteriota bacterium
TCTGTTGAAGAAGTTCGACATCGCCTACGACCCAAGGTACGTGTTCGAGTTCTCTAAGGTCGAATAACAGGTGGGGTTCATAAACATGGCC
>JBBPIH010000064.1:191-38311 GCA_038040455.1 Acidobacteriota bacterium
CTCCTAACGGAGGGCACGCGGTCCCACGTTGGCCTCTATAAACATGGCCCTCCTAACGGAGGGCACGCGGTCCCACGTTGGCCTCTATAAACATGGCCCTCCTAGCGGAGGGCGCGTGCATCCTCTCACGCTTCTATAAAGATGGCCCTCCTAGCGGAGGGCGCGTGCATCCTCTCACGCTTCTATAAACATGACGCTCCTAGCGGAGGGCGCGTGCATCCTCTCACGCTTCTATAAACATGGCCCTCCTAGCGGAGGGCCCTCGACCAACGCAGTTGGTGGATTGTTAATATCCGGCCTGTTCGAAGTCTCAGTCTGCAAAAGTGATCCGGCTCTGGGTAGGCTGAACATGAACACACCACCAACTGCGTTGGTCGGATTATGGGCATCCGATGCGTAGGTGTCGCGTTCCCCTTTTCAGCAGCCTCCTCGAGAGACTCTTCCTACGCCGTGTGCGAGATCGCTTGCTCGCTGCCTAGCGCTGCTTGAGCCGCCGCCAAGCGCGCGATTGGGACTCGAAACGGTGAGCAGGACACGTAGCTCAACCCCACTCGATGGCAGAAGCCCACCGATGAAGGCTCGCCGCCGTGCTCGCCGCAGATGCCTACCTTCAAATCCGGGCGAGTCGCTCGGCCTCTCTCGGTTCCCATCTTCACCAACTGTCCGACGCCTTCCTGGTCGAGCACCTGGAAAGGATCTTCGTTGAACACTCGGTTCTCGATGTAGTTCAGCAGGAACTTGGGCGAGTCGTCTCGCGATATTCCATAAGTCGTCTGAGTCAGATCGTTCGTGCCGAATGAAAAGAACTCTGCCTCCTGGGCGATCTTGTCAGCCGTCAGCGCTGCGCGAGGAAGCTCGATCATCGTGCCTACCAGGTATTCGATCTTCCGTTGGGTTTCGTCCATTACTTCCTCGGCGACTCGGCGCACGATGGCCGCCTGCAGCTTCAGCTCGTTCACGTCGCTCACCAGCGGGATCATGATTTCGGGAAGCACCTTAACGCCTTTGTTCTGAACGCGAGCCGCGGCCTCGAAGATCGCTCTCACCTGCATCTCGGTTATCTCGGGGAAGACGATGCCCAGACGGCACCCGCGATGCCCGAGCATCGGGTTCGCTTCGTGTAGCGATTGCACGCGCTCCCACAAATGCTGCGGCTTTACCTTGAATTTTCGAGCGAGCTTGCGCGTTTCGATTTCATCGTGAGGCAGGAACTCGTGCAGCGGCGGGTCCAGCGTGCGAATGGTCACCGGCAATCCGTCCATCGCCTTGAATATTCCCTCGAAGTCCTTGCGCTGTAGCTTGAGTAAGCGCGCGAGCCCGCCTTTGTACATTCGCTTCGGCTCTTCGATCTCTTCTTTTCGCTTCCTCCGCGCGCGGCTGAGTTCTTCGACTTTCTTCGGCGCCGTAGCCCGGCGCAGCTCGTTCTCGATCACCGCAAGCTCGCGCTCGAGCTTCTTGTAGTCGAGCGAACCAAGGATCATCTCTCGCACGTAGTCGATGCGGTCACCTTCGAAGAACATATGCTCGGTGCGGCAGAGCCCGATTCCTTCGGCGCCGAATTCGCGAGCGACCGTCGCGTCATCGGGCGTGTCCGCGTTCGCGCGCACGCGCATTGTGCGGAACTTGTCGGCCCACTGCATCAGCGTCTTGAAATCATCGCCAAGCTCGGGATCGATGAGCGGCGCCTGTCCTACAATCACCCGGCCGCTAGTCCCATCGACGGTCAGCCAGTCTCCGCGACGAATGCGCGTTCCGTTTACTGCGAATTCGTTTTTGCCATAGTTGATCGCGATGTCCCCCGCGCCGACGATGCAAGGCTTGCCCCAACCTCGCGCAACTACGGCGGCGTGACTCGTAGGTCCGCCGGTCGAGGTGAGAATTGCCTGAGCGGCGTCCATGCCTCGCACGTCTTCGGGCGAGGTCTCACGGCGAACAAGGATGACGGGCTTGCCGTCAGCCGCCCACGCTTCGGCCTCCTCGGGTGTGAACACAACGTGGCCGCTTGCTGCGCCGGGGCTGGCGTTGATGCCGCGAGTCAGCACGTTGACCTGGGCTTTGGGATCGATCATCTTGTGAAGCAACTGATCGATGTCGCCGGCCGGCACGCGCAGCACACCAGTGCGTTCATCGATGAACCCTTCGCGCACCATGTCGACTGCGATCTTGACCGCTGCCGGGCCGGTGCGTTTGCCGTTTCGAGTTTGAAGCATCCACAGCTTGCCGCGCTCGATCGTGAATTCCAGGTCCTGCATATCGCGATAGTGGCGTTCGAGCTTGTTGGCGACCTCGACAAACTCGCGGTAAATTGCCGGCATGTCATGATTCAACTCGTCGATGTGCTTGGGCGTGCGGATACCGGCGACGACGTCTTCGCCTTGCGCGTTTGTGAGGTAGTCGCCGAAGAGTTTCTTCTCGCCGGTTGCCGGGTTGCGAGTGAAGGCCACGCCGGTGCCCGAATCGTTGCCCATGTTGCCGAAGACCATTGTCTGGATATTCACCGCAGTGCCGAGATCATCTGGAATCTTCTCGCGCCGTCGATAAACTATCGCGCGGTCGCCGTTCCACGAACGGAAAACTGCTTTCACAGCTTCTTCGAGCTGCTTATGAGGTTCCGTCGGAAACGGCTTGCCCGTATGGTCCTTGACGATCTTTTTGAAGTCTTTGCAGACGCGTTTCAGATCGTTTGCGGTGAGATCGGTGTCGAGCTTAACGCGAGCCTTGCGCTTGACCCCTGCGAGAGCCTGTTCGAAGAGCTCACCGTCTATGCCCAGCACGATCTTGCCGAACATCTGAATGAAGCGCCTATAGGCGTCGTATGCGAACCGTTGGTTCGATGTAAGACGGGCCAGGCCTTTGAGTGTTTCGTCGTTAAGACCAAGGTTCAATACCGTGTCCATCATTCCCGGCATCGAGAACTTTGCGCCCGACCTCACTGACACGAGCAGCGGGTTTGAATGATCGCCGAAACTCTTACCGGTCGCGAGTTCGACCTGGCGCATGGACTCGAGCACCTGGTTCCACATGTCTTCGGGGAACGTCGCGCCAGCGCCGTAGTAGGCGTTGCAGGCTTCGGTGGTGATCGTAAACCCGGGCGGAACGGGCAGCCCCGCATTCGTCATCTCGGCCAGCCCGCCGCCCTTGCCGCCGAGCAGATCTTTCATATCTCCGCGGCCGTCAGCTTTGCCATTCGCGAAGAGGTAAACGTACTTGGTTGCCATTAGATCTCCCGTCTTGAAAAATGAGGTGGCGTACTCACAGTGAGAAATTAGTGAGAAGAGCTAAACTAATCGAATAATGGATGGCGGGTTGGTTGTCAAGGAGACGGTAGTGTCCTAATAGGACACTACCAAGCAGACCGGCTGAGTCGCTAGTCACGCCGTTTGGTGGAAGAAGGGCAGTGAGCCAGATGATCAATCGAAGATATCAGACACCTTGCAGCGAAATCCCTGAATAACATCCTCGAGATCCAGCAAGGCGTCATCAGTCAGTGCAGTGATTTCGCCATTTGCGTGGTGCATGGTGACTGATCTCGATGCCGGGTCGAGGACTACAGCCAACCTAACGCCGGCTCTAAGCCACAATGCGATCTTCTTTTCAACGTCGACCGTTCTATCAGACGGAGACAGTGTTTCAACGATGAGATCCGGGGCGAGTTCAAGGAATTTGAAGGTATCGGTGCCGGGTGGGATTCGACCCTTGGCGACGAAAGCAATGTCCGGTGCGATGATGGTGGGACGGCCGTCCTCGGTGCGCGCCACGACGAAACCCGTTTCCGCTGCAAGCACATCGCCAAGTTTGTGGAGCCGGACGTGATACACGATGAGTCCGTGCAGATTGCCGGTGGAACGCCCGTGTTCGTAGCCTGTGGGAGACATTTGTCGCAACTCTCCTTCAATGAGCTCGTAACGATTGCCGTCATCAGGCATTCGCAGCAGTTCATCTTCGGTCACGAAGCGCGTGATTGTGCTCATCGTATTAACTCCCAGGCTTGCTCCCCGCAAATTATCGCAGCGGCTCACTGATGTCAATCATTCAGGGCGACGTGCGAAGCCGATGAGAGACCGGGCGCTCAGGCAATCACCGAAACCATTTCAAACACCTTCAGTCCCAGTGTCTGGTCGCCGATCAGTGTTGCCTTGCCGAGAGCGTCATCCTTGCGGATCCCTTTGGTGAACAATCTCCACGCGACGTCTTGATCTAACACAACGCCGACATCAGGCGGCGGTGTGACGTCAACGAAAAGACTCCACGCACCGTTCTCTCGCAGCAAGAACCACGTGCCCCCAGCGTCGCCTGATATCGTCAGAGCGACCACAGTTCCGTCTTTCGCGTCGACGTTTCTGTATGTATGCGGGAGCGCGCGCACGAATGCGTCGAGCACCGGCGCAAAGAACCTCGGCTGCTTGAGTCCCGGCTTACCGACTGCGTCTCGGATTTGCTGTTGATGATGCCACCACTCAGTGTATTCGCGCGCGAGGTCGAGCCACACGGGGGCGCGCTCGGGACCTGCCCAATCAACCGGGCCTCCGATCGCGTACGGGTCGAGCGAGTTGAAGTGAGCACAAACCTGCTCGCCGCTGAGCTTCAGCAGATCGCAAAGCAGCCGCGGGCTGAGCCTGCTCGCCGCCTTCACCCACACGTAATTGAGGTTGTTGATGAGCTCAACAAGTTCGTCCCACTGCTTGATGGGATCCTCTGAGAACCCATATCCGTCGCGCTTTCGCGAAAGAATGCCGAACTGTCCGCCGAGCAAGTGTGTAGCGATGTCCTTGACTGACCATCTGGGGCAGGCAGTGGGTCTGTTCCAATCGTCAGGTGACAGGTCCTCTAAGAGATCGAGCAGCGCATCCAGCACTTGCGGGAATAGGTCGATGACTATGATTGGCTCAGGAGTTTTCATCGCTACACCACAAGAAACGGGTTGCCGAGGCACCCCAACCAAACTCAAAACGAGCGAACGATTTCGATTAGATTCTTACTTGAGTCAACGACTATCATTTCGATTAGGTTTTTACGTGAGGCAACGGGAGAAGTGAAGCGCTCACCTGTTCGAGAATAGTTCGAGCGAGGTCAACACGTATTCCACCCCTGAGCTTTGCCCTTTCACCGGAATGTCCAGCTTTGTATGCAGCCACCACTCGAACGTTTCCTTCTCGGACCTTCGCGTGAGGTGTCGCGCGCGAAATTCCCCGGCAGGTGTGCGAATCGTTTCGTCACCCTTTGCTTCACAACTGACCGTGGCCAGTGTGCCCAACGCCTTATCAAACTCTAACGGAGTGGCGTAGCTGGAAATCTGATATCGATCGCCGTCTTGAGGCTGCATGAAGCCTTGCGCAGCGATTGATGGTGATGAGAGGAAGAACCGTTGAGGGACTTCAAGCGTTTGCGATATCACTCCCGAAACGCTCCCTCGCATGCGAGCCGTCATGGTTTTGCCATCGACGTTGAATCGGGTGCGGGTTCGGTCATCTCCGTGAAGCTTGTGATTTCCGCGAACGAGAGCCGGCGCCTTGCGTCCACTTAGTATCGCGGCAACGTCTTCTTCCATTGTCGCCGCCGCCGGGGTCTCGACTATGCGGTCGATCTCGCGCCCTCCTCGTTCGACAATCACGGTAGGAACGTTAGTGATGCGGCGGGGCTGAACGGTATCGACCGGTTCGCGGAACTGATTGTCTATGCCGATGAGCTTGACTTGAATCTTGTCATTGCCGGCGGCGCGCAGGGCTTTGATCAATCTAGGAATGTAGTTCTTGCTGTCCGGGCACCACGTGCCCAGCGCAAGCGTGACTGTCGTGTCCTTGTCATTCGATTTGATCGCGGCGACTGCTTGAGCGTTCGGCTCATAGTCGTTCATAACCGAGCGCCAAACCAGAACAGTCTCCCAAAGCTTGTCCATGGTCAGCTCGCCAGTAGCTCCTGGATGCGCGCGAATCAGCACTGGCTTTCCGTCCACGACAAAGAAATAGATGGGTCCGTCCACGCGAGTGAATTTGCCCACAGCCTTGATCGCGCCGACTGCTTCAGAAGCGGCAGTCGTGCGGTCGGCTCCGAACTGAAAGAGGTCCTTCGACATAGTGCTGACCGTATGTGCGGCCACGTCCAACACGATCGCGGACTCGAGTTTTGGCGAGAGCAGAGCAAGCCGCGAAGGCGAATCGGAGCTTAGAACCTGAGCGCCTCGATCGAGTTCGTTGTCGACGTAGACATCGCGCGTTGAATCGGTCCAGTTGATCGCGGGAACATTGCCTGTGTATGCCGAGGCTGCGGCGATGCCGGCTATGACGAACAGAGCGAACATTATCTTGACTCTCATCCTAGCTCGCTTTCGAAGGCTGTTTGGTTTGGCGCCAGAATTATCTCACGATATTCTGCGACAGTCTTGCGCCGCTTCAGGCAAAAGGGTGCGATAAAAGAGTCGATGACGTAGAAGCGTAGGGCAATCCCACCAACGCAGTTGGTGGTAGCCCTCCGTCAGGAGGGCAATGTTTATAGACCCCGTGAGGAGGCGCGCCCGCCCTCCGTCAGGAGGGCCATGTTTCCTTGCCCAGCTCATTTTTCCCTCGCCTGCACTGGTCATCGATTATACTCAGGTCCGTTTTAGCAGCATATAAACCCTGGAGGTCGCGAAGGGCAAACACATTCTCACAGATCTACATTCAAACGGTCTTTGCTGTCGCCGTGAGGCAAAGTCTCATTAAGAGCGACTTCAAAGAGGAGCTTC
This sequence comes from Acidobacteriota bacterium, assembly GCA_038040455.1. Taxonomy (GTDB): domain Bacteria; phylum Acidobacteriota; class Blastocatellia; order UBA7656; family UBA7656; genus Onstottus_A. The sequence goes on from JBBPIH010000064.1 coordinate 6,913, forward strand.
AGAAATACATCACCGGCATCCTACGCAAACAGGGACAGAAGCTCATCGAGATAAACTGCATGCCCGATCACGCTCATCTATTGCTCGGCCTGAAGCCCAGCATTGCGCTCTCTGATTTGATCAGAGACGTTAAGTCGGACTCAACAGAATTCATCAACCGCAAGGGTTGGATCAGAGGCAAATTCAATTGGCAGGAAGGCTTTGGCGCATTCTCCTACTCGCATTCGCACTTGGACACGGTCGTAAGGTATATCCGCAATCAAGAGAAGCATCATGCCAAGAAAAGTTTCAGAAGCGAGTACCTGACTCTGCTGAAGAGGTTCGACATCGCTTATGATTCAAAGTACGTATTCGAGTTCTCCGATGGCGAGTAGAGCGCGCGTCAATCTCGCACCGGCGGACATAGCCCCCCTAACGGAGGGCGGCGCATCTCCTCACGGGTTCTATAAACATGGCCCTCCTGACGGAGGGCTGGCGCATGTCCACACGGGTTCTATAAACATGGCCCTCCTAGCGGAGGGCGAGCACCCTTCTGAAGAAGGGTGTTAATGAAAGGCCCGCTGATGACCGAGGTGCGAGTCGCACCTGTGATTGCACCGGCATGTTGTGTTTTACTCTCAACTAACGAAATGGAAAAACACATCTTCAAAGGGCGCATCGTTCATATTCGCGATGGCTCGCAACTCGGCCGGCGAGTCTTCTGCTGCCAGTTTTCCGGCGCGCATCACGCCAACGCGGTTGCTAATGCGTTCGACAAAACTCATCACGTGAGAAGCAACCAACAACGCTCGTCCATTGTTCCGCTCAGCTTCGATACGATGTCTCAGCTTGCGCATCATTTCGACGTCCAGTCCGTTGAGTGGCTCATCCAGCACCATCACCTCGGGCTTGCCTAGCATCGCCGCCGCCAGTCCGAGCTTCTTGCGCATCCCAAGTGAGTAGCCGCCCACTAGTTTGGATTGAACGCGAGTCAGCTCAAAGAAGTCGACCTCCTCCGAAATACCGGATGAGTCAGCCTCCTTCAGGCCTGCGACCAGGTCCAGATACTCTCGGCCCGTGAGCCGATCATAGAGAATCAACTCTTCTGGGAGGTAACCGAGATGCCTGCGGGCTGCCGGCGATCGATTCGCGAGGTCTTCGCCGCATATGAGCACTCTACCTGCGTCGGGTTCCGTTATGCCCACAAGCATCCTCAGCAGCGTCGACTTTCCTGCGCCGTTGGCACCCACGAGCGAGTAAACTTCGCCGCGCGCTAAGGACAGGCTCACGCCGTCGACCGCCAGGATATCGCCGTATCGCTTGGTGACTGTCTCGATTGCTACCAGCGTATCGCTCACTCATCCTCCGTGATCAGGTAGTACCGTGTTCTGTGCCGGCCGCGAGCGGTCAGTGAGTGCATAACCTGCGGATAAGCTATTAGCCCGACAGGCCACAGCAGTGACCCTAGCAGTCCCATTGCGAATCCAAGCGTTCCGGTGACGATGATGGCCAGCTCGGGCCTGGTTGGCATCTCAAACGACAGCGCCCCCATCAGCGAGCTGACCATCCACCAAAGCCACAAGCACTCCGCCAGCAGTGGCAGAGCGTAGAATGCGGGGACAGTGTCCGTCATCGCGCCGGCGAAGCATACGGCGAGCGGCGCGGGAATCGCCACCAGGCGGGCGTACCATAGCTTCGCTTGCCAGATGTCGAGACCGGTTGTGCCGGCCGCTCGCTCGAGCCACATATGAGGCAGCTCGTACGCTATCAACACAGGGAGCAGAGATGCCAACGAAGCCACGGCTAACACACACGTGATTTTGACTGCCATCACTTGAGGCAGCCAGGTGGCGTCGAGCCACCCGGAGGAGGGAGGAGCCTGGGGCAAAAAATCTGTGACGAGCGCGACAGCCATTGCTACTGTCCATATCGCTGCGACCGCGAAAACCACGTACACCGCGGATGAGAATGCTCGAAGAGTCAGTTGCACGTCCCGAGCCACCTGCGCAGCAACGATCTGTGATAGCCGACGACGAACCGCGCGAGTTATGAGTTCGGTTGAACGGTGGGCCGATTGGAGCCGCTTTGCATATTCGAGATCTGAACTGCGCCACTTCCGGTGCAAGCGATTGTCGAGTGAATAGAGCAACACAATCCCCACGGTGCAGCTAACGATCAACCATAGTTTGAACGCGGGTGTGAAATACGCTGGCTTGAGGACTAAAGCAAGAACAAACCCGGCGAGCGTCGCGCTGATTGTAAGAACCAGCACAGCCGCGAGTGCCGCTCGCGAGTTTCGTCTGTGACCCCAGTGAATCCAGTTGAGCGCCGCCAGCGCCTGGGACAGGGAAGTGATCGCTACGAAGCAAGAAAGCAGTAACAAATCGAGCGTCTTAAGTGATTCGGCTTCACCAAACGTCAACCGAGCGATCGCAGCCGCGATTGCAATGACCAGGGTTTTTAAGGTTCTCGTCGCTAAGGCAGCGTGCAAATGCGAAGAGACGGGGATCGGCAGGGCGTCAAAGTAAGATTCAGGCCGCCGCAAGTGATAGATCTCCCCGCTTGTTCGTGAAAGGCTAAGCGCAATAAGGCTTATCTCAAACAGCGTAGCGACCGCGACGGCGAGCGGAGGCGAAGTTTCCCACTCGGGAAGATCCCCGGCAAGGCGCCATGCAGTGAAGTAGCTTATTCCGAGTACGACCGGGCCGAGTATCAGCCACGAATAAACGTGCTCTTTAGCCCAACGCAGACCGGCGCGGGCCGAGGCGCGAATCAACAACAGAGATTTCGTCACGTCGAAGGCCCCCAGCCTCAGTCAGTACCGCGAGCGCAGTCAGTAGGCTTCATAGAGTCAACGCTCGCTACCGCTCGCGGTACTGACCCGACAGGAATTCTCAATCTTTCTTCACGCCAAGCAGTTCTATTTCGAATATGAGAGTGGCGTTAGGTGGAATCGTCGGCGGGCGGCCTTCGGCCCCGTAAGCGAGATTTGCTGGAATGATGAGCCTTCGCTTGCCTCCAACCTTCATCGTCATCACACCCTTATCCCAGCCTTCGATCACAGAACCCGTGCCGATCTTAAAGGTGTACGGCTGGCGTCGATCGACTGAGCTCTCAAACTTAGTTCCGTTCTCAAGTGTGCCAGTGTAGTGCACTGTCACGTTCTGACCTGGCTTTGGGGTGTCTCCCGTCCCTACGACTTCGTCTATGTACTGGAGACCGGAGTTGTTGGTCGCCGCAGTGCCCGGAACTGGCGTCGAGCTTCCTCCGCCACTGAAGATGATGAAGACCAGAGCGCCGAGTGCAACTAGCGCGATAACGACGAAGGCGATCGCCTTTGCCAATCGGTTGGATTGCTTCTTCGTTGAAGAATGAGTGCTCCGGGATGATCCTCCGCCTCTTCTGATTTTCCGTTTTCGACTTTTCGGCAAAACTCTCTTCCTCCCTTTGCCCAGGTAGCAGTTCAGAGTTCAAGCTTCAGCTTGCCTGATCTCGAAATGGCAACCTAAAGGTTGTACTCTGAGCTCAAATCTCGAACTGGCAACCTAAAGGTTGTACTCTGAACTCCATCCGCTTCAGCATGACTGACTCCCGGACTACTTCGCATTAACAGGCGCGCGAATCGCTCGGCCTGGATGAACGTCAGTTTGTAGCTTGGCGTCCTTCACAACAAACACCCCGCCTACCAGCACGTGCTTGATACCTTCCGAATACTTCGCCGGTTCCTCGAAGGTTGATTTGTCGATGATGAGAGCAGGATCGAATACTGCGAGATCGGCATCGGCACCGGCTCGGATGCGGCCCTTGTTCTTCATCATCGGCGCGATGCGCTCCAACCTTTGCGCGGGCATTATTGTCATCTTGCGCAAAGCATCCATCAAAGTCAGCGCCTTTTGGTCGCGCACGTAGTGTCCTAACACGCGCGCATAGGTGCCAGAACCTCGAGGGTGGCCTTTACCGTTTTGCAGCCCTCCGTCGCTCGCAATCATGGTCAGAGGGCTGGCGACGGCGATTCGGGCAACGCTCTCGGGAATCGCGTGGCCGATGACACCACCGCCCGTCTTGCGATAACGGGCGAAGCTCTCTGCCGTCAGCCTCTCGCCAGTCGCCACCCATTGCAGGTCCTTGTAGTCAATGCCTAATGCTTCCTTCCAGCCTTCGTCATATATGGCAGACGCGATGTTAGTCTGCGTTGCCGTGTATGGGTAGCACTCGGTTGTCACGTCGAGGCCGCGCGATTGCGCTTCGGCAATCATTTGAAGCAGGAGTGGAGTCGCGCGAAGGCCCATACTGCTGATGTGAACTACGTGCAGCGGCGCGCCGGTGATCGCGGTAGCGGATACCACTTCTTCAAGCGCTCGGACGCTATTGTTAGGCTCTTTCAAACCGGCGTAGCGCATATGCACGAAGCAGGGTGCGCGGTGTTTCGCGGCAACGCGGAACATCTCAAGGATCTCCCAATGCGATGCGGCGGCGGTATAATTGATACCGAAGCCGACGCCCAGCGCGCCTTGCTTCAAGCCTTGCTCGATCTGCCGTTTCAGCGCCTCGATCTCCGAGTCTGAAGCGGCTTTGTGAGCGGCGTCGCCGGTTGGGAGAAACTCGCCGGGGTCGCGCATAACCGAGATGCGCGCGGGAATATGGCCGATGCTCGCGCCGTAGTTGATCAGCGCTTTGCCTTCGCGCTGTGCATACCATTGGTCCGCGTTCCCGGTTCCGACTTCAAGCTCGAGCGCCGTAGTGACTCCGTCCATCGCCTTGAAGCGATAGTTCTCCTGGTCCTGACCGTGCGAATGCAGATCGATGAAGCCGGGCGAGACGACGAGTCCGGTGGCGAGGACCGTCGTGCGGCCGCGCAGGCTTTTCTCGCTGATCGTTTGAATTGTGCCCTTGCTGATACCGATGTTGCGGATGGCGTCCAGCCTGGATTCCGCGTCTATGACGCGGCCGTTGAGAATGACGATGTCGTACTCTGTATCGGCTGCCGGTGACGCTGTATCAATCCGCACAAGCGCGCAGAGTGCAGCCACAACATAACATAACAAGACGACAACGCGACCGTTGCCACGGGCAGCACGGTGAGTCATTAATAATCTCCTTTTTGAACTGTCACGGCCTGGCCAGCACTGAAGCCGAAATATGGATTCCGCGCGAAGCCTTGTCAAGTTGAACGAGGAGCATGGAGTTCAGGCTTTAGCCTGGTTTTTCGAACACCGAAGATGGAAAGACCAGCTAAAGCCTGAACTCCATGCTCTTCTGCCGGCAATCCTTGTTTGGAGAGATTCACCGTCTGCTGTATCCTTGGCGTCGGGACGGTCGATATGCCCGGCGGGCAGTTGATTGCACAGAGCTTAGACAGAGAGGAGTGTTGATGAGAAAGATTGCAACTCCAAAGCGAATAACGATGGCGCTCTCGTTACTGGTAATGGTGGCGCTCGGCGGGACTGTTGCCTCTCAAACCCCGGCTTCGAAAAGCGTGCGCTCTTCTGACGACGGCTCGCTTCAAAGGCTCGAGCGAGAGATCGCCCGCCTGTCGACCGTTTCGGGCGGAGTCGTCGGCGTCACTGCGATCCATCTCGAAACAGGCCGGCGAGTGTCGATGAACGGGACGGAGCGGTTTCCAATGGCGAGCACGTTCAAAGTCCCGATTGCCGTTCAGCTTCTTACTCGAATCGACAAGGGTGAAGTAAAACTCGATCAGATGATCGAAATAAAACAGAGCGATTTGCACCCGGGCAGCGGCACTATTACGGACCTGTTTAACAAAGGAGGGCTCGCGCTGTCAGTGCGAAACTTGATGGAGTTGATGCTGCTGATCAGCGACAACAGCGCGACCGATGTGTTGCTGCGCACGGCTGGGGGAGCCGAGGCTGTAACGGCTCGCATGCGTGCGCTGGGGATCGATGGCATCAGCGTGAATCGCTCGACTGCGCAACTGATTGCCGATTGGTCCGGCGTCACGACTCTCCCGCCAGAGGCTCAGTGGACCCCGATCGCCTTCTTCGTGGCGTTTGCCGCGGTGAAGCCTGAAGACCGAAAAGCCGCAGCGAAGAAATTCGACCTCGATCCGCGCGACACCTCGACACCTGATGGGATGGCCGCGCTACTCGAGCGGATCTATCAGAAAGCTATTCTAAAGCCGGAGAGTTCAGACTTATTGCTGGACATAATGCGCCGCTGCAGGACCGGCGAAACGCGGCTCAAAGGTATGGTCCCACAAGGAACCGAGATCGCGCACAAGACCGGGACGATCGGTGGCACGACAAACGATGTCGGGATTATCACTCTGCCCGATAACGCCGGGCACGTGGCTATAGCGGCATTGTCCAAGTCGTCGGACAAGGACGGAGCCGCGCGCGATCGGGCTATCGCCGAAATCGCCCGGGCGGTGTATGATTTCTTTTTGTTTCAACCTCGGGCGTCGTCGTGAGTTGGGGTCGTTTGGCTGACGCCTAACTCACGGACCTGCGTTGCTGGTTATTCGAGGGTTCCCAGGGTCGTGGCTGTCCGCCGCGTGAATCCGTTTCGCTGCGGTTGGCGTAAAATAAGGTTGAAATCAGGTGTAGTGCAGGATCCCGCGCGAATCTGACGCGGCTTCTTAATCTGAATGGCATTATCTGCTTGCTTGATAGTGCGTGCATGGGCTGCTATCGAGACGGGTCGCAAATACACTCGAAGTAGTTCGACCTCGATGAAGGGCTGCGGCTGCGAAGCCGTTATCATTTAAATCAAAGGAGAGTACAAACTATATGCGTAAGAATTTGATGGTAGTCGCGATCGCGGCGGCAGTGGCCATGGGATGTTTCAGTATCGCATCCGCCGAAGGGATGGCTAAGAAAGCAAAATCGCTCTACTCCCGGCTCGGGGGAAAGAAGGCCATCACCGCCGTCGTCGAAGAGTTCGTCAACAACTGTGCGACCGACACCCGCATCGAAAAGTTTTTTACCGACACTGCCAAGGATCCGAAGCGGCTTGCCAAGTTCAAGAGGAACCTTGTAGAACAGATCTGCGCTGCGGGCGGTGGACCCTGCAAGTACAGGGGCAAAGACATGAAGACGGCTCACAAGGGGATGGGCATCACTGACGCAGACTTCAACGCGTTAGTCGAGGACCTTGTGAAAGCGCTGGACAAGTTCAACGTGGGGGCGACTGAGAAGAACGAGCTTCTCGGAGCGCTAGGCCCAATGAAGGGCGACATGGTCGAAAAGTAAAGTTCAAATCAAGAAAAGGGGAATGAAGCACCGTCGCGCGCGTCCACTTTCCCTGTCTTAATTTCAAAGACGCCTGCGGAGAACGAAACGCTCCGCAGGCGTAAAACTTTTTATCAATTGCAATTTCGGCTTCTTCCAGGTTGCCATTCTTGATGAGACGTGTGCTTAACCTAGTGACTAGTTGACCGCAGGTTGACGAAGTGCCCTGAGTCGGGGGCGCCATACCGAAGCGTGCGAAGAGGACTTTGGTGAACGGGGATGCCAAGGTTGAATAACGGGCAGTTGCGCGACTCTAAGCCGAGCTACCCGCGAACAGACCCATACTGCGGCGTTTCCGCTCGTTGACTCGTTTATCTCCTCTCTTGTATTGTCTCGGTACCAACGGAGGTATTCCGGAACGGCATCATTGTTATGCGCTGTCTCATTATGAAGGTGATCTTACATGCCCCGTGAACACAAAAGCCGTCGCGAGGTCATTGACGCGATCCGCGACCTCCCTTCGATCAGCGAGCTTTTGTCGAAGCACGACGGTCACTTCGACCACGAGTTGGACCTGGAAGTCACGGTGTACGGCCGCAACTACGGCGGAAAGAAGGTCGGGCCTTACGTGCGACTGCTGACTTTCGGGCCGGGGGAGACCATAGTCAGTCAGGAAGAGTGGGGCGGTAACACTTTCTTCGTCGTGGTGCGCGGCGTAGCCGACGTCTTCATCGAAGCTCCAAACAACCAGAGCGTGAAAGTCGCCGAGCTGAAGCCGGGCACTCAGTTCGGTGAGATGAGCGTGCTGGCGGGCGTGCCTCGAAGCGCAACGGTCAAGGCTCCCGCCGGCGGTGGCGTGCAGATCTTGGAAATTCAGCGGCCCGCGCTGCGTCTGCTCCGCAAATTGCCAGCCTTCGGTCAGGCTCTCGATTCATCTTATCGATCCCACGGCCGCGACAACATCATCGAAGAACTCAAGCACACGGTTTCTCTGACGCCGCAGATGACTCAGGAGTTGAAGACACTCGCGTCGTTTCGGGTCTTCAGCAAGAACCACGTCCTGTTTCACGAGAAGGCGCCGGTCGATAGGCTTTACTTCATAAAGCAAGGCTGGTTCAGACGATCGGTGCAGTCGGAAGAGGAGGATTTCGTTGGTCACGGGTTCTGGCTCGGAGTTGGTGGGATCTTGAGGGAGGCAGTGTGGCCTTACACCGTGACGCTAATGGGACGCACTGAGGTGCTCGATGTATCGATCGCGCGTCTTCGGCAGAGCGCGCAACTGCGTGAACTGTTAGAACGCGAGCTAATGCGCTTCGAGCCTCGAGCATTAGGTTCAATGGTGAGTGCAACCACCGGTATTCGCGACAAAGAGCTCGCAGCGCAGAGGACCTTGATCGAGACGGGCCTGGTGGATGGGACTAACCTGCTCGTGATGGACATGGACCTGTGCGTGCGTTGCGGCAACTGCTCACTGGCCTGTCACAAGATTCATGGGCAGTCGCGGCTGCTGCGCCACGGCATACACGTGACCAGGCTCGAACGGCCGAGCCCGCGCGCGCTTCAGAGTGTCCTTTCACCCGCCGTCTGTATGCACTGCCAAGACCCGGAATGTTTGACCGGGTGTCCAACCGGAGCGATCGGCAGGTTTAGCGAGGGCCACATCGATATCGACCCCAAGACCTGCATAGGCTGCGGCGACTGCGCGACTCAGTGCCCCTACAACGCAATATCGATGGTCTCGCGCAAAGGCAAGGGTGAGGCTGCTCCCCACGGGTTCGCGTGGGGAATTCAAGATTTGCTGAGGCTCAGTCCCGACCCGCTGCCGGCAGCCGTCGATGCAACCGATGACTTGCTGGCCGTGAAGTGCAACCTGTGCAGCGGGACGTCGATGAACCCGCCCGAGAGCAAGACTCCGGCTTACGGCTGCGAAGAGAATTGCCCGACCGGCGCGCTTGCTCGCATCAACCCTCGCGAGTACTTCACCGAAATCGGCAAGATCGAAGGTCTGATGATGATGGATCAGACTCACGCCATCGGCCGCAATATCCATCGATCTGATCCGCCTCGGCGAATGATCCACCTGGCCGGCATCGCTCTGACAGTCGTACTGGCGGCTTTGGCCATTATTGGCATTAGCCAGTTCGGACTTGGCCAGCGGCTATTGGGCTTTCTAAACATGAGGTGGATCACCGGGCTGGTGGGTCTCATGGGGATAGCCGGAGTAATGACTTATCCGGTGCGGCGCCGGGTCTACACGAAGCGAAAGGGCGCGCTGCGGTACTGGATGCTTGTGCATGCGTACCTCGGAGTCATAGCCGGGGTAATGATACTTCTTCACGGAGGCACGGATTCGGGCGGGGCGTTCACGACGGCTCTAATGATCTCTTTCGACCTGGTGGTGCTAACCGGATTATTTGGGATCTTCTGCTACATAGCGGTGCCGCGTCTGATGACGAGAATCGAAGGGGAACCTTTGCTTATAGACGATCTAATCGCCCGCCGCGGCGAGCTTGAAAGTGAATTGCGTGACATAGCCGCTTCGTCCTCGGCGCCCGCCGGAAGTCTTGTGACCAAGGCTGCGGCGCGGTTTCTATCGTTCGGTTATCTTTTGAAGCAGTACCTGTCGCGAGCGCCGCTTGGGGAAATGGTGGCCTCGGCTCGCCGTGAGTTTCAAAAGCGCACAGACGTGCTGCAGAATCCCTCTGATCGCGGTAAGGTTGATCGAGCAGTCGAGGCGGCTGTTACAATCCGCCGCTTGGATGCGCTCGTCATCCTGCACCGCACGTTGAAGCTCTGGCTGGTACCTCACGTGATATTCACGTCGCTGATGCTAGCGCTTATGATCGTTCACATCATACAGGTTATCTACTTCGCCTGAGATATGGACTTACCGTAGTCGCTCTTGTGGTGATCGGAAATGGCCGGGAAAAACAAATTCATAATCAAGCGAAGTGATTTAACGGTTGATGACGTTACGCTGGAGACCGACGGTCTGACAATCGGGCGCCTGATCACCAATGATCTCGCGCTCAATCACAGAACCGTATCGCGAACCCACGCCGGCATAATTGAAATCAACGGAGAGTATTGGGTTTTCAACCTTTCGACTTCGAACGGCACGGTGTTGAATGGCGCGCTCGTCGACAAGACCGCGCTCGCTGACGGCGACGTTCTACAGATAGGGCGGTACATTCTCAGGGTAAGCTACGCCGGCGACGCTCTCGCAATAACGGTAGAGATGGAGCAGGACGCCCAGTTAGGGGATCGCCCCGGGGCTCCGCCACCAAGCCAGCTCCCCACCGCAGAAGAAGCCAACCAGGGCACTCAGATGTTTCAGCGGGTCGCGGCTCCACGCGTTTCTTTGCCAACCAGCCAATTGAAGGGAACCGGCCTAATGACGGGCGTTTTTGCACCGCAGGCGGAACTGGCTCTGATGGTCTTCTGGGAAAAGCGCAAGCGAGAAGCCGGTAAGATAGCTGAGAAGTCAGGGCTGCGCCCGAAGGGCGATCGACGCGTCGGTAAAGCACAGTTCAATTGGCGGCCCACACAGGATCTGCGGAAGCTCTGGCGTAAATCCTACTTTGTATGGGGAGGTCTGATTGTCGCGGTGACCTCGGGCATTACGCTGTTGATTTACAGCAACGCTTACTCGCCGGGCGGAATTTCCTCGGTGCACACGACAAGCCAGCTAAGCGAGCGGTCAATCGCCTTGCGCGCAAATGGGGGATCCTGCGTTGAGTGCCACAGCCCGGCTGCCAGCATTCAAGTCAAATGTGCGAGCTGCCATCAAACACAACTGTTTGAGCCGTCGGTTTCCAAAACCCACACGGATGCCGGGCTGATGTGCGCGAGCTGTCACGGGGAGCACATGGGCGTGAGCTTTCGCCCTGGGCTTGTTGGCTCAGCGATGTGCGTCAGTTGTCACAACAACTCATACAAATTTAAAGGACGGGCGCTTGGCTCTCCCCACGGCGGCGCGGTGGGCTACCCGGTCGTCAATAGACGCTGGGAGTGGACCGGTCTCTCCGAAGCAGACTGGAAGAGAAAGGCGCTAGCGGACACTGCTTCGAAATACGCGCCGCGTGAGCAATTCCACATCCTTCACGTTTCAGGCAGGGAAGAAGGCCGCACCAACTGCACGGATTGCCACTCTGCCGGTCTCCATACCGACGAAGGATTGCATCAGTCGCCGCGCGCCGCGTGTGCGGCATGTCACAGTGTATCGTTCGATCCGGGCGGAACGATCGTCGGGCCGAACTGCACTTCTTGTCACGTCCAGCACGGCGCGGACAAGAATCTAGTCGCTGCCGTGCGGGTGCCAACTCGAGATGGCGATCTGCCAGTTGCCCAGTCTAGCGCCGCCGGAAGTCCGCCTGCCGGAAAAGGCGGCGCTCAGGTTATTCGTCACGACGACACCGGGGCAAGGTGGAGCATGCAGTCCGACGTGCAGGTTGGCGGCTTGCCCTTGTACTTCTGGGGAGCGGCGCTTCTATTAGTGCCATTGCTCGGGTTGGCCGCAATGGCTGCCAGCACAATCCGCCGCGGGCGCTTCATGGGCGCAGCTAAAGCGGGTTCGACCATCGAGACGGAGGTTGAAAAGGCCGGAGCTAGGTTTATAGATATTGCAAAAATAAAAGCTGAAGGGCCGGCATATCCGCACCCTGTCATCGATTCAGTCCTGTGCATAGGCTGCCACGCCTGCGTCGAAGCTTGCCCGCACGACGTGCTCGCGATAGTTAACGGAGTATCGACACCCATCGCCCTGGACCAGTGCATGGAAGACACCGGGTGCACCGTTGAATGCCCCACCAGTCCCAAAGCTTGTATCATCATAAACGGCACCAAGAAGATTCCGCCTCGCAAAGTCCCCAACCGAAATCAGCGCCTGATGACCAACGTTCCGGGCGTCTACATGGTCGGCGATGTTTCGGGAGTTCCGCTGATCAAGAACGCCTTGAACGAAGGAGCGCAGGTCATCGACTATGTGATTGAAGACCTTCGCAATCAAGGTCCGGCAAAGTCGGAATACGATGTGGCAATAATCGGCGTCGGTCCGGCTGGACTGTCGGCTACGGCTCTCGCCAAGCAAAGAGGCTTGAGGTACGTGGCCGTCGAGCAGGACAAGATCGTCAGCACGATTCAAAACTATCCGGCTGGAAAGTACGTCTTCTTCAAGCCAGACACGGTGGAACCAAAGGGCGGCGTGCCGCTCGAGGGCGCCGGCAATCAGAAAGAGGTGATTCTGGGCTGGTGGATGAAGTCGATGATGCAACATGGAATTGAGATTAGCGAAGACGAGAGCTGTAAAGACATTAAGAAAGAGGACGGCATCTTCAGGATCGTAACCGAGAAGGGCAAGCTCAAGGAGAAGGCGACCTATACGGCGAGCGCCGTGATTCTGGCGATTGGCAATCGGGGCACTCCCATGAAACTTAGAGTGCCCGGTGAGGAAATCACGATGGTTGTTAAGCCTGGGCCGATAGTCGCGAAGCATTGCCCGAAGTGCGGCCAGGCGCGCATTGGAAAGCAGCTATTTTGTGTCAGTTGCGGACAGAAGCTTCCGGTGAGGACGCCCGGGCCCATGGAAGATACCAAGGTCAAGTACAAGCTCTCCGATCCGGACGACTACGTAGGTAAGAAGTGCATAATCGTTGGCGCTGGCAACTCGTCCATCGAGTCCGCCGTTGCTCTGACCGGCTTCAATCGCGTCGGCGAGAAGATCACGTTCACTCGCAATAACGAAGTGGCGCTGGTTGTAAGAAGCGATTTCAAAGGAGACTTGAAGCTGGGCAACAAGATGGACGTCTACGATTGTATGGATGCCGGAAAGATAACGGTTTTCTTCCGCACCGAAATCAAAGAGATCACCGAGAACGAGGTCGTGTTGATCGACGTGCGAACAAAGGAAGAGAAGGCGCGGCTGGCGAACGATTATGTGTTCGCGCTTATTGGCGGCGAAAAGCCGACGAAGTTCCTCGAAGGCATCGGCGTCAAGATAGGCTGACTACAGAGCAACGACATGAAATTTGTCCGAAGCACGCTTGCCATTGTTTTTTGTGTGATGGCGCTTTGCTTAAGCGTCGCGCAAGCTCAGACTGCCGAGCGGAAGGTCTACTCCGCGTCGATCAAGAGCGGACAGACAACGAGTCAGAACGCGATGCGCGTGGAAGGAGGATATCGCGACATCTTTGACACAAAGAACTGGGGAGCGAATTACGGGCACGTCTGGAGAGTCTATATCCGCCTTCCGATCAAGTTTATGTGGCGAGACTCGAGCAAGTACTCGAAGGTGGAATTGGCGATTCAGGAGATGTCTCTTTCCAGCGACGGAAAACGTTCTGCGATGCATATCAAGCTCAACGGCAAGCTGGAGACTAACTTCGCCGAATCGTCATTCAAGAGAACGGTCGTTGACATTACGAACTCGATAGTATCGGGCGACAACCTGCTCGAGGTTTCTTCAAAGGAAGGAACGGATCTTCTTCACGGCGTTCAGTCTGTAGAAGAGATTTACTATCTGGCGTCCGATCGGACTCCGCCTAAGATCACGATCTTCGATCCTGTTGTTCAGCGAGGCGTTAGAATCGTTCGCAAAGAAAAATCAGTAACCGTGAGAGGCCGAGCAACCGATGAGAGCGGGGTTTATGAAGTCACTGTCAACGGTATCGAGGCGAGCCTTGCGGCGAACGGTGATTTTCAAGCGCAGGTCTTGTTGGCCATAGGTGAGAATGAACTCCGCGTGAAGGCCGCGGACACAAAAAACAATACGGCGGAAACTGTTTTTACCATCGCTCGCGAACCGGCCCCACCCGTTGCAGTTGCTAAATCCACCGAAAGCGAGCCGGGGCTGACCGGGAGATTCTATGCTCTTATAATCGCTGTGCAGGACTACCAGGACAAGTCTGTCAACAGTCTCGATTACCCGATTCAAGATGCCACTCGGGTGCGGGACATTCTGAGAAACACCTACACCTTTGAGGATGGCAATATTATTTTCCTGAAGAACCCCGATCGGGCGACGATCATAAACAAGCTTGACGAATTGGCGCAGAGAATAACCGAAGAAGACAACCTGTTGATCTTCTACGCCGGACACGGCTATTGGGACGACAAACTAAAGCAAGGATTCTGGCTGCCCAGCAATGCGAGAAGCACCTCGCGCTCGGAATGGCTGTCAAATGGGAACGTTCGAGATTATCTCCTCGGAATCAAAGCCAGGCACACGCTGCTAATCGCGGATGCTTGCTTCAGCGGGAGCATATTCAAAACTCGCGATGCGTTCAGCGATGCGCCCACATCCGTCAAGGAGCTTTACCGACTGCCGAGTCGCAAAGCGATGACCAGCGGCGCGATGAAGTCTGTTCCGGACAAGAGCGTGTTCGTGGAATATCTGGTCAAGCGATTGACTGAGAATCAGCAAAAGTACGTTTCTGCCCAGGAAGTGTTTAGCAGCATGCGCACGGCGATCATCAATAACAGCCCGAGTAGGCAGACTCCGCAATACGGCGAGATTCGCGAAGCCGGAGACGAAGGAGGCGACTTTGTTTTCGTGCGAAGGTAACGGCGTGTTTCGCGTCGCGGGCGGCGATTGATTGATTCGATCGACCGCGTTTTCGATTCTCTTTTAGAGTGATTGGTAATAAATTGAAGGACGAAAAAATCGAGGAGAGCGAAACTCTAACTTATCGCCCACGGTCCTTCGAATCGAACGCAATCGGCGACCTCTCGCCGGTTCGACCGAACGGATCGACGATCGTTCGCGCTCTCAAACAAGTTGTAGTCGTTCTCGCTGTCTCAGCGATCGTTCTATTTGCTTCTTCTCCTTCTTTCACTCGAAAAAGCGAAGCGGCGGGCGCAACGCCGAACACCGGCGCTTCAGTCAAAGCATCGTCGTTTTCCGCCCCGCAAGCCAAAAACAAATTCGATCACGCGAAGCACAACCAGTTGACGTGCGATCAGTGTCACGTGCGAAGGGCTGATGCTATCAAGCCGGTAATGCCCGGCCATCGGGCTTGTATAGCCTGTCACATCAAGGAGTTCACCTCGACGCAGTTCGGCATTTGCGCGAATTGTCACGAGGGGATAAAAGCGGTGCAGCCGAAAGTGCTGACCTTCCCCGAGAGGCAGACCTTTGGAACGGAGTTCTCGCACAAGACGCACGCGACTTACGTGAGCGGCGAGAAACGTGGCGATTGCTCAAGCTGCCACACAGTCGCGGGAGCGAGGACCACGTTCCCCGAGCATCGCGAATGCTATGTTTGCCATAAGGCTCCCGATCAGGTTAAGGCTGGCGAGAAGGTAGGGGGAGCGAGCTGCGGCGAATGCCATACACCTACCGGGAATAAGAAGCCGCCGTCTGCAATGAGCAGGGCTTATAATTACAGATTTACCCATCAAGTCCACGTACAGCGCGAAGGAATCAAGTGCGCCGAATGTCATGACGTGCTGCTTGGCGGAAGCGCAACTCAAGTATCTCTGCCGCAACTTAGAGAGCATCGCGGAGGGGGCTTTAAAGGATGCGGTAGTTGTCACAACGGCAGGCGAGCCTTCGGCGGCGAGCTTGTCAACAACGCCTGCGCGCGATGTCACGGAAGAAGCATGATGTAGTATCAACAGCCATCGCTGTTTGACTTTTCGAGAAGAAAGCATGATGTTGCGTTGGTGAGACTGAATTAGTGATGGCGTTCATTCGATTCAGGCGCTATAGTTGAAGCCATTAAAAAAGCACGGCGCCATTATGGACAGCAACGAACTTGTAGCCCGGTTTTTGGGAGGTCAGAATGGTTAGACTATTCAAGCTAACCTTATTTGCTCTTTTCTGTTTTACCGCCGCTGGTCAGTTCGTCTGGACAGGCGCGCATTCTCAAGATAAGCCAGCAGAGAAGTTCTTCAAGAATATTCAGGCCCTGAAGGGCGTTCCCTACGGCCAGATCGCTGGGTTGATGGACAGCTACAACAAAGCGCTCGGCGTAAGTTGCGAGTACTGCCATGTGGCGGGCGATCTATCGAAGGCAGACAAGCCTGCGCACAAGTTGTCCGTGCGCGACATCTTGATGACGCGCGAGATCAACGAGAAATACAAACACTCGGTCGATTGCATGACGTGTCATCAGGGTAAAGCAAAGCCGACGACAACGTTTGTCGCGAAAGGCAACACGGGGCCGATTGCGAACCCGCCTGATAAGGCCGGACCGGCCAAGCCTGAACCCACTAAAACCGAGCCTGCCAAGACTGAGCCGGCTAAAGCCGAGGCGGGTGAGCCTCCGGCCAAGGTCACCTTTCCCGCGAACTTCAGCGGCTCAACTAAGGTACTATTTCCTCACGACACACACATGAGCATCGACTGCGCAAAGTGTCACCACACCGGCGAAAACAACAAGTGCGATACTTGCCATTTGCACAACAAGAAGACAAGTGCGGTGACTAAGGTGTCGTTCTATTTAGCTGCGCACGGAACTAAGAACGAGCGGAATTGCACAGGATGTCATTTGCAAATGAAGACTGGCCCGACAAAGTGCGCCGAGTGCCATAAGAAGTGACATAACGAGTGGCGTGCTCGATTGTCAGGCGGTTGACTTTCATATCCTAAAAAGAATATCTTCCAACGGCCGCCAATCTTACGGCGAGTCACTGCTTTCTCAGGAGGAGACATGGACGGGCGCACGCGCGCAAAGTTGACGGTCCTACTTTTTCTAGGCTGCACCTTTTCCGTGCTATTGCTTCCCATGGGCGCAGGCAAAGCAGCCCGTAGCGCGACGGGGCAAGCGGCGATAGGCAATCCACACGCGGGATCCTCTGAGACCTTTGACCCAATCAGCTTTCACGGCAAGCCCACCGATCAACCGCAAGACCAGAGCCCGGCTCCGTCGATATCTTCATTCCGTGAAGCCGCGCTTTTGGGGGGAACCTGCATAAACTGCCACGTCGGCATAACGCCTGCTCATACCAAGACCGCGCTCAAGTGTGTTGACTGCCACGGCGGCAATGACACCGTCGCCACAGGGGCGAATCCGAATATTCGGGACAAGGGCTTAATTACCCAGGCTCACGTTCGCCCCAAGGATCCTCGCTTTTTCTGGAAGAACGGAATAGATGATACTTTTGCCGGCGCGCCCGGCAAGGGAACTACAGAGTTCGACGCATTCAACAACAATCTTGATCCGATCGATAACAACAATCTGGTGGGCACTCACGTTGACCAGGAGTACAACCGCGATCTCAATTATGTTCGTTTCATAAACCCGAGCGACTATCGAGTGGCGCAAGTGAGTTGCGGAAGCTCGTCTCCTGCGGGCTCTTCGACCGGTTGTCACGGGCCCATAGTTACGACCGCGCGCAAGAGCATCATGGCCACAAACAAGGGACAGTTCGCCACGGCGACTTACGCCAACCACTCGCCGCAGGGCGCAACCAACGATAATCCGCTTGGTACAAATCCCACGGGGAGAGATAACCCGAGGGATGGCGAGGTCACCATAACTTTCAACTATGATGACATTGATGCGTCCTACAATCCCGCTACCAACAGCTTCGACGGCGAGAAGCTTCGCCGCATCTCTTTAACCAATAGCGATCCATTTGACGACGGCTTTGAAGCCACAGGAGCGCCGCTGGTAGACAAGGATGGCCGTGCTGTTACAGCCGTCCACACGAGCAGCAATCTGCCGCCGCCCTTCCCCCCGACTAACAGGCTGCGCGGCATAGGTGGCAAGCCGATTATCCCTCAAGCTCTACCCAGAGCGCAGAAGATGCTTCTGTCGTGGTCGCGGCGCGATTCGTTCCTTAACCCTGAAGACCCGGCCTCGAAGTTGATTCAAACTGTCTTGAATGTGTATGGGTTTAACAACATAGCCGGGCATCAGCCGATTGACGCGGGCTTCAACGCCGTTCGCGCTTTCGATCCGGGTCTGTTTCCCGACGTGAATCAGAACTTCGCGTTCCCGTTTGACGACAACAAGCTTACCAAGTTGAACGAGGCGCGTAGAACGCCCTTGACAACGGATCAGGAAGAATTCGTGCCGCCCAATCCTTTCAATCGCAATCGCAATAGCGGCTGCGCTTCGTGTCATATGCTCTACAGGGCGGATGGCCGTAACGAGGAGCCTTTCGACAAGACCGTAAGAGATAACGGGCACAACCCGTCCACCGACAGCTTCAACGGGATGGACGAAGACAACGGCGACCGCGGCTACCCTGCTATTCACCAGTTGACCACGAAGATACCGACTGATCAGTGTGGTATCTGTCACGTCTTCACGACCAGAGTTGACGTGGCATTCAAAGGGACGTTCGAGGTCGAAAACAACAACTTCCAATTCCGATGGTCAACCACGGCTGACGCCCAGAAGAGAAATGTTCTGCTCCAGTTCGTCAACAGCAAAGGAACGAAAGTAAATATGTTCGACAACTTTGCCACGGTGGACAAAGACGGCAAAGTCCTCACCGACAAAGACGGCGGCGGCGGCGGAGAAGCCGTTTCCGAAGACCTCAACAACAACGGCATACTCGATTCAGGAGAAGATAAAAACGGCAATAGCCTGCTGGACATTCCAGACCGGCTTCAACGCTCGGACGCGCAAGATGGCCGCCAGATGAGAATACTGTACGGCGGCGCGACCGGAGCCGTCCGCTTGATGGATGTCCACCTCGAGAAAGGGATGGAGTGCATAGACTGCCACTTCTATCAGGACCTTCACGGTGACGGTAACATCTACACCCGCAACTGGGACGCGATAGAGATCGAGTGCCAGGATTGTCACGGCACGGCCAGGAAGCTCGGAACGCTCGTGACTTCGGGCCCGAATGGTGGAAACGACCTGAGGCAATCCTTCAATGAGAATGGCGAACCTTTTTTTGAGATTCGTCGAAACGGAGCGAGGATTCAGCGCTCGCGTGTGAGGGACGGATTGTCGTGGAGAATACCTCAGGTGAAGGAAGCGATAACCAGAGGCAGTCCTCATTTCAACAAAGACGCTTTTGAAGCGATGGGGCAAAGGTCTCTTTCAAATCGCAAACAGTTCGCGCACATAAACGATAGCCGCGATGAGGGCAAGCTTGAATGCTATACCTGTCACAATGCGGCGACGCCTCAATGCTTCGCCTGCCACTACTCTCAGGATTATTTTCCGAAGATAAAGTTAGGCGAAAAATTGACGATTGACGGCACGCCGAGGCGAAACGACCAACAGCAGATGGAAATATGGATGGGGCAGAAGTTCGTCCCCTTCCCGAACTTCTTCTTTTTCGGCATCGTGCGTTCGCCTTTCGTAATGGGCATCAACGGGGATACCGAGTTAAACAAGCTATCGCCCTTCCGCTCGATTATGGAGATCAACCTTAACGTTGGCGGTCCGAACGGCGACACGCTGGTTGAAAGCACCAGCTTCACGGCCACAACCCACGACCTGTTCACCGGAGACCGTCCGCGCTCAGGCTCTACGCTCAATCCTTACATGCCGCATACGGTGAGGTTGAAGGAGACCAAAGACTGCGATTCCTGCCACACGCTTCGAGACAGCGGTGGCAACATTATCAACAACAATATTCTTGCAGGCAGCTTCGGGCTTGGAACGGGCCGCTATCACGATATGGGAGACTGGGTGTTCGCCCCGCTTCAAGGACCCAAGCCTTCACTGCTGCTTTTGGACATCAAGAAGGAAACCACCGTAATAGTCGATAATGCGCAGCCAAATGTGAAGAAGCTTGTGAATAATGTCTTCCCCGGGTTCGACGTGGACAACAATGCTGATTTAAAGACCAAGCTGCGCAAGGTCGAATTCGATGGAAGCGAGGATGGCGCTACGTTCGTAAACCCTCGCGATACCGCGCTGATCCGCAATTACACTGCCAAAGATCACGTTATTCGCGGAGCCGACCTCGTCTTTGTAGCCGATGGCACGGGCGGACTCAAGATCGTCCTCGCGACTGCGCGTGATGGGGCGCAGATAGCCAGGACCGAGCGCCGAGCGGAGTTTGCTGACCCTGATGCGGCTGCTGAAAACATTCGCAAGAATCTCGGCCCGACGACTGTTGGCACAGTGCCCACAATGAATGCTCAAGGCGTTGACGTGGTCAGCAGTGATCTTTCCGACGAGTTCGTTTACGTTGCCGACGGGGAGGGCGGAATCAAGGTCGTCTTCGTACACGAAGTCTTCACAGCCGGACCGCGGATCGTCGGGCAGGCGGCTACACCCGGATTCGCAAACAAGGTCCGCATCGAAGGCAACTTTCTCTACGTGGCCGATGGCCCGGCGGGCTTGACCGTAGTTGACGTGACTGACCGGAACAATCCTCGCGTTGTCAAAACGGTTCCCACAGGAGGCAACGCGCTCGACGTTGCCGTGTACGGCGCATTCGCTTTCATCGCCAACGGCAATAATGGAATGGCCGTGGTGGACATAAGCGATGAGCGAAATCCGAAGGCAGTTACTACGTTCAATCCGGGCGGCATCATTAACCAGGCTCGCGGCATTGATTACGCAGATAACCGCGCGTACCTGGCCGATGGTGAAAATGGGATGCGCATCATTGACATCACGGTTCCAGCAAAACCGGAGTTGCTGCTGACAATCAACAAAGATGAAAAAGGCAATGCCATAAATGATGCGGAATCGGTGGCGATGGCAACGGTTCCTTTCAGAACGTTCGCAATGGTGTCCGGCGGCGCGAACGGCCTGCACGTCATCAACGTCACCGACTTCCGCGACATAAGAGAGCGCCTGTTTAACTCGAGCGCATTCACGCCGAGTTTCACTGATCCTGCGGTTGAAAGAGTGTTCCAGAACAATTTCAATTTGACGATCGCGCTCAGAGACCCGTTGACGCCTTTTGATCGAGCCAACCTGCAAATCAACGCGGCCGGACAGGTAGGCAATCCGCCATTCAAGGTGGTCACGTTCCCGATCAGCGCGGGCCAGAGACTGCTGCGTATAGCGCGTGGCCGCCAGCTGGACAAGCTTGCAGACCAGGATGGCCGAACGCTGCGCGACAGCACCGCTGTTGGGGCGCGCGCTTTGAGCCGCGAAGAGATGGACAAGATGCGCAACGTGAATGTTGTCATAGAGCCGGGCACCCCCGACGATAAGGGCAACGGGCTCGGCAACATTGTCGTGCAGGGTGTGTCGCCAGCCTCGCAAAAGCGAGCCGAAACTCGTGCCCGCGAGCTCGCAGCTTCAGCCAGCAACAGCTTGTTTACTTTTGGCGGCTTGTTCGCGGCAACAATCGTGGCGTTGTCCATTGGGATGCGCAGGAACAAGCGACGTGAAACACGCAGGCATCGGTGAGCGTTGAATCATCGCGACGAGGTTTTCATGGGACTTAAGCTCTCACCATGCAGATATCGAGCATGGGCACGACTCATTGTCGTGTTTATGGTGTGTAGCTTAGCCCATGGCTCGGCGTTCGGTTCCTCGACGGTTCAGCAACAGGCCGAGAAAACGAATCAGGAGAAGCAGGAGCCGAAGCCGGTCGCGACTTCTGAGAAGAAAGCTTCCGAGCAGGCCGGCGACTCCGAATCACAGCCTGCTGATCCGACTTCAGTAGAGCGGCAAGAAGCAAGCGCGAATGATTCTGGCGCTGGCAGCGTTACCCTTTCACGAATCAAGTCGGCCGCGAAATCCGAGTTCAAACCCATGGTGTCGTCGTTGAAGCCGTGGGGAGTGACTTCACCTCAAACAACAGCCGAGCCAGGGCGGCTGCCGTCGTTCAGCCTTTATTTCATGTCTGAGTACCGGCGGGACGAAATCAAGTACACTGGCAAGCCCAGTCTCGCGCTTCAGTTTCCTTCGCCAGTGCCGCCGTTTTCGGTGCCCGACGCGCCGATTTTCTTCGTGCCTTCCGCCTTCGAGCCCAATGACGAGCAATTCGTCAGTTACCTGTCCGCGACATTCAAAGACTTCGGTATCGGCAGGCTGCGAATGAACACGCACGTCTCGCTCAGGTACTCGGCTGATCTTGACGGCTCTACCGAGGCTTCTCCCTTCCTTGGAATCCGTGACAATTTCGTCGGGCGACGTATTTTCGAGCCGCTCACTTTTTTTACCGACATAAAGGGTTTTGTGTCTGGCGAATCAGAGTCCAGGTTAAGCCTGAGGGTTGGCAGACAATACGTCTACGGCGTGACGCCACTGCGCGTAGACGGCGCGACGCTGTCGATCAATCATCCCAGGTTCTCGCTGGATGTGTTCGGCGGACGCCGAGCTACGTTTTATTCGGACCCAGCCGAACGTGGGGTGGTCGGCGAGAACTTCGCCTTCAGGGCGACTGAACAAACTACAATTCGATACGACTTCGTTCACTACATAAATAACGTCCACAACCTGGAAGTCCGGCACTTGCTGGGTGAGTCATGGATTTTGAACGGAAGCCTGTTTCTGATAGACGCCGATCCGGTCGATCTGAATCTAGGCGCGACCTACGTGTCGCCGGGCGCCAGAACGCGCCTGACCGTTAACGTTTTGCAGAAGCTTACCAGCAACGATTTCATATACGATCAGACCTATCGAGCTCTCGCGCAGAACCCGGAGAACCAGTTCCGCCGCAGGTTCTTTCCGTTGCCAC
Source organism: Acidobacteriota bacterium (assembly GCA_038040455.1). Classification (GTDB taxonomy): domain Bacteria; phylum Acidobacteriota; class Blastocatellia; order UBA7656; family UBA7656; genus Onstottus_A. The sequence goes on from JBBPIH010000064.1 coordinate 29,640, forward strand.
CGGATGGACAAGTCGTTGACGCCAGGGGCCGGCTGAATCTGGGCCTGGTGAATCCCTATACCCAATTCTACATCGATGGCTACCGGAACTTGACGCAGAAGGTGGGTGTCGGCGGAACGGTCTGGGTTCGCAAGGTAAACAGCCGAGAGGATGAAGGGCCTTTTGACAACTCCTTTCAGGAGTATCGCGTCAACGCTGACTACTTTCCGTCGGCGGCGGTTGAAGTCGGTGCTGAGTACAGGTTCAGACACCTGAGTCGTGAGAATCCGGAGCGCGCTCTGCTATTCAATGACATAGGCCGGGAAGGCGAGAAGATCTTTCACGAGGTATACACAACCGCCACGTACAACTTTCCTGGCAATCGTCTGTCGCTCGAAGGCGGGTTGTTTTACAGACGATTCGACACTCAAAGCCGCTTGATTAGCCTGGAAGGAATGGATACATACGGCTACACCGCCGGTGCGAGGTGGCGTGTGGCAAGGGACTATAAGCTGTCGTTTGAATACGGCTTCGACCGCGAGTTGGCTTTCTTGAACCCCGACATTGATTACACGCAGGGATTCAGAGTCCGCTTCGAATGGCGGTTTAGCCAGTAGAGAGTATCGCAACGACAGACGCTAAAATGAAAGTAACCAGAAACTCGCAAATCAAGCTGGTATTCGTGGCCGCTTTTGCGATGGCCGCGTTGGCAGAACTATCAGCGTGGATCGTTGGCAGCGTGTCTTCGGCGCAGGCCGCTCCTCAAGCAGCCCAGGCCGCTCCTCAAGCAGCCTTGCAGTTCAGTCACAGCGAGCATCTGAAGACCGGAGCGAAGTGTACGGATTGTCATAAGCCAGCCAGCGAGGCCGACGCCAACTTGAACAGGCCGGGCCACGAAGCTTGTAATACCTGTCATCAGCAATTCTTTGAAGCTCAGACGCCGAAGAAGGAATTCTGCACGATCTGCCACACAAAGATATCGCAAGACGAGTTGCCTGAATTGCGGAAGTTTCCCAATTACAATAAGAAAGACGCCATTCTGTTCGACTTCTCGCACAAGTTTCATTTGAACGTGAAGGGTAAAGCGACCCAGGTTGTTGGCGCCAGGGTGGAGTGCAACCTCTGCCATAAGATTGAAACCAGCGGCGAAAAAGCAACGTTCCCGGCCCACCGTGAATGCGCTGTGTGTCATTCAATACCTGACGTCAAGCCGACACTCGGTGCAGATTCGAAGAACGAGGATTGTCTCGCTTGCCACACTTCGGCCGAGCAGAACAATCCGAATTATCGAAAGCTTCGCCGCTTTATAGTCGATCCCAATAACGCCCAGATTGCGCGGAGCGACGTCAGCGCTACGGTGCCGGTGGGCGGGAACACAATGACAGGGCGCGACTTGAAGTTTTCACACACCAAGCACCTTGCCGACAACCGCAATGCTGGCATCAGGTGTGAGACCTGCCACATAGGTATCGACCAGAAGACCTCGATCTCCCAACTTAGCATACCGTCGATGTGGGACTGCACAATGTGCCACGAGTCCAGTCGGACTCGCACCGACTTCCGCATAAGCAACTGCTCGGTTTGTCACACGCAGATCTCAGCCGGACGCAAGCCCCGCAATCACACGCTGACCGAGAGGCCGTACGACCATACCGCCGGCTTCCGGACTCGGCACGCGGAGGCCGCCAGGACCCCGGATGCTAAGTGCGCCTTCTGTCATGAGTTCGTGTCTGTTGCTCGCCCGGGGCTGCAGGTGACGGCGAGAACCGAAGAGCGTCCGCGGCCCTCCGGCAATTGCGATGAGTGCCACTCAGTAATGCGGCCGAAATCGCACACGATCAGGTGGCGCAACGACCTCCACGGGCGAATGGCCGCGATGAATCGCGTGAATTGCGCCATGTGCCATCAGCCTGATAGCTGCGAGAGATGCCACAATGAGCGGCCACGAAGCCACAACCCAATCCATGCCTTCGTCAACGGCGGGCACCGGTTCCAGGCGCAGGTGAATCAGCGTAGCTGTTTCACCTGCCACGAATTCACTCAAACGTGCGAGAGATGTCACAGCCGGACGCTGCGGGACTAGGACGAGGTTCCAATTGAATGGCAAGGCGATAGCCCTGCCCCTACCGGGATGAAAATCACTGACGCAGACTTCAACGCGTTAGTCGAGGACCTTGTGAAAGCGCTTGACAAGTTCAACGTGGGGGCGACTGAGAAGAACGAGCTTCTCGGAGCGCTAGGCCTAATGAAGGGCGACATGGTCGGGCAGTAAGCCTCGAGCAAGGTAGGCCATCAGGGAGGTTGGAGCGCCGGTTCTCGGCGCTTCGATCTCCTCTTTTTTCGTTGCGCTAGCGATTCGGATGCCGGGGAAACTTTACGTAGGGCAACCGGACGCCGCGAACAAAGACCCGGTCAGAGCGAATGTCCACTGGCGCCTCAAATCCGGCGCTTCCCATCGCGGAGACCAGATCGTCCTGATCCACGCCGTCGCCGCTTACGCCAATGGCGCCCGCAAGCCGGCCGTTCTTGAATAGCGGCACGCTCCCGGGGAAAATTTGAATACCATTCTTGAGGCTCGGAATGCCGGTGCAATCCGCGGGGCTGAAGGCTCCAGTGGTGACGAACCTCCCTATCGCGCCGAGCACCAGGTCGAGCTGCAAGCCGTCGTTGAACGGGCTGAAGTCCTCGATCGGAACCGAAAACGGTCCGTTCTCCGTGTCGTCGATTCCGTCCGGGAAGAATGGGCGCTCGAGAAAGCCTTGCGCCCGGTCGGAGAACGCGACGGACCCGTCGAGCTTCACGCCGTCCTTGCTCGCCGCGTCAGTGTAGCGTCCCATTCCTCGCGAGCGAAGATCAGCGCCCGCCGACGCTTTGCTGAAAAAGGCAGCCGTGCGGGCCTTTTGCACGCAAACATCGAAGCCAAATATCGGCGCGTCGATCGTGCTGAAGATTCCGAGTACCGTTCCGTCAACGTCGACCACTGAGATGTTAACCTCTGTCGCGCTGTTCAAAGGCTGTCGAATAGCCGCTCGTGTGATGAACGCTTGCCTGGCTGCCTGAGCGATGATCTGTTGCACGTCGCTCCTGCTCAACACCGAGCCCCCGTTGAAAGGAAAGAACCGGCTGTCAACTCGCCCTGCCGGTGCGGAAGGATCGATGGCCACAACGGTGAAGCTGGATGGTTGGGCCGCTCTAATTCCGGGAGCCAGAGCCCCAAGGGTCACGACCTCGCCGCGCAATTGATCGAAGGGCGTAGCTTGAGCTTGCGGCGGCATCGGCGTGTTGACGAACGGAAATCTGATACCGTTTACGATGATCTTGTCGCCTTGAATCTCCGGTGGTGTTTCGAAGCCTCGAGTGGCAGCGCGCGCGACCAGTTCCTCGACTGGCTGATCGTCATCAGCCGGGTCCGGGTCTAACGTGTAAGCGCCATCGCCTTCAACCCCGATTCCGCCGACTTGGATCCCATTCTTGTACAGCGCGATTCCTCCTGGATCCGCGGCGAGACCCAGCGGTGACCGAGCGTTGATATCACTGCAGATAAGAAACTGCGAGAACTGAACGCCGAACAGCGGACCGCCTGATTGGAAATTGACGCCGGGCGGGAAGTGCTCTTGCACGATGAAGCTTGCAGTGCGAGTCGTGAAGCTGTGGCCCTGGCTGCTGAGGAACGCGCCGGTCACCGCCTTTGTGATAGCAGCAAGAGTCGCACCGTCCGAGACTGGAAGCACACCGAGGCGCAGCCCGTCGAGTCCACAGGTTGGATTGTTGATACTGTTGTTCCCTGCGCACCGTTTACCGACGCCTATCGTTATATCGCTGCGAGCGCCTGTCATTCTGAAGATGCCAAGGATGTTGCCTTCCTTATCGACAACTGCGATAGTCGCTTTCAGTCCGCTCGCTTCGGCCTGCCCGACCGCTTGTACGATTATCTTCTTGACATCGTCTTCGGTAAGCTTGGTGAGGTCGGCGGCAACGGTCACAGTGATGTGAACTATTGCAGACGCGACGCCGTCAGGATTGGTCACTGTTATGTCGATGCCGTCGCGAATATCGGAAAACACAACCGCGTTGATAATGATTTTGGATGCGGTCTTGACTTTGACTCCTCCAAAAGCGATAAGGCCGTTCGCGTTGCTCAGGGAGACGGTTGCGCCCTTCTGAAAGTTCTGACCCCTGATGATCAGCCTGTTTCCCTCTGCGTCGTAAGTAGCGCTTTCCGAGTTGATCTGCGGGACGGGCCCCGATTGGCTCAACCACGCAAGAGAGTTTCCGCCGAGGCACACCATCACGATCGCCATCATCAGCGCGCATAAGGTTGTGATCGTTCCGCTGAGACGGTGCCTTGAAATCAAATCCCGGCTGGCCATCTTATCCTCCTGAAGCGTGTTCAAATCAACGAGGCTCAACTTGAGGCATTGCGCTACGACCTGATTAGATCGGAAGCGCCTTTCCGGGTCACCCCATTCCTTGCTCGTTCTGTCGCGGCGCAGTATATCGAATGTGAAATTGCGCAGCAAGCATGTCCCACACGACATCTTTGAAATAGCACAGACTTCAGCTTTTCTTATCCGCTGCTTCTTACCACCCGACCGACAGATTGAAGTCTGTGCTACCCCTACCGGTTCTCAGCCGGCCACCTGGTTTAGAAAGAATACTTGAGCGCAAATTGAACCGTGCGCATTGGCACGCGAGTGTCGGTAAACAGATTATTGTTCTTAACAGACGGCTCGAACGCGTATCCTCCGAAGAAGAGTTGATGAACCGGGATACCGTAGTTGGCCGCGTTAAACAGGTTGAAGAATTCGGTCCTGAACTCAAGTTTTTGCCGCTCGGTGAACCTGAAATGTTTATTGACGGCGAGATCAACTTTAGTGACGCCCGGAGCGCGATATGTATTGCGCGCTGCGGTAGTGATATCCTTAATCGGAGGAAATGCCGTCGGATCAGGCTCAACTCTATCGGTGAGGTTTCCGTCAAGATTCAGGTCGCAGCAAAACAGAACTGAATAGGGCTGGCCGGTCTGGAACGTACCGATGCTTGCAACCTGCCATCCTCCCCAGAACTTGCTCTGCTCGAAGAGGGGCAGATCCCAAATGAGGCTATAAACGAAGCGATGTCGCACATCGAAATTAGCACTCTCACGTTCTGCTCTACGACTTAAACTGTTCTGGGGCAACGCGCGCGTGCCCGCCAGATCGAATATGTCCGATACCTCATCGATGGCATGCGACCACGTGTAGGCTGTAGTGAACTGGATGTTCCGCGAGAATCGCTTGATGAGTTGAAGCTGCAAAGAGTGATAGGTGGAATTGGCGTCAGACTCAATTGAGGTGAATGAGCCAAGCAGAGGGAAAGGCCTCAGCTTAGACGCATTGATGTTCGGCGGCAGGCTGATGCCGGACAGCAGCGGAAACCTAAAAATATTCCGAGGATCGGCGCCGACGCTGACCGCTTGAGCATCTATGCCAGTGACAACTGGTATCGCATTCGGTCCCAGGTTGGGTGTTGCAAATCTCAGCAGATGAACTCCCCGTGTTCCCACATAAGCGGCGGACGCCAGGAAGTCCTTGCTGAATTGATGCTCCACAGTAAGCGCCCAATGCTGCGAGTAGGGAGTCACGAGATCATTCGAAGGAAGAACGAAACCGGGTCCCGCTGCAACATTGGTAAACAGGGCCGCCAGGATCTCCGCGGTAACCGGGCCGCCCACTCGATTCACGTCAAGTTTGTTCAGGGTTCCAGGAACCGCAAAGAGAGTTGCAGGATTTGCCGGAACAAACGGATGCGAAAGAGCCACGCTACCTTCAGCATCAGCAGGGTTGAACAGGGTATTGAACCCTCCAAGATTAATGGTCGAAAAGCTTGGGAAGACATTGCGCGATTGACTGATCACCGCGCCCAGGATCTGATCGTAGTAGATCCCGTAGCCTCCGCGAATTGAACTCTTCCCATTGCCGAAGGGGTCCCAGGCAAAGCCGATGTAGGGTGCGACGTTGTTTTTGTCCGGCTTAAATATCTCTGTGCGGCCGTCAAGGAACTGCTCAAACCCTGAGACTGCGCGACCGCCAAGTTGGGCGGAAGTAGATCGCTCTATCTCGGCAAACATCTTAACTTCCGGCGAGGCGAAAGTGGATTCAATGCGGCGGTCAACCTCCTTTGGAACCGTGTTGAGCTCATACCTGACCCCGACCGAGAGAGTGAACCTGTTGCTGAGGCGAATCTGATCAGACAGGAAGAAATCATTCTGCCAGTATCGCAAGCGTATCTTTGAATCATTAACGCCATTCGTTAACGCCTGAAAGAACCCCGTCGCCGCGCCGGCAGCAAGGTAATCGCGGCCTATGTAAAAACATGCCGCGTCTACGCAGACCGGACTGCCGCCCTTTCCGCCTATTACTTCCGGCAGCCTGCTACCAACAGCGAGGACGAGCCCTGCAATATCCACCGCGCCGCTGAAGACGGCGAGCGGGCGGGAGTTCCTATCGAGAAAACTGTCCAGATGAGACTGGCGTATATCGACCCCGGCAATGATTCTGTGCCGGTTCAGATTGTAGATAAGAGTGTCGGCGTACTGGAAGAGATTGTTGGTTCTCCCTTGCGGGAAGTTGAAAACATCTACTCCGATCGTACTATAGCCGGAGACTTCAACCTGACCCAAAGGACCGGTGCCAGTACTAGCGAGGAAGCCCGTAATAGCGCCGAAGCCCCGCTCCGTATCGGAACCTGGAACGGACAAGAATGCCGGGTTCCCTGGCGAGGAAGCATTAAACAGAAGCCGGGCATTCAAAAGGAAGGGCTCATTGGGCAACGATGCAGACGGCTTAAGAAATGGATTGCGTACTTCTTCAAACTTAAGGTTCGTTCTGCCAAATGAGAAGCGAAACTGGTTTGCAAGGCGAGAAGAGAGCGAGCTGCTGAGAGACAAAGCAAAATTCTGGGTGCGAACTAACGGCTCAAGCGACGAAAAGATCGCTTCGTTGGTCACAGGCAGAATCGTATCATCGTCTGTGAAGTTATAACGCGCGGTCAGAGAATGCTCTTTTCCAAATGCCTTGAGGTTTTGATCCAGCTTGCCAGAGAAAATAGTTCCATCAGCACTTGCAGGAAGAACCTCTGTGTACGTGTTGCCGCGATAAGGGCCGCTGCCGTTGTTAGGGAATGGAAAGAGGCTGGTGAAAGAGTTGCCAGTAAGCGACGTGGGAAATGCCTGATCTCGGTTAATACCGAGAACGACTCCTGTATCTCCCGTTCCGAAGAGGCCCCGCTCTGCGACGGTTGGAACAGCGAAATGCGCGGTTTTGGCCGCGTTTATGTCCTGGTGTTCGACTGAGAGGAAGAAGTGCGTGTTCCTGCTCATAAGAGGTCCGCCGAACACAGCGCCATATTGAGCGCGAGTGAAAGGGTTCTTACCGGCCTTGAAATCGGGAACCGTCAGCGGCGCGTTGTCCAGAGAGACTTGTTGCCCCTTAGAACTCACAACAGACCTCGAACCCGCCGGCTTGTACTCAAACGGATCCCGCGCGCGTAATCGGCTATCTGTGAAGAATCCATAAATCGTTCCGTGATAGCCCGTGCCGCCCGACCGAGAGACGGCGTTCACCTGAGCGCCCATGTTTCGTCCGTATTGCGGCTCGGGCAGAAGGGTCGAGATCTGAAACTCCTGCAGGCTCTCGATTGATTGTGGCACAAGCGACGTGAATCCCTGGCGGCGCACGCCGACGTCTTCATCATTGTTATCTGAGCCGTCAATCGTGAAGTTGTTCGAGCGGCTGCGCAATCCATTGACGGAGAATTGACCCGTAGTTCCGACGCCCGGACCGATCCCCGGGCCCACACTTGTGCCGATTGATAAAGGGGGGAGCGCGACGCCCGGAACCAGAAACGCCAGGTCATCAAAGCTGCGGACGCCGGGCAAGGGAAGAGATAGCAAGAATCTCTCGTCAAAGTTGCCGCCTCGTGTCGCGTTCGAAGTGTTCGCCAACAGGGCGACATCTGACTCATCCGTCGTTGAAGCCGGCCTGGTTGGGGGGAGAGTGGGCGGCGGCTGCGTCGCTGGCGGCTGCGTTGCCGGAGGCGGCGCGGTCGCGCCAGTCCTTCGCAGAATGATTGGAGGAGGCTGGTCTGCACGCTCAGTATTGGTGATATGAATGAGAAAACTATTAATGACTGAGTTCCTGGGATCAACGTCATTCTCATATCCCTGTTTCGCCGCTGTGATTCTGTACCTGCCGGCAGGAAGGATCCCGACGTAATAAATGCCCTGATCATTGCTGATAGTAGTGCGCTCGAGCTCGATCCCTTCGTGAGTGATTGTGACAACGACACTCGGCAGAGGATCGAGGGTTCCAGCCTCAAAGACGCGTCCTTGAATAGCTCCGGTGTTCTGTGTTTGTGCTATGACTTTTGGAAAGTAGATGCTCATCAATGAGAGAACAACTAGCAAGCAAAAAAACTTCGTGCCGATTTTGGACATGAGTTCTCCTTCTGTACCGAGGAATTCCTCGTTGATAGTGCGGGAGGCCTACGGCCCTCCGATAGTCGAAATTGACTTTACTGAATCAAAGATCCGGGACAGCCTGATCTTTCTCCACGCAGGATACCACGAGAGGAATCCGGGCACCAACCGCCATCGTCACCGATGGAGCTTCAGTTTCGACCTAATGATCATCGGGCTGAATTCGCCGGATACC